>JABHDC010000075.1 GCA_018673255.1 Gemmatimonadota bacterium
CGTCTCGCCCGCATGAATCTGGATGCCGTTGAGGCCCTGTTGGACCGAGGGGTCGAGATCATCAATGTCTGCGATGACCTGGGCACTGCGGACGCGCTGATTCTGTCTCCGGAACTCATTCGTGAATTCTTCTTCCCGTGGTATGAGGAACTCGTCGGCCTCGTCCACGACAAGGGTGCCTATCTGCATCTGCACTCCCACGGCAACATCCGGCAGTTGCTGCCCGACCTGGCCGCCATGGGCGTCGACATCCTCAACCCCTTCGACATTGAGGAGAACCCCGATCTTCCCGATCTCGTCAGCAAGCACAGCCAGGATTTCATCTTCTGCGGTGGCACAACCGGAGTGCTCCACGAGTACAGTGTCGACGAAGTCCGTGAGATCGTGCATCGTGCCTGCGACCTGTCGGCTCTGGCTGAACGCGGCTACATCCTGATGGCAGGTGGTGCCATCAGCACGCTGTCCCAGGAGACATGGCAGGCGTGGATGGAGATTTTCTCGGAGGCGCGTGACCGCTCAATCTGAGTGACTCCTGCCTGGACGGCGAGGCCTTATTCCGCGGCAGTGAGACACCCGGAGCGGATCCGCCATCCGGGGCATGGCCGCCGTGGCAGCGACGGTCCATGCGACCTGATGTCAGGGCTGCAGTGGATCGGCGCGGCGCAGCGCGATGGGATCGAAGATCTGGCCGTCATCGCGCATGAACTGCAGACCCGCTTCCCACTGACCCTCTCCGAGGGGACGGATGGAGACGTCGATGAAACTGGCGTGATCGGTGCCTTGCCAATCATAGAAATAGCGCGTGTAGTAGGGCGGCGCGTCATTGCCGGTAATGTCCATCCAACTCTCCCAATCCTCTCTCGGCCCACGGGCGCTATGGCCTGAGTTACCCATGACGAGGTAGTTGAGATTGGCCGGATCCTGATCGTCCATGGCCAGCTCAAATCCCGAGGGCCCCGTGAGGGATCGTTCGGCGACGTGGTCGTGGGAGGTCAGCACCGCATCGACGCCGTATTCCCGGAAGACCGGATCCAGGGCACGGATCTTCCAACCATTCTGGACTTCCGTCGGCATGCCATGTGTCCCCTTGCTGTAGGGGGAGGGGTGCATGAGCACGAAGGTGAAGGCGGAGCTGTCGCGTGCGGTGGCCAGTGTGCGGATCATCCACTGGTATTGTTCACTGCCCGGCTCCCAGTCCGGCGTGGATCCATCGGGCAGGAAGTCGTGATTATCCAGTCCGTCATCGCTGGTATTGTTCGCATCCAGGACGATGAAGGTGGCCACACCGTAGGAGAACGTGTAGTAGCGCTCCTCCCAGTCGGGCGTGCTGCTGCCATTGGGCGGATTGTCGACGTAGGCGCGGTAGCGGTCCATGGTGGACTCGAGGTTGCCCTCGGCGTAACCGCTGGCCAGTCCGAGGGTCCCTCCACCATAGATCTCGTGATTGCCCACCAGCAGGTAGAAGGGGATGCGACTGGCAAAGTCGAGGCCTGGATCATCCGGGTCAGAGGATGTGAGGATTCGCCGCCACAGTCGGTCCCAATGGACCTGCTCCCCCGTGTCGACGTAGTCGCCGGCCTCCAGGGCGAAGTTCGGTTCCAGGTCGAGGGCGACGCGAGCGATGCCCCGATGGCGCGCGATGACCTCATCGTCGTCGGTGCGTCCGTCGCCCAGGATCGCAAAGCGGAAGGGGCTGGATCGTTTCACGGCCGTGGTGAACTGATACTCGTCACTCACCAGGTCGCCGGAGCGGACGCGGTAGGGGTAGATGGTTTCGGGTTCGAGTCCGGTGATGACGGCCCGGTGCAATACTCGGCCGACACTGGCGACATGATCCTGCGAGCCTGAGGCCACCAGATTGAAACCGGGACCGAATTCCACCTGATCCGGTCCGTCCTCAGTGTTCGTCCACCACTGCACGGTGACCCCGGTGGTGTGGACGTTCTGGAGATAGGGCTGGATGTAGAAGCCGGTCTCGCCACTTGCCGGGCGGGGGAACACGCTGACATACAGTGCCCCGAGCAGTCCGAGGAACAGGCCGGCGAGAAGGGCGCGAATGGGTGATATGTGGCGATTCACGAATGCTCAGTCCTGAGCGAAGAGGGACTCTGGTCCGACGGCGTACGTCACGGCCAGATGCGGCGTTTCGACCCGCGTCTGCTCCTTGCTGGCGGATTGCACACACGCTTCCACCAGACCCGTCGTCAGCAGTGTTCGCTCAAGAGGATACGGAGATTTGCCGGTCATGAATGTGGTTTCGGCCTTCGCCATCAGTTCAGCCGAGTACATGACATTCGGCACTGGTGGCAGGTAGAAGAGCGTCGACAGGGGAGCAGACTGCCCCTTGATCCGGGCAGCAAATGTGAAGTCACCCACAAGTCCATTCATCAGCAGCATGGTGGCCTTTGTGTCGTCCACGTACTCAATGCGGTAAGCGATCGGCTCCTCCACCCACTCGCGCATCTGTTCTTTGGTCGGGTACCGGTGGCTGTAGGTCTCAGGCTGGGCGAGGGTCTGCGTGCGGGATAGACAGGCTTCGAACAAGGTCGGATCCCAACCGCCCTTGCTCCAACTGCCGGCATCCATCGCCTGCCACACGGCCTCGCCCTTCAGACCCTGTACGGCGGCGATGCCGGTTTCGCCCCCCGCACGTCTTTCCGCCATGCACTGAATGGCTTCCAGGGCGTGGAAGTCGTAGCTGTCCATGCCCCCCACGGCGACGGACATCATCTCTTCGACGGCTGCGCCGTGAGGCATGTCGATCGATGGCATGCGCCAGGTGCCTGGCAGCGAGGACCCGGCGGTCAGGGCAAAGCCGAGTTCGTGGGACAGGTCGTACATCTGTTTAGCCCAGTCCCATTTCCATGACAGGTGTTTGTCGTTGAAGACGGGGACCGAACGGCCGTCGCTGCGGAAGACGTCGGTGATCTGCTTGAACAGTTCGTAGCGAGGATACTTGGTCTGACCGAATTCGCTCTTCGGGTAATCGCCGTGCTCGCCGATGAGGAGGACCGCATCGACAGCCAGCTGGTCGCCACCGCAGCGCAGGGCGTCGGCGACGGACTCATAGATCGGGAAGCCGAATTCCTCAGACCGCTGCCGGCTCAGGTCGTTCTCAGGGAACTGATCGACGTAGGCGGAGACGACCTCCAGATCGGGTGTGTGCCACTGTCCATTGACCGGATAACCGACGAGAAATCGTTCCGCCATATGCCAGGCATGGCAGTGGAAACGCCATTCAGTGGTGACAATGGCCATGCGCCTGCGCGATACCATCTGTTGCTCCCTGCGGATCGTGTGGATGAGGGGTCATTGGCGTGCTGGGTAGGGTCGGCTCGGCGGTGATCTGATGCAAGCCCGTGGTGGCAGAGATCACCACTCAAGGTGGGCTCTTCCCAGGCTCGAATTCCTTGCCCAGCCCCTCCCAACTCCGGCTCAAGGGCGCAGAATAGGCCGGTCCGGGCGTCCAGACTCCGAAGGGCCCGCCGTGGTCTTTCGTCAAACAACTATATATCGTAGTCGCCAGTCATATGGCCACTGTATGTGGTATCTGTGCAAAAACCTCTGAGAACAGGTCCAGCCTTACGAGATCGGGCGATTCGACCCGGTGGATTCCCCAGATTCTGAGACGTCAGACACGACCTGGACTCTCCAGGACGTGAAATCAGATGGGGAGACACCGTGAGAGACCTGGGCACCTGGATCATCATCAACCTGCTCAGGCTCGTCGTGAGAACGCTGCTGGCGTTGTCGCGGACCCTCGATCGGCTGTCGCAGAGCCTGTTTCGGCGCTGCATTCCCATCATTCGCTCGTTGGGAAGAGGGAAGTCATCATGAGGTATTTCGCAGGTTTCGCACTGCTGGGGATTGTACTGATCGCGACCAGCGCACCGACGCTGGCCCAGCCAGGTCCCACATTCTCGGCCGGATACGAACTGTTTCCTCACAGCGAGATCTCCGATCCAGACACGGATGCGGCGACCACGTTTCTGGACACGGGCACGATCCGCGTCGGCACACTCACCCTGACCGGCGCCTATCCAATGATCTGGGGCGAGGGCAGGACGGTGCTCGTCAACGAGGTGTCCTACCGTCGGTTCGATCTGGACTACGATGGCTTCCCCTCGGGGGCGGACAATCCCCAGAACATGCAGGCGATCCAGTACGCCGCGACGGTGACCCACGGTCTGTCGGATCGTTGGACCTTCATGGGCATTGCCAAGCCGGGTATCGCCTCCGATTTCGAGGGTGATGTCGGCACCGACGATGTGACCTTCCAGGCCGTGGCGATCTTCATCAGGGCCTACAGTGAGCGGTTGCAGATCGGCTATGGGGCCGCCTGGGACAACTCCTTCGGCCAGCCCTTCCCGCTGCCGATTCTGGCGATCAACTGGAACAACGGGGGGCGGCTGCGGCTCAGTACGATCCTGCCGGCAAACCTGGAAGTCTGGTATGCTGCCTCGCAGCGGATGGAAGTCGGGATGCTGCTGAATGTTGATGGCAACCAGTACCACGGGGATCGGGACATCTACGGTGTCGACAATCCGCTGCTCCAGTATTCGGTTGGCACGATAGGGCCGGCGCTCAATCTGGGGCTCGGTGAGGGTATGATGCTCGGCCTGCGGGCAGGAACCACGTTCATGCGGCGCTTTGAGTTTGCTGATGGCAGCAAGGATGTCGGCGACTACAGCCTCAAGAATGCCGGTTTCCTCAACGTCAGTCTGGAGGTGGCGCTGTGAGAGCTTCCGTCCGCCGTCTCACCTTCGTGCTTCTGGCCGCCACAGCCGCCAGTGTCGCTGCTGAACCCACTTCGCTCACGGCCAACGCCGCTGCCCTGGATGCCCACACTCATCTCATCAGTCAGGCCCTGCTGGATGGTCTGACGGGTGGGGGCATGCCCAATCTGGGCGCCGACGAACTGATCGCCCGACTCGACGAGGCCCATGTAGACAAGGCCGTCGTGCTGTCTCTGGGATACTTCCCGCAGCTGGACGAAGCCGGGTCAGCCAGTGAGAACGACTATGCTGCAGGAGAGGTGGCCAGATACCCGGATCGGCTGATCGGTTTCTGCGGGATCAATCCAATGCTCGATGGGGCGCTGGCCGAGGTCGATCGATGCCTGGCCCTGCCCGGCATGGTGGGCGTCAAGCTTCAGGGCGCCGAATTCGACTGGGAAGACCCCGATCAGGCGGCAGCCATCTCGGCGGTGCTGACCCGGGCCGGTCAACTGGATGCGCCCGTGATGCTGCATGTGAATGCGGCACCGCTGGATGCGAGGGCCATCATGAGTGTCCTGCAAGTACTTGGTGAAAACCGGGGCACGCGCATCACCATTGCCCATGCCGGCGGTATGCTCGACATCGAGACCGATACCTACCTCGTCACCGAGTATTCCGTACCGCCTCTGATCGATCGCACGAATCTCTACATGGACCTGAGCGCGCATCTGGAATACTACGAGGACGCGCCGCTCTCGAAACGGGAGTTGATGGTCTGGCGTTTCCGGAAGTGGGGCATCCAGAAGCTGTTCTTTGGATCGGATTATCTGAGCTTCGCACCGGCACAGACACCGGCTGAGGCCCTCGAGACGCTGGTTCGTTATCCCTTCACGCAGGAAGAGATCGACACCATTGCCTCGAACGATGGCTCAGCATGGTTGGTTGGGGAGTGATAAAGACAGCCGGGTTCCCCGGTGCTCCTCTGATCATTCCCGGGCGAACTGTTTGGCGAACCGTACGAGGGCAAGCTTGTCCTCGTAGAAGCTGAACTCGGGTGCCGGGGCCGCAATGTAGTTGCGCATGACTGTCACGACGGCGTGATCTGCGGGCACCACGGCAGATACGGTGTGCGTCGCGCCAGACATGACATACCCCTCCTCCTCCGGGAACAACCACCACAGCAGGCCATAGGCGCCATTGTCGAAGGCCCGCGTCCCGTGATGGGTCCACGCCTGGCGTGCCAGTTCAGGGGTGAAATAGGTGTGGCCTCTGAGGGTTCCTTCAAAGGCCCACAACTGGCCGAAGTGGTTCACGTCTCGGGCGGTGGCGAGCAGCCCTGAACTGATTCGGCCGCCGATATGGGACCAGGCGTAGTGTCGGGCCGGGTCCTCGTAGTCACCGGCAATACATGGCATCAGCTGCAGGTCCGGATCCGGTTCGTAGACGAACCGCGTGGCCTGAAGCGCCATGGGTTCCAGGAGTTTTCGATGCAGCAGTCGTTCGTAGTCTTCGCCCGTCGCTGCTTCGATGGCCCTTTCGAGCATGTGCACACCAAGCCAGGAATACTGGAAATCGACACCGGGCTCGGTCAGGACGATGGCAGAATCCGGTGGCGTATCCTGCGTCCTGGCACGATGCCCAAGTCCCGAGGTGTGCGAGGCCAGGTGACGCAGCGTCACAGCGGTCCGCGCAAAGGGCCCGTCACCGGGTTGCTCAAAGAGAGGCAGGTATTCCGACACCGGATCGTCGAGGCCCACGACCCCCTCGTGAACGAGCATCAAGAGGATGGCAGCACCATAGGACTTTGTGGCGGACGCCAGGGCCCAGAGTGAGTTCTCATCCACCACCGTTTCTGGCAGGCCCTCAAAACTTCCGGGCAGGTATCTCTCAAAGACAATCTGCTGCCCGACGCTGACGACGATGGCCGCCGAACTCGGGTGCAGCAGCGCCATCGTCTTCTGCACATAGGCGGTCAGTTCGTCTGCCGCGCTCGTTGATTCACCATCTGCCGATGCTGCTGCCGATGCTGCTGCCGATGTCTCAGGGCAAAGGCCGACCAACAGGGCAAGCAATCCGAGTTTCTGCGTCGTGCCCGTCATTCTCCCCACCACTCTTCTCCCTCAGCGAGGTGGGCCTGCGCGACGTCCGGATTCAGCTCAATACCGAGGCCCGGGCCCTCAGGAACGGCCACGTGGCCGCCATCGATGACGGGCCCGTCGTGAAGGATCAGATCCTCCCACCAGTCCAGGTCTGCGCCAGCGCGCTCGATCATCGAGAAACCGCGGATCGTTGCGGCCACGACCACCGAGGCAACGGTGCCCACGACACTGGCTGGATTGTGGGCCGCCACCTTCAGATAGTGGAGATCGGCGTGATCGGCGATCCGTTTGGTTTCCAGGAACCCACCTGATTTCGGGATGTCGATGTGAACGATGTGAGTCCCTCCTTCTTCGATGAAGGGCCGGAACTCGTGACGTCCATAGAGATTCTCGCCCATGCAGATCGGCACGGGCGAACGTTGGGTCAACCGCACCCAGGCGGGGGCAAAGGCCACCGGCAGGGGATCTTCCAGCCAGCAGGGCCGCCAGGGCGCGACACGCTCGGCCAGGGCAATCGCGTCGGGTAAGTCGAGAGCCCAGTGGCAGTGGACGGCGATATCGACGTCATCGCCGAGACCGTCACGCAGATTGGCCATCTGCCGTTCGGCGCGACGCAGGTCCGCTGCTGACAAGCTACGTCCCAGTGGCTGATGTCCTGGTTCTTTGAACTCCGGGTCATAACGCTGCCACATGGAATCGACATCGAGGGTCTTGATCGCCGTCCAACCCGTCTCCACCATCTGCGACGCCCACTCGTTGCAGGCCCCCGGGTCATCGGCATCGGGCGGCATGCAGGTCCGGTAGAGGCGCACCTTGTCCCGAAACCTGCCGCCCAGAAGTTGGCACGTCGACAGCCCTGTGAGTTTGCCTGCCAGATCCCACAGGGCGATCTCGAGACCGCTGATCGCTGCCATGACCAGCCCATTCTGAGTGTGCGTTCCTGCCCACTGCGTCGTCAGCATGGTGATCAGTCGGTCGATATCGAGTGGGTTCTCCCCGACCAGTCGTGGTGTCAGAAGATCGTCGAGCACGGGCCGCAGACCGGTACCCCAATAGGCCTCGCCGAGCCCCCAGACGCCCTGGTCGGTATCGATGCGGATCAGGTTCCAGACGCTGACTGGATCGTTGCTGCCATACGGATCCAGACGTAACAGACGCACTCCGGTGATACGGGCTTCGATTCCCAATGGTTTCCTCGCGACAGAGTTGCTCCGGTCTTCGCTATTGAGATAATACTCAGACACGGGTCGATTTAAGAGTTGAAAGTTACTAGATAAAGGACTTGCTTCGATCGACGACTCTGAGTGGCCCCACGGAAGACCAGCTTACATAAGGCCTTGGCGCGGCGTGCGCCTGCACACATAGAGTGAAGGATTACGGATCGCGAGAAAGACTTCCGCATCGCCATCCGCGGCGCCCACGATACCGAGGGCGCAGACGAACACTTGAGAAGGGACGAGAACAATGTCACAGAACGACCCGCATGGTGGCCAAAGAGGGCCCGTACCCAATCCCGGGGCAGAATTCGATCTCCTGATTCGACAGGTCACAGACCGGATCAAGCGGAGCCTGCCAGGCGGCGGCTCAGGAAGCAGCATCCTTCTGCTGGGCCTCATTCTGCTGGGGGCCTGGACGACGATCTACACCGTACCGAGTGACTCCGTTGCGGTCGTGCAGCGCTTCGGTCGGTATGTGGACACCGTTCCTGCGGGGCTACACTTCAAACTGCCCCTGGGTATCGATCTGGCAACGATCGTACCCGTCAAGCGCCAGTTGAAGCAGGAGTTCGGTTTCACGACACCGGGCAGTACCGACAGATACCAGAGCCCACGTGCCCGCAATGACCGGCGCGAAACCCAGATGGTCACGGGCGATCTGAACGCTGCCCTGGTGGAATGGGTCGTGCAATACCGCATTTCCGATCCGGTGAAGTATCTCTTTGAGGTGCGCGAACCCGGCGAGACCCTGCGTTACGTGTCAGAGTCGGTGATGCGCGAGGTCGTCGGTGATCGCACGGTGGATGAGGTGATCACCATCGGTCGACAGGAGATCGAGTCGGAGGCGCTGGTCAAAATGCAGGCCCTGTCGACCCGGTACGAAATGGGGCTCAGCATCGACCAGGTGCAGTTGAAGAACATCAACCCGCCTGTCCCGGTGCAGGAGTCTTTCAACGAAGTCAATCAAGCGCAGCAAGAGAAAGAGAAGCTGATCAACGAGGCCCGGCGCGACTACAACAAGGTGATTCCCCTGGCCGAAGGCGAGAAGGATCAGCGGATCCGCGAGGCGGACGGTTACCGGCTCAAGCGGATCAACGAAGCTGAGGGTGATGTGGCTCGATTCAACTCGCTGCTGGCACAATACAGCAAGGCCCCTGAGGTCACGCGGCGCCGCATCTATGTAGAAACCTTGCAAGAGGTGATGCCCACCCTGCGCTCGAAGATCATCATCGACTCCCAGACGCAGAGCATCCTTCCCTTCCTGGATCTAGACGCAAAGGGCGGAGAGCCACAATGAAAGCCAAACAGATTGCCATCTCCGTTGTTTTGATCATCGGTGCCTACCTCGTGATGAGTTCACTCTACACGGTGGGCGAAGTGGAACAGGTGATCATCACCCAGTTCGGCAAGCCCGTCGGCGCACCGGTGACGACGGCGGGGCTGAAGTTCAAGGTGCCCTTCATTCAGGACGTCAATCCGATCGACAAGCGGGTTCTGGAATGGGATGGAAACCCCTCGGATATGCCGACGAAGGACAAGCTGTATATCTCCGTCGACCTCTTTGCCCGCTGGCGAATCACCGATCCCCTCCAGTATTTCCTGCGGCTGCGGGATGAGCGCAGTGCTCAGTCGCGCCTGGATGACATTCTGGGTAGTGAAACCCGCAATGCCGTCGCCAAGCATGAGTTGATCGAGATCATCCGCACCACCATCGACCGCGTACCCCTGCGCGACGCGCTGCTGACCGAAGCTGAGCGCGAGTTGAAGATGGGCACGCTCGTGCCGATTACGAAGGGACGGCAGCTGGTTGAACAGGAGATTTTCGCCGCCGCCGCGGCGAAGGTCGAGGTCTTTGGTATCGAGTTGCTCGACATCCGTTTCAAGCGCATCAACTACAACGAGAGTGTGCGGCCGAAGATCTACGACCGCATGATCAGCGAGCGACGTCAGATTGCCGAGCGCTTCCTGTCCGAGGGCAACGGCGAGGCGGCCAGAATTCGCGGTAACCGCGTGCGTGATCTGAACAAGATCCAGTCGGAAGCCTACAGGGAGGTTGAGGAAATCCGCGGCGTCGCAGATGCGCGGGCCACAGAGATCTACGCCGGGGCCTACAACCAGAGCCGCGAGGCGGTGGAGTTCTATGAGTTCACCCGGACGATGCAGTCCTACCAGGCGATGATCTCGCAGAACACGACCCTTGTGCTCTCCACTGACAGCGACCTGTTCAAGTTCCTGAAGGGTATGTCACCGGACTAGCCGTTCCTCGAAAGCACGCTGAGTCGTCAGACTCTTCACGCCGGGCCCCGATCCCATTGCAGACAACCTGCTGGCGATCGGGGCCCGTTGTCATGGCTGGCGGATCCATCGCACCAGTTCGCGCAGACCCGGCTTCTTGCCATACATGAGGATCCCCACGCGATAGATCCGACCGGCAATCCAGCTGACGCCGAGGAAGCTGCTGAAGAGCAGGACCAGGGACAGGATACTTTGCCAAACGGGCACATCGGTCACGGCGATGCGGATCAGGGCGGAGACCGGAGAGGTCAGGGGGATCATCGACATCGTGACAGAGAGCGTCGAATCCGGATTCTCGACTTGTGCGACCAGTGTGTACATGGCAACGATGATCGGCAAGACGACGGGAATCACGAATCCCTGCGCATCCTGCTGGCTCTCGACCATCGATCCGATCGCGGCGTAGAGACTGGCATATAGCAGGTACCCGCCGAGGAAGTAGAGGACCAGCCAGACGAACATGCTGGCGGGGAAGCTGGGCAGGCTGATATCGGCGGCTTCCAGCAACTGGGCAGTCGAAGCGGTGTTGGAGAGCGCGTACTGGGCAGGGTCGAGGAACATCGCGATCACCGTACCGGCAGCAAGACTGATGCACAACAGCAGAAGAGACCAGAAGAGTAACTGAGTTAACCCCATGGCGCCGATTCCGATGACCTTGCCGAGCATGAGATGGAAGGGTTTGACGGCGGAGATCACGACCTCGACCACCCGGCTCGATTTCTCGTCGATGACGCCTTGCATGACGACGGACCCATAGATGAGCATCATCATGACGATGAGCATGCCCATGCCGATGCCCAGAGCGATGAACAGTCGCGTACCGCCGGCTTCCTCGCCTTCATCGGTGAGCTTCACCATCCGCAGAGAGACATTTGCCTGCAAGGCCTGTATGACGGCAGGATCCAGATTCTGCCGGCGCATGCGTTCCTCCTCGACGACGCCCTCGATGCGTCGTTCTATCCGACCTTCGAGGATGGCCCCACCGCCGTCTTCGGCGTAGTAGGCGATCTGTCCCTCGCCTTCCACCGACCCGGGTGGGAGGACGAGATATCCACTGTAGTCCCCTTGAGTGACGGCCACACGCAGAGAGTCAATCGAATCCTGTGTGAGGATGAACCGCAGGCCTTCGTCCGAGGTGGACTCAAGGGCCGCACCGAGTACGCCCGTGGAGTCCACGACGGCGATGTCGCGTCCCTTGTCCTGCTTGAAGGCGGATGCCGACAGCAAAGCGATGACCCCGATGAAGGCGACGATGAACAGAGGCAGCAACAGGGTCGTCACGATGAATCCGCGCGATGTGACCCGCCGCAGATATTCGCTCTTGGCGATGATCCAGATGTTGTCCATGGTGTCAGGCGCCGGCTGTCGTGGTGGGGGTCTGGGAGAGATCCTGCTCGCCTACGACCTGCACAAAGACCTCCTGGAGAGGTGGTTCATCGAGCTCGAAGCGGGTGATATTCTTCACATGGGCCAGGGCAGTCTCCAGCACCAATCGCTCACTGGTACCCTCCAGGAGACGGAGTTGGACCTGGTGGTGACTGAGACTCAGCGTCCGTACGAGTCCCTGTTCGGACAGAGATTGGGCGAAACCCGGGTCGCCCTCGAAATCGATGGTGACCGTGTTCTTGCCGAAGCGTTGCTTGACCTCACGCAGCCCTCCCTGCAACAGGACCCTGCCCTGAGATATGAGGCAGACATCATCGCACAGCTGTTCAACCTGCTCCATGCGGTGGGAGGCGAACAGGATGGTGCGCCCCTCGGACTTCAGTTCGAGGATGATCTCCTTCAGCAACTCGGCATTGATCGGGTCCAGACCCGTGAAGGGTTCGTCGAGGATGAGCAGACTCGGCTCATGCAGAACGGTGGCGATGAACTGAACTTTTTGCTGCATGCCCTTCGACAGCTCATCGGCCTTCTTGTCCCACCAGTCGTCGGCGTCCAGTCGCTCCAGCCACATATGGGCACGCTGTCGCGCCTCGGCGGCAGGCACGCCTCTCAATGCAGCCAGATACATCAGCTGTTCGCCGATCTTCATCTTGGTATAGAGACCCCGCTCCTCCGGCAGGTAACCGATCAGACGCTGGCTCCATGGACCCACGGGTTTGGCGTCCAGGAGCACGGCCCCCTCGTCCGGCACGGTGATGTAGGTAATCATCCGGATGGTCGAGGTCTTGCCCGCACCATTGGGCCCGAGCAGGCCGAGGATGCGACCGGGTTGGGCTCCGAGAGAGACATTGTCTACGGCTGTGACGGTATCGTATCGCTTCGTGACGCCGTCGACGCTGAGTACCGCCATGCCTTGTCTCCAGTGGGGCGTTGTGAGGTTGGGTGGCTTCTGGTGCCAAACGTAGACGATGAGGTGGACCGGGAATAGACCCCGTGTGGGCTCGCATCGTCTATCTCAAGTGGATATTGTTCTGCGAAGAAGGCATTCGCGAGATCATCAATCCATCGGTAGGAGAATCATGTATGCCTTTTGACTATGGCGCCGCGGCAATTGAGATCCGCCCAGACATCCCCCAAGCCTACTGTGAATATTGGCAGACGCTGGCGAAGCCCGGTGCCTGGTGGCGTGGAGTGCAGCGCGTGGCCATTGCGAGGGAAACGCGCAACGCCATCACCTGCGAATTCTGTCTCGAGCGTAAGGAGGCCTTGTCTCCCTATGGCTCAAAGGGCAGCCATGATCATGCGACTGACCTGAGTGAGATCGCTATCGATGCAGTCCACCGCATTGTCACAGACCAGGCCCGCATCACCCGCCAATGGATCGATGACAATGCGGCAGGCGATCTGGGGAAGCCGGCCTATGTCGAATTGGTTGGGATCGTCGTCGCGGTATTCTCGATCGATGAGTTTCATCGTGCTCTTGATCTGCCATTGGAACCACTACCGGAACCACAGCCAGGGGAGCCCAGCCACTACGTGCCGGCGCACCTGAGTGACGACGTCGGTTTCGTACCTATGGTCGCGATGGATGGTGCCGTTGGGCCTGAGGCTGATCTATGGGGGCCGCGTGGCTCAGCCAATGTTGTGCGAGCTCTATCCCTGGCACCCGATGCGCTGCGTGATTGGGTGAAGATCGGGGATGCGCAATATCTCTCCTTCGAAGGCATGGGCAACTTTGGCCAGCCTGAGAATCGCACGATCAATCGCATGCAAATTGAGCTTGTTGCGGGGAGGGTGTCCTCCATCAACGAGTGCTTCTACTGAACCAGCGCACATGCCACGATGCTCCGTGTGAGCTCACAGAACACCAATACTGACATCAATCTCCAGGGCATCAATGGCGATGCGGAAGCCGCCGCGACGGGGGTGGAATATGGCGCTGAGTTGATGGCATTTGCCGAGGCGCTCGCGAGGCGGGATGCTGCAGGCCTCAACCACGCCCGCCGATCGCTGCGCGAGGCTGCGGGAGATGAAGTGCTCGTGGATGCCGCCGGAGTTGCGGCGAACTTCCAACGCATGGTGCGTATTGCCGATGCGACGGGGATTCCCGTGGATAATATGGAAGCCGAGTTGGGTCAGTCCGTCAGGGCAGAGTTGGAGCTGGAGCGCTTTGTAAGCGCCAGGAATTCTCTTGGCTAGGCAACACAGAGCCCCTCGCGCTTGCCAGGTATACACCAGACGCACACAATAGTCTCACTGATGCGGTCTATCCGCAGCCAGCAGCGAATTATCTCCTTTGACATGACCGGACAGGAACTGACTCCATGAACAGAGTCTTGTGGATCTCTGCATTCCTCGTGCTCGCCGCCCTTGATCCAGTAAGGGCGGTAGGCGGTGGTGGCGCTGCCTTTCCGCCCCCGCTCGAGACCTACCAGGACAGCCATCTTCAGAGTATTGGTGAGATTCTCGCGCATCGGGTCGCGGCAGAACCCTTCAATCTGGCGGCGACGCTCATCTTCCTGTTCGCCATCATTCACACATTTCTGACCAGTCGCTTCATGGAGGTCTCCCATCGCTGGGAGCACGAACATGAGAAGCTGGTCGCTTCGGGTCAGAGGCCGCGCGGGTCGGTCCATTTCGGCGCCGGGATCTTCCACTTCCTTGGCGAAGTGGAAGCCGTCTTCGGGATCTGGGTCATCGCTCTGGTCGGTGCCATCGTCGGTTTCCGTGACTGGAACACGGCGATCCACTACCTGACGGACGGCGTCAACTACACGGAGCCCATGTTCGTCGGCGTGATCATGATTCTCGCCGCGACCCGTCCAATCCTGAAGGGCGCAGAATTGCTGATGTGGAAGGTGGCCAATCTCTTCGGCGGCAATCTGTCAGCGTGGTGGCTGACGATTCTCACGATCGGACCGATCCTCGGATCTTTTGTCACCGAGCCCGCCGCGATGACGATCTCCGCCCTCCTGCTGGGCGAGAAGTTCTATGCTCTCGCGCCGAGTGGGAAATTCAAATACGCCACCCTCGGCCTGTTGTTCGTCAACATCTCCGTGGGTGGTACGCTCACGCATTTCGCTGCGCCACCTGTACTGATGGTGGCGGCGCCCTGGGGCTGGGATCTGATGCACATGCTCACCAGCTTCGGGTGGAAGGCGGTGATCGGCATCTCGATCGCCAATGGGATCTACTTCCTCCACTTTCGTGGCGAACTGGCGCAGTTGCAGGAGAAATACGCCATCGTTCGGATGAAGCGGGTCCTCCAGGGGCGCTTCGTCAATCGCCGGGATCTGGAGAATGAATTCGAGACCCTCGAAGGGATTCTTGGTGAAGAACTCGGCTTCAACGCTTCCCTCGAGTCCCGGTGTGCCCAGATCAAGAGGCAGTTGCGCGATGCGATCATGACAAAGATCAATGCCCTCGATGAGAAAGAGCGGCGTTCGATCGATATGGACCTGTTGGAGGAAGCTTTTGAGCAGCGCTTCGAAGAGATCAGGAATCAGTCGATGCGCAAGACTGTGCCGGGTTTGCTGCCCGCTTCACTGCGGCCGCCCTACCGCGATCCGGACTGGGACCAGCGAGAGGAGTTTGTGCCCGGGTGGATGATTCTGCTGCACATCGCCTTCATGACCTGGACCGTCGTCAATGCCCACTACCCGGCCCTGTTCATCGGTGGTTTTCTCTTCTACCTCGGATTCGCCCAGGCGACGGCTTCACATCAGAACCGGCTCGATCTGAAGCCACCCCTCCTGGTGGGTTTCTTCCTGGCAGGACTCGTCATCCATGGTGGTCTCCAGGGATGGTGGATCGCCCCGGTCCTCGGTTCGCTCGGGGAAGTCCCGCTGATGATGGGGGCGACGGTCCTGACCGCATTCAACGACAATGCAGCCATCACCTACCTGAGCACCCTCGTACCCGGTTTCACTGATGCTCTGAAGTATGCAGTCGTTGCCGGTGCCGTGTCGGGTGGTGGTCTGACGGTCATCGCCAATGCGCCCAATCCCGCCGGGCAGTCCATCCTCAAGCGCTACTTCGAGCACGGCATCTCACCGGCAGGCCTGCTCAAGGGGGCCCTCGTGCCGACTTTGATCATGGGCCTGTCGTTCATGTTGCTGCGATTCTGAGGATCAGCGCTGTCTACAAGAGAAGACATGATGCAGTCGAGATCCGGGCACGAACCGAGTGGACCGAAACTCTGCACGAGACTCGCCTTAGGCCCAGACGAATCGCTCTGCCTCCAGGGTGACGACCGGATCAGGCCCCCCTTGGCGGCCTGCATCGTGCAAAAGGCCGTTGTACCAGACTGTGTTGAGGTGATTTCTCGCGACGACGGCCGCCAGCCACTCCAACTCGCTCTCGTGAATCTCTCCGTCCACATTGGACATCTTGAGCCCATCCTTCACGAAGCATCGGGCGATCTGTGTGTCTTCGAAGAGTGGTGGCTCGTCAACCACATGGCGGTTGGTCAGAACGTCGTCGATGACCTCCATGCAGAACCCCTTCTCAAAGCCGAACAATGCCCCAACACGCATCATCATCGCCTTCTCTCTCTCTCCCACAAGCCGATCCTTCCGGGTGAGGAGCAAGAGTCCCTTGAAGTAGAGACTGCGGTCCATCAGTGAAATTCTCATCGGCCTCTCTTGCTATCCCACAGGTCACAAGGATCACTGAACCAGTCGGAGAAGATAACCGATATCGCTCGCCGTGAGAGGCCCGTGTCGATTGCTGAGCCGGCCATCTGCGCACAGACGGGGTGCATCGTGGTGGCATGAGATACCTCGACACCGAGCGGCCGCTGACTGCATCGAACATGGAGTTGGGTGCGATCGATCCATGGCGGATCGGTTCAGTATCTGGATCAGCATGTACGATGGGGCCATCATCGACCTCGCAGACTGGTCCTACCGATGGAAGCCGCTATACTGGTCTCTGTGAACCCTCTTCAGTCAGTAAGAAGGCGATGAACCCATGCGTAGAATTCTGTTGCACATCTTCCTGTTGTGCGCCGGGGTGACGGTACTGCCGGCGCAACCATTTTCGCATGCCCTCTTCGACGGGGTTGTCAGCACGCGCGTGGATTCCGCAGGGCTGGTGGACTATGCCGCGATCAAGGCACACCCTGAGTCGCTGGCTGCCTATATCGACAGCCTCGCCGAGACCAGTCCACTGAATCGACCGGAGAGATTCGCCGACAGGCCTGACGAATTGGCCTACTGGATGAATGCGTACAATGCGTTCGTGCTCTGGGGCGTGGTCGAGGCGTATCCTGTGCAGAGTGTGAAGGACATCGGCCTTCTCAGCGGGTTCTTCAACCGGCACAAGTTCCGCGCCGGTCATCAGGAACTCACGCTCAACCACATTGAGAACAAGATCATCCGTCCCGTGTATCAGGAGCCCAGAATTCACTTCGCCATCAACTGTGGTGCGTTCAGTTGCCCCTCCCTCGCGCCACGGGCCTACAAGGGGGCAACCCTGGAGGCGCAACTGGAACAGGCGGTCGTGCGCTTTGCCCACGATGCAAAACACGTACGCCTTACCCCGGACGGTGAACTGCACCTGTCCAAGATCCTCGACTGGTATGGTCAGGACTTCATCGATTGGTTTCCGGCTGATCAGCCGACCGCCGCCGCAGAGCCCACCCTCATCGACTACCTGATCCCTTACCTGCCAGTCGAGATGGCTGCCCATCTGCGGCAGCACCCCGACATACGCATTGTGTACAACGGCTACGATTGGGCCCTGAACGGTCAGGGGGCGAGCCCCGACTCTCAGACGCAGTGACCGCGCCCCTGATCAGGACCCGCTCAGAACCCAGTCGAGATTGAAGGTCGCCAGAGAGATCTTGTGGTGATCGATGTCGCATTTGATGTTGGCGCTCAGACCCCGCTCATAGGTCAGGTAAATGTTCCCCAGCGTATCGGCGGCGAGGGATGAATAGGCGCTCGGTCCCGGGTACACGAGACGCTTCACCGGCCAGGTCCTGGCTCCGTCAAAGCTCGCCCATACGGTCATGCAGATCCGCGTACCGCCGGGATTATCAGGTGTGCTGAAGAGAAGTACATCCTTGCCATTGGTGGTCTCGAGGGGGAGCCGGACGAGCCCTGCGTTGCAACCATAGCTGGGTTTCGTCCCGTATTTGAAGTAGAACGGCTCTCCCACCTCCCTGAGGGTCTCACATGCCTGCCAATCAACCCATCGATGGCCGCCATCATGGCTCCACGAGATGAGTCGCTTCCCATCTACGGCCATGTGGCATCGAGAGTTGTAGTAGACCCGACCATCTGACAACTCAGCCAGCGTACCCTCTCCCGTCCCACTCTGCACGGGTTCACCGACCTGCCAGGAACGGCCATGGTCATCGCTGTAGAGTGAGGGGTTGTAGTTGTAGCACCAGTATTCCTGATCGTTGCTGGCCACCGGGGGCTGAACACGAACCGGCATGAGCAGGCGGCCATTGTGCTCGCCATGTTTCAGCGTGACCCCCGATTCGGAACAGGTCCCTTCCGCCGGACAGCTGCCTTCGGCCCCGTGTCCGGCAAGATTCGGCTGCACATCGATCTCTTCCAGTTTCCACGACCTACCGCTGTCGTCACTACGCAACAGGGCACTCTCGCGCGGGCGCACGAGTAGGATGTCACCCGTCGCCTCATCGACGACCACATTTCCGCCAGCTTCCAGTTGTTGAATCGGCCCCCAGGAGGTGCCCTGGTCTTCACTTCGTCTCAGCTGCCGACAGTTGTGATTGAAAGCCAGGATGGTGCCGTCGGCAGCCACCTCGATTTTCGGTATGCGAATCCCGTTGGCGCTGTCGAAGATGTCCTGCACCGTGAATGATCCTGCACCACTTCCAGCTGACATGGGTCTATCCAGTTCGTTCGAGTCCAGAGCTCTTCCGGATCAGGCGTGGGGTCGGATCATGGGTCACAGGTGCTGCTCGCCTGACATGTCACGATGTATCAGGACGGGCACGATGGTCAAGGTGAGAGTATGCCCGACACCTTGAGACCCGAGCGGACCATGTTGGCGTATGCCTGCTGTTGCCGCTCTTACTGCGGCTCGACGGCGTCGACGACTGCGTCGGCAGGCACATCAGCCGTGGTGCGACAGGGCGTTGCAGCGCGGTCCAGGCGATTGTCGACGAGCCGCACTGCTCGTGTCCGCTCCCCTTCGATATGCAGGAAGGTCTGCGTCCCTTCAGCTGCGTCGCACTGCCTGAGGTTGGCGCGCTTTACCTGCGTCAACGTCACCGCGGCGTGGGCCGGTGCTGCCGGCGGTGACGAGGCACGGATGCCGGAGAGCGTCAGGTCATCAACGTCATCCAGGTGCAGGGCGCTGCCCCACTGATCCGACGGCACGTCCTCCCATACGACCTCGATGTCTTCCAGTCGCAGGTCGCGTACGTGTCGGAAGGTGAGGGCCGGTCCGGGCGTCTCGTAGACTCCCTCCGGGTCGGCGGCAACGGTGAGCTGCACACCCTTCATCGTGATCCCCGACAGGTTGCTGTCAGCGTGGCCGCAGCACACGCTCGGGCTGCAGCCGCGGGCGATGACGTTCTCGATGCGCACGTTGCGGATGCTGCCCGGCGGCGGCTCCTCCGGCCAGTCCGCCTCCGGGTGGATCTCGCTGCGCTGAATGACGCGAAAATGGAATGGATCGCCGTCGCCCCACCAGAACCAGTCGTGGCGCCGGCACTCGATGGTCATGTTCGAGATGACCACGTCGGACACGTAGCCGCCGTCGAACTCCATGAAGGCGATGCCCCGGTTCGAGTCGCTGATGATGCAGTTGTCGATGGTTACGTTGCGCACGCAGTTCTTGATGCCGTCGCAGAACTTCAGCGCACTCGATGACGAACTCAGGCGGCAGTTCGTCACCGTGATGTTCTCACACGGCAGCGCCGGCCCGTATACCTCTGAGGAGTAGAAGACCAGCGCATCGTCACCGGTGTCGATCGTGCAGTTCGAGATCCGCACGTCCTTGCAGCCATCCGGGTCGATGCCGTCGGACCAGACACCGGCCTCACGGCTGCTGTGCACGTAGACGTTGTCGATCGTCAACCGTTCGCAAGCGTATGGATGCATCGCCCACGATGGTGAGTCGAGGAACGACACATCGCGGATCAGCACATCCTTGCAGCGCTTCAGTAACAGCAGGTTGCCGATGCTGTCTGCTGTGGGAAAGGCGCGCATCAGTGGTTTTCCTGCCGCCTCCATGCGCCGCTGGTTGTCGGCGATGTACTGGTCGTCGTGGTCGCTCAGGCGCCACTCGTATGTGGCCTGCCCGTCGATGACGCCGCGTCCCTCGATGCTGATATGCTGCAGGTCTTCGCCGTAGAGCAGCGCCTTCATCTCCCAGGCGTCCGGGTCCTTCGACGAGAACAGGGTCGCCCCCGCCTCCAGGTAGAGTCGTGTGTGGCTGCGCAGATGAATCGTCGCCGTCGTATAGGCCCCCGGCGGGAAATAGACGACCCCACCACCGGCGTCCCCGCAGGCGTCCATTGCCGCCTGGATCGCCGCCTGCGCATTCTGTGCCTTGTCGCCCGAGGCGCCGAAGGCGATTACATCGAAGGTGCCGCTCGCTCTGGTCACGTCAGGGGGTCTCTCTGCAGTCGTGCAAGGGTTGCGTACAACAAGGATCGATCGATCGGTTTCGACACGAAGTCGACAGGTTCAGGCCATCGGCGGGTGAAGTGGGGTGGACAGCGGGTTTGGTTGCAGTCTCCAGCTCGACCTCTGATTTCCTGGCGAAAGAGTGCACGTGACCGACTGATGTCCGATCGCGCGCAGGGAGGAAACGAATACTACTCCCCCTCACCAACTGGCGAAACAGCTGATCAGGTCATCATCGGTGCTGTGTGGAAGATGTGGTCCTACCGAAGCAGCATCAGCTTCCGCGTCACTGCCTGTCCGTCGCCCGTTTCCAACCGGTACAGATACATGCCACTGGCCAATGCGCGATCGTCGTCATCTCGACCATGCCACTGCAGAGTGTGGGTTCCCGCCTGTCGGGGCTCCCTCAACAGGGTCGACACTTGCTGACCTGCCAGGTCGTAGATCTGCAGAAGCACCTCTCCTCTGTGCGGTAGATCGAAGTGGATCGTCGTACTGCTGTTGAAGGGGTTCGGGTAGTTCTGAGACAGTGTGAAAGCTTCGGGAACGGCTGTGCTCAGGTCTTCGGTGACAGCAGTAGGCACCGGCCCAGGCTGCGCCACGAGGAGCGACCGCTTTCCCAGAGCTCGAGTCAACGTGCCGGCATAAGAAATCGTCTCGCTGGACACCATCTCGCTCCTGTGATCATAGATCCTGATGCTCACCGGGTCCCCGATCGTGACCGGCAGATTGAAGGATAGATCCGTCCTGTCGTAGGCCAGTGCCACGAGTTGTCTGCCGCCACGCATCTGTACTGCCGCGGGAGCGGCCAGGGGTGGGGTCGCCGACATGGCTTCGGCGATCGCCCTTGTCAGGATGAAGGTGAAAGCCTCACTGTGCAACTGGTTGATCGTCCACAGAAAGCGGTCGGAGTTGTCGCCGACGAGATAGGCAACCGTGTGTTGATCGGTGGCGGTGACATTACCCATATCATCGATGGTATGGGCCAGCATCGGCCCGTCAGCGATGATCATGTCCGCGGCTACCTCACTGCTGCCAACGATGTTTGCCGCCTGTCCAAGGCCGTCGTCGAGGAAGGCAGGCAGCTTGACGGTAAAGCCCATGACCTGGCCAGCATCCGGTGTGATCGGCACTTTGGTCGGTCGACCGCTGGCAGCGGCGACCTCCTCCAGGTCAGCATCGACCACGCGGCTCGACACGAGAGAGGTCTGCTCCTCGGTACCGGCCAGTTCCTCGTTCTTGAAGGCAAAGACATCCGGCATACCGAATCTTGAACGGATGGTCTTCCAGCGGGTCGTGCTTGGAATCCCGAGAACCGGGTGGAGGAACACGGGACCACCGTGCACGGCAGTGTCAAGCAGGCTGGCCAGATCTGCAGGAAGGTCCTGGGCCGTCGTCCAGTATGGGGCCCCCATGTCGCCGTCATCACCATTGGTCTCATTGCCCCCCGCAGTGATGATGTAGGTGAGTGATACGGTGCCTTCGGTCCAGGGCGTGTTCTGGGTCAATACCGTCTGTAGTCCCGCCGCTTCCAGCCCGTCATTCACCAGGGGGATGACGTGCAGGCTGATGAGCTCGAGATACTCCTCCGTATCCATGCCGTCATCGTCGGTGAAGGACGGCACATCGATGATGATGTTGGCTACAGGCAGTGGGGGGGGACGATACGTGTGCTCCCCCAGCCGGGCCGATATCCGACCAGGCAGATCTACGTCCATGGCGGCCGCAACGGAGGGCTGCAGGTCGGCACTGATCAGGATCAGATCGGGGTCCTGTGTGAGTGTTCCGTACAGGGCAAGGTTGCGCCAGAAATCGGTCGCGCAGTTCTCCACGACGGTACCGTCGGGGCGTCGTGGGATTTCATTGTCGATCCAGTTCTCATCCTCTGGCCGAGTCTCGCTGTAGAGATCGAACTCGTTCAGTGACCGATCGCAGGGATGCGGATTGTAGGCCCCCACGACCAATGAGGTCTGAACGGGTGTCGACCGTCCCCGCGCGCGGGCATAGATGTCCCCGTTGGTCATGGCCAACTGGCCGTCGTAGGTGTGCAGATAGGTATAGGTCAACAGGTCGCCCGGCACGGTGGGATAGGGGCTGTAGTAGTAGCCGACCCAGACGCTTCCCAGACCCGGACCCGTGTGCCAGTAGTCGATTCCCGCGTTGCTGAGTCTGTCAGCGATCATGTGGTCGTACTCGGAGCTGTATGCCTCAGCCGACACAGCATCCGGTCCAAGGGCGATTACCTCATCGATGAATGTGCCCAACTGTTCCAAGGTGGGTGCTGGCAGGTCTTCGGCGACGGCAAGGGTGGTCTCCGAATCGCCGCCGATGCCGCTGCCTTCGGCGCGGTTGATGACGTGAGCCAGCGCTTCCACGTTGAAGGAAACCTTCAGACCTCTGGCATGAGCCTTCTGGATGATCAGTGGTGCCGCGTCCGTCGCCAAGGTATAGCGCTTCTTCGCCATCGCTTCATCTACCACCAACTCGTCGTCATGATCGTATTGCGAATCGTAGTCGAAACCCGCATGGACGAGACCGGCCAGGGTCGGGCTGTTGAACCAGATCACCCCACCACCTTCTACCAGGGCGAAATCCACCCACTCGATGCCCTTGGCCATGAGAAGATCCAGGTTGGCGTCGAGTAGAACGTCCAGGGCGGGTGCATCTCCCGTCCCCAGGTAGGCAAGTTCCGGGATGGGCATGGTGCCGAATTCGCGCTCCATATCAACTTCATAGGCAGCCGCCCCTGCCGTGAGGTCGTTGAGCAGAGGGTCGATGGTGGAAAGGACCGTCGGTGTCGCCGCGACGCACACGGGCAGAGACAGGAGGGAGAAGGTCAGTGCAAGAATGAGGCAGTGACGAGACACTGCATGGCTCAGGGATGATGAAATGGGCCATGTGATCGGTCTGCGATGCATTGGATCCACTTTCTCCATGGTCTTCACAGCGACTGAATAAGGGATGCATGAAGGGCCGGCCAGCAGTCGGTCAAATGATCGCGGGCATCCGTGGCTTGAACGCCGCCACACAGAAGCGCATCGGGTGGCGACGGTCAATATCCGTGACTGGGAGTGGACTCCGAGACCGTCGTTGGACCTCAAGGGGGAGCCCCGCGGTATCTCACGCTTTGACAACGGGCCCAACCTCAGTCAAAATTTGGGGCTCACCGCA
Organism: Gemmatimonadota bacterium; assembly: GCA_018673255.1. The sequence continues at coordinate 23,499 of JABHDC010000075.1, forward strand.
CGCGCAGAACTGGCTCAGGAGGGTGTAGCATGTCTGGATATGTAGCCGATCTCGATACTCCCGCGTTGCTCATCGATCTGGACGCCATGGAGCACAATATCCAGAAGATGGCCGCGTACTATCAGGGGATGCGCGCCAACCTGCGGCCGCACATGAAGACCCACAAGACCCCCATCATTACGCACAGGCAGATTGAGGCGGGGGCGATTGGGGTGACGTGCCAGAAACTGGGAGAAGCGGAGATCTTCGCTCGTGCCGGGATCAGGGGAATCCTGATCTCGAACCAGATCGTGGGGCCCCGCAAGATCGCGCGGTTGGTGGATCTGTCCAGGTGGGCGGATGTGACGGTCGGTGTAGAGGAGTTGGCCAATGTGCAGGCCATCTCAGAGGCGGCCCTGGCAGCTGGCGCCAGGGTGAACGTGGCGATCGAGATCTACATGGGTCGGTGTGGGGTGGAGGCCGGCGAGGGGGTCGCACAACTTGCCAAGGAGATCGTGCAATTGCCGGGCGTCCGGTTCAGGGGGATCTGGTCACACGACCTGTCCACGCCCGACGTGGTCGATTTCGAGGAACGGAAGGCCAAGCACCACACGGCGCTCGAGGGAGTCATCCGTTCCAAGCACCTCATCGAGGCAGAGGGCATCGACGTAGAGATCGTCAGCTGCGGGTTCTCGGCGACCTGGAACATCACGCCAGAGTTCAGCGATGAGATCACCGACGTGCAAGTGGGGTCGTATGTGCTGATGGACTGGCCGTACCAGCAGATGGAAGGCCTGGAAGATTTCCGCTGTGCCCTGACGGTGCTGACCACGGTGATGAGCAAGAACCAGGCAAAGGGTGACCGGAAGAACGTGATCATCACCGATTGCGGCATCAAATCCATCGCCACGGAACACACGGCCGACTACCGGGTCAATACTTTCCCCCAGGTGAAGGACCTGCCGGGGGCTGAGGTGATCGTGCATTCCGAGGAGCACGGACTCATCCAGCTGAACGAGGAAGACTTCCAACGCATTCAGGTGGGTGATACGCTGGAACTGATTCCGCCGCACTGCTGCGGGACGTGCAATCTACACGACCTGTTCTACGTGGTGAGAGGTGATCGGGTAGAGGCAGAGTGGCCGATCGAGGCAAGGGGAGCAGCTACGTAAGCGTATCTCAAACCGATCGGAACAGTGACGGGAAGTGAAATGCAGAATCGCACCCTCACCATCATGATTTCTGCGCTCTTTGCAGGGCTGCTACCTGGGTCTTCGGTTGCCAACCCTGCCCTGCTGGTGGAGATCGGGCATTCGCTGAATCCCCCGCGGATCGATGGAGAGATCAGCGACTGGCAGGACCAGCACTGGATTTCTCTGGCTCCGGGGCCGCAGGTGGGCCCTGATGCGCCCTGGTGGGGGTTGCGCGATGACGGCCCGAGTGAAGGGACTCCACATATCGCCGGCACGAATTTGGATCTGTCGGTGTCTTTCGCGCTACAGTGGGATGAGGAGTGGATCTACCTTGCCGCCCGGGTCACCGACAACACGCACGATGTGTCCGGTGGAGAATCCCATCAGTGGTGGCTCAAGGACTCGGTCAGTCTCTTCCTCGATCTGGCGCTGGACGGCGACGGATCCGCCTGGGCCCCCGGCGACCATGCCTTCTCCTTTGTTGCCGATCCGTCCTATCCGTCGGACGGTTGCTGGTGGCGACACGGCGAGGAGCGGGGTCGGCGCGAGGTTGCGGCGCCTCCGCAGACGCGGCGGGCCGTACGTCTGGAGAAGAGTGGTTATGTAATCGAAGCGGCGGTGCCCATGTCGGTTCTGAGGCGCTTCACGCCGGATTGGCATCCTCCCTTCGAGAACCGGACTGTGGGCTTCATGCTGCTGGTCGCCGATCCTGACGGCGGACCGGAGCCCTTCGGCGGGCAGGTGACCTACGGAGGGGACTCCGATCACGACGCTGGCTGGGCCAAGTTGCGCCTGCGGCCGGTCGGTGGCGCAGCTGAGCCACGCCTGCTGGCTGCCACCATCCGCAAGCCCCCTCCGCCGGAGGATCGGGAATCCGAGGCCAGGCTCAGAGCGGATCAGCGACGCATGCTGGCGTTTTTCCTTGGCGCTGCCGATTCCTTGCAGGACGGTGGCAAGGAGGCACAGTTGCAGATGGCTGGCGAGTATTTCGCCACCTATCTGCAGGAACACCCTTCGGAGCGCTCAGCCAGGGCCCTGGGTATGGCTTTTTCCCTGTGGGGGAATGCCGGCGCGTTGGAGCCGGTTCGCGCGGCGCTGCCGCAGATCTCCGGCCAGGAGAACGTCTGGCACCTGATTCTACCGGGACTGAGGCAGGCCTACTATCTTGGCGGGCACAGCGGTGAGGTGCCCCAGGTGCTCGCCGATCTTGAGTCCAGGGTTACCCCGCTCCAGAGCCGCTCAGCTCTGCTGTGCGATATGGCCAGCGGCTGGCTGGCCGCCGGCAGAGCGGAGGATGCCCGAAAAGCCTATGAGCAGATCATCGTCTGGGGGGCTTCTCTGTGGCACATCGAGGAATCCATGCGCGGCATTAACACCATTCTGGCGATGCAGGGGAGCACGGATTCCGAATGAGTGGGTGGAGGGACCAGATCAAAGCGCGGTGGCGCTACCAACACCATCGATTGATTCCCAGGAGACAGTCATGAACGTCATCTGTATCATGCTCGATTCACTGCGCACCGACCACGTCGGCGCCTATGGCAAGGCTCACACCGGCGGCAAGGGTGCGGAAACGTGGCCAGGCGGTTCGGGTGCCGCTCGCGCGCGGACGCCGGCCATTGATCGATTTGCCGAACACTCCCTGACCTTCGACCGGGCCTATGCCGGTTCCTTTCCGACGTTGCCCTGCCGACGGGATATGTTCACCGGCCGGTGGGGTCACCCCTTCAATACGTGGGATGAAATGGAACGGCACCTGCCGACCATGGCGGAGAGCTTCCGCGGGTCCGGATACACGACGGGCCTCATCTTCGACACACCCATGTTCATGACCCAGGGGAACTTCCTGGACCGCGGGTTCGGTTCGATCGAGTGGATTCGCGGACAGGGAGGAGAGCCCTGGATCGCCGACGCAACTCTGGACATTCCGTTGCCCGCGGCCGAGCACAAAGTCAAGATCGATGGACTCAGGCGCTACATGCTGAACCAGAGTCGTCGCCGCTACGAGTGCGACTATCTGGGACCCCGCGTGTTCCGCGAGGCGACGCACTGGCTGGAGAAGAACTACCAGTCTGATTTCTTCCTGTGGATCGACTGCTGGGATCCGC
>JABHDC010000076.1 GCA_018673255.1 Gemmatimonadota bacterium
ATGCCAGTTGCTGCTCGTCAGTCGATTTGGCCACGGCGAGACTGGCGCCATAGACATTCTGCACAGGTTCCTGCCCCGTATGAGGGACGGCAGCCACATTCCAGCTGAAGTTGGCATTCGCCTCGACGGCGGCGGAGAATTGCGGCACGGCTGACGAAGATCGCAGGGCAAACAGGGTGCGTCCCTGGGCGAAAGCTTCGACATCGTCATCCTTCTGCGTTACGAAGCCGAGTGCTGTATCGGCGTGGAGACCACGCAGCATTTCCAGAGAGGTCGTGGCTTCCGGCGTCGTGAAGGTGTATGCCGAGGCTTCCTGGTTCATCAGGTCGCCCCCCATACTGAAGACGATGGCTGCCCAGCGACTGGCATCGCGTTCCAGCATCAGGCCTGCGCTCGGTCCATCACCACGGGCGCCACTGAAAGGCTGTGCCGCCGCCTTGCGGGCCAGGCTGGCGAATTCGTTCCAGTCGTCGGGGGCTTCTGAGCCCAGTTCGGCGAGCCAGTCCTGGTTGTAGTAGAGAATCTCCATCGAGCGGTTGGGCAACACGGCCGTCTGTGCGCCGTCGACATTGTCCTGCTCGAGGAATCCAGGCACGAAGTCCTCTCGATCACGCGGTGTCAGTCCCCACAGGGTCGAATTCATGTAGGGTGTCAGGTCGACGATGGCACCGGACTTGTAGTATGCCTGCGCCTGGTTCTGATAGGCCTCCAGGATCTGCGGCATGGGACCGCCCTGCATTCCGAGCAGCGCCTTCTCGTAGAGGTCGGCATGGGTGCCGATGTGTACTCCCTCCACGTGGATGCCATGGGAGTTGCTGTTGTTGAACAGGTCGACCAGATCGAGCATCGCCTGCGCGCGCTCGCCTGAATGAGTGAACCAGAAGAGGACATGCTGATCGGCGGGATCGATAGAGCCCACCGTGTCACGGCTATCACTGTCCGACTGGGCGCAGCCCTGCCATCCCCAGGCCCCGAGCGTCACAAGGGCGGCGATGAGGCTGAGGCGCTTCCACTGAACCTTCATGGATGGGTCATCCTCTCTGGTGAGGTCGATCGAGTACGTGTCCTGGCTAAGATAGGGGCTCTCGCAAGCCCCCAAAAGTAGCACAACGTGTACGGGTCAGGCATCCTCAGGCACGTAGCGCTCGACGAGGACCTTCATGATCTGCATGGTGATTTCCGGCCGCGTCTCGAGCAGCTCCCAGAAAGGATCCCGGGCGATGCGCAACAGCAGCATATCCGTGTCAGCGAAGCAATCCGCTGAGCGGGGGCGATGGGCCAGGATGGCCAGTTCGCCAATCACCTCTCGTGGCCCGAGATGCCGCTGGGTCGTGATCAGATCGATCCGGGCCTGCCCCTCGACGACAACGTAGAGACAGTCACCCTCTTCGCCACGGGTGATGAACTGATCGCCGGCTGTCAGGTCCTGTTCCTCGACGATCTGCGCCAATGCGGAGATCTCTTCGCCCGTCAGAGGGGAGAAGAGTGGCACACTGCGCAGGAAGAAGACTTTCTCGAAGGTCGACAGAGGCATGGCGCGAGTCCCGGGGGGCGGCGGATTGGTGATCCTGGGGCACAGGGGATTGTCCCGCACATAGTCGGCATCTTGCAGGACATCGTCCACTGCTGGAATTGTGGTGACGCCGGACAGGTCAACGACGGCTTCGAGGGCCGCCTCACGCACACGCGAGTCGTCATCCCGCAGGGCTGTGCCCACGGAAGACGCCAGGATCGACACATGACGCTGGCCAATGGCGCGCACGGCACCGGCGCGCAGCCACGCATCCTCATCCGCTACCAGACTGCGCAGAACGGGGATCGGATCATGACGAGTGTCATTGCCTCCGGTCTCGAGCAGAGCCAGAAGGCGTCGGGCATGTTCGTGGTCGAGGACCTCATCGAGCAGTTCCAGCGCGGCACCGCGTCGACGTGGATCGTCACCCTGAAGCGAATCGGTCAGCCAGCGGTGCGCCAGGTTGCCGTGTCCCAGGTCGCACCACATGAGGGCTCGATCCAGGCTCTGTGACTGGCGCTGTTGCAGCGCTTCGCCGAGAAGGCCGTCGTCACCATCGCCCAGTGCCCGGATCTGCTGCTGGCGGGTCTCGGCCGCGGACAACTCCGTGGTGAGACCTGCATCGATCGTCTGATTCGCCATGGGTGTGCTCACGTGGCGACGTCGGCTCAGGAGGGCGGCCACCGCGGCGCCCCGCAGTCTCTCATCTCGTGCCAGAGAGAGGTCAACGAGGGCGGCATGCACCTGACCATGGTCGACTCCGGCCAGCAACCGAACCAGGTGTGCACGGTGACGTGGGGGCAGCGTCTCATCGCGGCACAGGGCGAGCATGCCTTCCGGATCCTGACGGGCACAACGTCGCAGGGCATCGCGGGCATTGCCACGGACCGCCGGTGACAGCAGCAGTTGTGCGAGCCGGCGCCATGGTGTCGGCTCCTTGGTCGGCAGAGCATCCAGGGCAGCGCGCAGTGTATCGGCGTCATCGGCCCCAAGCCAGGTCTGCAACTGGGCTCCCGAGAGGTGTCCTCCCTCGGCCAGTGCGGCCAGTGCCATGGGGCGCTCTGGACCGGGATCGCGCAGCTGCTGTTCGAGTTGCTGTAGCGCCTGGGTGTCACCATGGCGTGCCAGGACCCGCAAGGCAGAATAGCGGACCTGCGCTGCCGGATCATCTGAAGCGCGTTGCAGATCGGTGATCAACGTGTCAGTCAGCGTCCCAAGACCATCGACGGCCGCACGTCGCACGGTCGCATTGTCATCGGTCAAGGCGAGGCGCAGGGTCTTCGTCGCCTCCTCGTCACTCAGTTCGGCTTCGGCCAGGGCCCCCAGGGCCGCCGTGCGTACGGCGGCGTCCGAATGGCGGGCGAGGGCGACCAGCTCATCGCGCCATTGGCTGGCACCCATCTGCTCAATCCAGCCGATGGCCTGCGTGGTCTTCAGGGCATCATCAGCATCCAAGGCACGCCGGATGACGCCGATCGTGCTCTCGTCGGTGAGGCGCAGGGGCACCTGGGTGAGATCGAGTCGGCGCATCTGCAGCGATTGGGCCAGGCCTTCCACGTAGAGGCGGGCTGCACGACGACCGAGCCAGAGCCAGATGATCACCAGGATCAATACCGGCGCCGCCCACGCCTGGGGCGTGGTGTCCGGTCCGGCCCACAGGAACAACAGTGCCAGTGCCGTGGCGACGGGTGGTTTGAGCACCCCCTCGATCCAGGTCTTGGCGGCGGCACGCAGCGTATCGGGAATCGGCAGGAAGAGCAGGTTCAGCGAGGCATCGTGGATCGTGTATTTGAGCACGACGTCGCTGCCGCGCGGGACACTCACAGCCCACAGAGCACCCCCTGTCAGCAGGATGGCGAGGGAGCCCCCGGCGATCGCCACAGGCAGCAACAACAGGGCGGCGCCCACACCAAAGCGCTCGAGCAGGCGTCGGGCGAAGAAGAATTGCAGCACGCAGGCTCCGAGACCTGACCAGAAGCGGAAGCCGCCGAGAAAACTCAGCATGCCGCGGCCGTCACCGACGAAGTGTCGCTGCAGTGCCAGGTCGAGCTGATAGTCAGCGATGTTGCTCACGACGGTGACCAGCAGGATGAGACCGGCCACGGCGGGAAGCAGTGGATGGCTGTGCAGGTCAGCACGAGTCGGTGTCGTGGCTGGCTTCTGTGCACCACCACCGGTGGGGGTCAGTGTCGATGGGGCCAGCCGGGAGGTGACGACGACGATCGAGGCGAGGCTGGCGACCATGATCAGCAGCAATTCACCGGGATCGACCCGGGTTGCTGCAGCCGAAAGGCCGAGTCCGAACAGGAGATTCGACAGGGTGCTGCCCGCCGTGATCAGCGGGAAAACCCGACGCGCCTCGCGGGCGGTGAACAGATCCCCGGCGAAGGTCCAGAATTGCAGGATGACGAGGGCACTGACGACATCGATGAAGATGTACAGACCACACAACAGCCAGAATGAGTGGGTCTGGATGCCCAAGAGCCATCGGACGCCGAAGATCCCTATGGCACTCAGCGTGCAGACTAGATAGATGAGTTGCGGTCGGGACCAGCGTGAAGACAGCCTGGCGTAGGCGGCACTGACGAGGATCAGGGCCAGCGGCGGCAGCAGGTATTTGTAGGGGATGTCTTCGGCGGGCAGGGCGCTGAGGAACAGAGCCCTGCTGACCAGAGAGCCGGTGATGATGACACCGCCCACAGCGGCCAGAAGATACAGCACCATCCAGCCGGCACGAGCGCCTTCACCAGGATGCAGGCCGAACCAGCGGGCCGGTGGCGTCACGAGGCCGTGCGTGACCGGGTGAAGAGTGACTCGGCGCAGAGCCTGATCCCGATGTGGACGGTGACACGAATGGCAGTCACGCTCGAATCAGCCGCCGAGCCCGTAGCTCTTGATCTTCTGCACCAGGCCCCAGCGACTCACCTGCAACTCCTCGGAGGCACGGGTCCGATTGCCATCGTGTCGCTCCAGTGCCGCAGAGATCATCTCGCGCTCGACTTCGGCCAGAACGGCCTTGAGCGCGCCTTCGCGACGCACCTTCGAGGCGGGTCCACCACCCGCCTGTCGACCTTCCGTCAGACGTTCGGACAGATGTTCGAGATCGATGCGCTCGCCGTCACCGGAGAACAGGGACGCCCGTTCCACCTCGTTCTGCAACTCGCGGATATTCCCCGGCCACTCGTGAGCGCACAGTGCATCCATGGCGGGCGCTGTGAACCCCTCGGGGCCCTTGCCTTGTTTGGTTGCCTTCTGTGAGAGGAAGTGCAGGCAGAGATCCGGGATGTCTTCGCGTCGCTCGCGCAGAGGAGGCAGTGGGATGGGGAACACGGCGAGACGATAGTAGAGATCTTCGCGGAATCCACCATCGGCCACGTGCGCCTGCAGGTCCCGATGACTGGCGGTGATGACGCGCACGTCGACCTTCCGGTCTGTGTCTTCGCCAACCCGCCTGATCTCACCCTCCTGCAATACACGCAGCAGGCGAATCTGTAGCCCCGGTGAGGTCTCACCGATCTCGTCGAGGAAGATGACGCCGCCATCGGCGGCCTCGAAGAGCCCCGCCCGATCGCTGGCAGCACCGGTGAAGGAGCCTTTCTTGTGGCCGAAGAGTTCACTCTCGAGCAGTTGCTCGGCCATGGCGCCGCAATTGACGGCGACGAAAGACTTGTCCGCCCTCGGACTCTCTGCATGGATCGTACGGGCCAGCACCTCTTTGCCTGTGCCGGTCTCACCCGACAGTAGCACGGTCGTGTCCGAGTCGATGACCTTTTCGAGCAGGGCGTACACACGCTCCATGGCGCGTGATTTGCCCACAACGTTGGCGAAGGCGCGACCGGAACTCTCCTCGATCTGCGTGCGCAGACTCAGATTCTCTTTTTCCAATCGGGCGATGCGCAGCAT
>JABHDC010000077.1 GCA_018673255.1 Gemmatimonadota bacterium
GTGGTAGGTTCCGGCAGATCCGCAGCAGATGTGCCCCTCTGGGATCTCGATCGGGTCCACCCCGGTCTGCCGTAGAAGCTGTCGCGGCAGGTCGGACAATCGCAAGCCGTGCTGCATCGAACACGCATCGTGATAGGCGACGCGCCAGTCCGGTACCGGCTGGGTCGCCGGCCACGGCAACCGGGCCAGGACCTGACTGATGTCGAGGGTCGCCGCCGCCACGCGAGTGCCGGCCTCTTCGCGCTCGGTCCCGGCGAAGATGTGCCCGTAATCCTTCACCATGGTCTGGCAACCCGAGGTGGTGAGCACGATGGCATCGAGTCCCTCGCTCAACAGTCGATCCCAGACGTCGATGATCTGTTCCATGGATTGGTGCGATCGATGGCGTTCCCCCATATGGTAGGTGAGAGCACCACAACAGATCTGTTGCTGAGGGATGGTGACTTCGACACCGAGTCGGGTCAGCAGACGGACTGCCGCATCGTTGATCGGTGCACCCAGTACCTGTTGCGCGCAACCGGTCAGCAGGACGACACGCAGGTGCGTCTCGCCCTCGGGACGATGCACGCCGGGTGTCGCGAGCTGCGCCCGGGTGATCCGGTCAGGCACGGCGGCCAGCATCCTGCCCATCTGATTGGGTAGCAGGTGACGCAATGGGCGCAGCCAGCGTGCCATACCCAATGCCGGTCGCAACCATCGCGGCTGGGGAAGCAGGCGTGAAATGAAGTTGCGCTGTAGGCGGTCGAACCAGGCCCGACGGCGCAATGGCTCGAGTCGTTCACGTCCGTCCTCTAGCAGATGTCCGTAGTTGACGCCGCTTGGGCAGGTCGTTTCGCAGGACAGGCAGCCGAGGCAGTTGTCGATATGCTTCAGCGTGCGGGGGCTGGCATCGATCTGGCCCTCGAGCACGCTCTTCATCAGATAGATCCGGCCGCGCGGGCCCTCGAGTTCATTGCCCGTGAGCAGATACGTTGGACAGGTGGCATTGCAGAAGCCACAGTGCACGCAGGTCCGCAGGATCTGCTCGGCATCGACGATGCCCGGCAACTTGCGGTCTTGTTCGGGTATCGTCGTCCGCATCAGCCCATGATCTCCCGATCGCGGATCCCCATCAGATACAGGATGCCATCCAGGCCGACCGTCGACAGTGACTGGCGGGCTTCGCGCCGAACCAGGGGCTTGGCGCGGAAGGCGATCCCCAGTCCGGCCAGACTGAGCATCTGCAGATCGTTGGCGCCATCGCCGACGGCCACGACCTGTTCCAGTCGGACGCCTTCGCGGGCGGCGATCTGTTGCAGCAAATCTGCCTTGCGCTGCCCGTCGACGATCTCCCCGACGACACGACCACTCACCAGACCGTCGACGATATCCAGTTCATTGGCGTAGACATCGTCGATACCAAGGGCGTGTTGCAGATGCCGGGCGAAGTATGTGAATCCACCCGAAAGGATCGCGACACGATAGCCGAGTTGCTTGAGTGTACCGATCAGTCGCTCGGCGCCCTCGGTGAGCGGGACTTGCTCGGCGATCTCATTCAGGCGCGAAGCCGGCAATCCCTTCAGCAGGGCGACACGACGTCGGAAACTGGTGGAAAAGTCGATCTCACCATTCATCGCCTGGGCGGTGATGGACGCCACCTGTTCGCCGACGCCAGCGGCCGCTGCGAGTTCGTCGATGATTTCTCCCTGCACCAGAGTGGAGTCCATGTCGAGGACGACGACACGCCGATGTCGACGGTAGATGTCGTCGGCCAGGAAGGCCACATCGATTCCCAATTCGGCCGTGGCGCTGAGAAAACTGGCCCGCATGGTGTCCAGATTCAGTGGTTGCCCGGATACGCTCAGTTGCACGCAGGCACGCTGACCTCCAACCCCGTCAGCCAGATCACTGGTCAGCGGCTGCCGCTCCGACAGGCGCGTGATGTCGTCGATATTCAGACCCTGGGCTGAGATGATGTGGGAGATCGTCGCCAGATGCTCGGCGCTCAGCTGTCGAGCCAGGAGGGTCACGATGTAACGGCCGCGCTGCTGATTGGGAACCCAGGCGGCATAATCCTGAGCCGAAACCGGTGTCAGACGCAGGTCCACATCGAGTCTCGAAGTGTGGATGACGAGATCTTTGAGGACACCTGCCTCAGATTCATCATCGACGAGGAGCAATAGCGCCAGAGACAATGTATCGTGGATGACGGATTGCCCGATGTCGAGCACATTCACGTCGTGCCGGGCAAGGATATCCATCACCTGTGCGGTGAGGCCGGGCCGGTCGTGGCCAGAGAGATTGACGAGGAAGATATCGCTCATATGCACGAATGGCTGCGGCCCCCTACCTTGCATCGTGGACCACGCCATAGCGGGTCTGAAGATACCCGGGACGATACCTGTCCGGCAATAGAGCGTGACGGCCAGAGCAACGAGTGTGTGACGAATGCAGATCGAGAACGACATCCCCCTGGCTCCACTGACCAGCCTCGGCATCGGCGGGGCGGCGCGACACCTGGCTCACTGCACGACGCCCGCACAGGTCTGCGAAGCGCTCGAGTGGGCCGGATCGCGATCTCTGCCGGTTCACGTGCTGGGCGGGGGCAGCAATACCATCTTCGCCGACAGCGGGTTCGACGGGCTGGTGCTTCGGGTCGAATTGACCGGGGTCGATATCGATGACGCCGGCACAACAACTGAAATCCGTGCTGCGGCCGGTGAAGACTGGGATGGTCTGGTTGCACGGTGCATCGATGCGGACCTTGTCGGCCTCGAGTGCCTGTCAGGAATTCCGGGCTTCGTCGGTGCCACACCGATTCAGAATGTCGGGGCCTATGGCCAGGAGGTCAGCCGTGTCCTGATGGCGGTGGACGCGATCGAGTGTTCGACACTGCAATCGGTGCGGATCGATGCCGCCGATTGCGGGTTTGCCTATCGTGACAGCCGCTTCAAGGGCACGGATCGCGGTCGCTACATCATCACCGGTGTCATCTATCAACTGGAGCGTGCCACCCGTCCTCAGATTCGCTACCCGGAATTGCAGCGCCGGCTCGATGCGGCGCAGGTTGATCTGGACGTGCTGCGGCCTGGGCGTGATGCCAGTGCGGCGATACGGGATGTGGTGCTGAGTCTGCGAGCAAGCAAGGGCATGGTGGTGGATCCGACCGATGCCAACACGCGATCTGCCGGCTCTTTCTTCCTCAACCCTGTCCTGACTCAGCAGCAATACGAGTCAGCACTCAGTCGTTGGCGATCTCACGCCGGCCCGACGGCACAGATCCCTTCGTATCCAGTGGCTGAGGCCACGGCCGATCACAAGGTGGCAGCCGCCTGGCTTGTGGAGCAGGCCGGTTTCACACGCGGCGCAGCAGTCGACGGGGCGGCCGTCTCCGATCACCATGCCCTGGCCCTGGTCAGTCGTTCTGGCAGGGAGGCCGATCTGATGAACCTGGCGCGTGACATCCAGGTTGCGGTGGAATCCGTCTTTGGCCTGCGTCTGCGCAGAGAGCCTGTTCGCGTTGCCGCCGATGGCCGTGTGATCTCTCCGGAAGACAACGAACCGTGTGACTGAGTACTGCCTTACCTCCTACCAATAGCTCAGGGCATCTTCAAACAGGGCAGCCAGTTCCTCGGGGCCGGCGGCTCGGGGTGACAGCTTCGTCACCCGATGTTGGGGCAGTGTTCCTTCCACGAGAGCGGGGATATCCCGGCTCGTGTATCCCAACTCACCCAGCCCATTCGGCATCTTCAGTTCCTGCATCAGCTCGATGATGCGATCTGCCAGGACGCGACCGGCATCCGCGTCACTGGCGCCGCCGATATCGGCGCCCAGAACCTGCGCGGCACGCAGGTGTCTGGCAGGATTGGCCTGACCTGTGAAGCGGAAGGTGGCTGGCGCATTCACGATGACGGCGATTCCATGGGGCACCATGGGGTGGTCGACATCGTAACCCGGCGGCATGTAGTCGCGGACCATGCCGGCCACCGGGTAAGACATTCCGTGGGGTAGATGCACGCCAGCGTTGCCGAAGCCAATGCCGGCGAAGGCGGCGGCCAGCAGCATCTGACCGCGAGCTTCGGTATCCTGCGTGTCGGCTGTGGCCCGGGGCAGATACGTTGCCATGAGCCGCAGTGCCTCCAGGGACCACAGATCACTGATGGGATTGGCGCCTTGGTAGGACGGCCGCAGGACCGGGCGTTCCGGGCGCGGTCGATCGTCGAAGGGCAGGGCCGTGTAGGATTCCAGGGCGTGGCTCAGAACATCGAGTCCCGTCGAGGCGGCCACGGCTGAGGGCATCTGACGCGTGTTTTCCGGATCGATGAGGCCGAGAATCGGCTTCAGCCGCCGGTGAGCGATGCCCGTCTTCGCTTTCATCTCCACGAGATCGAAGATGGCAACGCCCGTCGTCTCAGAGCCGGTGCCGGCCGTCGTCGGAATGGCGATGAGTGGCTTGAGCGGACCAGGGGGTGGTTTGCCGGCACCGATCGGTGCATTCACATAGTCCAGAAAATCATCCGGTGGATGGGTCGAATACAGATTGGCCGCTTTGGCCGTATCCATGCTCGAGCCACCGCCCACGGCGATGAAGCCATCGAACTGGCCCTGGGCTGCAAACTCGATGGCTTCCTTGAAGGAAGCATCCGTCGGCTCCACTCTGGCGCGATCGAACAACTCATACGCCACGCCGGCATCCTCCAGCGACTGACGTACCACAGCCACGGGTTGAAGGGCCGCCAGATTGGGATCGGTGACGACGAGGACCCGCTGCAGGCCGAGGTCGGCTGCATCCATACCGACTTCGGCCGTAATCCGTGATCCATAGCGGATGTTGGAGGTCGCCATCTCAAATGCTGTATCTCGCTCCATGTCCATTTCCTCTCAGATACCATGCCGCAAGGTTGTCGAACTCGCCGCGTTGCCGAGCCCTCCTGGATTGAGGCGTGTCGCGATTTCGTCAGTCCATCACGGGACCGGGGACCTTGGCAAATTCCTTGTAGAATCGAGCGACCTGGGCCACGATGATGTCCAGCATCTTCTCGCCCAACTCAGCTGTGGCTGCCGCGGGGTTGTCTGTGTGTCCGGGACCCTTGCCCCAGGCACCATAGGTCTGCACCACGGCTCCGGTCAGATCCACATCCAGACCCGAGCCCTCATTCTCCATGTCGCGGACCTTGGCTCGTGCGTCCTCGTCGACCCAGTCGGGTCGCAGAGCCAGGATGGCGGCGGTCTCGAAGTGGCCCGCATGGCCGGGGATCCTGGCGGCAGGCAGCAGCTCGGCGGCGACCAGTGCCGGGCGTGCGATATCCCAGTAGTTGCAGGAGGCCACGGTGGCTGGATTGTCGCGGCGATTGACGAGGTCCTGGCTGGCCATACCGACCAGGTCCTTGTTGCCACCGTGCCCATTCAGCACGACCAGGTGCTGGAAGCCGGTGCGCACCAGTCCCTCCAACACTTCGGTGACGACACCGGCGAAGGTCTCGCTGGTCAGAGACAGGGTGCCGCCAAAGGGGAAGTGGTGGTGGGACGAGCCAAAGGGCAGGGGCGGCGTGATGACGACGGGTACGTCATCGGCGACGGCTTCAGCTGCGCGCCGGGCGACGGTCGTGCACAACAGCGTATCCGTGCCCACCGCCATATGCGGGCCATGCTGCTCGGTGGCTGAAGTGGGCATGACGGCAATGGCCCGGGGCGCCACGGCCTTGATCTGCTCACGGGTCATCTCTTCAAAGAGGACGGTCATCGGTTTCTATCTCTTTCACATTTGTAGGAGTGTCTCTCGGTCACAGGCAAAGAAGCAGAAAGGCCGAGCCCGGAGCCAGCTTGCGGGTCTGCAAGGGCCGGTCGTACAATGTCGACTTCCCCTGAACGCCGAGCGACCCATGAGCGACCGACTACGCGGCTGTCTGCAGATCGCGGAATTGCGCCAGATGATCACCGCAGGTCAGATCGACACGATCCTTGCGGTCTTCCCCGACCTGTATGGTCGTCTGATGGGGAAACGGATCACTGCCGATTTCTTCCTCGACTACACCCTCGATGATGGCATGCATGCCTGCGACTATCTGCTCACCGCCGACATGGAGATGGATGTCGTCGAAGGCTACGACTTCGCCAACTGGTCCACCGGTTACGGTGATGTCCACTGCATCCCTGACCTGGCGACGCTGAGACACATCACGTGGCTCGATCGCACCGCGCTCGTGGTGTGTGATCTGTGGACGGATGACCACCAGCCGGTGCCTGTGGCCCCGCGGTCGGTGTTGCGCGGGCAGTTGCAGGCCCTGGCGGCGGCCGGCTTCGGCGCCAAGGTCGGCACGGAGCTGGAATTCTATCTCTTCAAAGATTCGTATGAAGAGGCCCAGACGAAGGGATTCGAAAATCTTGAGACGGCGGGTTCCTATCTAGAGGATTACCACATCCTGCAGGGCACAAAGGCCGAGGCCTATCACGGCACCGTGCGTCGGCAGATGAGCGCCAGTGGCATTCCCGTCGAATTCAGCAAGGGGGAGTGGGGGCCGGGGCAACACGAGATCAACCTGCGATATGCCGATGCGCTGGAGATGGCTGATCGCCACGCCCTGTACAAACATGGCTGCAAGGAGATTGCCTGGGCCCAGGATGCTTCGGTTTCCTTCATGGCCAAGTGGCATACCGATCTGGCCGGTTCGAGCATGCATCTTCACCTGAGCCTCTGGGATCCGGATGGCCAGGTGAATCTGTTCGCCGGTGACGAAGTGATCGGGCCCGGTCAGACGCTGACGGCCTCGCCGACGTTCCGGCACTTCCTGGGCGGCTGGATGCACCATGCGCGTGCGCTGATGCCCTTCTACGCACCCTACCCCAACAGCTACAAACGTTACGTGCACCAATCCTGGGCGCCCACCGTCCTGGGATGGAGTCGTGACAATCGCACAGCCGGTTTCCGCATTGTGGGCGAGGGGCCGAGTCTGCGAATCGAGTGCCGGATTCCCGGGGCCGATGCCAACCCATATCTGGCGATTGCGGCGACCATCGCGGCAGGTCTGGATGGCATTGCGCACCAGCGCCAGCCACCGGACCTGTTCACGGGTGATGTGTATGGCGCGGCCAAGCTTCCCCGCGTCTGTGCCACATTGCATGAGGCGATCGACGAACTGGGTGATTCGCAGATGCTGCGCAGTGCCTTCGGTGACACCGTCGTGGAACACTATCCGCATTTCTTCCGCACGGAACAGCGGAAATACGACGAGTCTGTCACGACCTGGGAACGGGCCCGCTACTTCGAGCGCGGCTAGTGGAACCACGTATCGGGGTGACCACCTACGGCCGTGACGCGGCTGGGGCCTACAATCTGCCCGCAGATTACGTGGATGCACTGCGTCGGGCCGGGGCCCGCGTCTGCCTGTTGCCCCCGGGAGGGGCGGACCACCCGGGTCACGGATTACAGGATCTGGATGGTCTCCTGCTGGCCGGCGGCGGGGATATCGATCCCGCTCGATATGGCGCAGACCCCCATCCAACGGTGTACATGACTGACGCGGATCGGGATCACACCGAAATCGATCTGGTGCGCGAGGCGTTACGACTGAATCTGCCCACCTTCTGCATCTGCAGAGGGTTGCAGATCCTCAATGTCGCCCTCGGGGGGAGTCTGATCGGACATCTGCCGGATCATTTGGATGCGCTGTCGCATCGAGTACCGCCGCGGCGTGGCGCGCTGCACGATATTCAGGTGCAACCCCGGACGTTGTTGTCGCGCGTGGTCGCCAAGGATCGATTGTGGGCCATGTCCTGGCATCACCAGGCCGTCGACCGTCTCGGTGAGGGGTTGCAGGTCAATGCCCACGCGCCGGATGGGACGATTGAGGGGCTCGAGTTGCCCGCCGATCGTCATCGCTGGATGCTGGCCGTACAGTGGCATCCGGAACTGACCGCCGCTGATGATCCGGCGCAGCAGGCACTGTTCATGGGCTTTGTCGAAGCCGCACGAGAATCGAGGGGCAGATGAGTGGAACCCAGGGACAACGACTGGCAGGAAAGGTCGCCCTGATCACGGGGGCAGGCAGCGGGATCGGCCGGGAGACGGCACTTCTGTTCGCAGCTGAAGGCGCACGGGTCGCCGTGGTCGATGTCGACGAAGAGGCAGCTGAGCAGACGTTGGCACAGCTTTCGGCCGCCGATGGCGAGGGGATGTGCATCGGTGCCGACGTCGGCGTCGATGCCGATTGTGCTCGCATGGTGGCTGAGACGGAAGCGCGATTCGACGCAATGCATGTGATGTTCAACAATGCCGGCATCTCGCACATCGATGATGGCGGTGCGGAGTCGACTGAGGAGGCGGTCTGGGACCTGACGATGCAGGTCAATCTGAAAGGCGTCTTTCTGGGCTGTAAATATGGCATTCCGGCGCTGCGACGCGCCGGCGGCGGGTCGATCATCAATACGGCATCTTTTGTTGCCTTGCTCGGGGCAGCGACACCGCAGCTGGCGTATACGGCGAGCAAAGGGGGTGTTCTGGCCATGACACGAGAACTGGCCGTCATCCATGCACGGGAGAAGATCCGAGTGAATGCGCTGTGTCCCGGGCCCCTGCGGACGGAATTGCTGATGAAGTATCTGGACACGGAGGAGAAACGACAGCGCCGCCTTGTCCACATCCCCATGGGTCGTTTCGGCGAGGCGGCTGAGATCGCCCGCGCAGCCTTGTATCTGGCCAGTGAGGAATCCTCCTTCGTCACCGGCACCAGTTTCACCGTAGATGGCGGTATCACCGCTGCCTACGTCACACCGGAAGATTGAGTGACAGCTCCCGACCCGATTGCAGCCGTCCTGTTCGATCTGGATGGGACGCTCCTCGACACGTTGCAGGATCTGGCCGACTCGGGGAATGCGGCCCTTGAGGTACTCGGCTATCCGACCCACCGTGTGGATGCGTACCGGCACTTCGTCGGCGACGGGATGGCGGTGCTGGCTCAACGGATTCTGCCGGCTCATGTGACAGATCCGGCGATGCAGGCGCGTTGTCTGGATGTGGTCCGCGAGCAATACGCTCAGCGGTGGAACCATTCCTCCCGGCCCTATGATGGCGTGGAGGGCATGCTCGATGCGCTGGCCGAGGATTCGGTGCCCATGGCGGTGCTCTCCAACAAGCCTCACGACTTCACTCGTCTGACCGTCGAGCATCTGCTGGCGCGCTGGACCTTTGCCGAGGTGCAGGGGGTCGACGCCGACACACCGCCCAAGCCGGACGCCTCGGGGGCCCTGGCCATGACGGCGCGACTGCAACTGGAACCATCACGTTGCCTGTATGTGGGCGACACACGGATCGACATGGAGACTGCAACGGCGGCTGACATGATCCCTGTCGGGGTCACCTGGGGATTCCGCGATGAAGAAGAATTGCGGGCACATGGTGCCCGGCACATCATCCACCATCCGGATGAGCTCCTCGACCTGACGTGAGATGCAGCTTTGATTACTACGCGTATCGCGGGATCACCGCGTTGACATGGATGCAGGAGAGAGGGACCGATGAAGGAATTCTTCCCCGGGATCGGACAGATCCCTTACGAGGGTCACAAGAGCCAGAATCCACTGGCCTTCCGCTGCTACAATGCAGAGGAGAAGGTGGGTAACAAGACGATGGCGGAGCATCTGCGATTCTCCGTCGTCTACTGGCACACGATGAAGGGCGGTGGCACAGACCCCTTCGGCCCGAACCCGGTCTATGATCGGCCCTGGGATGCGGCACCCGATCCCATGCAGCGTGCTGAAGACACGATGCGCGCCACCTTCGAATTCGTCGGCAAGCTCGGCGCGCCGTTCTGGGCCTTCCACGACCGTGACATCGCGCCTGAGGGAGATACCCTGGCCGAATCCAACGATCGGCTCGATACGATCGTCGGCCTGGCAAAGCGCCTGCAGAAAGACACGGGAATCAGGCTGCTGTGGGGGACGTCGAACTGCTTTTCCCACGCCCGTTTCACCCACGGCGCCGGCACCAATCCGGATCCTCACGTGTTTGCCTGGGCTGGGGCGCAGATCAAGAAGGCGATGGAGTGCACGAAGGCACTCGGTGGCGCCAACTACGTGTTCTGGGGAGGCCGCGAGGGCTACTCAAATCTTCTCAATACCGATCTGAAGCAGGAGCAGGACCAGATGGCCCGCCTCCTCCACATGGCGGTAGAACACAAGAAGAAGATCGGTTTCAAGGGAACGCTGCTGATCGAACCCAAGCCGAAGGAACCCACCAAGCATCAATACGACTACGACGCGGCGACGGTCCTGAGTTTTCTGCGCACCTATGATCTGCTCGAGGAGTTCAGCCTCAACATCGAAGCGAATCATGCGACGCTGGCAGGTCACACCTTCGAACACGATCTGACGGTCTCTTCCGCTGCAGGCAAGCTGGGAAGTATCGATGCCAACCGCGGCGATCCGCTGCTGGGCTGGGACACGGATCAGTTCCCCACCGATCTCTACAGTGCAACCTTCGCGATGATGGTTCTGCTCCAACAGGGCGGCATCAAACCGGGTGGTGTGAACTTCGATGCCAAGCTTCGTCGGGGCTCATTCGATCTCGAAGACCTCTTTCACGCCCACATCGGTGGGATGGATGCCTTCGCCCGTGGCCTGAAGGTCGCCGCCAGGATCATCGACGATGGCAAGGTCGGGGACTTCGTCAAGCAGCGATACGCCGGTTGGCGCCGCGGTGTGGGCAAGCAGATCATGACGGGGAAGGCGAGCTTCGATGACATGGAAGCTTATGTGCACAAGCACGGCGAAGCGGCCAAGACGAGCGGACGCGAAGAGTACCTTGAAGGACTGATCAACAGCTACCTGTAGGAGCCCTTCATGGTACAACCTGACGAATCAGTGGAGGATCTGTTTGCTTCCATGGGAAGCGAACTGGATCCTGGTCCGGCGAAAAAACCTGTCGCGTCACCGCGAGGTGCCAAGCGAGTCCTCATCGTCGACGACTCGCTGATGATCCGGAAGGTGCTGCGCACGGTGATCACCGGTCTGGGGCACCGTGTGGATGAGGCGGAGAATGGCGCCAAGGCGCTGGGTGCGGCGATGATCAATCCACCGAATCTGGTCTTCCTCGATCTCCATATGCCTGAGATGGATGGCCCGCAGATGCTGGACAAATGGTCGAGGCACCCAGTTCTGGGCAAGGTGCCCATTGTCCTGCTGACCTCGGAAACAGATCCGGGCATGGTGAAAGAGGCTGCTCGGTTTGGCGTCACCGACTACCTGTCAAAGCCGGCCCGGCCGCAGAAGATTCGTGAGAAGGTGCAGAAGTATCTGACCTGACGTCGCCGCACCTGGTCTGTGTCGGCCCGCGCGGTCCAGTATCGCGCGGGCTGCTCACACGGCCTGGATCCAGATCGGACTTGCCCAGGCCATCTGTCCATTCTCCTGGGTAACGCGCAGGTAATAGCAGGCTGACTCACCCGGCCGCGGTGTGTGGGCCCCGTGGATCGTGAACAGCGATTCGGGGACAGCGCGATGCAGGACGACGGAATTCGGCGATCCATCCATCTGGAAGCCGCGCCGCCCGGCGATCAACTCACCCAGGCTCACCTCTACCTCCAGATGCCCGGGCTGTGGCGTATGAGTCCAGTCGGGCTGTGTGGCCAGCAGGGAGGTGACGGTGCGATTGTCGAACCGAATTCGCAGCCGTGTGTCCGGCGTTCCCGTCACTTCGAGACAGACTGCGTCATTGGCGCTGCAGTAGGGTGTCCCATTTCGTGTTGTGAGCAGACCGCCCCGACTGGTGTGGGAGTGCCAGGACACCGATTCGGCTGATGAATTGTCGATGACCTTGCGGCGGACCTCGTCGAAGGGGTCGGAGACGAAACAGGGGACAGCCTGCTCGATGGTCCCTCCTTCGATCTCTACCTCACCGCGCCAGTCGTATACACCATAACCCTTCATCGGGCCCCAGCCGTATTCCAGTCGGAGACGGTAGCGGCCTGCCCCGGCCTGGGCCGAACTGTAATCGGGTACGCGCACGGCAACGGGAACGCCATCGCGCACCAGTTCGACCGTCTTGATGAAGTCCCAACCCCGTACAGAAAAGGCCAGATCCCCCCTGCCGGCTTCGACCACGCTGCCCATGGGGGCTGTGCCACAGAAGAACTGGATGTCGATCCGGTCTCCTGTTACCCCGATCGTGCGCCGTTGGCGCAGGGCCTGAAGGATGTCATGGCGAGAGTTGCTCTGGGCATATACGCCAGTAAGGCCCAGCCCATATCCTCCCGGATACCCATCGTGATTGTCGGTTCCAGCAGTGAAGCCGACTCGATGACCGCGGGCGAGTCCTGCCTGGATCGTGAAGTGGTGATCACCGGGGCCACCACTGTGTCCGAGCATGGGATGCAGACCGATGTCTCGTTCGCTGGCGCCGTGTTCGGAATAGATCTCCACGACGGGGCTCAGTTCCGGGTCTATCAGATCCCAGTCCACACCACAGCGATAGCCGGTATGGTGAGGGATGAGGATGACGTCCCGTCCGCGCATAGCCGCCTGCAGATCCGCCAGACTCGTCGCCTTCTGCAGTGGTTGATCATCGTCGCCAAAGACGACATGCACGTGGCCCCAGGGGCCCGAATGCCACTCGTAGGCAAGGAAGCTGGTGAATGTGCCCGGGTCGTTGCCTGTTCGGGCCGCAGCCTGGATCTGCGGCCAATGCTCGTCCACTGTGGGGTAATGGGTCAGTGACACGCCATCCGTGTTCTGGCCGTGCGCCGTGAAAGCGTAGAAATCCAGGTGGGAGGAGGCAATGTCGTAGCTGCGCTGCAGGCTGCCCTGGCCATATCCGAGCTCATTGTGGTTGTGCAGGTCCCCCCACAGCAACTGGCCCAGGCTCATATGCCATCTGACTCCTGGCAGACAGATTTCTCGTCACCCGCTTCCTGATCGCCGGCTTCATGATCAACCGACTCACCCAATGCGGCCACCGCCTCTTCTACGGCGACGCGCACGTCGGTGTATTCGAAATCGAGATCCTGGCAGATGCGCGATCCATCGGCTTGAACACCGCCGATCATGGTGCGAGCCACATCCGTCGACAGGCCAAAGGGGGGCGACCATCCCGTCAACTGAGCCACAGCGGTGAGCAGGCGGGCACTGAGCAGCGAGAGACGATCCGGCAATTCCAGCCGTGGGAGGCGAACCCCACTGGCGGCTTCGATCAGACGATTGAGCTGGTGAATGGTGAGACGGCTCCCGCCCAGGATATACCGGCGACCAGCGGCATCATCCAGACTCAACAGCTGCTGCAGGGCATTGGCTACATCATCGACGTGCACCCAGGTAATCACCCGGTCGGCAAACAGTGTCGCGGGCATCCGTCGGTGTACGATATCGGCGATATAACGTCCCGATGACTTGGGATCACCGGCGCCCAGAACCGAACCGGGATACACGATTGCCAGTGGCAGGCGATGGTTGCGTGCGAGGGACTCGACGATCTCATCCCCCTCGAATTTCGTCTTCGCGTATTCGCTGAACTGCTTCCGACTCGGCGGCGAGGTCTCGTTGAAGGGGACCTGGTTCGGCCGGCCGAACATGGTGACGGTCGAGACATGCAGAAACAGGTCGACACCGGCCTCGATTGCCGCCTGCGCAGTGAGGCGGGTGCCCTCCACGTTGATACGACGGAACAGACTCGGATCTCGTTCCCAGAACGAGTAGAGATTCGCCAGGTGGACGACCTGTCGGCATCCATCGACGGCTGCCCGAAGGGCCTCCCAATCCGTCACATCGCCGTGCACCAGCTCGACACCCAGGCTCTCCAGTTCGGCCACATCGCTGTTGGCGCGAACCAGACAGCGAATGCCAGACGGAGCACCGGCTGCACACAGTCGTCGAAGGAGATAACGACCAATGAAGCCCGTGGCACCGGTGATGAGGATCGGAGGTTTCACGTGAATGTCAGACTCGGTGACCGGAGATGAACGAGAAGAAGAAGGGCTCGACATCTGGCGATGCCGAGCCCTGAGATCAACGATACCCTCACGCTCTCTTAGTAGCAACCGGTGGCCGCCCCGTCGCGGTCGTCATCGGTGACGGCGGGTCTGGTGATGGGTGCCCTGCCCACCTGATTCTGGCGTCAACTGCCAGCGGTCGACAGATCAGTCGAGACGGGTCAGACCCGCCGCGATTGCGTACTTCGTCAGGCCGGCGACTGTATGGATCTGCAGTCGGTGGCCGATATGTCGACGGTGCGTCTCGACTGTGCGCTGACTCAAGGAGAGCCGATCGGCGATTTCCACGCTGCTGAGGCCTTCGGCAATGAGGCTGAGAACCTCCCGCTGTCTGCGACTCAGTTCTCTGGTGCCGTCCTCTGAGGGGGCCGGATCATGCGTCTGGTCGTGTGTCTGGTCGTGCGTCTGGGTCTCGATCAGGGCGAGAACATTCGGCGGGAAGACCAATTCGCCGCCATGGATGCGACGGATCGCCTCGCTCAGATCGTGGGAAGAAACATTCTTTACCAGGTAACCACTGGCGCCAAGCCTGGCAGCTCGCAGCACATATTCCTGGTTTTCATAGACTGTGAGGATGAGCACGCGCGTCGCACTGCGTTGGCCGAGCATCTGCCGCGTCGTTTCCAGTCCGTTCATGTCGGGGAGGCCGATGTCCATGAGCACGACATCGGGCCGTAATTCAGCCGCCATCTGCAATGCAGATGCACCGTCGGTTGCTTCACCCACAACATCCATCCATTCCTGAGCTATCAGCATCGTGCGCAGTCCATCGCGCACGATCGGATGATCATCCACCAGCATGACTCGAATGGTCTCGTTCATGGGGCCAATGCCCCCAGCGTCTGGCGTGGCAGACGCAAGCGAAGGCACTTCGCACCACCGGCGGCTGGTGTGACCTGCAGACGTCCACCCACCAGATCGGCGCGTGCCTGCATGTTGTTCAGCAGTTCGGTGGCATCTGCCAGCGCGGGGCAGGTGTCGACGATGTCCAGGACATACCCCTCATCGCTCACCTGCAACTCGACGAATGGGCTCAGCGCACCACCGTGGCGCTCCAGAGACTGCAAGGCTTCCTGGAGAAGGCGGTAGATCGTCACTGCCAGTTCCTGCGGCATGTCCGGCGGGACATCTGCCAACTGGTAGTCGAGGGTCGCGCCCGTGCGCTGGCGGAATTCATCGCAGAGGCTGCGGATCGCCGGAACCAAGCCCAGATCGTCGAGGACCCCTGGTCGCAGACCATGTGAGATGCGCTGGACTTCGCGGATCGTCTGATCCAGGAGCTGGCGTGTCGATTCGAGACGCTCGCGAGGATCATCCGGGCCGGTCACGTCACGAGCAGCAGAATCCAGGCCGAAACCGACGGCACACAGCAGCTGATTGACCCCATCGTGCAACTCACGTGCGACGCGGCGGCGTTCCTCTTCCTGCAGCTCGATCGTGCGAACGGAAAAATCACGCAAGGTCTGCTCCGCCTGCAGTCGCCGCGATACCTCCAGGCGCAGACGGCCGTTGAGTTCGGCCAGTTCAGCCACGTGATCCCGTACGCGTCCAAAGAGCAGTGCATGATCCAGAGCGATGGCGACCTGGTCCAACAGGGGGGACATGACCTGGATTCGTCGGAGCAGTTCTTCCTTTCGGCCCAATTCCTCTCCCGTGGCCATCACCGCCAGCACGCGACCCTCGCGTATGATGGGGATGAACACAGCCACAGAGGCGGCTCGAATCTCGGGACCACCCGAGGTGTCGTCGAACCGATCATCCCAGCCATCGATCACCGTCAGCTCTCCCGTCCGGGCGACGGTAGGGGTGATGTTGTCATCATCCAGAGCATAGGTGGTGCCGATGATCCGGCGATCGCTGAACACAGGTCGTTCGTTCTCCATACGAACCACGGCAGGGAAGGCGACCAGTTCGACTCCCGCCGGTGAGCTGTCATCCACACCATCCGCATCTCTGGCGATACTCATGTAGTTGCGCTCGATACGCACACTCGACTGCTGATGGTCGACGAGGGCAATCATCAGACTCCGGAAAATTCCGGCCCGCACGACCTGTTCGGCCAGTGTGTCGAGGACATCATCCAACTCAAGAGTGGCCAGTGCAGCGGAACCGATCTGCTGGAAAGCACGGATCAGCCGATCTCGCTCAGCGATGGAGAGATCGTTCCCCTCGGTATTTCCCAGCACCTGGCGCAACGCTGAGACGTCACGGACGATTCCCTCCAGCAGGAGCAGATCACCCTTCTCGTCGTACACGGGCAGGGCGCGTTGCTGGAGCCACAGCTGGCGGCCGTCGGTGTGCTCGTATCGCAACGTCAGGGGCTGGGCGAAATCTCCCTGCTGGATATAGTCGTCGAGCAGCGGCCGATCATCGGGGTGGATGGCCTGCAGTACATCACGAGGATTGTCGCACAGGGATCCAGCCGTACGGCCGATCAGATCTGCGACAATAGGGCTGATGTATTCGAAGCTCAGACGCGGTGCCAGGCGCAGCCGATAGACCACATCACGCGAATTCTCGACGAGGCTGCGGAATCGCTCTTCGCTCTGGCGCAGCTGCTCTTCAGTACTGCGGTGGGCCCGAACCTCGTCACGCATCCGATCGAGTTGGGTACGCAACCCTTCGGCATCATCCACGGCTGGGTCGGTCATCGGGCGGGCTCACCATCGAGGGTCTCGCGCAGCGCCTGTGCCAGGCGCGAGGCATTCACAGGCTTCTGCACGACGGGGACGCCAGCTCGGGCGGCCTCCTGGGCAGCATAACCGGTAAGAATGATGACCCGGACGTCCGGGTTCAACTGTCGAATCTGTTCCAGGACTTCGATACCCGACATCTGGGGCATGGACAGGTCCAGCAGAACGAGGTCGATCTGGTCCAATCCCTCCTGGTAGCGAGCCACGCCACTGGGTCCGTCCTGGGCCAGAACGACGGTGTAGCCCAACCTTTCGAGAATTCGCCCAATGACGGCTCGAATCATCTCCTCGTCATCAACGATGAGGATCCGTTCCCGGCCGCCGGGCAACTGGGTATCGCCAGTGGGTGGCGCTTCGACTTCTTCCTGGACGGCAGGTAGAAGCAGGCGGAAGGCCGTCTGCTGGCCGGATCCCATACTCGATTCGAGCCATCCCCCGTGTTGGCGGGCGATGCCATAGGCGGTGAACAGGCCCAATCCCGTGCCCTGTCCAACATCCTTGGTCGTGAAAAAGGGTTCGAAAAGCCTTGCCTGGTCTTCAGCGGAGATCCCGGGTCCATTGTCAGTCACGCTCAGGCAGATGTAGTCACCGGCATCCGCCTCTGGATGGGCCAGCCGGTCCGTCTCCAGCCGTTCACGTCTCACGTCCACGACGATGCGAGGGTGCTGCGTATCCTGCAATGCGTCTCGCGCATTGAGTAGCAGGTTCAACAGGATCTGCTCGACATCGGCGGCATTGCCCATGACGCGCGCTGCCGTCGTCGGCAGATGGCAGGTGATATCGATACGCCGATCGAAGATCCTGCCGCAGATTTCCACGGTCGCCTCCACGTGGCGGCGGACATCGATGGCCGCTGTTGCCTGCGATGGAGATTGCCGCGAAAAAACCAGAAGATGGCGGATGATCTCGGCCGCCCGATCACCGGCATCCACGGCCTGGTCGAGTAACTCCTCGAGCTCACCTGGATCGGGTCGTGTCTGGCATAGCTCGAGATTTCCGAGGATCACCTGCAGAAGGTTGTTGAAGTTGTGGGCGACACCCGCCGTCAACTGCCCGACGGCTTCCATCTTCTGCGCTTGCTGCAATTGTGCCTGCAATTGCCGACGTTCGGCGGTCTCTCGCTGCAGGGCATCGTCGCGGGCATCGAGCTGCTCGATATCGGCCAGGCGTTGGAAACCCTCCGACAGCGCTTCGGCGAGCTGGCAGAGAGATCGTTGATCGTCGGCGGAGAAAGCATTGGGCACCGTGCTGTTTACGCCGATGGTTCCACGCAGATAAGGAACATCCAGAACGGTTCGAATGCCGGCGCCATAGTGTTCGGCAATCGCGTCGTTTTCGTCGAATCCGTCGTTGGCGAGCAGGTCCGGCCTGTATACGGGTTCGCCCGACTTCCACATGTCGATGATCTGGAGGCCCGACGAGGACGAAGCGCGTATCCATTCCGTGTCGCCACGCCGATTCCGCAGGGAGGTCACCTGGGTGGGATCTTCGCTCTCGATCACGTGAATGGCGCAGCCATCGATACTGATGCCGAGCATTTCCAGACATCGGCGGAAGGTAACGATTGTGCGATCGAGATCCTCTGCGTGCCGCATGCGCCACACTTCCTCACGCAACTCGTGCAGGGCGCGTTCACGAGCGATCAACAGGCGGTGTTCGGTGATATCTTCACTGTGATTGCGGATATACAGCAACCTGCCTTCGCCGTCGCGCACCGCGCTGGCCTGTCCCCGGTGCCACACGACTCGGCCATCACGGTGCCGCAACCTGATCTCGAAGCTGTGACGGCCTTCCTCCAGCACCGTGTGCAGCCACGCATCGTGGTCACTGGCATCGACGAACAGGTCGGCAAGCCGTACCTGCTGCAGCTCGTCGTCCGTGTATCCGAGGATGGCCTCATGATGGGGGTTGCGGTAGAGAAGACGTCCCTCGGCATCATAATGGACGATTGCGATCGGCAGACCTTCCACCACATCGCGGTAACGGGCTTCGCTGGCGCGCAGGGCTTCCTGCACTTCATCACGCTCGCGCAGCGTAGCTTCCAGTTTGCGATTGCGCCGGTCCAGTGCTTCCAGATCTGCCAGACGCCTGAAACCATTGTCGAGGGCCAGGGCGATCTCAGTCAGGACCTCGAGATCAGAGGCCAGGAATGCTTGCGGGCGCTGGCTGCTGACGGCCAGGGTCCCGCGAGAGAAGGGCACATCCACGACGCTGCGAACATCACAGTCGAGGAGTCGTCGGATCTCAGCTGCTTCATCGAATTCATCTACATGCTGCAGGTCCTGACGGCAGGCGATGGTGCCAGCCTGCCAGAAGCCGATAATGTTGTGCCGTCCCGCATCGGCATCGGATCGTACGTAGCGTCCGTCACCGGTCAACGAGTGACACCACACCTGCATCGTGTCTGTGTCGACGAGGTTCATGCCACAGGCATCAAAGCGGATGCCCAGTGCTTCCAACCCACAACCGATGACTGCCAGCAATCGATTCATGTCCGGCTGAGCCCGCAGTTGCCATACCTGTTCGTGCAGGTCCGCACGCAGGCTCCGCAGCAGGTCGCGGTTGACGATGTCGGTGACATCTTCGCGGACGATGAGCCCACCGGCGATGGTTCCTGCACGATCGAACAGGGGACAGCCGTCGATCTGGGCATGGTGCTGTCGGCCGGTGGTATCGGTGATGGACTCTCGGTGCTGTGAGGCGTGTCCACCGCCGATGGTGCGCAGGAGGTCTTCCATCTGAGCCAGGGCTCTGTCAGACCGTGCAAAGTCCAGCACGGAGCACCCGATACGGTCTTCTCGTCGGAATGGGAATCCGTGACGGGCAGCATACTGGAGGTGGGCATCGTTGACATCGACGATGAGGCCCTCTGTATCCACGAGGGTCGCCGGTGTGGGCAGAGCGCCGAACACATCGAGCGATCGGAAGGCCGAAGTCTGAGATGCAGACATGGGTAGCCTGGGTACGTGGAATGGAGCGCAGCATGGGGTCGAAGACCCCATTCATAGCATAGTCCCCCGGGTGGCCCTGCTAAATCCCGTATTCCTACGGACCGACTGAGGTGTCCAGTACGGACACGGACCATCCGGACAGCCGCGATCAACGTAACAGCTTTAGGTTGGCAATCTGGTATCACACTGTGCAATTATTACCAGGGGAACATGCCGGGCATGGTGCCCGGTCACGTTACCTGGAACACACAAGCACCTCAACTGAAAGGAATCGAGATGGGCTCGACTCGCCTGGCCCTGCCTCTTCTACTGTGCCTGCTGCTCGGTGTCTGTGAAGCCACCGCGCAAGGTTCAGGGAATATCGTCTGGGTACCAACAGCCTCCACGTTCGATGGCACGGCTTTTACCCAGGTCGCTGATGGGGTGGGCGTCACCAGTTTCGGATTGCCGGGCCCCACGAACCCTGCCGGTGCTGGCTTCAGCCAGGATGGGTTCTACGCTTTCGGATTTGCTACGGCCATCCCCGGCGATGATGGTCCCATGTTGTCGCAGATGGAGCTGAGCCAGTCACCCCTGAAGGCGGGCACACAGCTCGTGCTGGCCTTCGACAAGGGGGCTGAGGATCACATCAGCTTCGTCGCTCTGCTCGCCGATGCGTCTGAACCGGGCAACATCGGTGTGAAGGTGATTTCGTCGACTCGCTTCGAGATTCGTGCGACCATCGCGGATCCAGCGCCATCGGAGACGAACAATCCGGATCAGGTGAGCGCGGCATTTGGCCTCATCGTGCAGACGACGAATGCCCCGGAGGAGAGCTTCAACTTCCGCGGCACCACCTTCGTCACCGACATGCTGTGGGTGGATCTGGAACCCATGGCACTGGCCGAGTTGCCGCAGTTCGGTGAAGCCCCCGATATCTCTGGCTTCGTCGTGGGTCTGGCCGCTCAGGGCGTGTCGTTGTCTGAGGCCAATCCGGTCACCTTCACCGCCTACATCCCGGAGCGCCTCTTCGAGGCAGGTCGAGCACACGGGGTCGAGGTCGACGGCGCCAACTGCCTGGGCTACCGGACCTACGTGGAACTCACCGGCTCGGAGGATGGCTTCTTCAAACTCAATTCGCCCGATGATCAGCCGGCGATCGACGCAATGTTCGATACCGATGGCGATGGTAGTGGTGACGCCCTGTGGGCTTTCCGGATTCGGAATTCCCAGTGGTCACGTCAATCGCTGATGTTCGGTCGCGTCGAAGAAGATGAGATCGTGCCGACGGCAACACCTGAAAGCACGTGGGGGACCGTCAAGCGAGCCGCTCACTGACAAGGTGTACCTGAGACCGGCTTCCGGTTGCAGGTCAGCTGTTGTATTTGAAAAAGGGGGCGGTCATCACTTGATGGCCGCCCCCTTTGTTTGATCTTTCAGACCACCAGACGTCTCTCCGCCGTCCAACGATCAGGGCGGGCACGTCTGGGTCGCCGAACCGGTGACTCAGTGGTCCCGGGGTACTGCCATCATCCGCTCAAGCGATCTGCGAGCGCCCTCAATGACATCGTCATCGAGGGTGATCTCGAATCGCTCATCGGCCAGGGAGAAGTAGATATCCTGCAGGCCGGTGACCTTCATGTAGGGGCAATGAAGCCGGCAACCGATACAGCCATCTGCGGATACGAATTCCTTGTCCGGATAACGCAGCTTCAACTGGTGGATCATACCCTCTTCGGTGGCGATGATGAAGGTCCTGGCGTCCGGATATCGGCCCACGGCATCGAGCATCCCTGTCGTGGAGCAGACCTCGTGTGCTGCATCCACGACATCTTCACGGCATTCGGGGTGGGCGATGATGATCGCCTCCGGATAATCGCGCCGTGTGCGGTCGACACTGGCATTGCGCAACACGTCATGCGTGGGGCAGACGCCGTCGTAGGCGACGATCTCTTTCTCCGGAACCTGCTTGGCCACCCAGCGTGCCAGATTCTTGTCGGGCGTGAACAGCACTTTGTCCGTGTCGAGACTGCGAACGACTGACACGGCGTTGGCGGAGGTGCAGCAGATATCGGATTCGGCCTTCACTTCGGCGGTCGAATTCACATAGGTGACGACCGTATGATCAGGGTAGCGCTCCCTCCATTCTTCCAGACTTTCCACCGTGATCGCATCGGCCAGGGCGCAACCGGCGCCGAGGTGGGGCAGGAAGACCTGCTTGTTCGGGCTCAGGACCTTCGCTGATTCGGCCATGAAGTGAACGCCGCAGAAAACGATCATGTCTGCGTCGGTACGGGATGCCTCTAGCGACAATCCCAGCGAATCACCGGTGAAGTCGGCAATGTCCTGTACCGGAGAGATCTGGTAGTTGTGGGCAAGAATGACCGCGTTTTTTTCTGAACGCAGGCGCTTGATATGCCGAATCAGTTCCTCTTCAGGGATGTCGGCGACGGGCAACTGGTTGACGAGGGAAGTATCAGTCATTGCGATTACTCCGTGACCTTCGCCCCTGCATCCAGGGGGAGGGCTTCGGTGCCATTGGGGAAAGCGCGCCAGAATTCCTTGCGGATCAGGCCCGTGATCATCGCGCTCTTGCTGATGCCGTGGTAGTGGGCGATCGCCTCGAGCATCCCGAAATCACGCTCGGTTGCAGAAAAGGTGCGTGGGCGGGAGCGGTCGCGCTCCGGCTTGGCTGTCGTGGTCATAAGCCTGGGTCGGCGATGAGGAATTATTAATTATTTACTAATATCGCACTAATAGTTCATTCATTATAAATGATGAACAAAGTAGAGTCAATGTTTTTTTGCCACAGAAGACTTCTCTGAATGCAAAACAGAAATTCCTCATGCAGAGGCCGGATGACTGTAGGGTTTCAGGAAATATTGAAACAGACATAAATGTCGGAAGAATTATGGAAACGACAGATATGTTATGTGAGAGCGCAGAGCAGGCAGCAGAACACCTGCAGGTGCGCTCCCGCATCGATGACGACCTCTCGGGAAGAGCTCTCCGGGAAGTCTGTCATCGGCGGGGCGTACACCTACAGCGCGCTGATTCTCCGCATTGCTTCGTCCACCAGGTCGCGATGCTGGAAGGCTGACAGTCGCAGGTACCCCTCGCCGGCGGCACCGAACCCGGCACCCGGTGTGCTGACCACATGGGCCTCATTCAGAAGCCGATCAAAGAATCCCCAGCTGTCTACACCCTCTGGACAGGTGATCCACAGATACGGCGCATTGTCGCCACCAAAGACAGTATAGCCGGCAGCGGTCAGGCGCTGCCGCATGATGGCCGCATTGGCGAGGTAGAAGTCGACGAGTTCGCGCACGGCGGCTTTGCCTTCGTCCGTATAGCAGGCTGCCGCACCGCGCTGCACCGGATAGCTGACGCCATTGTATTTCGTCGACTGTCGCCGGCTCCACAGAGAGTGCAGGGAGTGCTGACTGCCATCGGCCGCCGCGATCTGCAACTGCTTGGGGACGACGGTGTAGCCGCAACGCACGCCGGTGAACCCGGCCGTCTTCGAGTACGACCGCATTTCGATCGCGACCTCACGGGCGCCCTCCAGTTCGTAGATCGAGTGGGGGATCGAGTCATCGGTGATATAGGCCTCATAGGCAGCATCGAAGATGATGACCGAACCCTCCGTCCTGGCGTAGTCGATCCAGCCGCTCAGGTCCTGGCGGGACATCACGGCTCCCGTGGGGTTGTTGGGCGAGCACAGATAGATGACGTCGACGTGGGTCTCGGGCAGGGGCGGCGAAAAGCCAGCCTCTTCGAGACACGGCAGATACACGAGTCCCGCGTAGCGCCCGGCCGCATCCGCCTCGCCCGTGCGCCCGGCCATGACATTCGAGTCACAATAGACCGGATACACCGGATCGGTCATGGCGACGATGTTGTCGAGGCCAAAGATCTCCTGGATGTTCGCCGAATCGCACTTGGCGCCATCGGAGAGAAAGATCTCAGACGGATCGATCTGCACATTGCGGCCGCCAAAGTCATGCTTGGCGATCGCCTCGAGCAGGAAGTCGTATCCCTGCCCGGGCGGATATCCACGGAACGTCTCGTCGTGGGCCAGTTCCTCACAGGCCTCTTTCATCGCATCGGCGACGGAGCGGGGGATGCCGCGCACGACATCACCAATCCCCATCTTGATGATCTGCGCATCGGGATGGGCATCGGCAAAGGCCTGTGAACGCCGTCCGATCTCAGGAAAGAGGTAGCCGGCTTTCAGTTTCAGATAATTCTCATTGAGCGTCGCCATCGATCTGCCTTCTATTCTTCACTCACTCTATATTATTAGGCCCGACACAGGCCCGATCACGGGTCGTGTCAGAGAGGGCTAAATCTACAGTCGTTGATGCGCGGGGCAAAGACGGCCACAGAGAAGGGGTTCGATCGTGGACATAGGATTCTTCACCAACGCCGGCGCCGACAATACCTGGAGTCTTCAGGAATGCGCCAAGTGGGCACGCGAACACGACTTCGATTGCATTCGTCTGGCGGACCGGGGCGCGGCGGATTCGGCATCCATCCTCCAGGACCCTTCTGTGCTGCGCGATGGTCTGGCTGAACACGATCAGTATCTGGCTTGTCTCACATCCCACTGCAATCTGCTTGATGACGACGCCGAAACGGCCGGTCTCGAACAGGAGCGTCTCCTGCGCGCCATCGATGCGGCGGCTGCCATCGAGTGTCCCGTCGTGTTGACCGGCTCGGGATCCCCGGTGAGGAATGGCACCTTCTACGGAATGTTCTCCTCGCCACCTGGCAATGCCAGCGATCGATCTGACGAACTGGTCGAGCGTTACCGGCAGATGTTCACACCCATCGCCGATCACGCGCGTGATCGTGACATCCGTATCGCCCTTGATGTGGCCGTGCGCATGGGCAATATCGGTTGCAATCCCGAGATGTGGGATCGCCTTCTGGACGCGGTTCCGTCAGACCACATCGGGCTGTCCTGCGACCCCTCCCACTGGGTGTGGATGGGGATCATGCCCGCCGAAGACGTGATCCGAGAGTATGCCGGCAAATGGTATTTCGCCGACCTCAAGGATTGCGAGGTGAGCCCACGGATGCGATATCGCCAGGGCATCATCGGCAACTGGTGGTGGCAATATCGTGTCTGCGGTCGTGGCGACCTGAACTGGGCCAAGATCATCCACGCCCTGGGTGAGTCAGGCTATGACTACGTCCTGGATGTGGAGAACGAAGACCGCGGCATGCCCGGACTCGAGGGCTTCGCCTTCGCCGGCCGCCATCTGCGACAGCTGTTGCCGGACCGACAGCAGGCACAGCCAGTGAAGGAGCCCTGGCTCATCCGCTGAACGAATCGTTGACCCGACGGTGACTCATCGCAGGTCATGATGGCGGAGGTCTGGACTCTCTGGCGCTGGCACGACGCCTGGCAGTGAACACCGGCGATGGGCGTCATCGCTGTTCGGCTGCACTGCTTACCCAATATCACAACGACAAGAGACATGACGACGAAATCCGAAGCTGCCGGCGATGAGGGCAGCGCGCCCAGAGATTTTCTCCGGGACGCGGTCCGTGCCGACCTCGCTGCGGGCAATGTGCCCGACGGGGTAGTCACTCGTTTTCCGCCGGAGCCCAATGGCTATCTGCATCTGGGCCACGCCAAGGCCATTTGCATCAACTATGGGATCGCCGATGAATTCGGCGGCTGTTACCATCTTCGATTTGACGATACCAATCCCGTCAAGGAGGAGCAGGAGTACGTCGATGCCCAACGTGATGACATCCGCTGGCTTGGCTTCGACTGGGGCGATCACGAATACTTCGCATCCGACTACTTCCCACAGCTCTATGACTGGGCGTGTGACCTGATCCGCAAAGGGTTGGCCTATGTCGATGATCAGAGTGCTGAAGAGATCCGGGCCGGTCGCGGCACTCTGACCAAACCCGGCGCCCAAGGCCCATTTCGTGACCGGGCAGTGGAAGAGAATCTTGATCTCTTCCATCGCATGAAGGCCGGCGAATTTGCCGACGGTGCAAAAGTTCTGCGCGCAAAGGTCGACATGGCGTCACCAAATCTGAATCTGCGTGATCCCGTCATGTACCGGATTCTCCACGCCCACCATCACCGCACCGGCGATGAGTGGTGTATCTATCCCATGTACGATTGGGCCCACGGTCAGAGTGACTCGATCGAGCGTATCACGCATTCGATGTGCTCCCTCGAATTTGAGGACCACCGCCCCCTCTACAACTGGTTCATCGAGCAGTTGGGAATCTTTCCTTCCCGCCAGATCGAGTTTGCCCGCGGCAACATTACCTATACCGTCACCCACAAGCGGTATCTGCTGCCCTTGATCGAGTCAGGACGGCTCAGTGGTTGGGACGACCCACGCATGCCGACGCTGCGTGGCATGCGTCGCCGCGGCGTACCGCCTGAAGCGATTCGTCGATTCTGGCGCGAGGTCGGTGTCGCCAAGCGTGAGAACAATGTTGAGGTGTCGCTGCTGGAGTTCTGCATGCGTGATCACCTCAACAAGGTGGCGCCCCGATTCATGGGTGTGCTCAACCCGCTCAAGGTGGTGATCGAGAACTACCCCGAAGGGGAAACCGAGACGCTCGAAGGGGTGAACAATCCAGAGGATCCGGACGCCGGTACCCGGCAGATTCCCTTTGGCCGGGAGCTCTGGATCGAACGGGACGATTTCATGGAGGATCCTCCGAAGAAGTTCTTCCGTCTGGCGCCGGGTCGAGAGGTCCGTCTGCGGTATGCCTATTTCATCACCTGCACAGACGTAGTGAAGGACGAGTCCGGAGAGATCATCGAACTGCGTTGTACCTACGATCCTGCCACCAGGGGAGGGGATGCCCCCGATGGCCGGAAGGTGAAAGCCACCATGCACTGGGTTGCGGCATCGACGGCCGTCGAATCTGAAGTCCGGCTCTACGATCGCCTGTTCACGGTGGAGAATCCGACGGACGTCGCCGAAGGCGAAGACTGGATGGCGAATCTGAATCCGGACTCGCTGAAGGTTCTGTCCACGTGTTATCTCGAGCCGGCGCTGGCCCAACTGAAGGCCGGAGAGAGCTGTCAGTTTGAGCGCCTCGGCTATTTCTGTGTTGATGCGGATTCGACACAAGAGAAACCCGTGTTCAATCGAACGGTCCCATTGCGCGACCCCTGGGCGAAGATGAAGAAGAGCGGGTGATGAGACCTGTCCCGGGTTCCGGGGTGAGTAGGATTGTCCTGGTGGCCCTGTGCCTGAGTGCCACGATGGCGCAGGGCCACAATGGCGCGGTTGCGCTGGCTCATCCCGTCTCGGGTGTCGTCATCGACGGCGACCTGTCCGATTGGCCGGGCACGATCCCCGCATATCCCATTGCGCGGGCAGAGTATGGTGTTGTTCCCTCCGGCCCGGAAGATCTCACGGCGCAGGTCCGGTATGCCTTTGATGTCAGTCGTCCCGCATTGCTGATCGCTGTCGAGGTCACCGATGATGTTCCGTTGGTCGATCCGCGCCCGGATCGAAGCTGGGACAGTGAAGACGGCATAGAGATCTACCTCGACACGCAGCATGATGAGCGTTCTGACGTCCGCCAGTATGTCCTGCGCGGTGACGGCACCCCCGAGCAGCGCCATGTGAACGCCGCGTCGGAAGTCGCTGTCGCCTGGCAGCGGCAGGGGACGAAACAGCATTACGAGTGGCGGATCGATCTGCCCGCGGATCTGCTTCAAGGTCTGCAGTCAGGCCGTACGCTCAGTGTGGATGTCGTTGTCTGTGACGCAGATGCTGACGGATCCTTCTCGTGGGTCGCGTGGGGGCGGCGGACCGCCAAGGTGGGCCCTCCCAATCGACGTGGTGATGTCGTTCTGCTGGCTGACCCTGAGGGTGTGGGCCCCGTTGAAGGGCGAACACGATGGGAAGGCGAGGCGGAGGGTGTTTCTGGCGCCAATATCCGCGTGAGGGCCGTGACCGACGCCGAACTTCAAGTTCGCCTGATGAGCGGGGCCGACGGTCATTTTCAGGTCGATCTTCCTCCGGGAGAGTACGCGGTACAGGCAGAGATCGGCGCCAGGCCCTGGGCTGAAGTGCCCCTCCATGTTGTGGCGGATCAGGGAGGGGAGGTGGTCATCGAAGTGCCACTCCCTCAGGGCGTGACTCGGACCCTGGGTCCGGGCACCCAGATCACGGCCGGACACGGTGAGCGGCGGGGCGCCTGGCTGACCCATGGCGTCATCGATGGTGTTCAGGGTGGACTGACGACTTCCATCGTTCAGGACCGAAGTGGACATCTCTGGTTCGGCACACAGGGCGGTCTGCACCGCTATGATGGCGCCCGGATTCAGCACTACGGTGTCGCAGACGGTCTGCTGGGCCCCCAGATCAGGTCGTTGCATCTGTCATCCGATGGCGCCCTGTGGATCGGCTGTTCGGGTGGTCTCATGCGGCTCGAAGATGGACAGCTCACTGGTTACACGACCCGGGATGGTCTGATCGATCAGCAGATCGAGGCATTGCTCGAAGGTCCTGACGGGTCGATCTGGGTCGGTACCAACAGCGGTCTGAGTCGCTTCCGTTCAGGACGATTCATCAACTACACCTCGGCTGACGGGCCGGGCAACAACACGGTCTGGTCCCTGGCGCGCGATCTGGACGAAAATATCTGGATCGGCACCCGTGGTGCCGGGCTGCTGCGCTTCGACGGCGACGTGTTCACCTCTTATTCAACAGAACGCGGCCTGGCAGGCGATGACATACGAGCGCTCCATGTCGATGCCGAGGGCGTGCTGTGGATCGCGAGTGAAAGTGGCTTGAGTCGGCGTCAGGATGGTGACTTCACATCCTTCACGATGGCCGATGGCCTGCCACGGCAGGCCGTCTCGGCGCTCACGACCGACCCCCATGGTGATCTGTGGTTGTCGGCCTGTGACGTGCTCTACGAACCTGGCGCGCAGACACCATGTCAGCCCGTCCGCATGACAAAGGACGGTTTCCAGACCTGGTCCGATCTGGGTACGACCTATCTCTTCGATCTGTTCGCCGATCGCGAAGGCAATGTCTGGGCGGCGATGACGGGCGGTCTGGCGCGCTACGATGCCGGTGATTTTCGCACGTGGACGACCCAGGAGGGGCTTCCCGGCAACACGGTAAATTCCGTCCACGAAGACGGCAATGGCAGGATGTGGTTCGGGACGTCGGCCGGACTGGCACGCCTCGATGGTGATCAATTTACGACCTGGACCGTGCACGATGGCCTGCCGCACGACCTGGTGCATGACATCGTCGAAGATGCCGATGGCGTGATCTGGGCTGGGACGGAAGGGGGACTGGTCCGCGTCGATGGCGACGAGCTGACGTCATATTCGGAAGCAGATGTTCTGCCTTACAACCGAATCATGCGGTTGAGCACAGACTCGGATGGCACGTTGTGGATGGCCAGTATGGGTGGCGGCGTGCTCACCCATCGCGATGGCATCTTCGATCACATCGGTGTCGAAGATGGCTTGCCCAATACATCCGTCCTATCCGTGCAGGCGCATCCAGAGGGTGGTGTGTGGGCGACGGTGTGGAATGCCGGTCTCTCGCATCTGACCGAGGAGGGTGCACGCCAGTATGGGGCCGAAGATGGACTGCCTCAGCGGAGTATCTCCAGCATCTTCGTCGATCGCGATGGCCAGCTCTGGCTGGCATCGGCCGGCGCCGGGATCGGTTACCTGGGAGCGGATGGATTCTCGCATCTGAACCAGGAAGAGGGGATGGTCCAGGACGTCGTCGGGATCTCCCAGTCACGGGATGGCACCCTCTGGCTCTCGTCCTCCACCGGAATCAGCCACTACGACGGCAGCGTCTTCCAATCGCTGCTGAAGCGCGATGGTCTGGCAGATAACTCGGTTCGCGAAGTCATCGAGGACCGCGAGGGCAACATGTGGGTGGCCACACTGGGCAGTGGCGTGACGCGATATCGTCCGGTGCATGCCCCGCCGCCCATCGCCATCAGCGATGTCATTGGCGAACGCCGCCATGGCCCCGTGGCGGCGGCAGATATCCCGTCGTCGGCGGGTCTGCTCGCCATCGAATTCCACGGCATATCCTTCCGTACCCGACCCGGGTCCATGCAGTATCGCTATCGACTCGCCGGACACGATGAGGAATGGCAGTTCACGTCCAAGACCCGCGTCGAGTATGCGAATCTGCCGACGGGGACATACCGATTTGAGGTGTCGGCCATCGACCGGGATCTGGTCGAGTCACAGGTGCCGGCCACGGTCGAGGTCGAGATTCACCTGCCCTTTGAACAGATCCTGCTCTGGTCGGTCCTGGGGCTGACGCTGATCGGCTCCATCTGGTTAGGCTGGCAGTTGGTACAGCGCAACAGGGCCCGGGATCGGCGACAGCGTGAGACCGTCGCCCTCAGTTCCGTGCGGCAGGCGGTATGGAATCTGTCCAGCAGCAGCGAACTGGAGAAGGTCATGCCCGCCGTTCGCCAGGCGCTGGAACACGCCCAGGTCCCCTTCGCCAAACAGCGGCATCAATGTCGTGGAGAGCGACTCACAGCCGCCCCGCATGGCGATCGCCCTCTTCAACGACGAGGGTGACCTGATCGTTGAGCAGATGGAGGACGATGACAACATTGCATTGCACTTCTGGCAGCAGCAGGAAGTTGCCTATCGGCGGGATCTGTACGAAGAGGATCCCCACAATGAGCGGCCCTTCGTCCAACCTCCCACCCGGTGCATCCTCGATGTGCCTTTCTCCCATGGGACGCTGGCTGTATCCAGTTCACAGGTGGGAGCCTTCGATGATGATCTCGGATTTCTCCAGCAACTGGCAAGTGTTCTATCAGAGGGCTTCCGTCGTGCTGACGATCTGAAGTTGCTCGAAGAACGCAGTGCGCACCTGCAGCGTGAAGAGCATCGCCAGCGCACGATTCTGGAAACGGCGAACGAAGGCTTCCTCCGCATCGACACGCACAACCGGACGGTCGAAGTCAATGACGCCATGTGCGCCATTCTCGGCCGAACGTCCGATGATGTGATGGGGAAATCGCTGTTCTCCCTGGTCGATGAAGAGAATGAGGCGGCCCTCCATACCGAGATCGCGCGACGGAAAGAGGGTGCCATCGGCGCGTATGAAGTGTCGATCCTGCGACCCGATGGCAGTCTGGTGCCGTGCCGGATCAACTCGACACCCCTCTTCGACGAGCAAGGGCACTCGCTGGGATCATTCGCGATGGTGACGGACATGAGCGATGTCCGGTCGCGGGAGCAACGTGAATCGATGCTGAGTCGTTTTCGCGAAGCCGTCTGGGCATTGGACAGTACCAGCGATGTCACCGATCTGCTTGAGCCATTACGCACGATTCTGGAGGCCTCCAAGATCCAGTCCCGTGTCTTCGGCGTGAATGTCATCGAATCGGCGGATGAGGAACGGGTCTGTGCGTATACGACGGGTATCCACGACTTCCGTCGTGTCCAACTTGAACCCGTTCACGGTCGTATGGTCATCGAGTTCTGGCGAGGCAACAGAATTGAGAACCGGACGGATCTGCGGCAGGCCGATGAACTGGGTGAACTCGAGACCTGGACCGATGCACACCACAGTTCGCCGGTCAGCATCGTCGACGTGCCATTCTCTCATGGTACACTGGCAGCCAACAGTGACGAACCGAATGCTTTTACTGAACATCTGGGCCTGCTGTCCGACATTGCGAGCATTCTGTCTGAGGGATTCCAACGTCTGGATGATCTGCAGGCACTCAAGGATCGCACCCAGCGTGCTGAGGCGGCACAACAGGCTGCTGAGTCCGCAAATCGATCCAAGAGCGCATTCCTGGCGAATATGTCCCACGAGATCCGTACACCGATGAATGCCATCCTCGGGTTCACGGAGATTCTCAACAGCAGCGTCACAAATCCACAACACAAGGACTATGTGACCTCGATCCAGGCCAGTGGTAAGACCCTGCTGTCGTTGATCAACGATATCCTGGATCTCTCAAAGGTCGAATCAGGAAAACTGGATCTGGAGTCTCGACCCGCAGATGTGCATGCCGTGTTTCGGGATCTCGAGCGGCTGTTCGGCCGCCGGACGCAGGAGAAGGGCATTCGGCTGGAGATCGACATTGACGATTCGTTGCCCCCTGTGCTCGTCATTGACGAAGTTCGGCTGCGACAGATTTTCGTGAATCTGGTGAGCAACGCCGTAAAATTCACCGATCACGGGCACGTCCGCATCCATGCGTCCGCCTCCGTCGAGGCGGATGGTCGGGTCACGATAGAGGCGCGTGTCGAAGACACCGGTCAGGGGATTCCGGCGGATCAGCACGAGCGGATATTCGGACTCTTCGAGCAGCAAGAGGGGCAGAGCATCAACGAATACGGTGGCACGGGCCTGGGCCTGGCGATCACGCGGCAGCTGGTGCAGTTGATGAATGGCACCGTCAATCTGGTCAGCGAACCTGGCAAGGGTTCAACATTCACGATCATGCTGAAGGATATAGAGGTTGCAGCGGCAGGGGCGCTAGAATTCGCTCGCCCCGAAGGCGTTGATGTCGATGACTATCTCTTCGAGGTCGCCACTGTTCTGGTTGCCGATGACGTCCCGGCGAATCGTGATCTCGTCAAAGGGTTCCTTTCCAACTTCCCCTTCCAGCTGATCGAAGTGGAGAATGGCGAGGAAGCGATGGCTGCGGTGCATCGCCATCGCCCCGATGTCGTGCTGATGGACATCAAGATGCCTGTTCTGGATGGCTTCACCGCCTCACGCCGCCTGAAGGCGGATGTTTCAGTCCGGGATACCCCGATTGTTGCGCTCACGGCATCTGTCATGCGAGAGTCGGACGAGGAGATCGCCCAGGTCTGTGACGGTTTGCTGGCGAACCCGGTGACGCGTGCGCAGCTGGTGGAGGAACTGGCCCGGTTCCTGCCACACGAGATTCGGCAACGTGAGGTGGAAGAGGTGGATTCGTCCGCTGAAGGAACTGCCGAGGAGTTGACGTCAGAG
Source organism: Gemmatimonadota bacterium (assembly GCA_018673255.1). The sequence continues at coordinate 32,565 of JABHDC010000077.1, forward strand.
CAACGGGCTCGCCTGCCCGAGTTGCGGGTTGCACTCGAGGCGGCGCGTCCGGATTGGGAGGTCCTCAGAGAGACCCTGACAATCAATGAGGTGGAAGACTTCGCCATGGAGGCGCAGCGGCTGGCGACGGAGTATGACTACAGGCCACTGAAGTCGTGGGGTGAGAAAGTCGCGAGCCAGGCGACGACATTCGACATGGATGGCCTGGCGGCGTCGATGCCTGAGTTCCTGGATCTGATCGATCAACTCACAAAGACGAATGAATCTTGAGAGAACCGATGGCAGTGAGACGATGGGTCGTGGTCTCGATCCTTCTCATGCACACCTTTGCCGGCGCGCAGGACTGGTTTCCTTTCCCGGTGGAGGTATGGGATCCGCCCTTCGACGTGAGCAGTCCTCGGAAGCAGCAAGACTATGTGCCTCTGGGTGAAGCAACGGGCGACTGGCGTATCGGCGTTTCCTTTCCTCACATGAAGGATGCCTATTGGCTTGCCGTGAACTACGGCATCGTCGACGAGGCCCGTCGTCTCGGTGTTGGGCTGGATCTCGTGCAGGCCGGGGGATACGAGCACCTGGATCGCCAGATCGAGCAGATCCGCGAACAAGCCGCCTCCGGGATCGATGGCGTTGTGATCGCCTCGATCTCTCTCTCGGGCATGGACACCCTCGTGGCGGACCTGGCCCGGGCGGGGATTCCCGTCATCGACGCCGTCAACGGCATGAATTCAGACCACCTGGCGGCCAAGTCCCTCGTGTCCTTTGGCGAAATGGGGGGATTGGCAGGCAGTTACCTTGCCGAACGCCACCAGGGGCCAGGTGATACGGCAAGGGTTGCCTGGTTCCCAGGACCCGAAGCCGCCGGCTGGGTGCAGGATGGCAATGAGGGCTTCATGAAGGCGGTTGAGGCGGCCGCCATCGAAGTTGTGGCCACACGTTATGGGGATACCGGACGAAAGGCGCAGGAGGCCCTGCTCAATGAGGTCCTGGATGCCGACGAGGATCTCGACTACATCGTCGGTACGGCCGTGACAGCCGAGGCTGCCGTGACCATCCTGCGAAATAGAGGCCTTTCCGATCGAGTTCAGGTCATATCCTACTATCTGACCCCAGGGGTCTATCGGGGAATTCGTCGAGGCCGGATTCTGGCCTCACCAACCGATTCGGCCGTGATCCAGGGTCGCATTGCCGTCGACCAACTGGTCCGGGTTCTTGAAGGAAAACCCGTGCTGCGTCACGTGGGGCCGCGATTACGGATCATTGATCAACAGAATATCGGTTCCTTCGATCGCGGGACTTCCCTGGCACCCAGTGGTTTCCGACCGACCTACACGATCAACTAGACCTGACAACCAGACTTGGCAACCGAGCTCTCCACAAGATGAACGCGCGGCACGCTCTTACTCTCCGGCTCCTGATTGGGGGCCTGTTGCTGACCGGTGGCGTGGTCTCTGCCTTCGTTGCCGGAGACCGTCTCGAGGCCAACGCCCGGGATACGTGGCAACTGAGGGCGGCGCAGGAGACGGAGCGGATTACGGACATCTACCTCTTCTGGCTGACAACCTACCAAGCTCAGTTGCGAGGCGCAGCAGCGTTGTTCTATGCCAGCGCGGAAGTTGATGAGGGCGAGTTGCTGGATGCCCTGGATGTGATCGAGGGGCTTGAGGCGGCGATCCCTCTTGAGGGGGTCGCCTTTGTCCATCCCACTGATTCAGGTTGGATGGTCGGCCTCAGCACCGATCTGGCTGGCCCTGTCGCCTTAGGTGTACGTATAGAGATCCCCCACATGGTGGAAGCCCTGCATGGGGCATTGGATCTTCCCGATCGCGTCGTGATGGGGATGCCTTTTGACGAAGGCGGGCGACAGAAGTCGTTGCTAGCCATCGCCGCACCCAATGCTGACCAGCGCGGGGCTGTTGTCAGCGTCATTGACGTGACCGGTCTGCTTGAGGGTCTCCAGACGTTGCACGTGCCAGTCGGTATCCATCTGTCGTTGACGGCTGAGCACGATACGCCGACAGGGCGGCAAGCCGAACTGATCTGGGCGTCGCCTGCCCGACAGCCGCCGGAGCACCGGTTCACTTATGCCACTGACAGTGGGCAGGTCCACTGGCGCTTCAGTTGGGATGTATTGCCAGACTATCGTGGGGGACCGGACTTCGAACTGGCGCGCGTTGTCGAATTCGGCTCACTCATCGTCCTGGCACTCGTCAGCGCCCTCCTCGCGCTGCTGTTCCGGCAGAATCTGCAAGTCCAGCGCCAGGTTGAGCAACGCACCGCTCAGCTTCATGAATCGGTCCTGGAAGCGCAGGCCGCGAATCGATCCAAGAGTGTGTTTCTGGCAAATGTCTCACACGAGATTCGGACACCGCTGAATGCGATCATGGGATTCGCGGATGTTCTGGATCGTCAGTTGAAGGATCCTGGCCAGCGTCAGCATGTCCATGTCATGCAGGAGAGTGCCCAGCACTTGCTCCAGATCATCACCGGCATTCTGGATCTCTCGCGACTTGAGGCCGGAGAACTAACGTTACAGCCAGCACCCACGGATGCACTGTCGATCTTCACGGATCTGGGCAGTGTCTACAGCCAGCGCGCCCGTGCACAGCAGACGGATCTGCAGATTCAGATTGAGCCGTCCGTCCCACCCGTCCTCATCATAGACGGCACGCGATTGCGTGAAGTCATCGCCCCACTGGTCGACAATGCCATCAAGTTCACAACTGGCGGCTATGTCCGCGTCGATGCGCGGGGTACGCCGGCAACGGGTGGCATCGATCTGACCATCTGCGTGTCTGACACCGGTGTGGGCATCCCGGCTGATCAACAGGATCGCATCTTCGAGCTCTTCCGTCAGCGCGATGGCCAAAGCATCAATGACTACGGTGGTACCGGACTCGGTCTGACGATTGCACGACAACTTGTGCAGTTGATGAGTGGCCAGATCAGCGTCGAGAGCCAGGAAGGGAAGGGTAGCACGTTCAGAATCCACCTCCCGAGTGTGGCTGTCGGTGATCATGATCTGATCGATGATCTGAGCCATCAGGCACAGATGCCCCCAACCGTCAGCGCGTCCCCCTCCTTCGTGAAGTCGCCCCGGGCCGAGTCTCCGCCTGACAAGCTGCCCGAAGGTGTGCGCTCACTCCTGGCCGCTGAAGCAGATCGCTGGCGTCACTTGATGGCGACGCAGACGATCAACGAGGTGGAAGACTTTGCCAGAGATCTGATCGACATTGGCCAGGAACACGAGGTGTTGTCGCTGCAGAAACTGGGTGAACGCCTCCAGTCTCAGGCCAGTGGGTTTGATCTGGCCGGGATGGAAGAGTCACTGGCTTCTTTCGGCGATCTGCTCGAACCACAGGCCGACATCGACGAAGAGTTGCGCCATTGATCGGACGTGTCGGTACGGTATCTTACATTCACTGCGTTCTATATGATTGACCAACGGTTTGGTCGATTTCTCCCACCTCGTACCAGGCGACCTTCTCAGGTGATCCCATGAGTGAAGCAACCGACAAGGGTGCCCGCATCCTCATCGTCGATGATACTCTGCAGAACATTCAGGTCCTCGGTACGGTGTTGCGAGAGGAGAATTACCAGATCAATGTCGCCCAGAACGGGCTGCAGGCGCTGGATGTGGTTGCCAAGGTGCCGCCAGATCTGATTCTCCTCGATGTGATGATGCCCGAGTTGGATGGTTTCGAGACCTGCAAGCGCCTCAAGGCAGACGCCGCGACACGAGACATTCCCGTCATCTTCCTGACGGCAAAGGTCGAAACCGAAGATATCGTTCACGGGTTTGAGCTTGGTGCTGTCGACTACGTCACCAAACCATTTAATGCGACTGAACTGCTGGCCCGCGTCCACACGCATCTCGAACTCCTGAGTCTGCGCCGTGAGTTGGAAGTCTACAACGAGCAGCTGGAGCAGAAGGTGGAAGAGCGCACGGCCGAGGTCCGGGCGGCGCACGTCATCCTGCAGCGGCAGGTAAAGGAGTTGGAGGGGCGTGATCGGTTGTCGCATGCCCAGACGTCCGCCGACAGCCAGGCGGCAGCGTACCAGGAGATCCTGCAGGTCGTCTCTGACGTACTGCAGTTTGAGTCGGCGTCCATCTACCGACCCGACGATGATGGACAGTCTCTGAAGATGGTTGCCGCCATCGGTTTGGCGGGTACGGGCGTGCTGCAGCAGATGGATGACCTGGAAGATCGCGAGACCACCCGTGTCGACGCCGACTCGATCATCGCGGCTGCCTACACCGATGCCCGGCCAGGTGCTGAGGGCGGATCAGCTGCGGTGCCCATCCTATACGGCGATGATTCGATCGGGGTGATCACAGCTGAAGGGCTGGCCGTTGATGAGGCGGAGAGACAGGGCGCGCTGGAAACACTATGGAGACTCGGTCGCGAGGCGGCCCTCGTCGTCCATACTGTCGAGATGAACACTGAACTGGAGAGTGGGGAGTTCGACGTGTCGGCCCTGCTCGACATCGAAGAATAGCCTGCGTCGATGAGCGAAGACGTCGAAAAAGACACCAATGGTGCCGCCGAGGATGATAAGTTCCCGGGGCAGATCGTTGGTACCCGTGTCACGCCGGACAAGGACGAGACCCTCGAGTGGATCCTCAAGGGGCTCGGCCGTGATGCGGATACTTGCGTCCGGCGGCAGGCGGGTCTAGAGGCAGGTGAAGATGCGGGGCAGTGGTTCTATGAGCTCTACTTCGCCGAATGCAGTCTTGCCGTGCGTGCCGACTGCCTTTCCGCCTACATGGCTCGCGTCTCGAAGCTGGCCAGCGTGCCCAAGCTGGCAGAACTGGTCGACGGTTGCGGCTTCAAAGACGCCGAGAAGCTGACTTCTGAGCAGATCCGTATGTCACTGATGGGCGACGATCCCCACTGGGTGTTGTTGGCCAGCGGGGAGGAGGTGCGTCCTGAAGGTGGCGTCGACTACTGTTATCCCGGTGAGGATGAATCACCATTGCAGGCGGCGGCATTGTTGGGATGGTCGAAGTCCCTGCGCGTTCTGATATCCGACGAACCTTCCGTTGAGAAGCTGTCAACAGCTCGTGCCGTCGTCGCCCTGCCCGGTGACGTGATTGGCCGCGTGCGGGGGGAAGGTGAAGGGTATGATGGGCGCGATGTTTTCGGCCGACCGTTGCCGGCCAAGGGGCTGCCCGGAAAACCCGAATTGGGAGCCAACGTCGAACAGGACGGGCAGAACCTGAAGGCGACGGAGTACGGATACATCCTGCTGGAACGGACCAAGCTCTGTGTCGTATCGCCAGTCTGTCTGTATCAGAATGCATGTGTCGGATATTGGTTCATCCTCGACCCGCGCCCTCACAAGGTGTCCGTCGAGATGATCGATCGCTGGCTGGATCGGCTCGACGTGGTCGAAGGCGCCGACAATGATGCCATCGCACACGCCGTGGAGCAGATCAATGCTGGCAATCACACGGTCGATCAACAGATCATTGCCGAGGCTGTGTCCGCTGACCATGGTCGCGATGCGACACTGGAGCTGCTTGTGGACTCGCATCGTCGATACGGTCGCCTGACACCGGAGGGTGTGATCGATCTGACCAAGGTCTCTTATGGGGCCAATGTCGAGACAGGTCAGGAGATTGCTCGACTTTTGCCACCCACCGATGGTGCTGATGGCCGTGACTTGATGGGCAATCGCGTTCCGGCGCGGGATGGTCTCCCACTCGAAGTCAAAGCAGGCGCGAATGTGCGCTCAGAAGATGGCGCTCGTGGGGTCGTCCACTACTACGCCGAAGCCGACGGTGCCATCAAGTCGATACCCGGTGAGTTGGCTGTCGTGGACACTCTCATCATCGAAAGCGATGTCGGTTTTGATACGGGCAATCTCGAGTTCAATGGCGAAATCGTCATCAAGGGCTCCGTAGGCCAGGGATTTACCGTCAAGGCGACGGGGAATGTCTTCGTCTTCGGCTCCGTCGATGCAGGTGTGACCTTGATGGCCGGGGGTGACATCGTGATCGGCCACGGGATCGGTGGACGTCGGACTCGGGTCGTTGCTCGTGGTGAGATCCGAGTCGGCTGGGTTGAGGAAGCCCGTGTCCGCGCCGGCGGCGACATCCTCATCGGGAGCCACGCCATCCAGGCCATCTTGCACGCCGATGGTGTGATCAGTGTTGAGGAGGGAACCGGTCCTCGGGGTGGCGCGATCAGTGGCGGGGAAGTCTGGGGGCTATCCGGTATTCAGATGCAGACGGCCGGATCCAATGCTCACAACATGACCAACCTGACAGCCGGCATGGACCCGGAAGGTGCCAAGAAACTCGATCTGCTCAATCGAAAACTCGAAGAGAGCAACAAGCTGATTCTGCGCCATCTGTCACGATTCCAACTACAGAAACTCGACGTTGCGGCAATCCAGAAGCGTCTGGCCGCATCTACGGGGCCGCAGAAGAAGGTGCTGGCCCGTGCGGCCAAGCAGCTCGGTCAGTTGGTGCAGATTCACCAGGGGTTCCTCAATGAGCGAAAAGAGATTGACTCCAAGGTGGGGTCGGTCCTGCGCACCGCCTATATCGAGGCGGCAGACGCCATGTTCCCCGGCGTCAACATCCGTATCGGAGATAGTCAGCGGCTGGTGAAGTCGCCGATGAAGAGTGCTCGCTTTGAGATTCGGGATGAGTCGCTTGTCGTGAAATAGAGAGACAGCACCTGATACGAAAAAAAGCCCCGGTGATCCTTCAGATCACCGGGGCTTTCTTGTTTCTCTGAGCGGCTCAACCAGCCAATGGGATCAGGCGGGTCGAGCAGACCAGTTCTTCTCCAGTGACTTGGCCTTCTTCTTGGAGATGCCGCCGAGCACATCGACGGCCTTCTGCATCCTGGCGCGGGCGACATCCGTGCCCAGCAATGCGATCGAGTCGAACAGGGGCGGCCCGACCGGCGCACCCATCATCGCCACATACAGAGGCCGGGTCACGTCGCGAACCGGCCAATCCCAGTGTTCGGCCACTGCGCGTATGGCGGCCTCCACCCCTTCAGTCGACCACGGCTCGATCGCTTCCAGTGCCCAGATTGCTGTCTGCAGGACCTGGGCTACGTCGGCGGCCTCCCGGTTCTTGGGCAGCAGGCCCTCCGGATCCGGATCTATTTCGGAGGCGAAGAAGAATGCGCACCTGGGCAGGAAGTCGCCGAGAGTCTCCATCCGGGACTGCATGAGTGGCACCATGGCCGCAAAGGAATCATCGTTGAGCGCCCAGTCCTTCAGGGCAACCAGCACACCCTCGGTATCCATGTCCTCGCGCAGATAGCGGCCATTGAGCCAGCGCAACTTCTCCAGATCGAAGACCGAACCACCCAGGTTGATCTTCGTCAGATCAAAACGGCTGACGAGGGAGTCGAAGTTGAATTTCTCCTCCCCTTCGCTGCCCTCGGTCGGTGCCGGCGGATAGGCCATCAGGGCCAGGTAGTTGAGCAGCGCCACAGGGAGAAATCCAGCTCGCCGATAGTATTCGATGGATGTCGGATTGCGGCGCTTCGACATCTTGCTGCGATCCGGGTTCAGCAGCAGCGGCAAGTGAGCGTGGATCGGTGGCTGCCAGCCAAACCAGTCGTAGAGCAGCAGGTGTTTCGGCGTGGAGTTGATCCATTCTTCGCCGCGGATGACATGGGTGATCCCCATCAGGTGGTCATCCACGACGACGGCCAGGTGATAGGTGGGGAATCCATCCGATTTCAACAAGACCTGATCGTCCAGCTGAGCCAGGTCGAATGAGATCGGATCCCGCAGGATGTCCTTGACGATGCACTGGCCCTCGGTCGGCACCTTCATCCGGATCACGACCGGCTCGCCACGTGCCACGCGATCTCTGGCTGCACCCAAATCACCCTCACGCTCCTCGGCGTAGGGTGGCGGTTGTCCATCTCGCTGACCCTGGGCGCGCCAGGCGGCCAGCTCGTCGGCCGTGGCGAAGGAGTAATACGCATGGCCACTGTCGATCAGTTGAGCGGCGTATTTCGCGTAAATGTCGAGGCGCTCACTCTGGCGGTAGGGCCCCACATCTCCCCCGATGTCGGGACCTTCGTCCCACTGCAGCCCCAGCCAACCCAGGGCTGAACACAGCGCCTGCTCGTGCTCAGGTCGCGAACGCCCCTGATCCGTGTCTTCGATGCGCAGCAGCAGGCGGCCGCCATGGGCGCGGGCGAATAGCAGGTTGAAGAGGGCGATGAAAGCGGTGCCCAAATGGGGGGCCCCGGTCGGGGACGGTGCCACGCGGACGCGAACATCAGACATGCGGGATGAGCCCTAAGTCGTAGTGAAAAAAGAAGATACTTAAGATAGACTGGGCCCCGTACCGTGCAATGTCCAGTGCCCGATCAACGGATCGTCGCTTTGCGGATCCGGTCTGAGCGCCTAACTTACAACTACTTATCTGAGCGCGGCCGGGACAGTGCCGCGTGCCCACGCGACACATCCCATAGCAGTCGTCCCCCACAGCGACGCCTGCTCCCTCGGACGCGGCGAGCCGATTTCGGCCCGCATCTGCCCGCGTCTGTCCGCGAAAGGCTTTCTACGACATATGAAGTTTTCGGAGCTCGAACTCCAATCTGAGATTGTTGACGCTCTGACTGAGATGAAGTACGTCGACATGACCCCGATTCAGGAGAAGGCGATTCCGCACATCCTGGACAAACGTGATCTCATCGGCCAGGCCGAGACCGGTTCAGGCAAGACGTCAGCCTGCGCCATCCCCATCGTTGAACTCACGGAGCCGGAGAATCGGGTCATCCAGCACCTGATTCTGGTGCCGACGCGTGAATTGGCGCTGCAGTATGTGCAGGAGATCGATGACGTCGCCAAACATACGGATGTCGTCCCCTTCGCCATCTTCGGTGGCTTCGATATCGGCATCCAGAAAGCGAAGCTCAATCACGGCGTCCACATCCTGGTGGCCACACCGGGACGCCTGATCGATCTGATCTGGAATACGAAGCTCGATCTGACCCACGTGCGCACCGTCATTCTCGATGAGGCGGATGAGATGCTGGACATGGGATTCATCGACGATGTCGATTTCATCCTCTCCTGCATGCTGCAGGAAGTCCAGACGCTCCTGTTCTCGGCTACCATGCCGCCGGAGATCGCCAAGCTCACGAGCAAGTATCTCACCGATCCGGTGAAGATCGAGCTGAATGTCGATCAAGGTGCACCCAGTTCACTGGAGCACCACTTCCTCCACCTGCATGGCGGGGATCGCGTCGATACGCTTCTCAACTTTCTCTCAGAGGAAGAAGAGGTCAACCAAGTCATCATCTTCTGCAATTCGCGGGACAAGGGCGGTGATCTCTACCGCAAGGTGCATCGCAAGTTCCGCTCCTGCGAGTACATCCATGGTGGCCTCGATCAGAGCCGGCGCATGTCGATCTTCGATCGTTTCAAGGAGCGCAAGATCAAATTCATGGTGGCCACCGATGTCGCCGGTCGAGGCCTCGACTTCTCCCATGTCACACACGTAATCAACTTCGACTTTCCCTTCAATCCCGAGATCTACGCCCACCGCACGGGCCGCACCGGGCGGATGGGTCGTAAGGGCATCGCGTTGACGATGGTGACCGATCGCGACCTGTCCGGTCTCAAGCGCCTCATCAAGGTCCGCGAAATCGAGGCGCAGTGGCGTGGCCGCGAACCGGATCTGTCGAAGGTCCGCGCGGGCAAGCCCCGCGGTCGTCCCGGTCAGGCCAGTGGTCCCCAGGGCCGCCGTCAGAAGCATCACGGCCCGCCCCACCACCGTGAGCATCACCACAAAGAGGCTTCGAACAAGGGATCTAGTCGCGCCGGCTAGAACTCAGCAGCAAATCGTTCCGCCAACCGGCGTGGTCTACACTCGCGTCGGTTGCGGGACGTTTCTATCTTGGCATGGGGCCGTGGTCTGGCTCCGGGTGTCCTTTTGAAGAACCAGCCCATTTTCGCTCCGTTCCCCGCGGCGGCGAGGCCAGGCTGGTTTTTCACCTGAGCACCGTGACGGCCCGTTGACCGGCATGTGGACTCCCCCCGCCGATCCCGCAGCCGCCCTCTCCCCTTTAGTGACCGCTACGACTGCGTCCGCAGGGCGCATTTTTGCGCCCGGGACCTGCCATGGCGGGATCACCTACCGATGGAATTCATCGCGTCGGTCCTCTGTCTGTGTGGCTCTGAGGATCTGATGCCGGTGCCTGCAAGGGAAGCAATGGAACGTCGATGACGACGACACAGAACGACCTGTTTGCCCAGAAGAAGAGCAGCAATGGCAATGGGGCCAGCGACAGCGGCAAGCCCAAGAAGGCGGCCGCTCGCGCCTCAAAGAATGCCAAGGCGGAGGTCTATGATGAGAGCAAGATCAAGACGCTCAGCTCTCTGGAACACATCCGCCTGCGGACCGGGATGTATATCGGTCGCCTGGGGGACGGGACCGATCCGGATGATGGGATCTATGTCCTGCTCAAAGAGGTGATCGACAACGCCGTAGATGAGTTCATCACCGGCCATGGTCGAAAAGTCCAGGTCCTGATCGAAGACAACATCGTGCGGATTCGGGACTTTGGCAGTGGAATCCCCCTTGGCAAGCTGGTCGAGTGTGTCTCCGTCATCAATACGGGTGCCAAGTACAACGATGAGATCTATCAGTTCTCCGTCGGACTCAATGGCGTGGGTACCAAGGCCGTCAACGCCTTATCTGACCACTTCCGGGTCGTGGCCTATCGCAATGGCAACTTTGCTGAGGCGATCTTCGAGCGCGGTGATCTGAAGAAGGAGACCAAGAAGGGCAAGGCCGCCAAAGAACCGGATGGCACGCTCGTCGAATTCCATCCGGATCCGGAGATCTTCAGCGAATTCGACTACAACCTCGAATTCGTGCAACGCCGCCTCTGGAACTACGCCTGTCTGAACAGTGGCCTGGTGCTGGAACTCAATGGCCAGAAATACGAGTCGAAGAATGGCTTGCTGGATCTGCTGCAGCGCGAGGTTGGCACTGACTCAGACGCCGTGACGTACGATCCGGCGCACTTCCGTTCGGATCGACTTGAGTTCGCCTTCACCCACGTAAATGGCTACGGCGAGACGTATTGGTCTTTTGTGAATGGCCAATACACATCTGACGGCGGCACGCACCAGTCAGCCTTCCGCGAGGGCATACTGAAGGGCGTCAATGAGTTCTTCCGCAAGAGCTACAATGGGGTCGACGTGCGCGATGGGATCGCCGGCGCCGTGGCCGTGAAGCTCAAAGACCCGGTGTTCGAGTCGCAGACGAAGAACAAGCTTGGCAACACCGATGTACGTGGCTGGATCGTCAATGACGTGAAGGAGGCCGTCGTCGATTTCCTTCACAAGAACAAGATCGCCGCCGACAGTCTCGAGCAGCGTATCATGAACAACGAGAAGCTGCGCAAAGACCTGAATGCGGTGAAGAAGGAAGCCAAGGAGAACGCACGGAAGATCTCGATCAAGAATCCGAATCTCCGTGACTGCAAGTATCATCTCGGCGATCGTAAACGTGGTGATGAGTCGACGGTCTTCATCACCGAGGGGCAGTCGGCGGCAGGCTCGATCGTCTCATCCCGCGATCCGAATACGCAGGCCATCTTCGTCATGACCGGGAAGCCGCAGAATGCCTTCGGTCGCGGCAAGGCCGAGGTCTATAAGAACGAGCTGCTCTTCAATCTGATGATGGCCCTCGGCGTCGAAGATGGGATCGACGGTCTGCGCTACAACAAGGTGGTCCTGGCGACGGATGCCGACGTGGATGGATTCCACATCCGCAATCTGCTGCTCACCTTCTTCCTGACGTATTTCGAGGACCTGGTCGTCGCCGGTCACGTGTATATCCTGGAAACGCCCCTGTTCCGGGTGCGGAACAAGAAGGATACCGTCTACTGCTACTCCGAAAAGGAGCGGGACCGGGCCCTCAAGAAGGTGAAGGCTCCCGAGGTGACGCGTTTCAAGGGACTGGGCGAGATCTCGCCGAAGGAATTTGGCGCCTTTATCGGTGACGAGATCAAGTTGGTGAAGGTGACGATCGATAAGATGTCGGCCGTCTCGCAGACGATCGAATTCTACATGGGAAAGAACACGCCTGAGCGGCGTGACTATATCATGGAGCATCTTGTCTGATGGCGTATATCAAAGACATCTACGACAAGAATTGGGTCGAGTATTCGTCGTATGCGATCAAGGAACGGGCGATCCCGCATCTGGACGACGGACTGAAACCGGTCCAGCGACGGATTCTGCACACGCTGCACGACCTTGACGACGAGCGTTTCCACAAGGTGGCCAACGTCGTCGGGTCATGTATGAAGTATCACCCCCACGGTGACGCCTCGATCTACTCCGCCCTGGTCGTGCTGGCGAACAAGGATCTTGCCATCGACAAACAGGGCAACTTCGGCAACATCTATACGGGGGACATGGCCTCGGCAGCGCGTTATATCGAGTGCCGTCTCACCGGGTTGGCTCGCGAGGTGATCTTCGACAAGCGGATCACCGAATACGTCGATTCCTACGACGGCCGCAACAAGGAACCTGTCGTGCTGCCCGTGCGCATTCCGTTGTTGCTGGCTCAGGGCGCTGAGGGCATCGCCGTGGCCATGGCGACGAAGATCCTGCCGCACAACCTGATCGAGTTGCTTGAGGCGCAGGTCGCCTACATGAAGGATGAGCCCTTCCAGGTGTTCCCTGATTTTCCCACCGGGGGCGTGGTGGATGTGTCGAACTACGAGGACGGCAATGGCAAGGTCCTGGTGCGAGCCAAGCTCGAACCGAGTGCCGATGACAAGCGGATCATCATCACTGAGATCCCCTTCGGAACGACGACGGAAGCATTGATCAGCTCGATCGAGGATGCGGCCCGCAAGAACAAGGTGAAGGTCGCTTCGATCCAGGACTTCACGGCGGAGAATGTGGAGGTCGAGGTCAAACTGCCCCGCGGCGTCTACGCTGCCGATGTGGTCGACACACTGTTCGCTTTCACCGACTGCGAGATGTCGTTGTCGTTGAATCTGCTCGTCATCGACGGCGAAACACCCCGGATCATGTCGGTGACGGAGGTGCTCCAGCACAATGTCGATCGCCTCGTCGACATCCTGAAGGCGCAACTGCGTATCGAGGAAGGCGATCTAAACGATCGACTTCACGCCAAGACGCTGGAACAGATCTTCATCGAGAACCGGATCTACAAGGCGATTGAAGAAGAAAAGACGTCGGAGGGTGTGATTCAGGCCGTCCTCGATGGACTGGATGAGCACAAGGCGAAGATCCAACGTGATGTCACACGCGAAGATGTCGACACGTTGCTGCGGATTCCCATCCGCCGGATCTCCCTGTACGACATCGAACGCGCCAAGAAAGAGATGCGAGACATCAAGGCGCGTCTGAAGCAGATCGGGCACGATCTGAAGGAAATCGTCGCTTTCACGATTGCCTACATCGAGGCCTTGATCGAGCAGAATCGCGATGGATTCCCGCGACGCACACAGATCACATCCTTTGAGAAAGTGGATGTACGCGAGGCGGCCAAGCGCGATCTCAAGCTCGACTACGACAGAGCGACCGGTTATCTCGGATACCAGGTCGAGGGCACTCACATGGCGGACGTGTCCCTCTACGATCGTATCCTCGTGGTTCGCAAAGATGCCACCTACTCTGTCATTGACGCACCGGACAAACTCTTTGTCGGCAAAGGCATGATCCACTGTGGCTTCCCTGACAAGGAACTGATCTTCAATGTTGTCTACCAGGACAAGTCAGGCGCCACGTGCCTGAAGCGATGCTGCGTCGACAAATACATCATGAATCGTGGCTACGATCTGGTTCCTGACGGCGGCAGATTGCTGAAGATGAGCATGGATTCGGAGCAGACCATCGAACTGGAATACAAACCCGCGCCGCGCCTGCGGGTCCTGGAGGAAAGCTTCGTCGTGGCTGACTATCCGGTACGCGGTCTGCGGGCCGGTGGCATCCGGCTGTCGAAGAAGGAAGTGAAAACGGTCAAGTTGACCTGAAGACCGCGATTCGCGGTCAGCACATCAATGGTTCCACCGACTGGTACCTTCCGGGGCCGGTGACCGTCTGGCGGTCGCCGGCCCCGATGCTTATCTACTGAAACGACTCGAGTACCCCCATCTATCAAGACTGAGTGTCTTCCATGAATTGGGATCTATCCAGCTACTTCCCGGCTCCTGACCATCCGGATGTCGAACGCTTCCGAGGTTCACTGGAATCCGATCTTGCCGCGCTGATGCAGCAGGCGGCCGATCTGGAGCCTTTGTCTGAAACGAATCTGGATGCCTGGGAGGCGGCCCTGCTCTCTTCCGAAGAGATCCTGCGGCGACTGTCTCATCTGGGCAGCTACCTGGGATGTCTCACCGCTGCGGATGCGGCCAACGAGTCTTACCGCAAGGCGGAGGCCACATTCGCGCTACTGGACGCGGAGAGCGAGAAGCTGGGCGTCGAATTTCAGCGCGGTCTGAAGGGTGTCGACGACAGGCATGTTGACATGCTGCTGGCCCGAGCGTCGTTGGATGGCTGTGCGCACTACATCGATCAGCTGCGCGAGGCGGCCGAAAAGACGATGAGTCTCCCCGAAGAGCGTCTGGCAGCAGATCTGGGTGTCGACGGGCTGCACGCGTGGGGCCGACTCTACGACAATCTGGCGGGCAAGCTCCAGTTTGATATGGCCTGGCCTGATGGACGCTCGCAACGTCTGCCCATGGCGCAGCGCCGGTCGTTGTTGTCGAATCCGGATCGTGCCGTGCGTCGTGCCGCCTTCGATGGCGGCAATGCCGCATGGGAGGGTGTGAGCGATGTCACCGGCGCGGCGATCAATGCCATTGCGGGCACGCGTCTGTCACTGAATGGGCATCGACGTATAGATCATTTCCTCGATGTGGCACTGCATCAGGCGAAGATCAGCCGTGCGTCATTGGAGGCGATGTTCGATGCGATTCACGAGCGGCGAGAAGTGGCGCAGCGCATTCTGCAGATCAAGGCGAAGGCACAGGGGACGTCAGGGGTTGCCTGGTACGACCTCGAAGCGCCATTGCCGATCGCTGGCCAGGAAGGCGAGTCTCTGAGTTGGGAGCAGGGCAAGACGCAGGTACGCGATGCCTTTGCCAAGTCCTATCCGGACCTGGCTCGCTTCACCGAATCGGCATATGAGCGGCAGTGGATCGAGTGGGAGCCCCGTCCTGGGAAGCGCCCGGGTGCGTTCTGTACCGGCTCGCTGCTGACGATGGAGCCGAGGGTCTACATGAGTTTCAATGGGTCGGGAGGTGACGTGCGCACCCTGGCACACGAACTGGGACATGCCTTCCACCACCATGTGCTGCAGAAGATGCGACCCTTTGCCCACCTGTATCCGATGACACTGGCCGAGTCGGCGTCGACCTTTGCGGAGATGATTCTGACGGAGGGCCAACTCAGCAATCCAGATCTGAACGATGCCCAGAAACTGGCAATTCTGGATACGGAAACGTCCAATGGCGCCGTGTTTCTCACCGATCTGCCTGTGCGCTTTCAGTTCGAGAAGGCCTTCCACGAAGAGCGCGCGCAGGGAGAGGTTGAGGTCAGCCGCTTGAAGGAGTTGATGGCCGAGACCCAACGTGGCCTCTTTGGCGAGACCCTCGAGGAGGGAGGCGAGGACCCGTTCTTCTGGGCCTCGAAACTTCACTTCTACATTACGGGCGTCACCTTCTACAACTTCCCTTACACCTTCGGATTCCTGCTCAGTCGTGGCCTGTTCGCTCGCTTCAAGGAAGAAGGTGCTGCCTTCCTGCCGCGATACGAGGACTTCCTGCGTCGTACGGGACAGGACATGGCCGAGGGAGTTGCGCGCGATTCCATCGGTGTGGATCTGACAACACCTGACTTCTGGAAGGGTGCCATCGACACGTTGCTGGAGCCCGTCGCACAACTCGAAGAGTTGATCGATCGCAATCCGGGAGGTGAGGTATGAGCCGCATTCACAGAGTCCGATCACTGGCCCTGCTGGGCTTCGCGGTCCTTGCTCTCGCATGCCAGCCTCCTGCGCCGGTGGTTGCCCCAAGCCAGCCAGACGCAGCACCGGTTCAGACTCAGGCACTCGCCGGTACGGCACCTGTCGTGGTGGGCAATCCGCCGCGACCCGATTTCGACCTGGCTGGCTCCGATCAGCGGGCCATCGAGATTGCTGACCGGGTCATGGCTCGACTCGGGGGGCGAAATGCCTGGGAACAGACGCGTTACCTGACCTGGCGCTTCTTCGGCAAGCGCCGCCATGTCTGGGACAAGTGGACGGGCGATCTGCGATTCGAGCAGGCTGACCTGACGGTTCTCATGAATCTTCATGAGATGAAGGGGCAGGCATGGCGCAGTGGTCGGGCCGTCGAGAATCCGGACAGTCTGGCGGCTCATCTCGACGGCGCCTACCGTGCCTGGATCAACGATTCGTACTGGCTGGTCATGCCCTACAAGCTGAAGGACTCCGGTGTCACGCTTACCTACGTCGGTGAGGAGATGACGGAGGAAGGCCTGCCCGCTCACGTATTGGAGTTGAGATTCAAGGATGTGGGTGTAACGCCGCAGAATCGATATCGCGTCTGGGTCGATATCCATGAGTTGCTGGTGCGGCAATGGGCGTTCTATCGAGAGGCGGGAGACAGTGACCCGCGTTTCGTGCTGCCCTGGCAGGGCTGGACTGAGTATGGGCGGATCTGGCTCGCCCACGACTTCGGGCGTTCCCGGCATTCGGAAATCGGTGTTTTCGATCAGTTGCCGGCTGGTGTTTTCACGGATCCGGCATCAACGAACATCGTCACAGGGCCGTAGCCGCCTCGAGCGTATCAGAAATCTGGCGATCCAGGGCGGATCTTTTTTTTCGAGGTGAGTGAAGTTGGTGGGGTGGGGTGCCGATGAAGAGAGAGAAGGACTTCCTCTTTCCCTGGCAATCGGCAGCAACAGACTCGTGCAGATCTCTTCTTTCGCCCCCCTTGCGCCTCTGTCGCCATCTCACCGAGTGGGTAATCCCGCCGGCTCCGAGAATGGGCATGACCACGCCCAGGACGAGTCCGTAGCGCGGGCAGGGGCAGCGATCTCTGTCTCACAGGCTGTAGGACCTGCGCTCCCGCCGGCATCACTGTTGCCCCCGGTGAACGGGCCGGCACTGGCCGGTGGTTCAGGGACGTCGACGGATGCAGCTGCTGCGGAGGTGACGCAGTCGTTGCCAGGTGCGCCGTCATCGGAGTCGCCCGAGAAGGAGGGTGGTCTGGGTGTCGAAGAAGAGCTGACGGGGGAGGAAAAGAAGCAGGTAGACGAACTCAAGTCGCGAGACCGTGAGGTGCGCCAGCACGAGCAGGCCCACATGGCGGCAGCAGGTTCTTACGCCAATGGTGGGCCGAGCTACGAATACACGCAGGGTCCGGATGGCAAGCGCTATGCTACCGGAGGAGAGGTCAGCATAGACACCTCCAAGGAGGGCGAACCGGAGGCGACCATTCGCAAGGCGCAGCAGATTTACCGTGCGGCTCTGGCGCCGGCCGAACCTTCCTCACAGGATCGATCCGTCGCCTCCAAAGCGAAGCAGATGGAGTCCGAGGCACGTGCCGAGATGTCGAAGCAGAAGCAGGAAGAGACTGCCGGCACGCAGGAAGGTGATCCTACCGAATCTGCAGCAGGAACTGCGGCTGAGGGAAATGGCGCAGTGGGTGAGGCACCCACAGCTGGTTCCGGGCGTGTCGCGCTTCCAGGTGCGGGCGCCGCAGCGGATGAGTCGGATAAAGCCGGTGGTATGTCTGCCTCGATCGGCGCAGCATCGGCGGGTGACACGGCAGCCAATCTGCTGAATCTGCTCGCCTGAATCATCTCGACCTGAGCCACCTTGAACAGGTTGGCGATGGTCGATGAGATGATCCCTGGTGTGTCGCCTCTCGGTGACCCATCATACACCCTATGACAATCATCCGCCTACACAGACACGTGGCGTATCTGCGCGCGCTCGTTGTCGGCCTCAGCTTGCTGGGGATCATCGCCGCCAGTTCGATCACAGCCAACGCTCAGGCATCCAACGTTCAGGCCATCGCCGCGGATGCACCGGTGGGGCAGGTGATCTCATCGATCGAGATCGTCGGCGCGCGCGTCACACGCGATTTCGTGATCCGTCGCGAGTTGGCGACCCGCATCGGCCAGGCCTTTGACCCGCAGAAGCTGGCAGCTGATCTGCAACGTCTCGACAATCTCGACATCTTCAGCAGTGTGCAGGTCGATCGGCAGCCACAACCCGACGGCACTCTGCATCTGGTTCTGCGCGTGCGCGAGCTGCCACCAGTCGTGCCCTACATCACCTACGACATCAACGATCAGAATGGCTGGTCCTTCGGGCCGGCGATCAAGTCGGTGAACTTCCTCGGCCGGGACGTCTTCGTCGCCGGGTTCGCCCTGTTCGGTGGGCGTGACTCTTTTCTCATCGACCTGAATCAGCCCTGGTGGCGGGGGAATCACGTATCTCTCGGTCTGATCGCTTCGCGCGATGTTCGTGACAATGATCTGGATGGGTTCATGGAAACGGCGTCGGAGTTCACGCCGCGTCTGGGTACTTGGATCGGCGCCCATGGTCGGGCCGCGGTGATGGTGTCCTACATGCGTTTCCAGGCCGATCGCCAGCAGGTGTTGCTCTCCTCCCGCGGCGACGATGAGCTCCTTCGCCTGGGGGGCAGTATCGGATACGATTCGCGCGATGCCTGGGGGAATCCGCACCACGGTTGGCTGAATGAACTGGAGCTCTGGAAGACCGGCGGCCCGCTGCCGGGGGATGGTGACTTCTGGACGCTTCACGCAGACATGCGGCGATTCCAACCCGTTGGCGATCACACCCTCGTACTGGCGGCACTCACGAGTCTGCAATCTGGAGACGTGGGCGACGAGATTCCCGTCTACATGGACTATCACCTCGGTGGGGCCAATTCACTGCGTGGTTACATGGTGGATGAACTGGGTCCGGAATTGTTCGGCACCCACCAGTTGCTGTCGACGATTGAGTATCGTCTGCCCCTGGTGAGGCCCCGGGAGATCACGCTGTTCGGTCTGGCAGCGGATATTGGATTGGGAGGCACTCTGTTCGCCGATGGCGGACTGGCGTGGACGCAGCGCAGTCAACTCGATCTGGATCGAGCTCGTTTCGGCGTGGGTGCCGGGCTCCGGATTCTGGTGCCCGCCGTGGACATGACCCGTATCGAGGTGGGCTTTGGCGAGGATGGCTGGCGTTTCTACGTCGCCTCATACTCGAAGATGCGGGCCCAGCGCCTTCGGTTGCGGTAGGTGCATCGATCGAAGGCTGACACCGCCTGATCCCTGGCATGACCGCAACTGGATCGCGCGGCCCCCACAAAAAGAAGACGGCGCCGACTCGAAAGCCGACGCCGTCCTGTTGGATGTGCGATCCAGGTTGTACCCGAGATCCCGCTAGTTCTGCGAGAATTCTCCGAGCAATTCGCCGCAGTTGTCGCGCAACTTAGACAACGCGCGATTGCGCAGTTGGCGTATCCGCTCGCGGGTCACGCCCAGCGTGTCACCGATTTCTTCCAGCGTCATGGGCTCACTGTCGCCGAGGCCGAAATAGGAACGCACGATATGGGTTTCGCGTTCGTCGAGGACGAGCAGGCAGCCACGGATCGTGCGCTTCATCTCGTCGTCGTTGTACACTTCGTCATGCTCTTCCTGCGGCCCGGCCAGCACACCGTGCAGGGTGGTTTCTTCGCCGGGATAGGCGGGCGCATCGAAGGAGAGGTCGGGCTGCCCGACTTCCATTGCATTGCGGGTCCGCTCGGCACTGATGTCGACCTGTTCGGCCAATTCGGCCGCCGTCGGTGAACGTCCCAGACGTTGCGACAATTTGCCGGACACCTTTTCCAGCTTCTGCAGGTCATTGATCTGGCTCATCGGGGGACGGGCGATGCGTCCCTGCTCGGCCAATGCCTTCAGAATGGCCTGTCGAATCCACCAGACGGCATAGGTGATGAATTTGAAGCCACGGGTCTCATCGAAGCGTTTGACCCCTTCCATGAGGCCGACATTTCCTTCGGAGATGAGCTCGGCCAGGCTGAGGCCATAGTCCCGGTAGTCGCGCGCAACGCTGACGACGAAGCGCAGGTTACACTCGATGATCTCCTGACGGGCATCTTCCTCACCGGCCTTGGCCCGGGTGAAGAGTTCGAACTCCTGCGCCCTGCTCAGCGGTTCAGTGTTCTTGATCTGCTGCCAGTAGACTTCGATGGAATCCACTACCGGGGTAGTGCGGCTGGCCACGGGTTGCCTCCTGGTGCCTGTGGTGGGAGAACCTTAACGTCAACGTAAAGGTGCAATATATAGACGCCGCAGAACCGATGCAAGTTCCCTGAAATGGGGGCATTTCCTGAGGGTTTTGATGCTTCCAGGGCGTCTGGTGCTCAGTTAGACGCGCCAATTCCCATAGGGATTCGGGCCGAGGGATCCTTTCGGATCCTGTCCGAGTATCCCATGTGGGCTACGTCCACGTCATTGCCTGTTCAAGCGAATACCCGGACCGGCTCTTAGTCCATGGGCGGGCGGCGGCGCAGCCCCTTCTTCTGGCCCTGGCGATTCTTGCTGTCCAGGCGTCGGGCGACGGCGGCACGACCCGGGCGGGTCCGACGACGTGGTGGTGGAGGTGGCCGCAGTGCATCGGCCAACAGTTGTGCCAGGCGCTGGAGGCAGTCTTCGCGATTCCTGTGCTGGGATCGGGTCTGCGAAGAGTGCACGATCAGGTGTCCCTCTTGCGTCAGGCGAGACGAGAGCCGGCTGCGAGCGCGTCGGCGCTGCTCGTCGCTCAGACTGGGACTGCCCAGCAGATCAAATCGAAGTTGCGCCCGCGTATTGCTCTTGTTCACGTGCTGACCACCGGGCCCCGGAGACCGACCGTAGGTGAATACGAGTTCACCCAGGGGGATGACGGGGCCGCCGGCAATGGGCAGGCCTTCTGGTTGGTCGTTCATGGGCAGTCTACATTGTGAGCCGCAAGTTGCAGAAAGTCCGGCCGAGCACGGCTGGACGAGTCGTTGACAAAGCTCCGCCCCTCCCTCGACAGGCACAAGGAGATTTTCCGGTATGGCATACAGAGCCGCCATCGTTGGCTGTGGATCCATTGGACATGCACACATGGAAGGCTACCAACTCGTGGATGGCGTGGATGTCGTCGCCATCGTCGACCCGGTGCCCGAGGCGCGCGCCCACTATCTGGAGCAGTATCCGGATCTGTCGCTGCAGGAATACGCGACGGTCGACCAGATGCTGGCAGACGCCAAACCGGACATCGTCAGTGTCTGCACCTGGCATCTGTTGCACCCGGCACCGACCATCGCCGCGGCACAGGCCGGTGTGAAAGCCGTCATCTGTGAGAAACCGATGGCGATTGGAATGGGCGCCGCCAACAGCATGGTGGAAGCCTGCGACGTATCAGGTACGAAGCTGGTCATCAGTCACCAGCGCCGATTCACTCCGGGCTGGGAAAAGGGGCGACAACTGGTCGCAGATGGCGTGATCGGCACGCCGCAATTCGTCACCAACAAGGTGCGTGAGGGGCTGACGAACTGGGGCACGCACACCATTGATGGCTCACGATTCGTGCTCGGCGACCCACGAGCAGAGTGGGTGATGGGCGCCGTTGAACGACGTACGGATCGATTCGAGCGTGACACGGCGATCGAGGATGCCTGCATGGGGCTGATCCATTTCGAAGGCGGTGTGCAGCTTTTTATTCAGTCGGACATGATGGCGGAGGGTGCCACGGCGGGGGGCTTCCAGATTCGCGGGACCGAAGGATTCATGGAGATCTCGGAGACAACGATCCGGCTCCTCAACGACGATGGCTGGCAGGATGTGGAGATCGACCTCGATGACAACTACAAGGGCATCGGAGGCAGCACCAATGCGGCGCAGGTGCAGGAACTGCTGACCTGGCTTGATGGGGGCAGCGGGCATCGTGGTGATGGCCACACGGCGCGTGAGACGGTCGAAGTCATGATGGCGTTATACGAATCGGCCCGGCGCAACGAAGTCGTTCGCCTGCCCATGGAAGAGAAGGGCTATCCGCTGGACTTGATGATCGGCGAGGGCAACCTGCCCGTGCGGGAGGAGGGGCGCTACGATATTCGCAGCTTCCTCAGTTGGGAAGGCGTGGATCAAGACGCCTACCGGAAATTGCATGATGAAGGGGTCGGCCATCACCAGGCGATGCGACAATTGCACGAGAAGAGATCGTGACCGGGTGGTGATTCAACAGCATCACTCGGACCTATCGAATGGACAAGGAGAGGTCTGGTCATGTACAACGTATCTCACGATGGCACGAACAAGAAGATTCTCTGGCAGGAGATGCTGCGGCACGAATTCGAAGATGCCATCGGGCAGCAGCCGATTGTCATCATCCCTGTCGGATCGGTGGAACAGCATGGTCCACACTGTCCCATGGACGTGGACATCTCGGCACCTTTTCACATGGCATCTGAAGTGGCGCGGCGGGTGAATGACTTCCCCGTCATCGTGGCGCCCCCTGTGTGGTCGGGCTTCACTCACTACAACATGGGATTTGCGGGCACGATCTCACTGCAGCTGGAAACTTTTCAGGCCCTGATCGCTGACATCTGCCGCAGCATTCACGCCAATGGATTCCACCGCATCATCACGGTCAATGGCCATGGCGGCAATGCAGCCCCGTGCCGCGCTGTGAGTTGGAAGCTGGCCGAAGAGGATGTCTTCACTGTCAGCTTCAACTGGTGGGATATGGTGGAGAAGGAGCTGCAGGAATGGTCTGCGACAGACGAGGGTGTCGGACACGGCGGGGAGTGGGAGACGGCGGTGCAACTGCATCTGCGTCCGCAGCTGATCGACGATGCACGCCGGAAGAGTGATACAGATCTGACCACGCCCTTCAAGGGCGACCTCGCCTTCGCCATGTTTGCCGAGCGGCGTCGGGACACGCGCGATGGAACTGGCGTGATGGGTGACGCCACAGCGGCGACGGCTGAAAAGGGTGCCCGGATCTACGAACTGGCCTGCCAGCGGCTCGAGGCACTGTGTCGTGAGTATCACGAACTGCCCGTGCGACACTATCGGGAATTCGGGAGTCACTGCACCTGAACGGAGCAATGATCCGGCCGGTCTTGCAGGAGAATGAGATCCAGAACACGAGACGCCCTGCCGGAAATACCGACAGGGCGATCTCATTCGACGATTGTGCCACTCTCGTGCGCATGCCGTGCGCGGCGAAAGCTTGTTTGCCGGCGGGATGGGTAATCCCGGGGGATTCCGGCGGGGAGACTACCTGATCGGATCGGAATAGGTATAAGAGATTCGACTTGGTATCATGTAGTCTTCCCTAATACTATCGTCTGGCAAGTAGGATTCTTTAGCTAGAAATTCTCTCGCCGTAATCCGAACGAGACGATAGTTTGTAAGCTATGTAAAAACAATGTCTTGTGTGATCCATGAGTCTCACTCGAGACGAATTCTATCGTCTGGTGAAGGGGATCTACATATGATACCAAGTGATATAAAGATCAAAACTGATGTTGTCGGGATATGCAAGGGATAGCTGACCAGCCCATGGACAATCGTCGACAAGACAGCCACGACCCCTCCTTGGTACCACAGATGATTGGGCCACCGAACCCCGGTTCGCAGGCCAGTGGCAAGGGGTAACATCAGGATCCCCGTCAGAGCAACCAGGCCAAGGATGCCCTGCTCGGCGGTCACATGCAGGGCTTCATTGTGGGCAAAGCGGGCCCGGTCCCGTTGCAGGCCGATTTCGAGGCGTTTGTATTGTGGCAGCTGACGCAGCGCTGGCAACGACTGAGCATAGGCCGATTCGAAGCCGCCAGGGCCGACCCCCAGGAAGGGCTCTTGTTGAATCATCTGCCCTGCTGCAGACCACAACAGCAGGCGATGCTGAAGGGTCCTGTCACGGTCGCGCCCGTCAGCATCCAGAACCTCCCCGGTCTGCTGCAGGCGCTCACTGACCGACAGTATCCCATCCGGTGAATGCAACACAGGCCTCTCACTAAGGGCCAGCGTTGTCGCCGCCCACGTCGCGATCAACACGAGGCCGCGTCGGATGGCGTGGCGCCGCCGGTCACCGGACATACCCCAGGTGATCCACAGACTCAGCAGCAGGATGGCAACCAGGGCACTGATCCAGGCGCCGCGGCTGCCCGACAGCAACAGGGCAGCATAGATGAGTCCACTCTGGCACCAGAATCCCACCTTTGGCTCGCGCAGAAAGGCGATCGAGGCCAGGGGGAGGGCGAAGGCGCAGAAGCTGCCGAGATGATTGGGATTGCTGAAAACGCCAACGACACGGTCGGAGAACAGATCCGTCCGTGGCCAAATCGGGATATCCACCATCTGCGCCAGGCAGATCGCTGCAACAACGACGGCGGCCAGGCCGGTCATTCGCCCCAGAATCGCGATCGCTCGTGAGTCACCGCCCAACCACCAACCCAGCCATAACAAGACAACCCAGCAAGCATGAGTGATCACGCCCAGGATCGTCGCTGATGTACCCGCTGCAGTCGACAGCATGAGAGCCAGAGTCCAGAGTCCGGCCATGGCCAGCAGCGATCGGGGCGGCGTCAGGGGGTGTCCTCCCCGATGGGCCACAGACAGTGCGGCACTGGCCACCAGCAGCAGGAGTGTCCCCGCTGGCAGGAGGACTTCACGATCCAGGCCGGGTGGCGCGAACAGGAGTCCAAGGAACAAGGCCGATAGCGCCACGCTCATCCACTGCCGGTGCGTCTTCATGGAGACGCTCAATGACCATCCCATCCGTTGACTTTCTCTGAGGGAGCCCATAATTTCAGTGACTTCAATCTACTCTCACGCCTTGATCAGGAGCCATCGTCATCGCCAGGGTGAATCGCAAAGAATTTACGGCGAAGCTGAAGCCCGAGGAGATCGACTACAAGCGGCTCGACGTCCTCTCCCGTTTCCTCACGCCGATCGGCAAGATCGAACCGGCGCGGCGTACGGGGGCGACGCGCACGCAGCAGGCGCGTATTGTTCGCGCCATTAAGCGTGCCCGCTACCTCGGCCTCTTGCCGTATACCATCAACGACGCCCGCTGATCGACCCCTCATGGGTGAGTCCGAGCTCTCTACGAGCGCCCGTGCATTAGGACTCATCGAGACCAGGGGTCTGGTCGGTGTGCTCGAAGCAGCAGATACCGCCGCCAAAGCCGCAGATGTCCAGTTGATGGGCATCGAGCGCATTGGCGGCGGTTTTGTGTCTCTGCGTCTCAGTGGCGAGGTGGCGGCTGTGCAGGCTGCCGTCCGCGCCGGATCTGCAGCGGCCAGAGATGTCAGTGAACTGGTCAGTGCCCACGTCATTCCGTCACCGCATCTGGATATGGACTCGATCTCTTCGAGTGCCCAATCAACCCGGGCCGAGAAGAAAGTTTCCAGGGCAGCCGTATTGGCACCGATCGCAGACACCGTTTCCGTCCCTGACGACATCGATCCCACCGAGTTGGCCCGGATGCCGGTGACGCGCCTGCGACAGCTGGCACGTCGTATCCCTGGTGTCCGGCTGCAAGGCAGAGAAGTGTCCCGGGCGAACAAGCAACAACTTCTCGCTGAGCTGCAACGCGTGCTCGGCCACGAGGAAGGATAGGCCATGACCGACGAAACCACCGGCCAGGACGAAACAGTGCGAAATCAGGCCGACCGCCTTTGGGACAATCTCAAGCGCGGCCTACAGGATGGCGCCGAAATCGCCATGAGCAAGGCCGAGGAACTGACCCAGGTAGGTCGCGCGCGACTCGACGTTGCCGCCGCCAAGACGCGCCTCTCCCGCCTGCAGGCAGAGTTGGGCTCTCTGGTCTTCCAGATGCTCGAAGGTGGCCAGGTTATCTCCAGTGACGATACCGACATCGAGTCACTGCGTGGCCAGATCCGCACCGCCCAGGCAGACCTCGATGGTGCCGAGAGTGCTCACTGTGACGTGCGTCGCACCCACGACAGTCAGGATTAACACGGCGAATTGATGTCATTGCGGTAGAACGACAAAGGGCGCCCGCAGGCGCCCCGTTGCATCAGAAGGAGTTGCGTCCCGAGTCGGGCGCTACTCCTTCTTCTTTTTTACGACCTTCTTCTTCACTACGACCTTTTTCTTCACGATCTTTTTCTTCACGACCTTCTTGACCTTCTTCTTGACGGGGGCCTTGCCGTCAGCGTCCATCGGCAGGTTGTCTTCATCCTCGTCATCGAAGCTGTCGGGAATATCCTCTTCGGCGAACATGGCCTGCGCTTCGACCATCTCCACCTTCAACTGCTCCTCGTATCGCTCGGCTTCTTCAGCCTCCGACAATACGGGCCAGTCCAGGAAGAAGTCCTCTACGGCTACCGACAACAGATCCGCCTTGAGATAACGCTCGAAGCTGGTGGCGATCAGGTGCGTGTGAAGGGGCGGTAGCTCTGGATTCTCTTCGCGTGATACCAGTTCGACCAACTCGTGCAGCAGCAGCGTGTCAAAGAGACTGACCTGTTCGACACCACCGGCGGCTTCGGCATCCGCATCCCAGTTGGTGAGGGTCTTGCTGATACCCGGGATGATGTGGATCTCATGATCCCGCTCGAAGGCGATGACACGTGCATCGGCAACGGGCTGCAGGTCGGTACTGCGAGCACTCTTGAAGGGATGACCGACCAGCGTCAGAGGTTCGGTATTGGTCGGATTGAGTCGATCGGCCAGCACGCGTCCTGCTTGAGCGGGACGACTGACGATGAAGTCGAGGATCGAGTCCTTGGTGGGCGACCAGATCTGAGACAGACGTCGAGACCGCGAGGTGGGGACGATTCTCGGATCTTCCTTGTCATTGGCTTCAGCGAAGCAGTCTTGGATCAGACTCTTCTTCTCATCCGGCCCGGCGCCGGTGCGGAACTTGAAGGTGCCCAATCGCTGCAGGATCTGCACGCGGTCGCGTGTCTCGGTGCCAGCGAAGTCTACCAGCACAGTCCAGAACGTGAGATAGCCGTCTTCGTCGGTCCACGTCCGGAATTCGTCGGGCGCGCGCTTGAGTGTATCCATCTTGCCGTACAGGCTGCGCATGATATCGGCATAGGGACCCTCAATGCTGGCAGCATCGCGCTGATCGTACAGCACCTTCGACTCTGGATCCTGGTCGAATACAGCGATGACATCGTCGGCAGGGAAGGTGCGACCGGAGTACCAGGGCCTGGCGCTTCCATACCGGGTCTTCATGAACGGGCGGTTCAAGCGGAATCTCCGGAACGGACGAGGGAGATGGCGAGGCGTGCAGAAGCGTTGGAATGCGGCGGCAGATGCAGGCTCGGGACAAAGCTGGACAATTCCTCCAAGATAGGTGTCCAGAAAGGGCTCAGCAAATGGATTCCCAGAGGCGTAACCCGTGGCGGCTCAGGTAGATGGGCAGTGCGCGGAACCCTGGATTGGCTGCTTCGATGGCGCGAACCATCTCTCGGCGCTCATGGGACACATCGCCGGCCAGCAGACTGAGAGATCCTCCGTCCCCTCCTGCCCCATTCACTTTCCAACCCAGCGCCCCGTGTTCACTGGCGATATCGATGATCTGCTGGGCATCGGTGCCGACCAACTCCGGGTGCAATCTCGCCTGGGCATCGGTATTGTCCGACATGGCGCGACCCAGCGTTGGGAAGTCGCCCGCGTAGACCGCATCGCGGGAGATGCCAGCTGTTCTGCGCAGGGCCTCGAGCTTTGGATTGTCGGGGCTGCCGCCCTCCAATTCAGCGATCACTTTCTCGTGTACCGCCGAAGAAGAGTGTGCCTTGCCCAGGAAGATGAGGACGAGTCGACGTTCCAGTTCCCACCATACTGAATTGGAAACCTGGATCTGCGATACGGCAGCATGGGGATAGGCGAACATCTCGATGTAGTTGATGCCTCCATAGGCGGAGCACAACTGATCCTGGATTCCACACTGCTGGCCCAGCTTCTGGGTCTCGATCCGCTGAGCCGTAAGGGCCACGTCGTAGGGTGTCATGCGCCCAGGAGTCAGCAGGTCGAGGGCCCCGATGAGTGCAACGGTGACGGCTGCTGATGTACCAGTCGAACACCCGGCCGGCGCATCGCAGTAGATGGTGACTTCGAAGGCGATGTTGTCAGGCAGGCGCATATAGTCAATGGCTGCCTCCAGCAACGGATGATGCGTCCAGGGCCCCTCGGTGGTGGCAATGGCAAAACGTTCGCCGTAGTTCTCGGCGTTGATGACAATTCGGTCGTCCACCGTATTGCGATCAAAGACCTCCACCTGTACTTCGGCATAGGGATAAACACCGATGTTGAAGATGCATCCATATTCTGCGAACCAGGTGTCGGTCCAACCGCCGTTGTCGCAAATCCGGATGGGGGCGACGCTGTTGATCATGCGGCGACGTTGGCGTGTGCCTCGAGGCATGGTGTGCCGGTCTCCTTGCGGGGTCACAGGATATCTGAGTCCATGGCAACAAACGACAGAGGCGAGCCTGAACGCAACGCCGCTTGCGGCAGCTGCCCACTCGCCATTTGATAGGCCCTATGAACGAAGACCAACAGAATGAGCTGGGCGGGACCGGCAGAGAAGATCAGGCAGCGAAGATGGCGGCCATGAGCAAGCTGGCTGCCGGCGTCGCACATGAGATCAACAACCCCTGCGGTGTGTTGCTGATGAAGCTCAAGTTTCTTCTCTCGATTGCGGATGAGGAGCAGCTGTCCTCCAGGGCCATCAGTACGCTGGGTGTCGCCGTAGAGCAGACTGAACGGATTCAGACGATCGTCGACAGTCTCGTGCGATTCAGTCGTCCCACGCAGAGTATGCCGCGCCCCGTGGATGTGAACGAGGCGATCGACGGGGCCCTGGCCCGCACCGACCTACCCGCCTCGGTGTCACTGAATCGGACCCTGTCTGAGGGACTGCCCCAGGTCGTTGCAGACCCTGAACAGCTGCAGCAGGTCATTGTCGAAGTGCTCAGCAATGCCGTCGATGCCATGCCGAATGGTGGTACACTGACGGTCACCAGTCAGCTTCTGCCCACTGCGCCCGGTGAACTGGCGATCCAGATCAGGGACACTGGCGGTGGGATTCCCGCCGACTTCATCGATCGCATCTTCGATCCATTTTTCACCACCAAGGCGGTTGGGAAAGGTACCGGTCTGGGGCTGGCGGTCAGCTACGGCGCGATGCAGCGCTTTGGTGGGCGGATCGAGGTGACGAGCGAGCGGGGCGTAGGAACACTGGCTCAGATTTTCCTGCCTGCAACGGCGTCCTGATGAGCGGAAAGATTCTGGTCATCGACGATGAGAAGGCCATGCTGGAGGCCTGCGACGAAGCCCTGACTCACCATGGCTACGACGTGACGACCCATGCCGTGGCTGCAGACGGTATCGAGTGTGCCCGTCAGGAATCCTTCGATGTGATCCTGCTGGACCTGAAGATGCCGGAGATGGACGGCCTGACCGCACTGCGCCACCTGGAGCAGATCGACACGGCGGCCCACAAGGTGATGATTACGGCGCACCCGACGATCTCAACCGCCATCGACGCTGTCAGAGCCGGTGCCTTCGACTACCTACCCAAACCCTTTTCCCCGGATCAGCTACTGATCACGGTGGAGCGGGCTATCGCTCAGAAGCGATTGACCGAGGAGAACCGCCGCCTGCGGCAGGCTCTGGGCAGTGATATTGAGGTGGAAGGGATCGTCACGCGTTCGGTGCCGATGCTCGGCATCATCGACCTGATCAAGCGACTGGCAGACTCCGAGGCGAGTGTGGTGATCGAGGGGGAGACCGGTACGGGCAAGGAACTGGTCGCCCGTGCGTTGCATCGCAACAGTCCGCGCGCCGACGGGCCGTTCCTGCCGATCGATTGCGGCGCCCTTCCCGATCAATTGCTCGAGAGTGAACTATTCGGATATGAACGTGGCGCATTCACCGGAGCTCACGAGCGGCGTGCGGGCCTGTTCGAAGCAGCCCATGGCGGTACTGTCTTTCTCGATGAGATCTGCAATCTTGGTATCGACATGCAGGCCAAGTTGCTGCGCGCTCTGCAGGAACACTCGGTTCGCCGACTCGGCAGCCAGGAGACGATCGATATCGACTTCCGTGTCATCTGCGCTGGCAATGAGAGTCTGGAGAAGGCGATGGACGAGGGGCGCTTCCGTCAGGATCTCTTCTTCCGTCTCAATGTGGTCACCGTCTCATTGCCCCCACTGCGTGAGCGCGATGGAGATGTGACGCTGTTGTCGGATGTCTTTCTGCAGCGGCTCAATGACAACGGCGTGCGTCGTATCGAAGGGTTCACGGATCGTGCCCGGCTGGCCCTGTCCGACTACGCCTGGCCGGGCAACATCCGTGAATTGCACAATGCCGTAGAATCCGCCTACAGCCTGTGTGAGGGAGACGCCATCGATCTGGGTGACCTGCCGTCCCGGATCCGGCAGCAGGTGGTGGCCGTATCGATCGATCCGACGGTGACACTGGACCAGGCCCGAGACGGATTCGAGCGGGAGTATCTGAGTCGGTTGCTCGAGCAGCACGGCGGCAATGTATCGCGCGCCGCAGGCACGGCCGGTGTTCATCGGTCCACATTCCAGCGCCTTCTGCAGAAATACTCGATCCAAGCCAACACATTCCGTTAGTGATGCAGTATTGCGACAGTGTATCTGTATCGCATCATTGTCACATAAGTGTATGTCTGAAAGCATGTTAGGCATTTTGATATGGTTTAAGTGTAGCATATATGCGCCACTTGCCTCGAATCACACGATGACATCGGGACTCGGCTATAATCACCTAACTATCTGCTGCGTAGACAGATAGGAGCATTCCCAAGCCGCCGGTTGAGACTGGCACATCGATTGCGATACCCTGAGTGAAACTGTGGTGGTTTGTTCGACCACCCGGATGATCGCCTGGATCGCCGTCGATGGGGAGTTGGGAATCGTTCCCGGATTTGGCCCCGCACCGAGCTGAATCAACTCTGCGTCTGGCGGCGGTCCAGTCATCCTCGTGGCTCCATCTGGTGACGGACTACCCATCCTGAGCCAACGGCTGGTGGTGAGCATCTTCGCCGACACTCGCCACCCTCGAACCGACTACTGCGTGCCCAGATCCTCCCGGCGGCCCTCGCCGGGAGGATCTTTTTTTTGTTCGTTGGATGCATGCCCAAGGACCCACGACCGCAGGAGCACTGCGCCATGGCATCGCATCGTCTGACCCGTGAACAGATCGTCTACTCTCTGGATCGCCGGATTCCACCCGTCTTGGAGATCGACAGTGGCGATACCGTCGTCTTCGAGACCTTTGATGCTCGATCGGGTACCATCCAGTCAGATACCGATCTTCTCGACCACCCGCATCCCGCCGGGTCCAACCCGGCGACCGGTCCCGTCCATGTGCGCCATGCGGAACCGGGTGACGGACTGGTGGTCACTGTGGAAGCCATCGATCTGGCAGATGCGGGTTTCCTGGCGGTGAAGAAGGGGCAGGGGCTGCTGGCCCATCGGGCCGACACGTATGTGACGCGGATCGTGCCGATTGTGGACGGGATCGTGCACTTTGGCCATCTGCGTTTCCCGGCCAACCCCATGGTGGGTGTCATCGGTACTGTCCCGGTGGGAGAGGGTATATCGACCTCCTATGCCGGGGCCCACGGGGGCAATATGGACAACCGCTATATCGGCCCCGGCAGTCGCGTGCACCTGCCCGTGACCGTGGAGGGTGCACTTCTGGGTGTGGGTGACGTGCATGGTGCGATGGGGGATGGTGAGATCACCTTCATCGGTCTGGAGATTTGTGCCGAGGTGACGGCGCGCATCGAGTTGGTGAAGGGTGCTGGCACACGACGGCCGCTGGTCGAAACCCACGACCACTGGATTACCACGGGAGACGGTGACGATCTGGGCGAGGCGGCGCGCATGGCGGCCGGGGAGATGGTGGATCTGCTACAGGAGCGGCTCGAGGTCAGCTTCGAAGACGCCTACATGCTGATGAGTGCCGCCGTGGATGTGCAGATCTGTCAGTGTTGTGAACCGGGTGAGTTTCCCGTGACAACACGTGCAGTGGTATCGCGCCAACTGGTTCCGTGAGTGTGCTCATATCCGCCCTCGGCCTGGCTCATGAGCGCTTCGGTAACAGCAGGGACTTCAGCAAGGCGAATCGCCTTGCATCCTATCTAGCGGGTGGAGATCGTGCCCCGTACGTAGTCCCCATCATCCGAGGCGAGGAAGGTCAGGATCTTCGCAATGCCCACTGGGTCGCCGAGGGATACACGCGCACCGGCCACGGCGGCGTCGACATCCTCTCCGCGTGATTGAGCACCTTCGGCAATATTCTTCAGCTTCAACGGCGTCGAGATCCCGCCGGGGCAGATGACATGAACGCGTGTGCCTGTGGGCCCCAGCTCAGACTGAAAGTTGTACTGCATGCCGTGCATGCCGGCCTTGCTCGCCGCATAGGCGTAGGATGATGAGCCGCCTCTGACACCAGCGCCTGACGCGATCAGCAGCAGTACCGACTTGTCGGCCTTGCGCAGCAGCGGCGCTGCGAAGCGTGTTGTGAGATAGGTGCCTTTGAGATTGGTGTCGATCGTGGAGTCCCAATCGTCCTCACTCAGATCCGCGATCCCGTCAAATGCGCCACGCAGGATCCCGGCGCTGCAGACGAGGACGTCGATACGATCGTCGGTGGTGCCGATTCGAGCGAAGGTTGCAGCCACCTGGTCCGCATCACGCACATCCAGGCTGTGAAAACACGCTCTCCCGCCCGCCTCGCGGATCCGGGCCTCTGTCCTTCGCCCGTCCGCTTCGTTGGCATCCAGAAGGTGCACGATCGCGCCCTCAGCGGCATACAGTTCAGCTGTGGCGCCACCGATCCCCGTGGCGCCACCGGTGATGACGGCCACACGATCTTCGAGTCGATTCACGTCAACGTCTCCTTGTCAGGATCAGAATCCAGTCCATCGAGCATTATGTCGGTGGTTACCCGCTGGCGCAGATTGGTGCAACGCCCGAATGCCTCCTCGACCCGTGACAACTCGAGCCGCCCTGAATCGACTGCATCGATCACGGTCTGCACCGCCTGATCGACGATATCCTCATTGTAGTCGGTGCCCTGATTGGCCAGAGCCAGCATGTCGACACCCGCATGGAGGGCGCTGACCAAGGCTTCGCCAAAACCATATCGCCGAGCGATGGCGCCCATGCCCATGTCATCGGAGATAACGACGCCATCAAAACCGAGCTCATGGCGCAACAGATCGCTGATGATCGGTTTCGAGAGGGTCGCGGGCACCCCGTCGAGCCGGGTGTTGACCACGTGAGCGGTCATGATGGCATCCACCAGGCCCGCCTCGATGAGATGTCGGAAGGGGATCAATTCGTCACGGGACCAGGTGGCCGTCACGTCGGTGAATCCCACATGGGTATCGCCTTGAGAGGACCCGTGGCCGGGGAAGTGCTTGAGGCAGGTCAGGATCCCGCGATCACGGTGTGCCCTGATGAAGGCGGCTGCGTGTTCGGCAACCGCCTCCGGGTCAGCTGAATAGCTGCGCTTCTTGCTGCCGATGATCGGGTTATCCGGATTCACATTCACATCGACACAGGGTGCCAGATTCAGATTGATCCCGGCCGCGGCCAAGGAGTCTGCGATGCCTGCTGCGGCTTCATAGGTATGCTGTGGATCCCCGCTACTTCCCGTCTCCTGGGCCGATCGTGTCGGGGTGAAGCCGTAGCGTTCCCGCAGACGGCAGACGAGCCCTCCCTCCATGTCGATGCTGATGAGCAGGGGGGCTGATCCGGCGGCGGCGCTCAGATGTGCGCACAGTTCGGCCAGTTGCGATGGTGACTCGATATTGCGGGCCCGTTCGCCGCCACTGGGACCGTCAACGTCGAACAGGACCACACTGCCCACACCATTTCGTATGTCGCCAGTGACCGCATCCGCTTCACTCGGATGCAATCCACGGAATCCCCGCATGATGGTGCCTCGCACCATCGTCTGAAGATGACTCACTTCAGATTCCCTCCCACAGTTGTCGGATGCGGTCTGCCACCGCCTGGCCGAGCAGCCTGGATCCCTCGTCGCTGAAGTGCACGCCGTCGGGTACCAGCAGGTTGTCGCGGCCCTGTTCGGTGATCACAGCGTGAAGATCATCGATCGGCAGATCCCGACGCTGCGCCTCCTGAAGGGCAATGGCATTGTATGCATCGACATCGGCACTGAAGCGATCGAATCCCTTACGCTCATGGTGCCAGTCTTCATTGACAGGTGTCGTCGTCGCCCACACGAGCTGGCGATCGGCAGCAAGCACCGCGTCGAAGATGAAGCAGAGATTCTCCCGGTAGGTCTCGACGCCGACCTGCGGTTGGCCGCTGTCGTAGTCCTTCTTGATGTCGTGGAGACCACAATTCAGATGAATGACATCGGCTGCCGTCTCGAGCCATTTGGGCAGATGGGTGCGGACATTGTTGCTGTCCCCGCCATTGATTTCGGGCCCCCATATTCTGGCGACATCTTTCAGTGCTTCTTCGACGAATTGCTGGTATCCCATGCGAATCGAGTCACCGATGAGCGTGACATTTTTCATAACCACATGTCCCATTCGTTTGTGAAATGCCGACGACGATGCTGGTCCACGCCAGCATCGCCGTCAAGGTGCTCCCGCCTCGAAGGACGGTTCGTGTCGAATCGTTGAGCCAAGACCCTACGAGCGTGGCTTCCACTCCTCGTAGTATTCCCAGTTGGCGATCTTCTGTAGTGTTGCCAATTCGGTCGTGCGGATCTGCAAAGCGGAACGCACGGCGTCACCGATGGACAACAGGCCGATGAATTCACCCTTCCGGTCGATCAGCAGATGGCGCAGGCGCAGACCGAGGAACTTATCCATCAATTCGAAGGCCGTGTCCGTGTGTGGGGCGTAGCGCAGCCCCACGGTCATGACCTCACTCATCGTCGTTTTCGTGGGATCGAAGGTCGGCTCGATCGTATTCCTCATGAGATCGCGTTCTGTGTAGATCCCGACGATGCGCGACCCATCCTTGATCAGGATCGAACCCACCTTGCTTTCCACCATGATCTTGAGGGCCTCAACAACAACTGTCTCCTGTGCCACTGCAATCAACTCCCCACCCTTGTCCTGCAGAATCTGTTCCGCTGTCTTCACGTCCGTCGCCATCCTCGGCTCCTTGTCGTGCGGGTGATGGAGTGTGGTCACCCGACGTGCCCACACTTTGGCGAACGATAAGCACTGGCCTGGACCTTTCCAAAGCTGGCGCGGGTACCGGCTCAGTGGCTGCGGCGGAACAGGATGAGGTGGTGATGGTCGCGGCGGACCTCGAAGATTCGCTGCAGGGCTTCGGAATAGCCGCTGGCTGCGGCCGGTTGCCCATTGATCTGCTCGACCACGATCTGTCGCAGCGGAGACAGTGTGCGAGTCAGCAGGTGGTCGAGGGGAGCCAGAATCTCCGGCAACTGAACATCATGCGGATCGACGCCGATTTCGAGTGCTTTGCCGTGTCGCATCGAACGCAGCACGATCGTTGAACCTCGATAGACGAGGTGGTTGCTGGCGACGCGGCGTGGCAGCTGGGACCGCAGATCCGGCACGGACAGGCCGCAGAGGCTAGCAGGGTCGGTCGCGCACAACCAGAAGATGGCATCTGCGGGCAAGCCGCGAGATAACTGACGGAAGGCACGGTGGCTCATGAACTGGGGCCCGGGGATGCCGCTGAAGAAATGCCCGGCCAGCACTTCGCCCGACAATTCCATCAACCGCAACGATCGGAAGATTCGGGCCCACCTGAAATCAGGTTCCTCGCGCAAAAGCAGTTCGCGGAACAGGATGCCGTAACGATCCAGCAGGAGCCGGACGCGATCCTTGTTGCGTTCCTCTTCCTCGAGACGATCGCCGGGCAGTTCGGGTTCAGGCAGCAACTGCCAGTTGCCCGGATAGGTGAGCGCGCCCCGCCACCGCCCTGTGGGTCGTCGCGACGCTGGACGCACCAGCCGGCCGGGTCGACTCGGTGCGGGAGCCTTCTGCTCGACGCCGGCACTGAACTTCGTCTCAATGCCACGCCGCAGGGCTGACAAGGTGTCGTTGGTGACTCGCCCGGCCCACACGGCCTGCCAGAGTTGTTGCGTCAGAGGCCCCAGCGACAGCCCCGTGGCGCGCTGCAGCATCTGAATGTCGTAGCGCCCAAAGGGGTCGGGGAACAAGCTGCGGACATCATCTGCCGTCGGCCTTGCGGGTGTCGTTGCGCCGGTCTCATCGGCTTCGTCGGCGACCTCTGTCTGCTCTTCATCGACGGGCGCCGTACCGGCACCGAGCAGATCGATATCTGGCTCGAAGCAGAAGGCGATGCGTTCGTCACCGCACCCGAGCCACCGCAAGTCAGATTCCTGCAGAACGCCGTCGAGCATGGACGTGGAGTAGGTCCGTACGCGAGCCGGCAGATACTCACTCTCCCACTGGGCGGCGGGGGCTGAGAAGCAGAGCAACTGCTCCATGCGACGCGTGAGACCCTCCACGTCTTCCTCTGGCCGGTGCAGTCCATGGTAGGCGGCCAGGAACAGCCCCAACTCTTGAATGGGGAGGGCCTCGAAATTCGGCGAGGCATCTGCTCGCGCCATACGCAGCAGTGATTCGAAGTTGGCGCTGTCGCAGACCTCATCTTGCTCGACGGCCCCCTCTGAGAGCTCGCCGGTCACGATGGTCTGCAGATCGATCAGTTCATCCAGGATCTGTTCGAGCAACGGCTCGTCCAGGCCGAGGGCGTGGGCGACGCGATTCCGTGACATGGGGCCGAAGTAGGCGAGCCAGTCGGCGACCAACTGCGTCAGGGGATCGACCTCAAGTTCATCAGCCGGGGCCGGGGCGATGTCATCGATCGATACGGCCTGGCCATCCAGGTCCGTGATCCGTGCGCGACTCCACCAGGGCAGAGCGGTTGCCAGTCGCGAGATTCCCTGGCGGGCGATGACGACGGCCTCACTCAGCCGGGGGCTGTGCAATTGCAGCAGACGGCCTGAGGTGTCGAGCAGTTGGTCGCGTTCGGCGCCATCGGCGACGGCTGCATCGGTGAGGGCGGCGAATTCTAGTCCGGGCAGCAGGAGGCGTTCATCGACCCAGTCCACAAGCTCGCGCGCCGTCGACGGTGCATAACCTGGCGCTCGACGCTGACGTTTCGTCTCGAATGTCTCGATCACGGCGACGGGGATCGTCGGTCGCAGACCCGGAGTGAAGACGACTTCCTTCAGCAGATCGGAGCGTAGCTTGGACGTGGGGGAGCCGGTGAGGGTGTCATTCCCGTACATGTACTGGTTGACCTGACTGAAGGCCACCGACTGGGCGAAGGGACTGGCACGGGCGACACGAATCTGTGACCACTGGATCTGCCCCGTCTCCATCTCGGTCAACAGCGACTTGAGGGGCTCCAGTTCGAATTCATCCTGCAGGCATGTGCGCCACGTTTCCACCAGAATCGGGAAGTCCTCGTACCGCATGACCGCGTCCAGCAGCTTCTGAGACCGCAGGCGACTGAGCCACAGGGGCATGCGCTCATTGAAGGAACGCCGGGTCAGCAGCAGGGCGCGCTGTGCATTTTCGCGGAAGCGCGCACCGAAGAAGCCGGAGGCTTCGAGTCGATTGCGCAATAGTTCCTCGATACGGGAGGACGTCACCAGCGACAGGATCTCTTCTGCCGTCGCGTCACCTGGGAGCACGAGCAGAATGCAGTCGTTGGCCGAGTGCAATTCAAGGCGTGATCCGAAGCGTTCTTCCCAGGCCGCATCCAGGGCCAGAGCGAAGGGCCGATTGACCTTGCCTCCCCACATGGTGTGCAGGATGACCTGGTTGCCGGGGTAGCCATCCGGACCGGCGCTGACAAACTCCACCAGCAGGTGATGACGATGCGGCAGGGCAACACCGGTGGATTCTTTCTGGCGCGTCAGGAAATCGATCAGTTGTCCGGCGGCGACCTCATCCATGCGATGGGAACTCTGGAGTCGTTCAGACAGGGCCGGCGTGCCGAGCTCATCGTCGGCAATCTCAAGGAATTCACCGATGGCGCGGGAGAAGTGGTAGTCGCGATTGGCTCCCTCTCCCTTCCAGAAGGGCAGATCCACATTCTGCGGGGCACCCGGTGTGACGAAGACATCGTTGTGGGTGATGTTGCGGATTGTCCAGCTCTGCGTTCCGAGGGTGAAGGATTGGCCCTCGGACGATTCCCACACGAATTCTTCGTCGAGTTCACCGATGATGGAATTCGATTCGGCGTGGCGCATGCGAAACAAGCCGCGATCGGGGATCGTGCCACCCGACATATACAGATCCATCAAGGCGCCTTTGCGCACCTCGACGGTTCCATCGAGCCGATCGAAGCTCAGGCGGGGACGTAATTCGTGAACACGAGATCCTGCATAACGACCGGCGAGCATGTCGATGACGAGATCGAACTGCCTGCGGCTGAGGTTGCGGTAGGGGAAACTCAGCCTGATCTCATCGTAGAGGTCATCCACTTCCCAGTCCTCGGTGCCGGCCATGGAGATGATCACCTGACACAGCACATCCAGGGCACCCTCGATGGGTCGAATGGCCTCGATATCGTGGGCATAGAGACGATCGGCCAACACGGCCGCTTCGAGGAAATCGTGGGAGTAGGTGGGAAACAGTGTCGCCCGGCTGACCTCGCCGACGCGGTGACCGGCGCGCCCGACGCGCTGAATGGCCGATGAGATCGCCGGCGGTGACTGGGCCAGCACGACCTCATCGAGGGCGCCGATGTCGATGCCCATTTCCAGCGAATTGGTGGCCACGATCGCCTTCAGTTCACCTGCCTTCAGCCGCCGTTCGACGACCTCGCGGATCTCCCGTGACAGTGACCCATGGTGGGCATAGGCGAGGGGTCGTTCATGCCCATCGTTGAGCATGAGCGTGAGTTTCTCGCACAGACGGCGTGCATTGGCGAACACGAGGGTCGAACGATTGCGACTGATGATGGTCTGGAAGACCTCGATCAGGGCAGGCCAGACGGAATCGGCGTCTTCTGCCTGATCGATGGCGGTCTGGGGGAAGCGTACCCGTACATCGTATTCCTTGGATGCCGTGGACTGTACGATCTGCACGGGTCGGGGACGCCGTCCATCACTGGCCCGATACTGGCCACCGACGAATTGCGCCACCTCTTCCAGTGGCCGCACGGTGGCTGACAGAGCAATGCGCTGGAATTCGCCAGACAACCGGACGAGGCGATCCACGGCGGTGATCAGATGCACACCTCGCTTGCTGCCGACGACGGCATGGATTTCGTCGAGGATCACCGACTGCAGGGACCCGAGCATGCTGCGCCCACCCTTGGAAGAGAGCAGCAGGTTCAGGCTTTCCGGCGTCGTAATGAGGATCTCCGGTGGCTGGCGCAACATGCGCCGGCGGTCCTCCTGCGAGGTGTCCCCGGACCGCGTCATGGGGCGGATGTGCGGGAAGGGGATGCCGTCCTGGGCGAAATACTCCGCCAACTCTTCCAGCGGGGTCAGCAGATTGCGGCGGATGTCGTTGTTCAGCGCCCGCAGGGGCGACACGTAGAGGACACTCGTGTGGCCTTCCGGCCAATGTCCGCTGATGAGCTGATTCAGGGCCCACAAGAAGGCGGTGAGCGTCTTGCCTGATCCGGTGGGCGCCGTGACCAGCACGTGTTCGCCGGCGGCGATGTGCGGCCAGGCACCGGCCTGCGCATCGGTCGGTGTGCCGATCTGCTCGCGGAACCAGCGTTGCAGCGTCGGATGGAAGCGCTCAAGCGCCTCAGCCGGCATGGTCGATTGAGGAGGTTCCATGACGGGGACCTCAGGTGGCGTCGGTTCAGGGGGCATCGGTTCAGATGGCATGGGAATCAGTCGGCCTGCATCTATCGGTCAGGATCAATCGGATTCGGTCAGTGGTCTGGGTCAATCGGTTTGGGGCCGAGGTGGATTGGCCCAGTAGCCGTCATCATCATCACCACGGATGACGACACCCTTGCCATTCCAACCCATGTGGGCACGGACTTCGGTACGGCAATAACGCAGGGTCAGACCACAGCGTCGTCGTTGGGAGCGATTCGCACCGGATCCGTGCAGGAGCAGGTCGCTGTGCATCGACATCTGCCCGGCCTTCAGTGTCACATCGACGGGATCTCCAAATCGCTCGACGGCATCCACCGTCTGATTGAGGACATTGTGCTCCCCTGCGTCGCTCTCTCGATAGGGCAGGTGGCCGTGCACATGTGTTGCCGGGAGAAACTGCATGCAGGCATTGTCACAGTCGGCATCATCGATGGCAAGCCACACGGTCACCGTGCGTGCGGGCGTGATGGGCCAGTAGCTGGCATCCTGGTGCCAGGAGACTGTCTTGCCATCATCCGGCAGCTTGCAGAAGAAGTGGGATCCCCAGCCGATGAATCGTTCACCGAGCAAGTCACTCACGGCCTGGGTGATCCGAGGATGGGTAAGCAGGTCGTATGCCCCACCATAGGCCAGGTGGGCCGAACTGATCGAGTACTGATCGGCGCCCTGCGCCATCACCCGGGCGAGCAGGTCGTCGAAGTAACCCCGGATCGTCGTGATCTGGTCGTCATCGAACATGGCCAGTGGCGATATGTAGCCCTGCCGATTGAAGTGGCCGATCTGGTCAGGGGTCAGAATCGATGGGGACGGTGCGCCGCACTCGTGGAAGGAGAGATCCCGATCCATCTCGTTCAGGATCTGATCCGTGATGGCCGTGTAGTGGGTGGGTGTGGGCGTCTGGTCCGGGTCGGTCATCACTTCATCCTGGGCAGGGGGAACCAAAGGGAAACGAAGGGAGGGTGTGGAACCGATGCAACTGCCGGCGGTGCCCATTGCGGCCTGTCGCTTCCACCGAAGTGAGCGCCCTATACTTGGGGCTCGCTCCTGGCGTCCGCTGCCTCGAGTTCAATACCGATGTCTGACGTTTATCCGGATATCGTCGACCACAACCCGAAATCATCGTTCAGGCCTGGCTGCAGACGGTTGGCCGATGAACTGGCGAGGAGAAGCCGATCCAAATGGAAGCCGCCGAATACACTCCTCTCACCGAGCGCGAAAAGGTGCTGTTCGATCTGCGCGGATTCCTGCTGTTCCCCGCGGTCTTGAGCGAGGAGGAAATGGAGCCGATCCGCGCGCAGTGTGAGATGCTTCGACAGAATCCCGAGCAACTGCCGGCATCGGATCGGATTCTGCCCGGTGGTGCGGCCAGTCATCTGATCGATCACCCTGCCGCGATGCGTGTGCTGCACCAGATCATCGATGACGAGACAGAGAAGATTCGCTGCGAAAACTGTTTCCTCAGCTATCGTGAGCGCGGCGATGCGCACAAGGGGTGGGATCCGCACGCCGGTGGCAAGTCGGTGAATCCCAACTACTCCTACCAATACCATGATGGGAAGATTCACTCCGGCATGACGCGTGTTGTGTGGGAGCTGAATGGTGTCGGCAAGGGCAAGGGTGGCACGGCCCTCATCGCAGGCAGTCACAAATCCAATTACCGCAAGAAACTGCCGCTGTTTGATGATCCGGATTCGGGCGTGTGGGAGAGCTACGAGTGCCCACCCGGTTCGCTGCTGATCTTCTCCGAGGCGGTGCGTCACTCTTCCTGCCCCTGGGAGCAGGACACGCCCCGGACGGCGCTGTTCTTCGCCTACAATCACATCAATGTCCGGCATCACAAGCCGCGGGTCAGCGACGAAATGCTGGCAGCACTGACGCCAGAGCGCCGACGCTTTTTCAACGAAGTCTATCACCCGCAATTCGATCGCTGATGGGTTCGCCGGTACTGCTCGATGATGCGCAGGTGCTGTCCTTCCTGCGCCAGGGTTATGTCACAATGGGCGCGAATCTACCTGAGACCACACACGGGCAGATTCTGGATGAGGTCCAGCGAGTCTTTGCAGCCGATGGGAATCCGGGCAACGACATTCTGTCCCGTGTGGAGGCACTGCACCAGGTGTTGAATGCGCCCACCGTGGCAGGTGCTCTGACGAGTCTGCTTGGGCCTGATCATCTGCTGCATCCGCATCGCCACTGTCATCTGAATCCGGCCGGCAGTGATGGGCAGCGTATGCATCAGGACAGCTACGAGGCCGATCAGAATGTGCGCCACCATCGTGTGCGCTGGCTGATGGCCTTCTACTACCCCCAGGATGTAGACGAGCGGATGGGGCCCTCGTCTGTTGTGCCGGCCACGCAGCACCTGACCGCCCAGGCGCAGGGCTGTGACCACGAATTGCCATTACATGGCCGCGCCGGGACGGTCACCATCGTGCACTACGATCTGTGGCATCGGGCCATGGCGAATGTGGGTGACCGGGATCGCTTCATGGTGAAGTTCCTCTTCACGCGACTCACTGAACCGAGTGGCCCCACCTGGCAGCATGATGGTTCGCCCTGGGAGAGGATGCCGGATGACGACCCGGGCGACGCCGAACTGATCTGCCGCCAGAATTGGGCGTGGTTGTGTGGGGCGGAGAATCGCTCGCTGAACCCGGATGTATCCGGATCCGGATCTCTCGATGCCCTGCAGCGACAGCTGACCGCCGCGGATGAATCTGAACGGCTGGCGGCCGCCTACCGCCTCGGATGCGCTGGCGCTCGAGCCGTCCCCCGGCTCGTGGACGCGTTGCGCGCCGAGGGTGCCGCACGAGTGGAGGCCAATCTCGAGCGGTCCCACACGAATCCGGCCCAGTTCGATGCTTCCTACGGTCTGACGACGGCAGGGGCAGTGGCCGTGCCGGCTCTGATGGCACTGCTGAAGGACGAGGCCTGGTGGTTGAGATCCAGTGCAGCAGACATCCTCGGTGACATGGGCCGCGATGCAACCGATGCCACGTCAGCCCTTGCTGCCACGCTCTCGGATTCATCCGAGTGGGTACGTCGCAATGCGGCCGAGGCACTGGGCATCATCGGTTCGGCTGCCGCACAGGTTGGTACCGCCCAACTTGCCGGCCCGTCTGCCAGCCAGTCTGGCAGCCCCGCCGGCGACACCCAAGCAGGTGACACTCAGCCTGGTGACGCTCTGGCTGCGTGTCTGCAGGATGAGAGTGTCGCCGTGCGCCACAACGCCGCGCTGGCCTTGGCCAGGATGGGTGGCGGGCCGCAAGAGGCCCTGAGAGCGGCAACGAGGGACGAGAGTATCTACGTGAGTGAATTGTCGAAAATCGCCCTCGAGCGCAGTTGATCGGGCCAACGCCCCCTTGACACTCATGCATTGATCTATATCATCTTTGCTATCAACTAATAGCAAAGGTGCTATAAAGATGCCTTTCGATCACTGCCAGATCCGTGAATTCCGCAACTTCGTCGGCATGACGCAGACCCAGCTGGCCGAGAAGCTGCAGGTCCCGCAGTGCACGGTGGCACGCTGGGAAACTGGGAAGACCACACCGAATGCCTACCACATCGGCGAGATGTGTGACTTCGGGCGCGTCGGCGGCATCGAGCCCGGTTTCTTTTTCCCCGCCTTCAGCCGATGTAGCCCGGCGGAGTCGACCTGAATCTCAATGCAATATCCACACGAGTCACCCAACCAAGGAGAGCCACCATGGCCGCGCCTGTTGTTCTGACCGATGACAACTTTCAGAGTGAAGTAATCGAATCCTCCGAACCGGTCCTCGTCGATGTGTGGGCCACCTGGTGCGGTCCGTGCCGCACCCTTGCTCCGATCGTGGACGAGCTGGCGGCTGACTTCGAGGGTCGAGCGAAGATCGCCAAGCTCGATGCCGACAGTTATCCCGACACGCTCGCCCGCTATCAGGTCCGCGCCCTGCCGACGATCCTGTTCTTCAAGGATGGTGAAGTACGTGACACCAACGTAGGCGTTGCAGCCAAGAGTCAGTTGGCAGAGAAGATCGAAGCCCTCGTCGCCTAGCAGTCCGTTGATCTACGCATGATACGCGGATGTCCGATTCGGATGGGCGATGGTTCGATTTGCAGCAGCGACAGTGCAGAAAAGGCAGCAACGGCGGTGCAGCGATCGATTCTGGCGGAGAGGACAGA
>JABHDC010000078.1 GCA_018673255.1 Gemmatimonadota bacterium
TCTGGCCTCCTGCGAGGCCGGGTTCAGTGAACGTCACACATCCGACGTGCAGGTGGTCCTGGCTCGTGGTAGTGAACGGCAATCGGACCCCCTGTTCAGCCTGGACCCGGTTGAGTGACCGACAGGCGATGCAGATCAACCCGTCTGCGGGATCAGCCGGTGATCCCCCCTCTTGATTTTCGACCTCCACACAGACAGAGATCCACATGAAGACGGCATTTGATCTGGTTGAGCGTGGTTGGGTACCGGATGTCGCGGTTCGGGCCGGTATCCGTGAACTGGTCCGACGGCGACGCCGGTCTCTGCACTCAGACCTGCCACCAACCGCCATTGATGCGGACTTTGCCGCCAAACTCAGGCAATCGCCTGTGGCTGTCGCCACGGCCGAGGCGAACGAGCAGCACTACGAAGTGCCGGCGCCCTTCTTCGAGAAGGTATTGGGCACCCACCTGAAGTATTCCTGCTGCTATTACCCCAATGG
Organism: Gemmatimonadota bacterium; assembly: GCA_018673255.1. Next base: position 482 of record JABHDC010000078.1, read on the forward strand.
CGACGAGACCCTGGATCAAGCAGAGACGGCGATGCTCGAACTCACCTGTGAGCGGGCCGATCTCGTCGATGGACAGAAGATTCTCGAACTGGGATGTGGTTGGGGTTCACTCACGGTCTGGATGGCCTCACACTACCCGAACAGTGAGATCATTGCCGTTTCCAACTCCCATTCGCAACGCGAACACATCGGCCGGCGTTGTCGCTCGCTTGGCCTCACGAACGTGCAGGTCCTCACAGCGGACGCCAACGATCTGGCCGAGCACTCACACGAGCGCATCGGGGACGGCGCCTTTGACCGGGTGGTCTCCGTCGAGATGTTCGAACACATGCGCAACTGGCCACAACTGCTGGCACGCATCGCGGGATGGCTGACACCAGCCGGGCGTCTCTTCCTGCATGTGTTCTGTCACCGCCAGCATCCATATCTGTATGAAGATCGTGGCCCCAATGACTGGATGGCCCGTCACTTCTTCACGGGTGGCATGATGCCCTCCGACGATCTGCTGCTGCAGTTTCAGGATCACCTGCAGATCGAGGATCGCTGGTCCGTCGATGGTCGTCACTACCAGCGCACGGCCAACCATTGGCTGGAGCAACTCGATCAGCAGCGGGACGAGATCCTGCCGATTCTCAGCCAGACCTATGGCCATCAGGAGGCCCACCGATGGCTGCAGCGATGGCGTCTGTTCTTCATGGGATGTGCCGAAACCTTCGGAGATCAGGGCGGGCAGGAGTGGCGCGTCGCCCACTACCGGCTGCGCCCACTGGCGGAGACCATGGCATGAGATCCCTTCACCGGATCGATCGGTTGATCGACTACACGGAGACGTGCAGGTGACGCCCTGGTTGTGGTGGATCCGCCGTGATCTGCGACTTGAGGACAACCCCGCCCTTTGCTGGGCAGCCAGTGCAGGTACGGTAATCCCCGTTTACATCCACACGGCTGGCGACGGTGGACTTCACGCACCCTGGCAGGTCGGTGAAGCTTCCTCGTGGTGGCTGCACCACTCGCTGAGCTCACTTCAGGCGAGGCTTCATGCCATCGGCTCACGAATGGTGATCCGGACGGGGGATCCGGCCACGACACTGGCAACCCTTGTCCGTGAAACCGGGGCCGCGGGCGTGGCCTGGAATCGCCTCCTCGAGCCCGCACACATGGCCATCGAGCAACGGCTTGTTGACACGCTGCAGGCGCAGTCCACGACGACCCATATCGGTCAGGCTGACCTGATCCATGAACCTGCCGACCTGCTCACCGGCGCCGGTACTGGCTATCGTGTCTTCACCCCTTTCTGGCGCACCTTGCGCCGTCAGGACATGCCACCGGAACCGGTTGCACAACCGCAGATCCTGGCACCCGATCAATGGCCTGCCTCTGTATCACTGGCATCCCTCGGACTGCTGCACTCGCACAACTGGGCCGACGGACTGGCGGCAGCCTGGACGCCGGGCGAGATCGGGGCTCAGGATCGACTGCGCAACTTCGCTGAAGAGGTGTCCTCCTATGAGGACCAGCGCAACCTGCCGGCGAAGACGGGGACGTCCTCTCTGTCACCGCATCTCCACTTCGGCGAGGTGAGTCCGCGTCAGGCCTGGTGGGTGGCGCTGGAAGCCGCGGGTGATCGCGCCGAGCCCTGGTTGCGCCAGCTGGCATGGCGTGAATTCGCCCACCATCTGCTGTGGCACGAGCCCGCCACGATTGAGCGGCCCCTGCGCCCGGCCTTTGAACACTTCCCCTGGTCACCTGACCCGGCGTTGCAGCGGGCCTGGCAACGCGGTCAGACCGGCTATCCCCTGGTGGATGCCGGGATGCGGCAACTCTGGCACACGGGCTGGATGCACAACCGTGTGCGGATGGTCGTTGCCTCCTTCCTGGTCAAGGACCTGTTGCAGCCCTGGCAGGATGGCGCACGGTGGTTCTGGAATACTCTGGTCGATGCGGATCTGGCCAACAATACCATGGGCTGGCAATGGACCGCCGGCTGCGGCGCGGATGCGGCGCCCTTCTTCCGGATCTTCAACCCGACGGCGCAGGGCAAACGATTCGACCCGTTGGGTCAGTATGTGCGTCACTGGGTCCCTGAGATTTCCGGTCTGTCAGATCGATGGATTCACGAACCATGGCGTGCCCCCGATGGCGAACTGGCAACAGCCGGCGTATCGCTGGGTGAGAGTTACCCGCGACCGATCGTCGATCATTCCCGAGCTCGTAAACAGGCGCTGGCCGCCTATCAGCGCACCAAATCATCCTCCTCCCAGACCTGACACGAAGCCATGCACGTCTACCGAATGCACACCACACAGCACCTGCCGATCGACATCGACTTGGCGTGGACGTTCTTCTCCGACCCTCGGAATCTGCAGAAGATCACGCCTGAAGACATGAGCTTTGTCATCGACACGCCCGTCCCGGAGCGTATCCATTCAGGCTTGTTCATCGGCTATCGATTGCGAGTCCCCCCCGGCATCCCGCTGCGCTGGTGGACGGAAATCAAGCATGTAGAAGCGCCCCATTCCTTCATTGACGAGCAACGGAGTGGCCCCTATCAGCTCTGGTATCACGAACACCGATTCATCGCCGTCGATGGCGGTGTGGAGATCCAGGATACGGTGCACTACGCGCTGCCCTTCAGGTTGCTTGGCCGCCTCGCTCACTGGCTCTTCGTTCACCGTCAGTTGCAGCAGATCTTCACCTACCGCCGGCAGGTCCTGGAAGACCAGTTCCCTGGTGAACGGTCCATCCATGCCGCCGGGGCCACAACTTGAACGCCCCCGAACGCCAGAGCATCATCGCCATCCCTCTGGTGGTCCTAACAGCGATTGGTGTATCAGGCGCGGGGAGCCAGGGTGGCGTCTCGTGGCATGGTCTGCCCCTGTTCGCCCTGTGCGGACTGCTCGCCTTCGGTTTGAACTGGCTCGTGTTCGTGCACGCGTACCGCGCCCGCACAGAGCGCTTCTTCGACCTCACTGGCGGGCTCACATATATCAGTGTGGTCACCCTGGCCCTTGTCCTGGCAGGTCGTGCCGAGCCACGATCGCTGCTTCTTGGCGGCATGGTTTTCGTGTGGGCTACGCGCCTTGCCAGCTTTCTCTTCACACGCATTCGTCGCGAGGGATCCGATGGCCGATTCGACGAAATGAAGACGAGTTTTCTACGCTTCCTGATGGCCTGGACACTGCAAGGATTATGGGTTCTGCTGACACTTGCCAGCGCTCTGGCAGCGATGACGTCCACGCACCAGGCGCCTCTCGGCGGGCTCGCACTCGTGGGCACGCTCGTCTGGCTCTTCGGATTCGGGTTTGAAGCCGCCGCCGACCGTCAGAAGAGGCGCTTTCGCACTGATTCCGCAAACCGCGACCGCTTCATTCAGCATGGCCTCTGGGCCTGGTCACAACACCCGAATTACTTCGGGGAAATCACACTGTGGATCGGTGTGACCATCGTGGCGTATCCCGTTCTTTCGGGCTGGCAGTTACTAACCCTCATCTCACCGGTATTCGTATACATCCTGCTCACCCGGATCAGCGGCATTCCCTTGTTGGCGACTCGGGCTCAGAAAAAGTGGGGGCATGATCCGGCCTACCGGGCCTACTGCGAGCAGACCCCGATCCTGCTGCCGCGTCCACCTCAGAAGCCCTGATGGCCAAGGACCCACGCCTTGAATTCGCTCAGGCTGGCCGCATATTCGGCTCCCTCCTTGGTGACTTCTGTCGCCACCCTCCCCATGGCTTTCTTCGTGCCCGCCTTCTATGCCGACGAACTCGGCCTGCCGATCGCCGCCGCCTTGTGGCTTGCCGTCTGGAGTCTGCCCTTCGCCGCCGACGTGATCGATGTGGGTACGCTGCAAAGCGGGGAGCAGCGCTCAGGTCTGTTCTTCGCCGCCTGGGGCATGATGATCAAGCTCTCACTCGGCCTGGGTGTCCTTCCCGAAGCTCCTCCGGATCTTGTCTTCCTCGCGACATCCCGTGTCCGCAATCCTCCCACGATTCAGCGCCGTTGCCCCCACGACGCAACCGTCGGGGCTCCGGTGTGGGCAATCCGCCACAAGATATCCGCTTGGGCTTCACTTACGGGCAGAGCCTTACAGCCACAGCGAACCCCTTTGCGCCGCCGCTCTCGCGCAGGCCACGAACAATCTCAGGGATGTCCACCAGGGTCACTTTCATGTCCCTGCGCATGTGCCAGAAGCACTGTGCGTGGAATTCGCGGAAGGCTCGGCCAGGCTCGATCCGACACGCGCATCTTACCGGCTCAGCAGCATCTTCCGGGTCTGAACCAGCTGACCGTCACTGAAGAGTCGATAGAAATACATGCCGGAAGTAAGCCCGGTCCCATCGAAGTGGAGCCGATAGTTTCCTGCAGAGTGAAAGTCCCTTACCGGTGTGGCGATCTGCTGACCAAGAACATTGTAGATCATCAGACTCACGTTGCTGGCCTGCGAAACGCGGTACGCAATGGTCGTGGTGGGATTGAACGGATTCGGGAAGTTCTGAGCCAATTCAAAGGTCAACGCACTTGCCTGCCCCTCGGACTCAACATGGGTGGCAGTGGCTGCCGGGATCACGATCAGATTTCCATCCAGATCAAATGGGTCCGACCACTTTTCGTCCCGATACACATTCGAGCCGGTCAGGGTCGTCAGAAACTCGACGACCTCGGCTCGTTCATGCTGCAGCATCTCCAGATGCCAGCCATTGCCGTTGATCACCAGATCCGGATCGATACGCGTATTGCCCGCGGCAAGTTGGATAAACTCATAGTGATCGACCGCGCGACGTAGAGAGAGAGATCCGGTGTGCATCAGGCCTCCATTCGATCTGCCCTCGGGGCCCACAAGGTCCCTCAAGGCCGGGGCACGGGTGTTACCGAAGTCCCGGCCGCCGAGCATACTCACAGTGAAGCCATTGTTACCTGAGTCAAGCTTGATGGAGAATTCGGGTGGCACATGACAACCCGAACATCCAAAACCGCCACTCCTGCGAAGACCATTGTCATCAAAGACCGGCGTGCCCAGGAAGAAACCCTTGCCCGCATTCTCTTCGGGTGAGAAGCCTGGAAAGGGCGCCTCGATATCGCCGACCTGCGCGAGTTGTTCATCAAAGCGGGAGTCGAAGGACTGAATGCTGCGTATGAACTGGGCGATGGCCAGTTGCATGCGCGGCTCAGTGATCTCCGGATCGCCATAGACAAAGTCAAAAAGAACCTGATAGTATCCCAGATCGGCCATCCTGTGCAGCAGCGAATCCAGCCCAGGATCCCCATCCTTTCCACTGAAACCCATCTCCGCGTGATCCTGAATCGGCAGCGTCGCCTGCTCTTCCAGTGAGGCGGCGCGTTCATCCCAGAAGACGCGTTCCTTGGCGGAAAAACGCGCATTGATCAGTCGCATCGAATGGCGGCCGGTGGTGCCATTCACGCCTTGACTGATCTGCGCCGTATCGCCGAAGGCGTGCTCCTGCTGGTGGCAGCTGGCGCAGGAGACTGTATTGTCCACCGAGAGCTTCTTGTCGTAGAACAGAACCCGGCCAAGGGTGGCGCCGCCATCTGTCAGGGGATTGTTGGCAGGCGTGTTGTCTCTGGTGACAAAGGATGGCACAGGCTGATTGGCATAGGCCGCCAGGTCGGCCAGATCCAGCTGACCACTACTCTGGGCATGGACCAGTGGAGACAGAACAAAGGCTGACAGCAGGACCCATCTCGACACGTTGAAGTGCATGCGAGATTCCTTCTGTGAAGTGTGTTGCACCGGAAGGACATATGTCCATGTGACGAGTCTGCTACGCCACATGGTGAATGGCAAGGCTGCGTTGACCCCCACTGGAACTGCCGACCGGGGGTTCCTCGAATAGCCCGGGGCCGCGAGGAGCCTGGCTACGCTGTGTCAGAGAAAGCGCCTGGCCCGAGGGAACCCGGCGCCAGGCGCTTCTGTATCAAACGATCCTCGGGAAACTCAACCTAGCAGTCCGTTGAAAAACGGGTGATGATGAAAGAATTGAATTGCCTCGTCGTACGGCGTGTTTCTAGCTTGGTCGTGTTGCTGACCCGCACACTGGAGTGACGCAGATGGGGATGGGGAAACGCCAGCGGTCGAAGCA
>JABHDC010000079.1 GCA_018673255.1 Gemmatimonadota bacterium
CGCAGCATGAGTTGGGCCGGCTTCCACTACTGGTCCTGGTCCAATCCACTCATGCGTGCCTATGCCCTCACCGGTGACGAGCGATATCCGGCGGAGTTCGCCCTGCATCTCAAGAGCTACTTCGAGCAGCTGGATACGTTCCAGGATGTCGAACTCTGGGACGGGGCGCCACAGGATCGCGACTGGAATGACTGGATCACCCACAACGACCTGAGCGCCGGCATCAAGATGGCCGCCTTTGGCGAAGCGGTCATGGTCTTCCGGGGTGCGGCGGTATGGTCGGCCGATGATCTGCGCCGAGCCACGCTCATCCTCCTGCGTCTGGCCCGCCGTCTCTACGACACCTACAGTGACACGCGCCTGGCGGCAGATCTGTTGCGCACACTCAACTTCCTCACCTCCGGTGCCGCCGGACTGGGCACGGTGGCTGCCATCTTCCCCGAATGCGCCTGGTCGGCCAACTGGCTCGGTCTTGCCCAGCGAATTCTCGAGGTCCATTTGGCCGAACTCTATTACCCGGATGGCGGCCATCGGGAGTTGTGCACGCAGTATCACAAGGCGGGCCTGCGCGACATGCTATTCCTCGAGCAGATCCTGGCGCGCCAGGGAACCGGATTCCTGCTGACGCGAGAGCCTTACCGGCGCCAGGTGGTTGAGGCCCTTCGCTTCCTCACCCGGGTCCGCATGCCCGATGGCACGACATCCGTGCTCAACTCGGCTGCCGCCTCCGATGACTGGCTCGTCTTCTGCGCCGTGGCCAACCGACAGCTGCACGACCCGGAACTGGCCTGGCACATCGAGCAGTGTTTTGCTCCGGACTACGTGCCGCGCCAGAAGGGCCGCCCGGCGCTGTGCGTGCGCATCCTCGGCGATGGTGATGGCCTTCCAGATGGCGAATCCCGCAAACCGCAGGAATTGTCGGTGTATCTTCCCGACAGCGGTGTTGCCGTGCTTCGTGATGGCTGGGACCGCTGGGGCAGCACGATGGTGATCGACTACGGACGTCCCGTGGGCGGACATGCCTATCCGGCCCGGGGCAGCTTCTCCCTCTATCTGCGCGGTCGGCCCGCCTGCCTGTCACCCGGTTCGCCCCACGCCTATACGGACCCCGACTATCTCGGCTGGATGCACACGTCGCGATCGCAGAACGCGGTTCTCATCGACGACACAGACCAGGAACAGTGGGAGCAACCCGGCCTGCGTCGGGTCCACGGTGAGATCCTGCACTGGGAGACCGATGCGGACTCGACACTCGTCCAAGGGCGCCACCCCGGCTACATGAGCAACCTTGGAATCCTGTGCACGCGCACAGTGCTCATGGTGGCGGGCCGATTCTTCATCGTCCACGACGTTGTGGACGCCATCGATGCCGACGCAGAACACGAGGCGAGGTGGTCGATCCACTGCCCTGAGGAGATCTCTGAGCAGGCAGATCGTGTTGGCCTGGCGCCGGGACTGATGCGCATCGTACCGGCCTGGCCGGATGAGGTGACGGCCGTCGAACTGGGATCCGAGGGCAAGGCGGTGTATCCAGGGCCCTCAGAAGACGGCACGACCGACGAATTGCGTCCACTGCATCAGGCTCGCTGGCGTATGAATCTGCCACCAGGTGAGGTGAGGCAATTCCTGATGCTGCTCCAGCCGGATGGGGAGCCGGCACAATTCAGCGACATACAGCAGAGCGATGCCGGGCTCAGCCTCGAGATCTCGATGGGTGGTGTGAGGGATCGGTTCCTGCTGCCACCTACCCCATAGAAGCGATCTGTCCTGTCACTCTACGGTGAGCTTCCGCACCAGGATCGTCTTGCATGGACGACCCTCTGCGTCGGGGTGATTGAAGTCCGAGTAGGCAAGCAGCACTTCGTGATCTGACAGGGCGATCAGATCCGAATAGGAGCAGGTGTCCTGCTGTGAAGCGACGGGCGCCACCACGGTGTCACGATCACCCCAGACTCTCCCCGACGGATCTCTCGTCGCACGCAGATACAGTCCCGGCCGCCCGTAGGCGGCCAGTGTGACCCCATTGCCGAGGGTCACGAGCGCAGGCCAGACACCGCAGTCATCGAACAGCATCGGTGTCGACCAGGTCTGCGCCCTATCACTCGAGTGACACACATACATGGGCCCCATGCCATTTGCATCGGTCGTGCGCAGCAGGCAGAGCATGCTGCCATCGGGGAGAAAGGCAATGTTGGGCTCCGTGAATCCGTCACGCTCTTCAGCGTGCGGATCTGCTGCCGCATCCGGCTGGTAGGGGATCGAGCTCTGCATCTCCCACGAGCGACCGTCAACAGAACGCAGGAGAATCGCTTCAAAGTATCGGGCGATCTCACCGCCGATCAGGCGTTTGCTGTAGATGACACCCCAGAGGGCGCCATCGGGTGCCTGAGTGATCCGATGCATCCATGGAAATGTGAGTACGCCCATGTAGATCATGCGGAGCCGCCCGGAAATGTGCACGGTCGCCGTCTCTTCTACCCACTCATTGCCCCCCGCGCTCAGTCGGGAGAAGCGATACCCCTCCAGATCCGGGGGCATCTGCGTCGCATCGAATCCGATGATCTCGTTGCGGTATCCGCCAAAGGACGTACCGACGGAGGGCGGCAACCGGTCCTCAACGGTCGCAGGGTCGACGGAGCGCAGAGGCACCTGCCGGAACAGGTCACCATTGCGCAGGGCGAAGATCTTCGCGCTCGACGAAACTGCGATTTCCTCTGATCCGGCCGGCTGCCATGTCTGGCCTTCATCCGCACAGATCGACAGTCCAGGAGGTTTTCCATAGGCGGTGGCCGAGTCGGCCTCCACGTGATAACCGACGGCGAGTCGGCCATCCGGCAATCGCTGGATGGCGGGAAACTGCCACGGCCCCCAGTTGCGGAGTTCCGGATCGGCCTGAGAGACCACGACAGGGTCATGCTGGATGATCTTCACGTAATTTGCCTCTTTTCGGAAAAGCCATCTGACTCAACTGGTCGACTCCGACCAGTGCGCGTTGATTACGCAAGGTGCACAGAGCATTCTCGGCAAGCAGACGGAAGGAGACGTTGTGATACAGGACATCCCCTACCTCGGGACTAACTCAGACGAAACGATGGATCTCTATTTTCCGACCCACGCCTCGGGCCGGGACCGCCCCGCCCTCCTGGTGATCCACGGAGGTGGCTTCTGTGGTGCCGACAAGGCCGACGCGCGAGAACAGAGCATCTGCGCGGACCTGACTGAAGCGGGATACGTCTGCGCCAG
>JABHDC010000080.1 GCA_018673255.1 Gemmatimonadota bacterium
AACGAGACGTGTCGGCCGAGTAGGCCGCGTCATAACAACGAATCGACGGGGGGCCCGGCATGGCGCCGGCAACCTCTCGGTAGAACAACACTTCCTTTCTGAAGTGATCCTCATCAAAGGATCCGGGCGCTGTCGTCTGCGCCGAGACCTTGAGAAACAGCCTCTCGGGTGCCGTTGGTGGTGCCCCCTGTGAATACTCCAGTTGGAGATGGGCGATGTTGGAGGTGAAGGTCTTGGCTGGGTCCGAGGATTTCACCGCCGTCACTTCGCCTCTGTCGAGATGGCCGCTGTTGCGAAGTGCTTCCGTGAGCCACGGGGCCGTGGCTTGTGCCGGGGAGGAGATCGGTTCGCGCATCGTTGTCACAAGGTGCCCTGTTCGCTGGAGAATCCGCGTCTACTCAGGAGGGATCACTCTGAGTCAGCCCGCGAAGGCGATGTAATGTCAACAGGGTCAGTCTATGACCAGCGGAATCGGCAGAAGCAGATCGTCAACGGCATCGCGCTCTGACGAACGGCGGCCCACGGAAACAGCGCGAAGCAGGAGCTCTCCCTCAGGTACGGGTCCAATCATGGGAAGGACCAATTCGCCCAGATCGTAGGACTGGGTCGTCACGCTGGTGCTCAGACTCGCGCCGGCGATGCGGATGGTGGATGAATCCAGGACCTCGACACGCCCGCCGGGCGATGAGAAGGGGGACTGTGGGAAGAACTTCACCTGCTCCAGCAGAAGCGACGCGACGGGAAGGCCGAGACGCAGATCGAACTGACGCACGTCACGCAGGCCGATCCCGATGAAGTGGAGTCGCACATGGTCGCCGGTTGAATACTGCGAGCGTGGTGCGACCACGGCGATGCTGTCGATGTAGGTGCCATTCAGAGCGACGACGGCGAGCCGTTCGAGTAGGAGATCGGGTTCCGGCTGAACTGGGTCCGAATCGGATATCTGGACTGAATCGACTGTAGCCGGATCGGCTGTCTGGGTGGTATCGGCGGGATCTTCTGCGCCGTCTGCAGACGCCAGGCGTTGGACCACGAAGTCTATCACGTGAGTCTCAGGCATGCGGAGACTGTCGGCACGAAATGGGCTGATCTCAGGATGCGTTACGGCGACACCGAACAGGCGAGGCGCCAGAGACTCAGTTGTTACGGCAGATTTCAGGGCGGGCTGCTGCTTGATCTGGGCCCAGGTGATTTCTGGCACGGCTGTAGCGCCTGCGACGGGGGCGAGATCCAGCTGATACTCACCGGCCGCGTCAGACGTGGTCTGCACGATGATCGTGTGCGTTGCCTGGTCGTGAAATGTCATCCGCGCGCCGTCGACGGGGCCGCCGAACTGATCGGTCACCTGACCCGCCAGTATCAGTACGGCCGTCTGGTCCGCGTGGAGAGTGGCCGCGTTCAGGAACACGACCAGCAAGCCTGGTATTAAGCGCATCGTGGCTGGGAGCATGTTGTCTCTCACCGCTGAGGTGGATCGCCCTTGCAAGCGCGATCAGTCCTCACCCACTCACAGGCTACCGAGAATTGGACGGACGATGCAAGAATATGTCGCAGCAATACCTACAAGAGGTTTGCCAATCCACTCCCTCCCACATACTATCGCTGCATGCTGAAACCGCATGCTCACCTCGCCAGATCTGGCATCGAGGGGGCCACGCGGTCCACCTGTCTGCCCCCCCTGCGCCTGATTCTCTCCGACATCTGACCTCTCCCGCCGGGCGATCCTCCGGCTGGAACTTTCCTCGGACATAGACCCATGCCGATCTCTGCGTGCGGTGCCCCGGAAGGAGTCGGCATGTCATACCTGGAAAACCCAAAGCGGGGAGCGACTTCACCCCGATCGCCTTCAGTCAACCGCTCCAAAGAGGAAAGAGGTAGATGAGAAGTATGTGGAAAGTTCTACTCGTTCTCTGTGTCCCTGCGATCGCGTCAGCACATGGTGTGACCAGCGGCGATCAGGGCTACATCCAAGAGATCAGCGGCGTCAATCTCATCCCATTTGTGTATCTGGGCGCCAAACACATGGTCACCGGATATGATCACCTGGCGTTTCTGTTCGGGGTCATATTCTTCCTGTACAGGCTCAAGGATGTTGGTGTGTATGTGAGCCTCTTCGCGATCGGTCACTCAACGACACTGCTGCTCGGTGTCTTCACCAACATCGGTGTGAGTGCCTACCTCATTGATGCAATCATTGGGCTTTCGGTTGTCTACAAAGCGCTCGATAACCTCGGTGCCTATCAGCGCTGGTTTAGAGTTCAGCCGAATACGAAGATCGCAACACTTGTCTTCGGTCTGTTCCATGGTTTCGGCCTTGCCACAAAGATTCTCGAATTCGAGATCGCCCCCGATGGTCTGTGGTCGAATCTCATTGCTTTCAATGTCGGAGTTGAAATTGGCCAACTGATGGCGCTGTCAGCCATCCTGATCGTGATCAGCTTCTGGCGGAAGCAAGGAAGTTTCCGCAGACATGCTTACGCTGCAAATGTCGCACTCATGGCCTTGGGCTTCCTTCTGATGGAGTACCAACTGGTCGGATATTTCATCATGGGAGATATGTAGTGACCGATTCGCAAGCACCCTCAACAGACAAGTTGCCTTCGTCACGACAGCTCTTTCGTTCAACGATCATTGCGATGGTTGTCGCTACGGTGGTGCTCGTTGCCGCCGTGCTGCCCGCCGAATATGGGATCGATCCGACAGGCATTGGGGCATGGTCGGGACTGAAGAAGATGGGTGACATCAAAGTTGGTCTCGAGCAGGAATCAGCAGCCGAAGATGGTGCCGCATCTGAGGGTAAACCGGTTATGGCCGCAGATGTGTCATCTGTAGAACCTGTCGTCGTCAGTCCTGTGGAACAGAAGCCGAGCCAGAGTGATGTGGTGAAGCATACTCTCGCGGTTGGAGAAGCCGTCGAGTTCAAGTTGCAGATGAGAGCGGGTACCGTGGCGCAGTACAAGTGGTCAACTACAGGCGGCAGGCTCAATCACGATACCCACGGCGATGGGCGGCGAGGATCTGGGGATTTCATCAGCTACAAGAAGGGTCGCATGGTTACTTCTGACCAAGGCGAGCTCGTTGCTGCCTTCGACGGCTTCCACGGTTGGTACTGGAGGAATCGAGACAGCCAGCCTGTGTCGTTCACGTTGGAGGTCAGTGGCGACTACATCGCCCTCAAGCGCATGATGTAGCCATCAACCGAAGGACGTCGATGGACTCACAGGCTTGACCCAAATTGGTGGAGGGCTCTCGCTGGATGCGAACTTCAGTCTCTCAATCCACTTGGGACTGCAGCCTCAGTCGTCTCGGCACATCATCGGGTGATCGTCAAGCTCACCGTGTCGGCGATGGCGGAACCGAAGTAGCCGATGCCATCGCCCTCGAGGGCGAATACCGGTTCGTGGAAGTTTCCGTCCTCTTCCTGCACATCATCGAAGGTCTGCACAAAACGGGCGTAGTTCTTGTCTGCGGCATAGATGACGACGCGGTGCTCGCCGTAGAACCAGAGATCCCACCAGAAGACGTCCATGGTCGAAGTCCCCGTCGTGGGTGGCGTATTCTGGATCCATTCGTAGTTGTAGCTGAAGTCGACAATATCCCCGTCGCTGAGATCGTCCGGCTTCTCATCGGTGAAGGCATTGTCGTAGATGAAACTCTCCACGGAGGCGTCCATGGCAACGGCCGTGAGCAGGTAGAAGGTCGTGCCTGGCGACCGTTCGATCTGCACCTTCACATCGACGAACTCGCCATCTTCGCCACGTGGCCGGTATGACAACAGGTCGTGACTGATACTGGCGATGCGGAAGCCGGCGGCCGGGACCGTTGTCGTGGCGCGCGTGAACAATTGGCGACCGTCGATCTGGGCACTCACCTCCAGCGTGTACGTTCGGCCAGGCTCAATGGTCAGATCCTCACCGATATGCTCGTAGTAGTTTGTGCTCAGGTCCTGTCCCGTGTGGAAGGTCAGCGGGAAGGAGGTGCCACTGACATCATCGACGATGTTCACCTCGGCGTCACCGATGACGATCGGCGTGAGATTCAGGTCGAGGTCGGCGGTGAAGTTTCTTGTCACACGGATTCCGGTGACCGGATGCCCCGGTATCAGCAGGCCCTCAACGACGATGCGGGGCTCGTAGGTGTTGCTCGTGATCTTGACCGACGGATCGCCGCAGGATACCAGGAGCAGGGC
>JABHDC010000081.1 GCA_018673255.1 Gemmatimonadota bacterium
CTTGTCAAGACAGTAATGGCTGCCCTTCAAATCGCCCTACTCGCCCTGCTCACAGCGGGCCTGACCCGCTGGTTGCGCCAGGGCGAACTGACCCGGCCCGCCCGCTGCTGGGTCGAGTCGCGATCGGCCTTTCTGGCCAAACTCGTCAATTGCCCCCACTGCCTGTCCTTCTGGCTGTCACTGGCCGGCACGGTCTGTATCTGGGGACTGCGCGGCATGTCCACCCTCGAGTTCGCCCTGTTTCTGCTGATTGGGTGGCGTGGTGCCTATTTCATCAATCGTTCTCTGGATCGCCGCACGTCAGAGGCCCAGACGGCGCCCCGGGACTGTACTCAGTGTGGCAAATCATCCGACCGGCACAGTTGTATCGAGCGAGGATCCCTCAGTTTCTGCTCGAAAGATTGCTGGTTCGCCTACCTTCGCCAACGACCCATCCCCCGCGACCAGCTCCTGGGAGCCGGTGGCGAGATTCTGCGCCAGGAGATCTACCCCATGAGTTACCAGGACGTAACCCCCGCCGAGGCCCAACAGCTACTTGAAGATGGCAACCACAAGTATGTGGATGTGCGGTCAGTTCCGGAGTTCCAGAATGGGCACCCACAGGGCGCCTTCAACGTGCCGGTTCTACACCGGGAGCCGGCCGGAATGGTGCCCAATCCCGATTTCCTCACCGTCATGCAGGTGCACTTCGAGCAGGACACGCCGTTGCTGATCGGCTGCCAGTCGGGTGTCCGGTCGATCCGTGCCGCCGAAGCACTTCTCGCCTCCGGTTACACGCAGGTCTTCAATGTGACTGGCGGCTACGGCGGCGCCAAGGACGCAACCGGTGCCGTCATCGGGCAGGGATGGTTCCAGTCTGCCCTTCCCGTGGACTATGGCGATCCCGAAGAGCGCAGCTATGCCGCCCTGCACGGTCAGCGTCTGACGGGAGACGGGGCGTGAGCCACACACACCACAAGTCCGAAGCGCCAGCCAGCGTTGGCGTTGCCGTGATCACGATGAGTGACACGCGCACCCAGGACAACGACAAGAGTGGTCAACTGATCAAGGAGAAACTCGCCGAGGCGGGGCACGAAGTCGTGCACTACGCCATCGTGAAGGACACGGCTCGGCAGATCAAAGGTGAGTTGGCCATCGTCTGCGAGAAGAAGTCCTGCCAGGCCGTGATCCTCAATGGCGGGACGGGTATCTCGCCCCGGGACAATACCTTCGAGGTCGTCAATGGCATGCTGGACAAGCGTCTGCCGGGATTCGGCGAAATCTTTCGCTATCTCTCATTCAAGGAGATCGGCTCGGCGGCCATGATGTCACGTACGACGGCTGGCACCTATCGGGGCCGCATCCTCATGGCGCTGCCCGGTTCGACGGCCGCCGTCCGCCTTGCCATGGACGAGCTCATCCTGCCCGAACTGGGGCACCTCGTCGCGACCATCCAGCCTCGCTGATGGCGACGGCAGTCAACAATCCCTTCTTCCAGATCGGCCTCGACGTCCTCGACCAACGCTGTGTTGTGGTGGGGGGCAATGACGAGGCCGCCGATAAGGCGGCCCGCCTCGTCGACGCCGGCGCCAGGGTCTTCGTCATCGCGCCGGAGGCCACGACATGGATCGCTGAAGCGGCCCGTCAGGGGAATCTGACCTGGGAGTGCCGTGTGCTGGAAATCGCCGGCGATCTGGATGAGACCTTCCTGGTGATGAATACGCTGCCGAAGGACAAGCCGTTGTGCGAGCTGATCCATGCCGAGTGTCGACAGCGGCGGATTCTGCTCAACACGTACGACGTGCCCGACCAGTCAGACTTCGGCATGGCGGCGCTCGTTCAGCGCGGCCCCCTGCGCGTCAGCATCAGCAGCAGCAACACCAGCCCTACCCTGTCCGGCCGCCTGAGGCGGCAACTCGAGGCGGCTTTCGACGACGAATTCGTCGCATTCCTCGAACAGCTGGGGGCGGTGCGCCGGTCGCTGCGCAAGCGCATCACCCATGGCCCGGACCGCAGAGCCCGGCTCAAGTCCCTCGTGGAGGGCTTTCGGCTGAAGGCGTGTGTGGAGCTGCCGGATGGGTGGCGCGAGCGTCTGGCGAAAGAATTAGGCGACCAGGACGCGACGAAGCACGACGCCCAGAACGCCGCGGGCGTCTGAGCGGCACAAGGGTCTGGTCGGTACCCAGGCGCGGCCACAAAAAAAGGGACGCCTTGGGGGCATCCCGATGCTTGAGCCCCTCGTGGGGCGATGTTGAGTGCCTCAAGGGCTGGTGTTGGTTATCTCAAGGGTCAGTGCGCTGCTGCAGCGCGCGATCTGGTCCTTGGCTCAACCAGTCTCTACTCGACCAGCCGTTATTCGTTGCTATCCTCGGCGAAGACTGTCGGCGTATCGTCATCATGATCGGCATCGACCTCGACCTCGACCTCGGCACCGTCGCTGGATACACCCTCGCGCGTCTGATGGAGCGCTTCCTTGAGGAGTCGACCGGGCTTGAAGTGGGTCTTGCGGCGGGCGGGCACGTAGATGATCTCGCCCGTGCGCGGATTGCGAGCAGCAGGCTTCGGACGGGTGTCCTTTACCTGGAACACCCCGAAACCGCGGATCTCAATCCGGTTGCCCTCGATCAGGCTGTCACGCATAGCGACGAAGAGGCTGTCCACCATCT
Organism: Gemmatimonadota bacterium; assembly: GCA_018673255.1. Next base: position 2,646 of record JABHDC010000081.1, read on the forward strand.
TGGCGGCCAGATTCTTCTTGCAACCCGTGCTCTGGCTGACGAGGAGCGCCAGATCCTTTTTAGTGATGGTCGACAAGGCTCTCGACCTCCTGATTCGGAAACGCCAGCGGGTGTTACAGGAACGCCAGCGGCTGATTCGGGGAACGCCTATAGCTGATTCGAGAACGCCTGCACGTGCACCTCAGGAACGCTTGCACCTGCACTTCAGGAACGCCTGCAGCGCCCTTCCGAATGGGGGCCAGTTTCCTGGCTCTGAAGAAGGGCTCAAAAACGACAGCAAAAGTGTCATTAGTTGTTGGTAAACAAAGCTTTGGCGAATTTAATCCGCTGTTTGGGCTCTGTCAAGCGAATTCATAGAGAAGCGCTTATTTTTCGTGCAGTTAGGTCAACCCGAGTCATTTTCTGGAGCGTGTCATATTTCGCGTTCCACCGTCGACCTGCCCCATGCTCGTGTGATTCGACTCATCTCTAGTATTAACAGACATTTGACCTCTCCCTTCGCACTTCTTCCGGAAACTGAGCACTCTTGAGCTCATTTGCCTCACAGATCGTAGCCGTGGCAGCCATCACACGGCCGATCAACTGCGCCCTGACGATGGTCTCCGTCGTCGTTGGCGCGCTGACGATGGGTGCCAGCCGAATCGGCGTGGATGTCGGGCTCGCAGCTGTAGCCGCGGCCCTCATTACGGGCTCTGGCAACGTGATCAACGACCTGACGGACGTCGAAGAGGACCGGATCAACCGCCCGGACAGACCACTGCCTTCGGGCGCCATCTCGCCCGTCACAGCCTGGGTCAGCGTCGTGATTCTGGGTTTGACCGGTCTGGGCATGGCCTGGGAGCTCGGTCCGGCCACCGGAATGATCGCCACAGCAGTCGCCATCGGCCTGATTGCCTATTCGTTGGGCCTGAAGCATCAGGGACCGATCGGCAACCTCCTCGTAGCAGCCATGGCGGCCCTCACCTTCCCATACGGGGCCATGGCAGTCGCTGATGGGGTCGCAGCAGGCGGTGCCGCCACTGGCATGACGAATTCCGAGTTGGCCTGGAACCTGATGAACGATCTGTTCACCGTGGGGCGGGCCTGGATCCCGGCATCGTTTGCCTTCGTCTACCATCTCGGCCGCGAGATCGTGAAGGGTGTGGAAGACCAGGCTGGGGATGAACGGCGCGGCGTGGGTACTCTGGCGATTCGATTCGGCCCGATCCCAGCCCGCCGGATGGCCGCAGTCTGCCTGATTCTCGTCGGCCTGGTGGCACTGGCTCCCTGGATTGCCGGAGTATACGGTATCGCATACGGCGTATCCGTCCTGATCCTGGATGCCATGTTGGTCGGCTGGATCCGTCTGCTGTTGACCAGTGTTCCCATCGGTCGCCTGAGTCGTCGATTGCTTGCAGGCATGGCACTGGGACTGCTTGCCATCTGTCTGGGAGAGCTCACGGCACCGTCCCCGACCCATTCCCCACCCCTACAGGATCAGAGATGAAGATCACCGATGTGAAGTGTTTCCCCGTCTTCTCGGGCAAGAATTACCTGTTCGTAAAACTCGAGACCGACGAAGGCATCTACGGGATGGGAGAATTCGGCATCAGCTGGCGGGAGCAGGCCGGAATCGGTGCCATCGAGCATCTGAAACCCCACCTGATCGGCCAGGACCCGCTCAACATCGAGTATCTGTGGCAACTGATGCTGCGGGGCGACTTCTTCCCGGGCGGGCGGATCAACAGCGCCGCCATCAGCGCCATCGACATCGCCCTGTGGGACATCAAAGGCAAGGCCCTCGGCCAACCTGTCCACATGTTGCTGGGTGGACAGATGCGCGACCGCGTGCCCTGTTACACCGGGGTCGGTGCTGCCACACCCGACGGCACAGCCCAACAGGGCCTGGAAAGGGTCGCTGAGGGCTGGCGCTTCCTGCGGCTATCCGTTCCGGACCGTGACGGCATCCTGGATGGCAGCACCGCTGTGCGTGACGCGGTGGCCCACTTCGCTGCCGTGCGGGAAGCGGTCGGTCCCGAGATCGAGATCTGCACCGATGTCCACACTCGACTGGATCCGCCGGATACGATCCGGCTGGGACGCCAGTTGGAGGTGTACGAACCCTACTTCATCGAGGACCCGCTGCGTTGTGAGAATCCGCAGTCCTACCGGCAGGTGCGCCAACAGGTTCCCTGCCCCCTGGCGATCGGTGAGCATTTTGCCACCAAGTGGGAATTCCGCCAGCTCATCGAGGAAGAACTGCTCGACTACGCCCGCATCGATCTGTGCATCGTGGGCGGCCTGACAGAGGCCCGCAAGATCGCCGGCTGGTGTGAGACGCACTACATCAAGATCGCTCCCCACAATCCGCTGGGTCCTGTATCGGCCGCCGCCTGTCTGCATCTGGATCTGGCGACGGACAATTTCGGCGTTCAAGAGATGTGGCACGGTCGCACGGACTTCCTCGCCGATCTGTTTCCGGTGCAGATTCCCTTCGAGTCGGGACATCTGCTGCCACCTGGCCGTCCGGGTCTGGGAATCGAGTTCAATGAGTCCGCTGCGGCCAACTATCCCTACCAGCAGCAGTCGGGCGCACGACTAGTCCGATCAGATGGATCGCTGACAAATTGGTGACGTTGCAGTGTCCCTCGCAGTCAGAGGATCGCCTCATCCTGAGGCGGCCTCTTGCGATGATCGCGTGCGGGGCCGACCCTATTTCATCATGAATCTGACACCCCCCCGTGGCACCCGCGACGTCTTCCCCGAACAATTCCGTCTGCGCAGCTGGCTCTTCGGCAAGTTCCGCGATGTAGCCCGTCTGCACGGCTTTGAGGAATACGACGCACCTGTCGTCGAGTCGGCTGAACTCTACGTACGCAAAGCTGGCGAAGAGATTGTCGACCAGCTCTACACTTTCCAGGACAAGAGTGGCCGCCAACTGGCGCTGCGACCGGAGATGACACCATCCCTGGCACGGATGGTCCTGCAGAAGGCCGGGTCGCTTCCACTGCCAGTGAAGTGGTTCAGCCTGCCCCAGTGCTGGCGTTACGAACGCATGACCCGAGGGCGGACCCGGGAACACTACCAGTGGAACATGGATATTCTCGGCGTTGATGATGTCACCGCCGAGGCCGAGTTGCTGGCCGCCCTGGTCACCTTCTTCCGCAGCGTCGGCCTGACCGAGCAACAGGTTCAGATCCGCATCTCGAATCGCCGGCTGCTGCAATCCGTGCTGGCTGCGGCAGGTGTCGGTGAAGACCTGTTCGCCCCGGTGTGTGTGCTGATCGACAAGTTGGAGAAGGTGCCACGCGAATCGATCGAAGAGGAACTGAGTGGCCTGGGTGTGGAAGCCAGTGTCATCGATCGGGTCCTCGAAGTCGCCTCCTGTGACTCCCTCGCCTCAGCTTCAAAGCTGGCTGGCGAAGGCGACAACGGCCTGAGCGAGATCACGCGTCTGCTGGAACTGGCCGACGGCTACGGCGTGGCCGAATGGCTCAGTTTCGATGGCAGTCTCGTTCGCGGCCTCGCCTACTACACGGGCATCGTTTTCGAAGCGAAAGCAATCACCGGCGAGCTCCATCGGGCCATCTGCGGCGGCGGTCGCTACGATCGATTGTTGTCGACCTTCGGGGGCAAGGATCTTCCCGCCTGTGGATTCGGCTTTGGTGATCCTGTCATCCTCGAGATCCTCAAGGATCTGGACCTGTTGCCAGAACTGGCCCCGGGGATCGACGACGTCGTATTCGCCTTCGATTCCTCACTCCGGGATCCGGCGATGAAGGTCGCCGCGCGCCTGCGCCAGGCGGGTCGATCGGTGGATCTGGTGCTCGAGGATGGAAAACGGATGAAGTGGGCTTTCCGCCATGCCGACCTGGTGGGGGCCTCACGATTGGTGTTGCTGGCACCGGACGAATGGGAAAAGGGCGTTGTGAAAGTGCGCGACCTGAGCAGTGGCGAAGAGATCGAAGTCGCGCCTGACGATCTGTAGGGAAGGGGTAGAGAGTGATGAAGATTGGTGTCTGTGCCTGGAGTTTCACCGGCGCACACAAGGAGTCAGGTGGCGCCATCGATCCACACACGCCGGATGGCCTGATCGACCTGGCCATCCGTCATGGCCTGAAGTCCATCGAGGGCGCCACCGGCTGGTGGGACCCAACAGATGCGCAGGCCATCGACAGCTTCCGGAAACGTCTGGCCAGCGAGGGGCTCGCTGTCTTTGCTGACACGGGCAGCGGCAACCTCGCCAGTGACGTCTCCCCACTGACAGGTGCCATCGATGTGGCCGTCGCCATCGGCTCGCCCATCGTGCGCACGACGATCAGTGGTCTCCTGGAGGGAGACCGCCGCTCTCTGGGCGCTGATGGCTGGCGCGCCCACCTGGAGGGGTTGATCGATCCCCTCAAGGGCGCGATGGAGAAAGCCGAAGCACTCGGCATCGACGTGGGCCTGGAGAATCACCAGGACATCTGCTCGCACGAACTGGTCTGGCTTTGCGAACAGGTGGGATCGGCCAGACTGGGTGTCACCATGGACGTGGGCAATGCCTATGCCGTGGGCGAAACCCCGCTGGCCTTCGCGCGCAGAATTCTGCCTATCCTCAAGCACGTGCACTTCAAGGACTACACCGTACACGGGAGTGAGTCGGGTTTCCGCCTCAAACGCTGCGCCCTCGGCGAGGGCATCGTCGACTGGCCCGCCATGATCGCCCTGTTCGAGGCCGAGGCACCAGAGGTACAGGGCTGCATCGAACTCGGGGCCACCCAGGCGCGGCACATCCGCCTCTTCGAGCCGGACTGGTGGTCGACCTATCCGGAACGACCCTTCGTGCCGGATGCAATCGAAGCCATCGGCGACCTGCACCGGCAGAATCAGCCAGAAATTGACTGGCGCACGCCGCACGAATGCGATGCGGATGCCACATCACGGGCTGGGTATGAGATGTCGCAGTTCGATGCCAGTACAGCCTATCTGAAATCGATCGCTGCGATATAGGGGCCTGTCCGGGTATTCGCATTGACAGGCAACGACGTGGACGTAGCCCAGATAGGATACTCGGACAGGCTCCTAGTGCATCTTCGGCGTCCTGCCGAGGCTCAGCCCTCCAGCAGGCGCAGTTGATCGGTCTGAGGCAGCGACACGATGGTGTTGTCGAGAGTGCCGATCCCGCCAGAAAATGTCATCCGCACCAGATCGCCCGCCTGCAATCCGTCGGCAAGATCTGACTCGGCGAAGACAATGGGCGTGCCCCAGTACAGGACCTGAAGCTGCCCTGGCTCCAGTGGCAGACGCCGGAAGAGCATGCGTTCCATGTGCAGTAGCCCATCGGGCATGTTCAGATTGGCCTGCCCCGTCTTCCCTTCTTTGAATCCGACTCGCTGTCCATCGCGCAGGATCTCGCACGAGACGGTGACATCCGCATCGTCATAGGCGGAGGCGGCCACGAAGAGCGGCCCCATGCTCGCACAGGCACCGGACCAGTTCTTGGCCTGTGGCAGATTGAGTGGATTGGTCGCCTCGATCCCATTGTCCGTGGCATCATTGCCCCCCGTATAGCCGATCCGCTCGACCTGCCCGGCAGCATTGAGGGCATACACGCTGATCAGCTCCGTCTCCGGTACGAGGCGCTCTGTGTCGGCGGGTCGTGTGATGGCCCGATTGTGTCCGACGACGGTCTCGGGTTCACCCTTCGAGAACAACTCCGGACGGCCGCCGGCAGCGCACTCGCGATACTTCGCCTCATACACATTCACCGCATCGCCCGTCGCCTGTTTGGCTTCAATCTCCCGCAGCTTCGCACTGTCCTCATGGGTCACCCCCGCCAGCCAGACACGCAGAGCGTGAGGATTCTCATCCGGTCCTGAGACCGGGACATCGAGGTGGAGATCGTCGGTCTGTGAGGCAGCCAGCAGATCGGCCAGACCCAGACGCCGGTTACCACTGGCCGCATCGATCGCGCGCTGGAGGGCAGCCTCGAAGCCATCCTGATCGCCACCGAGGCCATAGTAGAGTTCATGAATCGAGGTGGGTCCACCATTCTGTGTCAGGTCGAGGATTTCGTCTGCGTCGACGAGACCCAGGTGTCGGGGCCCGGTGGCTGTACGGTCGACAAATTGCAGCAGTCGCAAGGTGTGTCCTTTCGTTGATCCACAATATGTTTCAGATACGCGGCAGGAAGAGGGGCGTCTCGACAGCAGGCAGAATACCGGCCGCTGTGGCGCGAGACAGCAGATCATCGATCGCCGCCTCCCCCGTGTCACCATAGTCACGTGTGTAGTCGTTGACATACAGAGCGATGTGGGACTCCATCACCTCTGTTTCCATCTCCTGAGCGTGCGTCGCCACGTAGTCGCGCACCGCGTCCGGATGAGCGTGGGCGTAATCAACACTGTCCCGCAAGGCGCACTCAATCTGGCGCAGACGCTCCTCGCCCAGGGCGCGACGAGCCGCAATTCCCCCCAGCGGAATGGCCTGCCCCGTGGTCGACTCCCACCACTGGCCCAGATCCAGCACCTTGTGCAGCCCGTGGTGTTGATAGGTGAAGCGACTCTCGTGTATGATCACGCCCGCATCAACCTCACCCGTGCGGGTGGCTTCCATGATCCGATGAAAGGGCATCTCCACAACATCGGTCAGCTCGGGAGCGAAGAGACGAACCAGAAGGGCCGCCGTCGTCATGCGGCCGGGAATCGCCACACGGCATCGGGAGATCTCATCCGGCGCCAGGTCGCGTCCGGCCACCACGAGGGGGCCACAACCACGCCCGAGGGCTCCACCGGATCGCATCAGACAATACGACTGTCGCAGATGACCGAGGGCGTGGAAGGAAATTTTCACAATATCGAGTTCTTCACGGCTCGCCATGCCATTGAGGGTCTCGATATCCTCAAGGACTTCGGCCACGTCCGGTGCACCGGGCAGGAGGCCGTGAACGAGGGCATAGAAGATGTAGGTGTCATTCGGACACGGAGAGTATCCCAGGCTCAACGCCTCGGGCAGGACGGCATGCGCAGGTCGGCTCATACGCTCGTCCACTCCTGCAGAATCAGGGCGGCTGCCTCCTGCGACCGTTCGCAGGCCAGTGGAAGATTCCACCGAGATCGGTCGCGATTCTCGACGACATTGCTGATCGCACGCAACTGCACAAAGTCGACCCCATACAGGGCGCACAACTGGGCCGCAGCAGCCCCCTCCATGCTTTCGCAGATCGCATCCGGTATGCGGCCACGCCGCTGGGCACCCAGATCGCTCGTGCCGCTGACTTCCTGCACCGTCGCAAAGGGCCCGAGGCCGACGGTGTATCGTTGCGACAGGAACTGGTGCGCCTTCGACGTGCGCTCGGTGTCACAGGGGTAGGTGTTGTAGTGGGCCACACCGTCGATCTGAACGACCGGAATGCCGATCGCCTCAGCCGTCTCCCAGCCATCGGGCGTGAGCACGCCGAGATCAGCGTGACTGTCGTGCCGGGCCAGTGCGAGATCACCGATACGCAGCTGTGACCCATCGTACGCACCGCCCACACCAACTTGCAGGACCACGTCCGGTGTGGACATCTCCAGGGCCATGGTCAGGGAGTGTGCCGTGTTGACGGCCCCGAGCCCCCCTTCAATGAGTCGGATCAACGTGTCGTGGAGGCGTCCGGATACCCAGCGACGCCCATACACGCTCTGCTGCACAGGCTCGTCGAAGCTCGAAACCAGGCGGTCACCCTCCATCGCCGTAGCGGTGAGAAGGAGGATCGACACGAGGCCTCGAGAATTACGTCGGTTGGGGGTCAGTATTGAAGGACGACTTTGACCGCGCGCTCGCCGACAGGTCGGTCGGCGAACAGGTCGAAAGCCGCTTGAATCTGATCGAAGGGCAGGATGTGGGTGATCAGATGACTGACATCGATTCTGCCCTGGCAGATCCAGTCGAGGGCCGTGGCATAATCGTCATAGGGATTGTCACCGGCATTGACCGTCATGATCAGACGGATCTCACGGCGCTGCATGTGCAGCAGGGGCAACTGCACTTCGCCCTCGTGCCCACCCTTGTCCGGGACGCCAAATCCGATCACCGTGCCATTGCGTCGCGTGAGATCGGCAGCCAGACGATAGGTATCCGCGTCGCCGACGGCTTCCACAACGATATCCGCCATGTCGCCCCCGGTGATCTCGCGCACGGCCTCCACGATGTCATCACGATCCGGATTCAGCGTGTGCGTCGCGCCACTGCGGCGCCCAACTTCAAGACGGTAGTCGAGGGGGTCGACGGCAACGATGGATCGTGCGCCCAGATTACGCAGCGTCGAATCGAACAACTGCCCCGTCGGCCCCTGGCCAATAACGACGACATGCTGATTGATGATCTGGGAGATCTTGCGGAATGGACGGATGACGGTGCCCAGCAGCTGCGACATCAGCACCTTTTCAACGGGCTCCTCAGCGGGCATCCTCAACAGACCGGCGTCGTGTGTCAGCACCGATTCCTGGAAGAGCCCGTTGTCGCGATCGAAACCCCACAACAGGACCGTTTCACCCACTTCGTATGTACCGGAGGGACAAGCCTCAACGATGCCGATCCCTTCGTGCCCGCTGCCACCGGGCAGAAGTGGATATTCGGGCGCAACGCCGTGGTAGTCAGGCATGTCGCTGCCGCACAAGGCAACCTGCTGTAGACGGATCCGCATCTGGCCCATCCTGGGCTCAGGCTGATCTACCTCGACAAATTCCCACTGACGGGGCGCACGCAGTCGGGCCGCTTTCAACGCCGCAGCCTCTCTGTCCGCTCGCCACGGGTCTTGGCCGCCTCGATGATCTCTTCGGGATCGATCCCCGCCTTTTCCGGATCCACAACCTTGCCGACCTCGCGTCCCTCGGCCTCCGACCGACGCGCCAGGTTGACGATGAAGGGTGCCGGTCGAGGACGTCCATTGGACGTGGTGACAATCGCGATCGTCGGCTTGCGCACATTGTCCGGATTTGGCTCGTAGACGACGGCCACTTCCTTGTTGTTCAGCTCCACGAGAGATCCCACGGGATACACACCAAGGGAGCGAATGAAGAGGTCGACATAGTGTTCATCGAATTCGGTCCCACGATTCTTGTGCAGCATCATCAGAGCCATGTGCATGGGCATCGCGGGCTTGTAGACACGTTTGGCCGTCAGCGCATCATACACGTCGGCGACAGCCGTCATGCGCGCATAGGGGTGAATCTCGTCACCCTTCAACCCATAGGGATATCCACTGCCATCGAGCATCTCGTGATGCTGTTCAGCAATGAAGACCTGTTCCTCGGTGAACCCGCCCTCCTCGCGCATGATATCGCCCGAGAACACGGCGTGCTTGCGCATGACCTCGAGTTCGTGGGGCTCGAAGCGTCCAGGCTTATTCAGGACCTCGAGATGTACGCGGGTCTTGCCCACATCATGCAGCAACGTCGCCGCTGTGATGACAGGCAGATAACCTTGATCGACGCCCTCCGCCTGGGCCACGGCCACCACGAGGGTGCACACATTCATGCAGTGCATGGCCGTGTAGGGGTCGTGTTTCTTGATACGCGTCAGCGACAGCATGGCGTCTACATTGCGCAGGATCGATTCGGTGATGACTTCGCTCGCCGCATTGACCTTCTCGGCGTCGACCCCCTTGCCTTCGGCCACATCAGCCAGAGCCGCGTTCAGGGTCTCCGTCGTCTCATCACGAATCTCGGTGGCGCGCTCGATCTCTTCATCAAAGTGAACGAGCCGTCCATCCGGCGGTGGCTTTCTGGTGGGGTCTGTGAGCGGCTTGACCCCTTCAGGCAGATCATCACCCTTGTCCGTGTCGATCGTCACCATCGACAGGCCCGTCTCGCGCAGGCGTGTCACGAGAGCATCCGAAGAAATGCGCAGACCTCCATCGGTGGAGATCTTTTCGTGCATCTTCCCCGTCAATCGCGCGCGCTTGGCACTCGAACCGGTTCGCACCGCATTGAGCGGCTCGAGAAAGCGTGTTTCCTCTCCGTCGCGGTCTTCTACAACGACTTCGGCGTCGAGGAACATGCCAGCCTGGAGGTGATCGACCGAAACCAGCTTCTTCATGGCGCGAGTTCTCAGGGCCCTTGCTTTGGGGACGCGGGGGTGCGAGCCTGTATAAGAAGACGCCTCAAACCGGGACCGTCAAGAGGAATGGAACCGCTCGTATTTACAGGAACTTCCGGATGGCTACGCCCTGTGCTGGCCGGTAGCGTAGACGGGTGGGACCCATGTGTCTGATTCTGCTGGATCACGGTCTCGATCCGGGTGTCGGGCTGGTGCTGGGTGCCAATCGCGAGGAAGCCTATGCTCGGCCGAGCCAGGGGCCGGATTGGCGTCCGGATCCGCCCGTATTTTCCGGCCTCGATGTGCTTGCCGGAGGCACCTGGCTGGGCGTATCGCAGGCAGGCCTTGTTGTGGCCATCACCAACCGTCGCGAAGCCTGGCAAGGCCCAAGCGAACCGCGATCGAGGGGACAGCTCTGCTACGATACCCTGCGACTCGTCTCGGCGGCAGAGGCGCTGGACTGGGCCGTGGAGCATCTTGCCGACCACGGCTACCGCCCATGCAATCTGCTGATCGCAGATGCACTAACAGCTGGCGTGATCCATGTGCCGGGCCGGCCCGAACGACGGGATCTGTCACCAGGTCGATACGTGCTGACAGATGGTGACATCGATGATCCCAACAGCCAGCGGGTTGCTCGGGCCATGGAACTGACGAAATCCTCACCGGCTGCTCGTATCGAAGACCGACTGACCCAGATGGAGCGGATACTCGCCGACGCCGATCCGGATGCCCCCGACCGTGAGCGGATCTGCCGCCGTGGCGAAACATCCGGCACCGTCTCTGCCTGCGTGCTGGCCCTGTCCGAGGCCGGCCTGGATGCGGCTCAATACCGCTATGCCGCAGGACCACCGGACACGCACTGCTTCCACGATCTGTCGACTCAGTTGCAGAGGGGACACTGATATGAGCCTGCTGGAGACCCGGATCCGTGACATCGCCATTCATGTCGTGCAGATCCCCCGACACTATGTGACACATGTCGCCGAGGGCGGCAGCGACGACGGCAAGGCAGCCTCCCTCTACTACGTGCTCGAGTTCTTCGGAGATGACTCACAGGTGGGACTCGGTGAGATATCCGACATCGAACCGGAGTGGCAACCGCCGGCTCGAGAGTCATTGTGTGAGCTACTCAAGCAGGCACTCGTTGGACTTCGCCTGCTTGACGAGGCCACCATGCGCAATCGACTCGAGGCCGTCCTGGACACCATCACACATCCCGAATTGCGCCGATTGACATCATGCGCCGTCGAAATGGCGTGGCTCGATCTGACAGGACGTTGCACGGGGCTGCCCGTCAGCCATCTGCTGGGTGGCAGCCTTCGCAAGCACGTACCCGTCAGCTGGGTCGCCTATATCCGCTCAACGCAGGAAGTCGTCGACGAAGTCCTCATGCGTCGCGAACAGGGCTTCGAGGCCTTCAAGTTGAAGGTGGGTCTGGATCCGGATGCCGACGACGACCGCATTCACCAGATCCGTGAGAAACTGGGATCCGAAGTCCACCTGCGCGTCGACGCCAGTGGAGCCTGGGGTCCGGATGAAGCCAGATCACGCCTTCAGCGGCTCGGCGACCTTGGGATCGATGCCGTAGAGACCCCCCTGTCAGCCGTCGCGCGCAGCATCGCCAAGGATCGCCCCGATCTGATCGATGCCGACCCTGACACACCGGCCCGGCAACTGGCACAGCTGCGCTCTGAGGTGTCGGTGCCCATTATCGAGCATGTGGGTGATTTCGACGATCGATTCACCCTCGCCCTGCTGGCACATGGCGCTGTCGATGCGATCAATGTCATCCCCGCCCAGTCCGGTGGGCTGCGCCGAGCTCGGCGATTGCTGCAACTGGCCGAATCGGCCGGTGTGCCCGCTCTGCTGGGCAGCACCGTCGAATTGGGGATCGGCACGGCAGCGGCCTTACACGTGGCTGCCGCCAGCGGCGCCGTGACCTGGGCGAGTGATCTGGTCGGCCCCGGTCTGCTGACAGCCGATGTCATCGAGCCGGCTACCAGCTACGAGGCCGGTGGCCTGCGCGTACCCGAGGGCCCGGGACTCGGTGTCACTCTGTCGAAGGCTGCCCTGGAGCAGTGGTCGGCCTGAAGGACGTTGAGTCCGTGTAATGTGGCAGAGCGATCTGATGCGGTCTGGTCATCCGCGGGGGTGACAGATGTGGTGGTTTGCGGTGTTATATGACTGGTACCGGATCCACTCGTGCAACCGGCGCCGATCAGGACCTCGCCCACGTCATCAGGCATCTGGTGATCGGAGGGCGAACTGGGTCAACCATCCGGAGAATACCATGATCAGACGACACCCCCTGTCCATCTACGTACTGGCTTTCGTACTGACCGGCTCCCTGCTGGCGGGTCACTCGCCTGCCAGTGGCCAGAATCTGGACCAGTTCGAGCACGCCCGCGTCCTGCGAGTGCTGAGCCTGCTTGCACCCAATCAGGGCGCACCGTCCCTGCCCGGACCGGCGGCCAAGATGGCCGGAGCCGACGATGCGACAGGAACGATTTCCGGCACGATCCAGGGCCTCGACCTCGAAGGCTTCGAATCTGCCGCCGTCGTCGCCTGGCAGGCAGACTCGATCGCCGGCGAAGAGACCGCCATCGATGGCGCGCAGACCGTCGCCCGTGCCATGGTCGAACCGGATGGCAGCTATCGGCTGACCCAACTTGGCCCCGGGACCTACTATGTAAGCGCCATGGCCAAAGGATACGAGACGCTCTACTGGGAAGACGCCTTCGGCCTCGATGCGGCAACGCCCGTAGAATTGGCGGATGGCGCAAGCGTCGAGGGTATCGACTTCGCGATGGAACGTCTGAACTCCGGCACCGGCAGCATCGCCGGCATCGTAGTCGGCGAAAATGGCGAGCCGATTGCCGGGGCCGTCGTGCACGCCTTCGGCGCCGCAAGCCCTTTCACCTATGCCCTGGCCGAGACCGATGAATTCGGCGCCTACAACGTTCGCGGGTTGCGCTCGGGTGACTACGTAGTTGAGGTCCTGGCGCGAGACTACCTGCCCGAGTTCTACGGCGACGTAACCGCCTACGAGCAGGCTGTCCTGGTCGCTGTCCTGGAACCGGACCAGACCGCTGCGGTCGATTTCGAACTCTCCCCTGGCGGATCGATCACAGGGATCGTTCGCAGTGAGGATGGCCACCCGCTGGCCGGCGCGTACGTATGGGCCACCTCGCCGGACCAGAGAGACCGGGAAGAGATCGACATCGGTCCAGAGGACGGCCTGTTGCCGGCACCCTCCGGTGGCTGGGCGGTGACGGACGAGGATGGCGTCTACCGCATGGGTGGCCTGGCGACGGGGGATTATCGGGTTCAGTCCCAATACTCAACGCGCTGGCAACACGTATCCATCTGGTACGATGGTGCCACCTCGTTTGACCAGGCGACATCGGTCACCGTGGCGGTTGGCCAGCAGGTCGAGGACATCGACATGACGCTGCCGCTGCCTGTCGCGAGCAGCGGCGTGTCAGGGCGCGTGTCCGATGCCAATGGGCGTCCGCTCCCCAAGGCTTTCATCACGGTGCAGACCATCATGGAAGAGAGCTTCTTCGACTCGGTGTTCATCGGCGATGACCTGACAGAGCCGGGCCAGATCGCTGGTTCCGCTGACAGCGTGACGGATGCGGTACTGATGCCGGTCGACGAGTCAATGATGGGCTCAAGGATCTGGGCTTATACGTCGACAGATGAAGATGGCTCCTACGTCATCGACGAGTTGCCCGCCGGGACCTACATCGTGTCTGCGGCGACAGAGAACAGCTGGCAATACGTGCAACGCTGGTACCCCGATGCGCACACGCCCCGCGACGCCACCGAGCTCGTGGTTGGCGAATCAGAACAACTGACGGATATCGACATCGTGTTACCCGTGCGGACCGCCACAGCCAGCATATCCGGCACGGTACACGACCAGGACGGCGCACCACTGAAGTGGGCCTTCGTCGAGGTCAGTCAACCTGGTGCGGATCCAACCCTGGCCGGAGATGAACGGGGCCGATTCTGGGCCTATGGGCAGACCGATGAAGCGGGGTCGTATCGGATTGATCGACTGCCGGCCGGAACCTATGCCTTGCACGCCTCTTACCACACAGGCGACACCTATGGCGAGTCCTGGTATGATGGAGCGGACACCCCCGAGATGGCCACGCCACTGATGCTGACAGATGACGCATCTCGTTCGGGTATCGATTTCCAGCTGATCGTACGGCCGCTCTATGGCGAGGTCACCGGTACGGTGACGGATGCGCTCCGTGGTGCACCCATGGTCCGGTCCTATGTGGAATTATCCCCCCTTGGCCGTGACACCCGGCGTGGCACCGTGTTGCGCTACGAAGCCTTCTCGGCGGTGACTGATGAATCCGGCACCTTCCGCATGCCCTGGATCCCCGAAGGGGCCTATTCCCTCACTGTCTATGCCAATGGCGGCTCGGCAGACTACGTCCATCCAGATACCGATGCGCTGTCCACACCATTCGAGGTGGTAGGTGGCGAGTCGACGAATCGCGATGTTGCCATCGCCGTGCGCGCTGATGGCAGCGGCGTGATCACCGGCCAGGTGTCATTCGGCTATCCGGGGCCGATCTGGTATTCCGGGGAAGAGCCGGCAGTCGGAGTCATCGAAGCAGATGACCTTGCTGACGTACCGCCCGGGGCTGATTCAAGTGTCACCGAGGGTGCCGACGTGACCGACGGCAGCAGGATCCTGACCGACGAGATTCAGGCTCATTCGCGGATCGCCGTGGTCGTGGCATTGCCCGTGGCCGCAGCAGATGCCAGCATTCCATATTCCGGGGGGCAGTATGTCGCCGTGACCGACACGGACGGTGCTTATGCCCTGCGTGGTCTGGCCCCGGGCGACTACACGATCATGTGTTTCGCGCCGGGACACATTGGGACTTACTACGAGGGTGAATACGATCCGCAGAAAGCCCGGACGATCACTGTGGATGCAACACAGGAGACCAGCGGCATCGACTTCGAACTGGCCGGCTATTACCGGATCTACGCAGTCGCCGAAGACGCCACCGGTGACGGACTCCAAGCGCCATCAGCAGATGAGAGCAGCAGTGGCAGCATCGTATTCGGCAACGTGGCCGATGACACGGGCGAACCGGTTCAGGACGCCACGGTCTACCTGCTCGATACGCAGGAGCAACCGGTGGCCTTTGCCCAGACCGGCAGCGACGGAAACTTCGAATTGCCAGGGATCGCTCCCGGGGAATACCGCGTCTATGCCAGTCGCGTCGGCTTCACCGGTAGCTACAATGGCAACGAACTCGACTTCGCCGCCGCCGAACCGCTGGGACTGGCCACAGGTCAGTTGGAGGTGAATCTCGTCCTGATCGCCGGTATCGTGACTGCCGTCGAGGAGGAAGAGGATGACGCAGCCACACCGATGGCGATGGCCCTGCATCGCAACTACCCGAATCCCTTCAATCCTGAGACGCGGATCTCCTTCTCCGTGCCCGACGTCGGGTATGCGACCGTCGTCATCCACAATGCCCTTGGACAACGTGTCGCCACACTGCACGATGGCCCCGCCGAAACGGGTCGCGTGTATGAAGTGATGTTCCGTGCCAAGGGGCTGGCTACCGGTATCTACTTCTACGCACTGGAGTTCGAAGGGCAGCGACTGACACACTCGATGATGCTGGTGAGATAGGCTGCCACACGCCCCGGTTGAGCGCCCCTGCACTCAACCGGGGTATGTACGTCTTATCGAGACGCTGCCGAATGCCGAGACACGCCGATTGATCAGACTTGTGTCCCTTGTGTCAGTCAGGCCACTTCGACAGGCAGGCCAGAATCTCTTCGTAGACCCGTGACGATCGGGCATTCCTCGCCCACCGTGCACCCCCTGGCCCTGGATTCAGATTGCCCCCGGCATTGGGGTGACACTTCGGCCGATTCTGCAGGTCGACCTTCGCAGTGAGCACACCATCCTGAGTCGATCGGGCCAGCGTCTCCCCCACTGTGTTGGTGATGGCCGCCGGAGAATAGAGCGATGCCGTAAGGATGTGAACATTGTTGTCAATCGCCCGGGCGGGCAGGATCAGTGGCTCATATCCGGCATTGGGAAACAGCACGAGTTCGGCACCCTTGAGCGCCAGCAGTCGCGCCGCTTCCGGCCACCAGCTGTCGTAACAGATCATGAATCCGACCCGGCCGAAATCGGTCTCGAAGATCTCGAAGGACTCACCCGGCACGACCCCCGCCGGCTCCTCCGGCCAGTAGGGATGCACTTTGCGCTGCACATGAACCAGATCACCCTGCCGATCCAGGAGGACGGCACTGTTGTAGACGATGTCGCCGTCCCGCTCCAGCAGGCCTGCCGCCATGTAGCAGTTCCCTTCGCGGGCCCGCTCGCCGAGCATGTGGCAGAAGTCCCCGGGCAGCCGCTCAGCACGATCCAGCAGATCCGCCCCTGCAGCATCCGGCATGGAGGCCGTATTGGCGAACTCCGGCAGCAGAATCAGATCAGGTCCTGCCGGGATCAATCGATCGATCTGACGTCCGTACCACGCCAGATGCTCTTCAGCATTAGCCGGTGAAGGCGGACAACCCCGCACGGTTCCCAGGTGCACCGGACGCGGCGGGGCCAGCGTGCCCCGGGTCCAGAGGACTTCTTCGAACCAGACTCTCGCCTGCGGCGCGTAGCGCAGCAGCAGGCGAATCTCGGCCGCATCGCAGCCAGCGGGAACGACGAAGGTCCCCTCGCCTGCCAGGCGATCACCTACCCGCTTGAATGACTCGATGGTATCCGTCGCGCAATGACTGTCCGGCTGAGTGCCCGGACGCCACAGAACGTGAGGTGTCACGTGCAGCCCCAGGTCAAGATCAGCTTCGACTCGGACCGTCACCCGTAATCGACAGACCTCTCCCTCAGTGACACGAATCGTCTGACACCAGGCGCCGAAGCAGTGTGAATTGCCCCCACCGGCAAGCCCGAGGACGCCATCGCCCTGCAGGAATGTCGGCGCCAACGATTCCATGGGGGTCCACTGCTGCCAGTTTCCTTGCGACGAAGCGTCTGGCAGCAGTTGCAGATCATCCATCTGTCACCCCTGTGTCTATATGATGAGGTGCGCGGCACAGGCCGGCAGTACTGCACTCTGTCGAGAACCTCCGGATTCAGATGATCCTTCGGTTGTGCCTCCACGGTGTGTAGCCAGGATGATACGAGGATTCTCTGCACCACGCTGCGGTCGTACCCTGTCTGAGGGCACTTGCCCGCCGGAGTATCGCACGTTCCCGGAGCCGAATCACCCGCCACGTTGTGCCCCCCTGCCGGGCGACGGTCAGGATTCCTATCTTGCTCCTCGACGATTCGCCGCTCACCCAGCAGGAGCCAACAACCATGCCCAGGCTTTTCGGACGAAACTATACGCGTCAGCAGGTCCAGGATCTCGTCGGTGACATCTCGCAGGTCGCTAACATCCGGCGTGCCGAATTGACCGAAGGCAATGAACGCGGCGCGGGATTGATCGAAGTGACCAACGCCTCGGGGCTCAGTTTCTCGGTGCTGCCAGGACGAGCCCTCGACATCTCGGCTGCCACCTACAAGGGCATGTCCCTCTGCTTCCGCTCCAAGACCGGCGACGTGGGGCCGGCATTCTACGAACCCACCGGCTTCGACTGGATGCGTGGATCTTTCCTCGGGCTGCTCACCACCTGTGGCCTGAGTTTTGTCGGCCATCCCGAGACCGACCCGGAGGTCGAGAATGAGGAGCTTCCCCTGCACGGACGACTCTCCTACATCCCGGCCAAGGATGTTTACGCGCGTGGTGCCTGGGAGGGCGACGATTACATCATGCGTCTCGGTGGCCGCATGCGCGAACACATCATGTTCGGACACTGCCTGGAGATGACGCGGGAGATGTCGACCGTGTTGGGGCAGAGCGTCATTCGGATTCACGATCGCGTCGAGAATCTCGGTGCCGATCCTGCACCGCTGATGGTGCTCTACCACACCAACCCGGGGTGGCCCCTGCTGGATGTCGGTGCCCGCCTGGTGTTGCAGGCGCAGAAGTCGACGGAATGGCAGAATGATGAAGAGGTCAGCCCCGACGTCTATACGAAGGTGACCGGGCCCCGTCAGAAAATGCACGACGATGTATACGTGCACCGCCCGCGTGCCGACCGTCAAGGCAATGTGCACGTCGCCCTCATCAACGATCGCCTGGAGCTGGGGCTCTACTGGAAGTTCCCACGCAAGGAATTGCCCATCCTCAATCAGTGGCAGCACTTCCATCGGGGTACGTATGTCACCGGGATCGAACCAGGCAATTGCAGCGCCCTGGGTCGAGCGTGGAATCGCAAACACGGCACACTCGAATTCCTGGAACCGGGCCAGACGCGCGACTTCCACCTGGAGGTGGGTGTGCTGGATGGAAAGAAGGAAATCCGCGCCTTCGAGAAGTCGCTGCCCTGAGGTTGAGTTGGCCACGGCGCCGAATCGAGTGTGCGACGATTCGCCGGTAACTGGGCGAGGCCGGGATTCTCTGCGTGTGGGGAGCCGGTCGCTTACGCGGCCATGAGCGAGGTGTAGATCGCCATCACGCGTTGCGCCACCACCGATTCGGTGTAGTGTTCGACCACGCGCTGCCGTCCGGCGGTTCCCAGTCGCAGGCGTCGGTCCTCGTCCTGTAGAAGGTCTGCCACGGCCTTGTGCAGAGATGCCACGTCACGCACCGGTACGAGCATTCCCGTCTCGCCATCGATGACGACTTCGCGGCAGCCGCGGATGTCACACGTCACCGTGGGTCGCGCCATCGCGGTGGCTTCCAGCAGAGACTTCGACAGCCCCTCCCGGTGTGATGCCAGCACAAAGACGTCCATCGAAGCATAGAGGGTCGGCATATCATCACGTCCCTGCAGGATGTGACATCGATCCTGAATGCCGTGCTCACGGGCCAGCGCAAAGGGATCCACCGCGTCGGATTGCTCCGGTTCGAAGAGGCCCACGATGAGGAACCGCACATCGTCACGCTCATCCGCGAGGCGGCTGGCCATCTCGAAGAATTCGAGATAGCCCTTTTCTTCGACGACGCGGCCTACGGTTCCCACGACCAGATCCGTGTCCTTCCAACCTAGTTCCTGACGCAGCGTTGCGGCACCGAGATCCACCTGCCCGTCGAAATAGGCTTCGTCCACGCCATTTCCGACCAGGTGCAGGTGCTCCTGCTTCTTGTATCCATGTGTCCTGGCGTAGGCCAGGTCTTCCTCGGACTGGAAGAGCAGATGATCACTCCACATGGCCGTCCAGCGTTCAGCCGCTTGGGCGGCCACGTGGTAGAGCCCGCTGGTGCGGTCGTGGAACAGGAATCCGTGGACTGTGTGCAGGACATGGGGCGCCCGGGCCATCTGGGCGACGGGCGGGCCGAGCAACCCCCCTTTGGGATTGTGGGTGTGCACGATGTCGTAGCGCCCACGACGAATTGCCCCATAGAGGGCGGCTGCCGTACGAGCGTCGGTCCAGGGAACGATCTCGCGCTCAAATGGCAAATAATGGACCTGCAGGCCCAGCTCTGTGAGACCGGCTTCGTAGTCGACACCGTCGGCCGTACCGGAGTCAGGTGCCCGTCCACACAGGATGTGGATCTCGCAACCTGCAGCGGCCAGGCGGATGAGCCGGCGACGCAGCAGCAGCCACGCAATGCGATCGGTGGGGACCACATGAGCAACCCGTATCATGACCAACGGCACGACACGTAACAGACCACGACTGGGTCGGCGCCCCAAGGCCAGACGATCCCAAGCCAGACATTCACAGTCCGGATCTCTCCCAGACATCTCTCAGCGCCGATGCGGTTGCGGCAACTGCATCTTCACTCGACATCTCGCGCAGCGCGGCGCTGAAAGGCTCGACCATGACGGGGCCATCGTAGCCGATTCGCTTGAGGGCCATGAGGAAGGTGCCGATGTCGATTACGCCTGTGGCTCCAGGCAACTCACGCTGATTGTCGATCTGCGCGTCAACGGCCAGATCCGGCGCGTCGTTCACGTGCACGTCCACAACCTGTTCCGGCTGCAGACGCTGCAGGTGTGTGCTGTCCTCATTCGCTGTGTACCAGTGCCACGCGTCGAGGAGGAAACCCGCATTCGGACCGATGGCTGCACACAACTTGGCCATCTGGTCCATGGTGTGGACGAAGGGATGCTTCTTGCCCTGGCGGCTGCGCAGGGGACCGACGTATTCCAGTCCGAGGCGAATCCCGTGGGCTGCAAGGATTTCTGCTGCCGGGCGCAGACGACGGGCGTGCAGCTCGAAGTTCTCCTCGAAGGTCAACTCGTCGGAAGCAGGCGCGATCCACGTCGCCGTTCGTCTTACGTCGAGTGCGGCAGCCGCAGCGGCCAGCGCATCCAGTTCGTCGAGACTGTCCTCGTAGTCGTCCTCTTCACCCCGGAAATCGAGTGGAAAACCGAAGGCGGACAGGCGCACTCCTTCCGCCTCCGCCAGTTCCTTGACTCGCTCGACACCCAGCCCAACGGCTTCGGCGATGTTGAAGTGGTACCCGTCGAATCCGTGGCGGGCGGCCAGGGCAAGACCTTCAGCCATGGTGCTGACGTTGACACCGATGGCCCCGGGATTGAGTGATGTATACATGTCAGTCTCCTTGTCGCCTCAGAGGGCCACGTTATGCTGCGGACGTCCCTCGAGGAACGCGATAACGTTGTCGACGGCCCCCCCATTGAGCAGGTCTACCCCCTCAGCCGTCTGATCGGCGGCGTGCGGTGTCATTACCACCTGCTCACACGCATTGATGGGATGCTCGGCGACGAAGGGTTCATCGGGGAAGACATCCAGACCGGCACCGGCCAGCTCGTCGGCTGCCAGTGCTGCAGCCAGCGCATCCAGATCCACGACAGGCCCCCGGGCGCCATTGAGTAGAACCGCGGTCGATTTCATCGCCGCCAGCTGATCTGCGCCAATCAGTCCACGTGTGTCGTCGGTCAGGGCCACGTGGAGACTTACGTAGTCGCTCTGTGCGAGCAGATCATTCAGGTCATCGACGAAGCGGACACCGAGTTCGGCCGCCCGTGCCGGCGTTGGGTTGAAGGTCCAGGCGATGACGTCCATCCCCAGTGCCCGACCCAGTCGAGCCATTTCCGCGCCGATATTCCCTGTCCCGACGATTCCAAGTGTCTTGCCCTGCACACCGAGATTCATTCGGCGTGTCCAACGATGGGCGCGAATCTCCGCCGTCTGAAATGCGGCGCGCTTTGCCACGGTGAACAGGAGTCCCAGCATATGCTCGGCCACCACGGGCGCCGTTCGGCCCGGCTGATTGGAGACCACGATGCCGAGTTCAGCGGCCACCTTCAGGTCGATCATATCCGTGCCGATCGAGCAGGTCGTGATCATCTTCAGGTTCGGTAGGGCGCGCAGTTCTTCTTCGCGCCAGGTGACGGTGCCACGAGAGTTGATGATCACCTGAGAATCGGCGGCCCGTTCGACCTTCTGGGCCGTCGTCTCGGGTCGATCGCTGTGCAGGATCACGTCTCCATAGGACTGCAGACGTTCCAGCTGAAGTGACTCGGCAATCTGGGGCGGATCGTCACCGGGAACGAGAATACGAGGGCGGTCGGGCATGAAACAACTCTCATGAAGGGGCAGATTGAAGGGATGGGCGGGCCAGGCTACCTTGTCGAAGCCAGGGCCATGGAGGCGCCAGGTGATCTCCTGCCTGACGGATCTGCCCAATGGATTCTGACAGATGCCGGGTAATAGAGCCGCATCGTCGCAGATCTGTCAAAGCAGCAATGTAACGCGAAAGGCAACCGAAGTGGACGTGCTCTTCAATACCATCATGCTTGAACCAAATCGGTGGACACCCGACCGGCGACTCAGCTGGCCTCTCATCGACCTGCTCGAGCCGGTGCAGATTGCAGGCTTCAGCAAGCTGGAGATCTGGCAATACCACGTGTCGGATCTGGGTAATTCGGAGATCGACGAACTGCGTGAACGACTCCAGACCCTCGGAATGCAGGCCGTCGCCGTGGGGGCCTATCCCCAGTTCCACCACGAGGGCGCCGAAGCGCAGAAGTACGCCGCAGAGCTTAACCGCACCGTCGAAGTGAGCGCCGCGCTGGGCGCCAGTGTCTTCAAGATCTTCCCCGGCCGTGTCGCCAGCGCAGCGGCTGAGGGCAGCGTGCGTGAACACACACTCACCTGTTTTCGGCAGCTTGCCACAGACGTGTCGCAGCACGGTATGGTGCTGACACTGGAGACCCACGGTGGCACACTCTGCGATACGTGTGACAGCACCACGCGACTGCTCGAAGAATTGGCGGATGTAGAGAACCTGGCCATCTGTTTTCAGCCGTATGCCGAACACGACACGGATGCCACGATCAGCTATTTCGACGCAATTGCCCACCGGGTCCACCACCTGCACCTACAGAATCGACGGGGCGCCGAACGCACCAGCGTCTGTCTGGCCGATGGCGACTGGGTCGACTATCGACGCCTCCTGCACCACGTACGGGACAGCGGCTTCGAAGGCATCTCCTGCCTGGAATTCACGGCCGGTATCGTCCCACCGGAAGGACAGGTATTTGCCCTCGACGAGGTGATCGGCAATGCCATCACGGACCGGAGATTTGTCGAGGCCACCTGGTCTGGCTGACTCTACGTGCGCCGGACCGCTCGAAATGAGACAACACAGGAGTCCCGTGTCCGTTGACTCATCTAATTGCGCCCGTTAGCTTTACAAGCTTTTCCGACCCACTTGCAAGGCGACCCCTCTTCGCCGGTCGGGTGCACCTGATCCGATCAGTCCGTCAGATTCGCCAGATAAAGGGACACCAGTGACCACCGATCTATCCCGCCCCGAGTACTACATCAATCGCGAACTCTCCTGGCTCGACTTCAATCGTCGCGTGCTGGAAGAGGCCCAGGATGACCGCAATCCCCTGCTCGAGCGGGTGAAATTCCTCGGGATTGTCGCCAACAATCTCGACGAGTTCTTTGAGGTCCGCGTCGCCGGTCTCCTCCAGATCCGCGAAGATGGCGGCGGAGCCACCGGTCCCGACGGCCTGACCCCTGGCGAGCAACTCACGGCGATTGCGCGCGTCGCCCACGATCTGGTCAGTTCGCAGTATTCCTGCTGGAATGACGACCTGCTTCCAGCCCTGGCCCACGAGAAAATCCACCTGTGGGACGTGGATGAGCTGGAAGGCGAGCAACTTGCCTTCATCGATCGCTACTGGCACGGCGAGCTTGAGCCCATCCTGACACCGATCGTCATTGATCCGGCCCATCCCTTCCCTCGCGTTCTCAACAAGGCCCTGTGCATCGGTGTTCTGCTGGAGCAGGACGGTGAGGCCGCCTTCGGTGTGGTCACCGTGCCCCGCGTGCTACCAAGAATTCTACAGCTGCCCGATCTGGAGGATGGCTCGGTGCACATGGTCACGCTGGCTGCAATCGTCAGGCACCACGTGAAGCAGCTCTTCGATGGCTATACCGTCACCGGCGCCGGCCCCTTCCGTGTCACACGCAACAGCGAGATGTATGTGAATGAGGAAGAAGCCGACAATCTGCTCGAGGAGATCGAGGAATCTCTGGAGAAGCGGCGCAAGGGTGACGTGGTCCGTCTAGAGATCGACCAGGGCGCGCCGAAAGGTCTGGTCAGCTTCATGTGTCGTCAGTTCGCGATAGAAGAAGACCAGGTCTACTACGCTCACGGTCCGGTCAATCTCAATCGAATCTTCGCAATCTACAGCCTCGCGCAACGACCGGAACTGAAAGACGAGTCATTCACGCCAGCCGAGGTGAGTCTGCCACGGGATGCTGACTCCTTCTTCGAGACCCTGCGACAGCGCGATGTGATCCTTCATCACCCCTACGAGTCATTCAGCACCGTCATCGACTTCATCGACAAGGCTGCCACTGACCCTCGTGTGCTGGCGATCAAACAGACCCTCTATCGCACAGGTGAAGACTCCCAGGTCGTGCAGGCCCTGATCGAAGCCTCGGATCGCGGTAAGGAAGTCACAGCGCTGATCGAGTTGAAGGCGCGATTTGACGAAGCGTCCAATATCGAGTGGGCAAAACAGTTGGAGGAAAGTGGCGTCCACGTCGTGTATGGCCTGCTCGGGATGAAGACCCACTGCAAACTGTCCATGCTCGTCCGCCGCGATGAGGATCGACTTCGGCGCTATGTCCACCTTGGCACGGGAAACTATAACCACCAGACGGCGCGTCTCTATACGGATGTCGGCCTGCTCACCTCACGCGACGAGATCACGCGAGAGGTAGCGGAGGTCTTCAATCTGCTCACGGCCCGCTCGGGGGAAACCTTCCGCCAGTTGCTGGTGGCTCCCACAACGCTGATGAATGGCATGCTGGAACGCATCCAGCGCGAAACCGAACATGCCCGTGCCGGCAGGCCGGCAGCGATCGTGGCCAAGATGAATGGCCTCACCGATCCGAAGATCATCAAGGCCCTCTACAATGCCTCGATGGCCGGCGTCGAGATCGACCTGATCGTGCGGGGGGTGTGCTGCCTGCGACCTGGATTACTGGGCATCAGCGAGCGGATCCGCGTGAACAGCATCATTGGCAGATTCCTCGAGCACAGTCGGCTCTATTACTTCGCCAACGGCGGCACCCCGGAGATATGGGCCGGGTCCGCGGACTGGATGAATCGCAATCTGCGGAATCGTGTGGAGGTCGTGTTCCCCATCGAAGATCCGCCGATCAAGCAGCAGCTGGTTCAGTTCCTGCAATTGTGCCTGGCCGACCGGATCAAGACCCGGGTCTGTCAGGCAGATGGCAGCTATGTGCATCTGGAGGCTGCTGATGGCGAGACCGCTTTTGCCATGCAGGATGTGCTCATGGCCATTGCCCACGGCGGTTCAGCGCCGGAAGGTCTCCCACCACTGATCGGGTGGACCAACACTGCTCATGAAGCGAAGTTGTCCTGATGGTTCCAGCCGACACACGGGCACTTCTCGACCAGCTGCAACGCCCCCTCGATGACAGTCGTGACAGCCTCGGAGTTGTCCTGGCTGCCGGCCACGGCAAGCGGATCCGTTCGGCCACATCGAAGATGCTGCACGAGATCTGGGGTCGCCCCACCGTTCAGCGCGTGGCCGATGCCGTCGCCAAGGGCATCGACAGTCCGAATCAGGTCATCGTCGTCGGCATCAAGGGCGAAGATGTGGCA
>JABHDC010000082.1 GCA_018673255.1 Gemmatimonadota bacterium
AATCGATCGTAGGTCAGCCCCATACTCGCAGCCGCTTCTTTCTGGCTGTTGCCATGGGCCACCATGCTGCGTCGCAGCAGGCCAGCCTCAAAGCTCTGCATCTGTTCGTCGTAGTCCCCGCCCACGCCGGAGGGGATCCCGCCAGCATCCTCACCGACCACTTCGGGTGGCAGATGCTGGGGTTCAACGAGATCGACTGTCGCCACGCACAGCCCGCGTTCGACAGCGAACTTGAGCTCGCGCACATTCCCGGGCCACGCATAGGCCTCCAGTGCCTGCAGGGCGACTTCACCAAACATTCGCGAACCGACGGCAGGAACCTCTTCGGCGAGCTGACGCGTGAAATACTCCACCAGAGGCCGAATGTCTTCACGACGCTCGCGCAGTGGTGGAAGAAGGATCTCCGAGAATCGCAGTCGATCGTAGAGATCGGCACGAAATCGGCCCGCCTCGATCTCGGCGGCAAGATCCGCATTCGTTGCCGCCACGACACGCACATCGACACGGATGGTCTTGTTGCCCCCAATGCGTTCGAATTCCTGGTATTCGAGAACCCGCAGCAGATTCTGTTGGAACTCGAGGGTCGTATTGCCGATCTCGTCGAGGAACAGCGTTCCGCCATCGGCGGTCTCGAAGCGGCCACGCCGCATATCGCTGGCGCCCGTGAACGCACCTTTCTCGTGACCGAACAATTCCGATTCGAGGAGGCTCTCAGACAGGGCGGCGCAGTTCAGTTTGACGAAAGGGCGATCGGCGCGGTCGCCACCGTAGTGCAACGCCGCCGCGATCAGCTCCTTACCAGTGCCGCGTTCACCACGCACCAGTACCGGTCTGGGTATCGAGGCAATCAGTTCGATCTGCTGGAGAATTTCGCCGATCCGATCGCTGGCGCTGACGATCCGATAGCGCTGACCCAATTCGGTACGATAGAAGACGTTGTCGCGATCGAGGGTCTCGTTCTCTGCGCGCAGGCGCGCATTCTCCCGCAGCACGTCGAGCATCCGCTCGACCTTGTCCATGCTCAGTTCGAGTTTGTCCTCTACGTAGAGATCCTTCTCGATGAAGTCAGATGCCCCTTCCTGCACGGCCTCCACGGCGGCATCGACACTGCCTTTGCCGGTCAGCAGGATCACGGGCAGATCGGTACGGAAGGTGCGAATCTGCTTGAGAATCTCGATGCCATCCGGCTCACCGGCGCCGAAGTCCAGGTCCAGGACAACCAGCTCCACCTGTTCGCCATCTTCACGCAGGGCTGCCACCAGTTCTCGGCCCGTCGCAAAGGCATGTGCCTGCTTGCCTCGTGAACGAAGCTTGTCGACCAGTAGGTCGCGTACTTCCTGCTGATCATCAGCCAGCAGGACCTGCCCCTTGTCCTTCATCTGGATTCCCTGTCAGTGGCGCACTTCACAGTGTCGAACCTGCCATGGAGACGGGCGCACTGTCAGCATCGAAATTCACCGGCAGATCCAGCCGGAAGACGGTACCGTGCCCAACGCGGCTCTTGACGCGCAGTTGTCCATGATGGGCCTGCACGATCCTGCGTGCAATACTCAGGCCGTATCCATTGCCCTGATCCTTGGTCGTGTATCCCGGGTCGAAGATATGCTCCAATTGATCGGCGGGTATGCCAGGACCACTGTCCTCCACCTCAAAGAACACGACACCAGAGATCTCGTCGTAGCCCACCCCCACACCGATCTCGCTCTGCTCGAGCCGGGCACCAGACAGGGCCTCTATCGCATTCATGCACAGGTTCGTCAGGACCTCGCGCAGCAGTCGCTCGTCGGCCTCGATCCGTGGTGCGCCCTCCTGGGTCCGCAGACGCACATGGACGTCATGGTTGGCGCCCTGCAAGGCCTCGGTTACACGCCGCGCCACGCTGGCCGGTTCGACGAGACCTGTGGTCAGTCGATCGGGGGTCATCGAGGAGAGATAGCCGACCCATTCCTCGTAGAGGCGTTCCTGGTCGGCTCTCAGTTCATCCACCTGAGCGCGAATCTGGGTCAGGTCCGGCGATTCGCCGGCCAATGAACGGGTCAGTCGCAGGAGGCGACTCCCCCCCATCCCCATCAGATTCTTGAGCTGATGTCCCTTGGTATAGAGCCCGCGGTAGACCTGTCCTCGACCCAACTCCACCAACTCCTGCGAGAGCCGGGCAAGTACCGCGGGAGCCCGTTCGCCGAAGTCCTCGACGATGTGACTGAATTCCTCAGCCAGGTCGTCGGGTTTGACATGATGAAAAAGGAGGTGGGCAAGATCCGAGTAGGCTGCGCGCATTTCCGGATCCAACTGCAGCGCGACCTTGTATTCACCCAATGCGCCCAGGGGCTGGCCGGCCCGCAGCAACAGGCGCCCCAGCTGATTATGCCCCGTCGCGGAGAGTGGATTGAGCGTCAGGCCTTCGCGGTAGCTGCTGATGCCTTGGGCGAGATCCTCATCGCTGCTGCCTTCGGCGATCAGACCGCCAAGCGCGAAGTGGACCCGATCAAGACCTGCCGACAGCGTCGGCGCCGCATCAGGACCGGATGCGGAGATGATCGCACTCAGATGATCGATGGCCTGCTGTCGCAAACTTCCGCGTCGGCGCCCCTTGCGGGCGTAGAGCAAGGCGAGCTGATAACGTGCCTCCAGCCAACCGGCCTGGGCGGCGGCTTCAAGGTCTTCAGTGCCTTCCGCCTCGTGGTCTTCCTGCAGGTGCTGCAGTCCACGAAAAAGCAGCGCCTCCGCCTCGGTCAAAGTGACCGGCGTTGAAGCGCCGCGATCCGTCCCCGACACAGGGAACTCAGGCTCGTGAGATCAGGCGCCAACCGGCCCAGATCAGGACACCGACAAATGCCACCGACGCGACGGCAGCCAGCACGCCAAAGAGCATCTTTGCAGCCAGTAACACGCCGACAGTCAGCAGCACGCCACCTAGGATCTTTACCAACATGAGTGATTTCTCCTCCTCATACGTGTTCGTCAATGGGCCGCGCAATGACCGGGGCCCCCTCTTCCCAACGATCAAGCTTCTCGCTGAGGGCAAGCATCACATCCTGCGTATCGGTGAGACGCCGTTCGATCTGCGACAGCCGATCCAGGACGTCCTCATCGGCGGTGCTGACAATGGCACTGGAACGATTCTTGAAGTAGGTATTGCCCCAGCTTACGAATCCCCCGACCAGAATAATCGCGACGACGCCGCTGAAGATGACAGCGAGAATTGGTGCGGCAGTCACGCGGATGCCCCGTGGGATGCCGTCGCTGTGTGCCCACGATCCTCTTCTTCGAGGCGATCGACCTTCTCGCTCAGTGCAATCATGACGTCCTGTGTATCGGTCAGGCGACGCTCGATCTGGACGAGGCGCTCATCGAGTCCTCCCTCAACAGCCGCCTCTTCTTCGCTGCCGTTGGCACAACGACCATGGAAGTAGTAGATCGCCGAGGCGACGATGATGACCGTCGCAAGACCCGAGAGAAAGTCACCCGGGTGATCCGCATTGAGAGCGACGATGCCGAGGATACCCCCCCAAAGCCAAGGCGTGGGCCAACGGAAGATCTGTGGAATAGTCATGGATCTTGTCTCCCTGCGACGCCCTCAGGCGCTCTCATGGCGGCGGGCCCAAGAACTCCCACCACTCGCGTATAGAATTTCGGGAAATCTGTAGATGATGACACCGCCCTCAGTGACCTCAAGCTCGACAAAGCCACCTTCAGCCAATCCCTTAAGGATGACTTCTGCTTCGGCGGCGGTGATGCCGATCTCGGCTGCCGCCTCCGTCGCCGTCAGCCGCCCACTGCGACCCCGCGCCAGACGCAACAACTGATGCTCATAGCGTCGTGCGGCAGCTCGTTGCGCGGACGCGTCGAGGCGCCGCGAGAGGAACCAGACCAGCGAGCCGACGGCAAAGACGGCCACACCGACTGAGAGGGGCTCCTGCCAATCGTTGCTGTCGATGCGTTCCACCAGGCCATACAGGACCAACCCGATGCCGGCAGGTAGAAGCAGGATCGCCCACCCTGTGAGCAATGCAGACCCGACCCGTTGTGCGGTGCCGGCGAGACGTTCACTCAATCTGCCCATGACCTCAGGCCTCGCGTTCCTTCATGAGACGATCCTTCAAAGCGCGCAATTCTTCCTCCACATTGCCCTGGCGATCGAGTCGATTCATGCGAGCCTCGACATCCCCTAGATCACCGGCAACTTCGGCATGCGCTTCGGCTTCGGCTTCGCTTTCCTCGACGCGTTGCTCGAACCGCTCGAAACTGGAAAATGCATCGTCCCCGAGACCGTGGATACTCAGAGCCAGCTGCTTACGGGCCTCGGCGGCGCGGTGGCGAGCCATGAGCGTGCCCTGTCGAGTGCGTGCCTCTTCGAGCTTGCCCTTCAACTCACGCAACTGCTCCCGCAGCTGCTCTGCCGTACGCTTGCTCTCTTCCATGGCAGGAGCCAGGTCCTGACTGGCACGTTCGAAGACGGCGCGGCGTTCCAGGGCCCGGCGAGCCAGATCGTCCTCTCCAGCCCCCACGGCACGCTCAGCTTTGCGCTCCCACTCGGTCGCCTGCTTGGCCTGCTCGTGGTACTGTCGCTCGAGACGCTTCTGATTGGCAACAGCGGTCCCCACCGATGCCGTTGCCTTGTTCACCGCCTCTTCCATCTCGCGAACCATCTGACGGATAAGCTTCTCCGGATCCTCAGCCCGATCAAGGGCCTCGTTGATGTTCGACCGGAGTATGTCGGTCATACGTGAGAACATTCCCTTTGCCATGTCGATCTCCTCTTGTTCTTCTGCTGGGGCCGACGGTCCGCGCTTGATGCGAACTCAACGCCAAAGGTAATCAGGCATCGAGCCTTCCTCCAGCGTCGTCAGCGTCATCGGTGACTATGCAAGGCCGGTGCCAGAGTGCAGACCCGATGGCTGTCGACAACCTTAACTGTAAATTATTCAACCAGTTATAACACCAAGCTTCGAGAGACAGCTGTGAAATCTTGCGTGGAAGAATGGCGTTCAGCGCCAACTCAACCTTGTCCAGATGGCGGAATCCGCCACCTACACCGCACTTGGGGCCACCCCTTGTCACTCAAGCATCTTCTTCAGACACACAAGCACGGCACAGGACGGGTTGGCTGCCGGCGCGGATGAGGGCCTATATTGGCCGCCATGATTGTCGCTGGTCTCGTCTTCTATCTACTCGTCATGCTGGGCATTGGCCTCTACGCCAGTCGCCGCGTCGCCGACTCTGCTGATTTCGTCGTTGCTGGGCGTCGTCTGGGCATCTGGCTCGCTACAGGGACCCTGGCGGCGACCTGGTTTGGCGGCGGTTTGTGTATCGGGGCTGCCAGTGCCGCCTATTCAGGCGGTTTCCTCGCCGTCATCGCCGATCCCTTCGGCGCCGCCCTGTGTCTGTTTCTGGCCGGCCTGTTCTACGTCAGGGCGTTGCGTCGCTCGGGCGTGATGACGGTGGCCTCGTTCTTCACCCGTCGCTTCAGCAAATCTTCGGGATTGCTGGCCAGCTTGTGCACCATCCCTGCCTATGTCGGCTGGGTCGCGGCACTCATGGTGGCCTTCGGTCGGATCCTGCAATCCCTGGCCGGTGTGGAGCCGACGATGGCGATCCTGCTGGGGGCGGCGGTGGTCCTCGTCTACACCTTTGCAGGTGGCATGTGGGCCGTCACGCTCACCGATTTCGTGCAGCTCGCGGTCCTCATCCTGGGGATGGTGATCCTGACCCCCATGCTACTGGCGGACATGGGTGGCTGGACGGCCCTGGCAGCCCAGATTCCCGTCGATCGATTCCATCTCTACCCTCATGATGCCGACGCGAGCACCTGGTTCAGCTATGCCCGCGACTGGCTCGTCATCGGCCTGGGCAACCTCGCAGGTCAGGATCTGATCCAGCGCAGCCTCTCCAGTCGTGACGACAAGATCGCCGTTCGCAGTGCATACTACGCCGGCCTTCTCTACGTCACAGTCGGCTTCCTGCCCGTCCTGTTGGGCATGGCCGGTGCCGTCGTCCTGCCGGATCTGGCCGATCCGGATCTGGTGATGATGGCCCTCGCCCAGAAGTATCTTCCCGCCGCGGCAGTGGTTCTGTTTTCTGGCGCACTGGTCTCGGCCCTGTTGTCGAGTGCTGACTCGGCCCTGCTCGCCCCGGCGAGCGTCGTCGGATGGGATCTGCTGAAGCACGTGCGCCCCGATGCCGACGAGCGCACGAGCCTGCTCGTATCCCGCGTCGCCGTCGTCGTCTTCGGTCTGCTGGCTCTCGTGCTGGCACTGCATCGAAGCAGCGTCTATGACCTGATGGTCGACTCCTGGTCAATCCTGCTGGCGACGCTCTTCGTCCCCCTGACGGCCGGGATCTGGTGGTCGCGGGCCAACGCCGCCGGATCGCTGGCCTCCATTCTCACCGGAGGCTTGGCCTGGCTCGTCCTGCTGCCCAT
Source organism: Gemmatimonadota bacterium (assembly GCA_018673255.1). The sequence goes on from JABHDC010000082.1 coordinate 6,422, forward strand.
CGTCGAAGAGTGGCCGGCTGATCTGCTGGCCGTACCCTTTGGGCTGGCCGCACTGATCATCGTCTCTCTGGCGACTGCGACCTCGACACCACCTGTTCCACTCAGCGATGAGTCCGGGCAGGTGTTGACCACAGCGGAGCGGCTCGGGATCTGACGCCGCTGGCTCCTCCACAACATTTTGCGGGAACCAGCATCACACCCCGTTATTCTATCAGCAGATCGGTCACTGAATCGAGTGCCACCGATCCCTGAACCGCAACCATCGACCAGCACCTGCTTTCCTGGAGGACACACCATGGAGAGTGCTCTGCCTGTGAGCGCACCCTTCAACGCCAGATTCCTGTCTCACATTCTGGCCATCATCGCCCTGGCCGGCCTTGCCGGTTGTGGCGGCGAACCCGATTCCGTGATCACCACCTCGGACGGCAACACAATGATCCTCATCCCTGCCGGCACCTTCCCGCGCGGTGGAACCGAGGAAGAGGTCAGCGAAGTCCCTGACAAGCAATACATCAGTTATTACGCGGAGCGACCGATCTCCGACATCTCACTGCGTTCCTTCTACATCGACAAGTTCGAGGTGACCACGGCGCAGTATCGTGAATTCCTCGAGGATACCGGTGATGGAGCCACCCGGTGGGATCATGCAGATCAGCCTGAAGGCATGAACCACGCGACGCGTTACGTCACCGAGAATCTGGCCGGCGATGTACAGCCAGCCGTCGGGATCAACTGGTACGATGCCTACGCCTACTGCGGCTGGGCGGACAAGCGCCTCCCCAGTGAAGCTGAGTGGGAGTATGCTGCCAGGGGTTCGACATACCGCATCTATCCTTGGGGAGACCACGGGCCCCACCACGATGACATCTACTTCGCCAACTATCGTCCCAAGGCCGGCGCCGATGCGGATGGCCACAGGATGACGGCACCCATCGGAACCTATCCGGATGGTGTGAGCCCCTTTGGGATCATGGACATGGCTGGCAATGCCGAAGAATGGGTGCAGGATTGGTACGACATCCGCTACTTCGCCAGCAGCAAAGGACTGGCCAATCCGCCGGGACCGGCCGAAGGGCAGCAGCGGGTGATCAAGGGTGGATCGTATGGTGTAAGCGACTGGGAGGTGCGAATCGCCCAACGCTTCAAGGGCAAGCCACACAACAAGGGTCCTCGCATCGGGTTCCGCTGCGTCCGCGACCTGTAGCGGCTGGCCTCAAAGACCGTTCAGCATCAGGGCCAACGGGTTGTCCCTGGCCCGTCCAGACGGGCCAGGGATAAGCCCGCCTTCAACCCCTTCGAACAGACGTCACGAAGGCCTCACGGATTCGCCGCGTCAGTTCTCCCGGACGGCCATCGCCAATCTGCGTCTCGTCAACCGTAACGACAGGCATGGCCTCTGTTGTTGTGCCGGCCAGGAAGACCTCATCCGCCGCCAGATAATCCTCCACGGTTGAATCAGCCTCCTGCAACTGGATTCCCAGCTCCCGGATGATGTCCGTGAGCACACTCCGAGTGATCGATGGCAGGATCGACGCGCTGGCGGGTGTCGTGTAGACGATCCCGTCCCTGACCAAGAAGGAACTCGTGGACGATCCCTCCGTTACCCGGCCGTCTTCGTCTACCAGCAGCGCCTCGTAGGCATCGGCTTCGTGGGCCAGTTGTTTGGCCAGGATATTTGGGAGCAGGGCGATCGACTTGATGTCGCAGCGTCTCCAACGCAGATCCGGTGTCGTGATCACCTTCACACCGGATTCGTGCAGACGCGCGTCAGGGCGATACAGCTGCTTCACCGTCATCACCACCGTCGGCGCAGGCTTGGGCTCGACGCTGGGAAACTCATGATGGCGCGGCGCCACACCGCGCGTGATCTGTATATAGACCAGCGCTTCGACGAATCGCGCCCGCTCAATTCCCCGTTGGATCAGTGATGGCAACGGCGACACGTCAAAGTCGATCCGGATCTCGGTGAGAGACCGCTGCAGTCGACGCATATGCTCATCGATCGCGTAGGGGCGGCCACGATAGGTTGCGACCACCTCGTAGACACCATCGGCGAACTGAAATCCCCGATCCTCGATCGGCACGACCGCTTCACCCAGAGGCATGAAGCGCCCATTCACATACGCGATCTCTTCGCCCTCTTCTGTCGTCGACATCTGTTCCGTCGTCGACATCAGGCGCCTCCACCGTACGCCAGCCACAGCGCCCGGTAGTAACGCATCAATCGCAGGGCATCATGTTCGGCGGCCGGAATCTCGGCAAGAGTGAAACCATCGTAGCCGCTGGTGCCAAGCAGTTCAAAGAGCCTCGCCCACGGATACTCGTTGGACAGTTCCGTGATGTGGACAAGGCGGATGTCCTTCGCCAACAGGGCGAAGTTGTCATCGATACAACCCGCCTCATCACGATCCTGCATGTTGGAGTTCCAGCAGGCAAAGACATTGTCGGAATCGGCATAGTCGAGGATCGAGCGAATATTGGGAGGCTCGCAGGTGATCCGTCCATGCACTTCGAGTCGGATCTCCACACCGTGCTCCCTGGCAAAGGCCCCGCACTCGCGAAGGGCCAGCCCGATCTGCTCAAATGTCTGCTCTCTGGGTACCCCTTCATCCTCGTGGATCTTGTTCGGGCGCACCTTGACGCCGGCTGCGCCGACATCTGCAGCCAATTTCACAACCTCCTTCGTCCCTTCGATATTCGACTTCACCTCTTGCGGATCGATGGCGTCGTAGTCGAACGCTGAACCCAATCCTACCAGTTCCACAGCACTGTCAGCGAACTTCGCTTTGACCTCGGTGCGTGCTGCCGCATCGAGATCGACCTCGACGCCGTGGGCATGCGTCGTACGCAGCTCTGCCCCCTCGAAGCCAACCTCACTGCAGTTGGCGATCAAGGTGTCGATGTCCCAGTCCTTGGCGATCTGGTAGGTCACCACTCCCAGTCGAAACATTTCAAGTGCCCCTTCTTTCAGCTCTTGCTGATTGGCCCGTACACATCTGTTCGAAAGATCTCCTGCTGTTGCTGCAGATATTCGCTCTTCGACAAGGCCGGCTTGTGAGATTCGAGCACCTGGCGCGCTTGCCGGGCATCCTCACCCAGCAACTCGACGGCCATCATCGCAAGGGTCTTGGCAGGCGCCAGATAGCCATCATCCACATCTGCAATGTGCCAGTCCTTGCCATGCACGATGCCACGAGCGCCGGTCATGTGCGGATGAAGTACAGGCATGAGATGGCTCAGATCACCGGCATCGGTTGAACCACCCGAATGCGGCAGATCCTGAATGGCTTCGGGACCGAACAAGCGCGAGGCCGTGCCACGAAAGATCTCGGCCAGTGAAGCGTCATTCGCCAGCGGCAGGAAACCGGGTACGGTCTCCACCTCGACCGTACAGCCACTGGCGATGGCGGCGCCGTGCAGGGCTCGATCCACCTTGGCCGCCGCATCCAGCATGGCCTCAGCCGTGCGCGCCCGGACGTAGGTCTCCATCCGTACCTCGGCTGGCACAATGTTGACGATATCCCCCGCTTTGGTCAGGATCGGGTGAACCCGCACACAATCTTGATCGCGGAAGGTCTCGCGTTGTGCATGGATCGCACTCAGAGCGAGCGTGGCGGCATTCAACGCGTTGATCCCCTGTTCGGGAGCAACACCCGCGTGAGCCGCCTTGCCCAGGAATCGCGCGGTCTTGGCCAGGAAGCCATTGGACGACGCCGATACACCCGCCGCACCCTCCAGCGAATCAGCGCTGCCGGTGTGGATCATGATCGCCATGTCGATGTCGTCGAAGGCACCCAGCTTCACCAGCTCGGGCTTGCCCGCGAGAAAGCTCGTCTTCCCCGCCCTGACCAGTCCCAGTCGATAGTCGATCTCGACGTATTCCTCAGCGGGCACGGCAAAGTAGACGATGCGACCACTCCATCCGTCTTCGAGTCCGGCATCTGCCATACCCAGCGCGGCCCCGATCATCCCCGCGATCTGTGCATTGTGGCCACAGGCATGAGCGGCCCCGGTCTGCGCGTCACAGCGTGGATGATCCGGGACGATCAGCGCGTCGAGCTCTCCCATGAGGGCGACCGTCGGGCCGGGACGTCCGCTGTCGAGCACGGCCCGGACACCGGTAAGGGCCAGCCCATCCTCGAATGGCAGACCCGCCCCATCGAATGCTTCCTGTACACGAGCGGCCGTCTTCGTTTCCTTGAAACCAAGCTCCGGTTCGTCCATGATCGCCTCACCGAGGCCAACGACCTGCTCACGCTGCCGGTCGATGGACTCACAGACGGCCTGCTTCATGCCTTCGATGTCACGCATCTGCCCTCGCTCTGGTTCGTCACTGGCTGGAAATGATCTGATTTCTGGTCACAATCTGGAAGGTCCGCCAAAGAGGCGGCAAGTCAAGCTGATGATCTAGTTCGTCGCCAGAATGCCTGTATTCTGCCCTCGGTGGTGGGCGAGTCCATCGACAATCATCCGTACGATATCGTATTCCGGCATGAATCCTAGATCATGTTGCGCCCGCGAAAGGTCGAACTCGTAGTGCGTGGGGATCCCCCCAGGTTGTGCTTCAACGAAGGGCATGCTCAGCAACTCACTGAGTCGATAGATCGCCTCGTCCCAGGTGAATGCAGCGGGTCCGGCCAACTGATAAGTCCTGCCGAAAGCGCGCTCTTTGCCAAGCACACAGTGGCAACCGTGCACGATGTCACGCACATCGGCGACGTGTTTCATGAAGGGCCTGCCCGCATCGTCCTTGAGCAGGAGAAGTCTCTCCTCTCCCTCCCACAGTGCCTCCAGGATGGGATTGCCCTCCTTCATCCGGCTCAGATAGAACTGTGGAAAATCGATGATCTCACCTGCGCCCAGAACCATGGCGAATCGCAGGATCGTGACCGGCAGACCGTCACGGGCGTAGGCCTGACACATCTGCTCAGTCATCACCTTCGACAACGCATACCAGCCACTGGGGCGCACGGGCGTCGACTCGTCGATGGGTTGGGTCATCCCACCAGGTATGTACTTCTCGTATAACGCATCGCTGCTGGCGACGACAACGTGCTGCATGCCGGCCTGCGCCGTGGCGGCCTCCAGCAGGTGGAAGGTCCCCTTCACATTGATGTCGAGGTAGTCCTCGTCCGAGAAGGGCCCACCTCCCTGAAAGGCGGCACCGAGGTGGTAGATGATCTGCATGCCCTCCACGGCGCTCTTCACATTCTGCGGATCGGTGAGTGTGCCCTCAACCAGCTCAATGCCGAGGCCAGCCAGTTTCTGAGTCCGGCGATCCTGCTCCCATACCAGACCTCGGACTCGATGCCCATCTCTCACCAGGGTCGCGGCAAGATTGGCGCCGATCCGCCCCGTGATACCAGTGACAAGGACGTCAGCCATGGCTTGTCCCGGTCGCCCGTGGGTGACCGGAGTCACCTCGGTACTCCTGCCGCCAATCGAGGTGCAGTACCCTCATGATCGCGGCGCGATCGTGGTCAGATACGCCTCGACCTCAGACAGATCTACGACATCGCCGAACTTGGCATCGATGTCGAAAAGATTCCACTCGTGAGCCGCCGGAGCACGATCCTGCACGCACTCACGGGGGACGATCGCCTGGAATCGATGCGCACGTGCATCTGTGGCGGTGGCACGAACACAGGCGCTAGTCGAGCACCCCGTCACCAACAGTGTATCGACGCGGTGCTGGACGAGCCACGGCGCCAGGTGGGTCCCGAAGAAGGCGGAGGCATTCTCTTTCTCGATGATGAGATCGACCGGTTCTGGCGCCAGGCGCGCGTCGATCTGGCAGGCCCGCTCATCCCAGGCTCGATACGCCGAACCCGTCGTGTCATCGCGTGTGTGCATCGGTTCCTCTGCGTCCGTTGGGCGCCAGGGCGAGGTCGTATACACGATGGGTGCCCCAATGGCCCGGCACTGGGGCAGTAACCGCTGGATCGCCTCCACCGCCTCATCGAGGCGACTCGACCCGGTGGCATAGGCAGGATCGGTCCAGCCGTAGGCCATATCGATGACAACCAGTGCCGGATGTTGGCCGAAGCCGAAGCGCTCGAGAAAGATGCCATTGTCATCGTAGTAGCGTCGGACGCTGTCGATGGCAATTCGCGTAGCTTCCAGTGCTGGATCTTCACCTGGATTCACGGTCACGGATTCACCTCTCTATCTGTCTTTCTGATTTTTCTGTGATCTCGAATTGGCCTGCTGAATGGCCCGAAGATCCGGCCATCACAGATGACCCCTGCACCATTACCCAATCCAGCAGGACTCGGGTCTTCCTTTGCCTCACGGCTTCAGAGTGACTACGCCCCGGCAATTCTCGGCATCACCAGGGGCTCCTTGCCCAGTTCAGCGTGGAGCAGATCCTGGATCAACTGCCCCTTGAGCTGTGCACAGGATGGATCTGACCAGCGATTCTGGATCTCCTTCGGATCTTCCTGCAAATCGAACAACTCCCCTTCATCGCGCCCATAGTGGACGGTCAGCTTGTATCGCTGGTTCACGAAGGTTCGGGCGTGAATCGTGGTGGGCTCGTGACGATTCTCGACGATGACATGGTCGCGCAGGCTCTGCTGAGAGCCGGTCCAGACCGGGGTCTGATCAATACCACTCATCCCCCTGTCTGCCTGGGTGCCGGTGGCAGCCAGAAAACTCGGCGTCATGTCGACGAGACTCATGAGGGCATCACTCTCGCTGCCTGCCTCGACCCGCCCGGGCCACCTTACGAGGAATGGCAACCTTACGAGATCCTCGTAGTGGAAAGGTCCTTTCGCATTCATCCCGTGCTGCCCGAACAGGTGACCATGATCGGTCGTGAATACGACCAGTGTATTCTCGGCCAGTCCCCTGGCGTCAAGGTGGGCGAGGATCCGTCCGATGTATTGGTCCATGAGACTGATCATGCCATAATAAACGGCCATGTTCTTTCTCATCTCTTGCTGGTCGTGCAGATGCGAGTGCATGCCGTGAATCCCGAAGCCACTCTCCCGCCAGGCGCTGAAATCGGGTGATTCCTCCTGGGTCATACGGAAGTGAATGGGATTCTGATCGTGCTCACCAGGCACCACCTGCGGCAGCGTCAGCGACGCCGGATCATACATCGCGTGCCACGGATCAGGTGCCAGATACGGCGGATGCGGATCAAAGAAACTCGACCACATGAAGAAGGGTTCGTCGGATTCGGCATACCCATCCAGGAGACGCTCTGACTCCTGCGCGATCCACGCATTGTAGTGGAATTTCTCCGGGATCTCCCAGCGATGGCGCTGCGAGTCATTCGTCCCTGTGGGCGACCGATAGTAGTCGCGCCAGTTCGCACAGCCATTCTCCTCCAGCCAGATGACATAGTGCTGACCCACATGAGCTTCGTCAGCATGGTTGCGCGCCAGTCTCACCGTGTCGAAACCATAGAAGGGCTCGTCGAAGCGCCGCCAGAAGTCCAGATCCTGCAGGATGGGATACGATTCCAGCGAGCTGTATTTGGGGGTCTCCTGCAGAGGCTGGAAGTGGGCCTTGCCGACCAGGGACGTCCGGTAACCGGATCGCCCCAGCGCCTGCCCCACGGTCGGCACGTCCTCCATCAACTTCGTGCCCAGGCTCCAGGCGCCGTGATCGCTGGGATACAGGCCGGTGATCATCGAGGCGCGCGATGGCGTGCACGTCGGATTCGGGCAGTAGGCCCGGTGGCAGCGCATGCCTTGGGAAGCCAGGCGATCCAGGTGTGGCGTCTGGATCTCGGGATTCGTTGCCCCGATCGTATTCCAGTGCTGCTGGTCGCTGGTGATGAAGAGAATGTTCGGTCGATCAGTCATTTCTGCCTGTCTCTTTCCCGTATCCGAAGTCCTACCGCATCAGTGTCGCCGAGACACCCCCGATGGCGATGAGGCCAATCGCCAGGCGTCGATAGGTCTGTGCGTCGACGCGCCCCTTCACCCACAGTCCTACAGCAGAGCCTGAGATCACACCGGGCAGACCGAGTACGGTGAGTCGCAATGTCTCGCCGTCGAGGAGACCAAATTGACCAAAGGCAAGCGCCATGAAGCCGTGGAGGAGGAAAAAGTAGCCGATGAGATCGGCGCGGAAACCCCGGTGCTCCCAGCCTTGCTTGAGGCCGAGTAGAACGATCGGTGGTCCGGTCATGCCGGATCCACCACCGATGACGCCGGACAGAAGACCCGCGCCAGCCAGGGCCCGCCCCTCATGCACGAAGGGCGCCCCTGGACGAAATGCCAGAGCCACCGTGGCCAGCAGCGTCGTGCAGCCAATGATGGATTGCATGGTCGTGGAAGGCAGCGATGCCAGCCCGTAGACCCCCACCGGCATGCCGATCACGCCGAAAAGCAACAGGCGCAGAATTCGACGCCCGGACATCGCTCGCCGGCATTCCCATACCAGCACCAGCGCCAGCGGATACCAGCTGATCAGTACGACGGGAACCGCCGCAGTGGGAGGGAACAACAGAACAAGAAACGGAACTGCAATCAGGGCATAACCGAAACCGGTGACGGCCGAGACGAAGGCCGCAGCGCCCAGAATGAGATTCAGCAGTATATCGGTGGGATCGACCGGCATCGTTGTTGTAAGTTACTCCGTCCCCTCTTCGTCCAGGAAAGGCATTGAACCATGCGTATCCGTCAGGTCGATCTCTTCGAAGTCGAGATTCCCCCGATCCCTCCCATCGCCGCCGTGATGCCGAAGATCTACGACATCACCCTCGTCAAGCTGACAACCGATGAAGGCCTCGTTGGCTGGGGCGAGTGCCAGGGCCAGAAAGCCAACCTCGAATCCCGCTTCCAGAGCTACGTGGGGCAGGATCCGCTCAAAGTAGATGCCTTCGCTCAGCCCGACCCGATCAACTGCGCCCTGCTCGACATCACCGGCCAGGCGTGGGATGTACCCGTGTGGCGACTATTCGGTGCCCGTGTTCGAGAGCGTGTTCCCGTCTCCTACTGGTCCTGCCCGATGGAGCCGAAACAGACGGCTGCCGAAGCTGAGGTCGGTGCCCGCCTGGGCTTCACCAACCACAAACTCAAGGCACGTCCCTGGAACATCGTCGAAACCATCCGCCTCATGAAAGAGGCCGCCGGGGCCGACTACAGTGTCGGCGTTGATCCCAATACGCTGTTCGTGCAACCCTCGGTGGCGGCCCGTCTGGCGGGTGAATTGGAGCCCTTTGGCACGGTGGCCAACTTCGAAGACCCTGTCCTGAAAGACAATCTCGACTGGTACCGCCTTCTGCGCGAGAAGACCTGGATCCCTCAGGCCCTGCATCTAGGGGCCCCATCCGGCGTCCTGGCGGCATTGAAGGCGGAGGCCGTGGACTATATCAATCTCGGTGGCACAGCGGCACAGGTGCGCGACTCAGCTGCTTTGGCCGAGGCGGCCCATGTTCCCATCTGGGTCCAGATGGGTGGCCTGTGCCTCGGTATCCTGGCCGCCTATTCGATTCACCTGCAGGCGACACTGGCGGCGGCGACACTGCCCTGTGATGAGCTTCCACACATGCGCATCGCCGACATCACGGCTGGTTCGCTGGAGTTGAATCAGGGGCACTTCACGGTACCCGAGGGGCCCGGGCTCGGAATCCACATCGACGAGGCCGTCATCGAGAAATATCGCGTCGCCTGACGACCGTCGATTCCTGCCGAACCTGAACGTCCGTGTGCACCAACCTCCCTGTGACTCAGACCTCAGTCAGGGGCAGTGCGTGGTGGATGCCGCGGATGTATCCGAAAGTCTGAGTCAGGGCGCGCTCGACGAGGTCCGCGTCCTGGCCCCCGGCAACACATTCGACGTAGGAAGGACCGCTGTAGCCACTGGCTCGCAATTTGGCCAACACGAGTGGAAAATCGACGAGGCCGTCTCCGGGGGTGACCATAACATCCGGCTCCCCATCCACGACGACACAGTCCTTCACGATGAAACTCGTCACCAATTTGGAGACGTGCTCCACATCAGGCTCAGGACGGCGATCACCCTTGGTGTAGTAGATGATATTGCCCGGGTCGAAACAGATGCCGAAGGCCGGGTGATCGACACGACGATGGGTCTGCACGAGGTGTTCGACAGTCAGACTGATTCCGCCGTGGGGTTTCATCGTGATGGCCACACCAGCCGCTTCGGCCGATGGTGCCACCTGACGCATCAACTCAACGTAGTCCTCGTAGAGCTCTTCCTTCGAGGTCCCCAGATCCAGGATCCACCCGGCACCCACTTCGGCTGAATTGTCGATGAGACGGCGATACTGGGTCACGGCGTCTTCCAGCCCATTATCCCAGACTGTACGGCCCAGCACCATGGATGGGGTCAGCCCCGTGTCTCGCGTGATCCGGCCGACATCCTCGAGTTCGGCACTGGTACTGTCAGACCGGATCGGCTGAACGCCCTGGTTGGCGAAGATCGCCACATGCTGATAGCCCGCCCGGGAGATCCGCAGGCAGGCTTCGGCGAAGGGCAGTTGGTTGAAGGGGCGCGTCGTGGCGCCGAGAATGTTCGTCGTGGCGCCGAGAATGTTCGTCGTGGCGCCGAGAATGTTCGTCATGCCTTCATAGCTCCGTCAACGACAAGAGAAAGGGCCACCCCGATGTGACACGGGATGGCCCTGATGAATATGTGGCTCTTCGACTCGCTCTGTCGATGGGACAGCTACTGCCGGGCTATTACTGTCAGACTGCTGCTGCCTGAGGCGATTGGCTGCCAGACTAGAGCTGCCAGACGAGCGAGAAGCGATGGGAGCCGTTGGTTTCGGTCAGGTCGAGTGGAATGTGGTATCCGTAGTCGAAGAGCAATTGGTTCCAGCGGTAGCCGAGACCGGCATTCAGATCACCGGAGGCATCATCTTCGAAGATGCGGCTGCCACCACCACGCAGCATCAGGCCCTCGACCAGCTTGGTCT
>JABHDC010000083.1 GCA_018673255.1 Gemmatimonadota bacterium
CGTGGCGAGAGCTACCGCCTGCGCCATCGTCGTCAGGCCGGACTCAGCAGCGGAGAGGAGAAAGACTGACCCCGCCCAAACCGGCGAAAGTGTCCAATTCGAAACCGATGAATGTGTCCACTTTTAAACCGATGTTGACACGTGGCGGGCGACTACCCGCGCGTCATCAAATACAAGTTGGAGACCTTCTACCGTGAGAGTGGACCCGCCGGTGTCGCTGTCGACGAGACGGCGATCCCTATCGACGGCCTCCTCTCCCGCCTCGCGACAACCGCCCTCCCCCAGATGACGATCGAGAAGCTGGCCGAGTTCTTCGTCGACATGGGCCGCGTCGCTGGCACCGGTAGGGGGAACCCCAACGACCTGCGTGCGCTGAGACCATTGAACCCAGCACTGAGTGGCGCAACGGACCTGAACTCGGAGCTGCTGCACCGCGGCCTCGATCTCCTGCTCGATGAGTCAGCTGTCATCTGTCTCCCCGGGACAATCCATCTCGAGGAAGGAGCCGATTCACAGCGACAGGCCGCCAGCCGCATGATAGCCGGGGTGGCACAGACCCTCGAGACCCAACTCTCCGTACGCATGGCCGGCCTGGAAAGGGCCCATCGGATGGTCATCACGGGCGTGGTGGAACTGGTCAAGGGTGCCGACCCGAAGCAGGTGGGTCGCTTGGTGCGGGAGGTAGCGGCCTAGCCGCCAAACTTCACGCCGAAACTGACCGAAAGTTTGACGTCCGAATCTTTCACGCCCTGCGGGGGCTTCCGGTCAATTCGATAGTCGAGAACCGTCGTCTGGCGCAAGGGACCGAAAAGAGGCGTGTTCAACTCTACGGTACCGAGTAGCCGGGCATCTGCCAGATCTGTGACACTCGGCTGGTAGTAGGCCGTCGACGACAGCGAGACCCCTCGTTCCGAGGATGCTGAGAGATTGAAGTAAGCGCTCACTCGTGCTTCGGATGTCTCGCTCTGGTGTGGGTCACCGAGCATCAGATCGAGACGCTCTTTTTCCCACATGATGGCGCTGCCGACAGCCAGTGTCAGGCGCTCGGCACGCACCAGATTCCAACGACTGCCGAAACCAATCAGAGAGCGCGCATCCAGGCGTCGAGAACGAGCGTAATCTCCCTGGACGAAGGCTTCCGGATGAACCAGCGACGACATCTTCAGGGTATACCGGAGATGGAGCACACCACTGTTGGCGTAACGTTTGCCGCCAAGGAATCCGGTGGCACCACGTACAACGATCAGCAGCGTCCCCCGCTCGCGTTCGAGTGTCAGATTACCTGCACCATCGGATCGCCGAACATCGACATTCCCGAAGTCACTGCTGACCGCGAAGCGGGCGCTACCTGAGAGCCCCTGCTTGCCGCGATAGGTCTCGATATTGACCTGCGCAGCACTCGAAGCTGCCCCGATGGCGAGCGTTGTTGCCACAGTCCAGAGGAGTCGTCGGTACAAGTCAGTGCTCGATCTCGATACGGACGCGCGTGCCCACGTCCACCTGCGAAGCGATCCACATCCGACCACCAAACTGGCGTGTGACGAAATACGCCTTGGTCAGGCCGAAGCCGTCACCCATCGTCGGTTTATTGAGCGCATTCTGGGCGCGGTGACCGTAGTCGACGACCTGCTCAATCTCCTCTTCGGGAATCCCCAGTCCCTTGTCTTCGACGACGATCCGCAACTTGTGCCCATCGTCGAAGAGCCCCGCTGTGATCTCACCACCGGGATCGGTGTATTTGCGCGCATTGGCCAGAAGATCACGCAGCACGTCTTGAAGAACGCCAGGCATGGTGATCGTGTCGCCATCGACACTCTCAATATCGAGATGCACCACATAGTCAGTGGGCTCGGCGGCTGCAATGTTGTTGACGATGCGATAACGACCACGGGCATTCTGCTCAACTGCAGCCAGGAAGTCTCTGAAGTTCTGGTCAAGCTGGGCGATCGAATGCGCCAGCCATTCATCGGGCTGCTGTTGCCGGGCAAGCAATTCACGAACACGAACATGAATGACCTCGAATACGGTGCGTGCCACCTCCACCAGTTCACGTACCTCATCTGCTTGGGCAGCGTCGCCATTCACTTCAAGGGTGGCCTCAATCGCCCCCATCACGGTCGCTTCCAGGGCATCGACCTCGCGAGCATGATCCAGAGCACGTTCGGCGTTCTCAAGATCATCGATGACAGTGGTAATGGCGATGGCTGCCGGCTCCAGGCCGGCATCATCTGTGAGTCTATCACCCAACAGGAAGACAGTGCCATCAAGCACGGCGAGCACATTCAGGAAACTGTGCATATGCAGCAGACTGGTCTGCTCCGTCGACAGAGTCAGATCATGGGTAATTTCAGTCTCGATCACTGAAGCTTCTCCATTCATTGGGTAACGAACGACCAAGGGTAGTAAAGCAAGATCACCGCTGTCTGGGAAAGACCGCGTCGGCCGGCACACATTCCATCTGCCTTGCCATCGTACCGCCTCGGGACTCACCTTGGCGACCTCAACCAGACTCACGAGAGGCCATCTGTGATTGATTTCCACTCCCTCGCTGACCGATTCCGGTCACCGGAGACTCGTGCGACCGCCCTCATGGGAAGTTGGGCCAGAGGGGACGCCGATGACTACAGCGATATCGACCTTGCTCTGTTTGAGTCGAATCAGGCAGAGAACTGCGACGGGCAGACGCATGTAGTCGACGGTAAGCTGGTGGTCGTCAGTTTTCTTTCACCAGAGCGAATCGAAGCCATCTTCCTGGCGCCCGAACTCGCATCCGAATCGATGCGAGGATTGCAGACATTCAGACCCCTCTGGGATCCCGAGGGTTATCTCGACGAACTGCAGTCACGGGCCCGGGATTTCGTCTGGGATACCACCATGCAGAGCAAGGCAGACAAGTGGGCGAGCAACGCACTGGTCGGCTGGGCGGAAGAAGCACACAAAGGACTCGGTGGCCTGGTTTCCAGCCACACGGGAAAGTTGATCAACGCACGCCACGGACTCTCCTGGGGGCTGATGAATGTCATGTGCATCCAGCGTGGCATTCTGATCTCAAGCGACAACAGCCAGTATCGAGACGTCGTGGAATCGCTCGGGAAGGATTCAGAGTGGGCACGGCTCAGTGAGGACGTCTTCGGGCTGACCGGTCTGGATCTGCCCAGCCAGGTCCGGGCGGGTCTGCGTCTCTATTCTCTGACAGTGGCCATGCTGCAGGGCAGCATCGATCCGAAGTGCGCCGATGTCATCAACGACACTGTCACCCTGATCAGAGCCGCGTTGCCTGAGTAGCGTCATCAGGCCACCAATCGTTGCAGGAAGCCAGTTGGGAGGATACATGTCACAGAAGCCATTCCGGAAGTCGGCTGATGCCGACCGAAGAGTCCGATGCTTGTTCGCCAGGTAACACTGCGTGATGTGCCGGCGATCTGCGACGTCCACAGGGACTCCGATGGTCCCTGGGTAGACCCGGTGGAGTGCGCCATCTACGTCAATCATCGCCTGCTCAGGCCCTTCCACTGCCGGATTGCAGAACGTGATGGTCAGGTCGTCGGCCACGCAGAGTGGATCGTCAACCATGAACCAGACCGAGACACACCGTGTCTCTACCTGGGCATGCTCCAGGTTCGTGTCGACAGTCAGGGCACGGGCGTGGGCCGGCGCCTCATCGACGATGGACGTGCCCTGGCGCAGAGACAGGCCTGCACGACGCTGCGCACCGTTCCCGACGGCGGTGCCATCGGCTTCTACGAGAAATGCGGCTTCTCTTACACCCCTGTGGCCCATAGCTTCCGGTTGCCGGTTCAACACCATCCGATCTCAGGTTGGGATCGGGCAAGATCAGTACCGGCACGAGCCAGCCTCGAGCTACCCATGCGACTCGGCTGGGTCCAGGCCTGCTCCTCCCACATGTGGGAGATCTGCAACCATCATGCCGTGCTCGCCGATGAGGCGTGGCACCATCCGTGCCTGACGTCTCGGACATCTCCGGCATATGTCCAACTCAGGTATCGCGATACGTCGACGGCAATGCCTGTTGCGTGGGCGGCCCCCGAGACCCCCCTGGAGGCACTGATCGCGGCGGCACAAGCTCTGGCATCGGCGCAGCAGATTCGGGAACTGCTCCTGGCCATCGGCCCAGGGGAAGCCGCATCGATCCCTGGTGTCGTGTCGGCGGAGGATATCCCTATCATGGAGAGTGACGTTTGACCATCCGGAACCGGCTGGTGACACGAGGGGTCTCTTCGTTCCCGCGCCCAGAGTGGCGAACCATCCAACACCGTGGCTGTGGCCCGTCTGGATTGGCAATCTCAGGAAAGTGGTTCGGGTGACCGGTTCACATCCCTGGCAGGAACGCCAGCCGCTTGTCAGGTAGGTCTGCCATCTCTCAATACCTGACTGATCTCACGGAGACCGAAGTCACCCGACTCGTCCGGAGATCTCTCGACAGCTCAACCGTGCACATCACCACGTGGGAGACGGAGCCTATCGCTTCAGGCCGAAGTGGCGCCTCCGTCTATCGTCTGAGTGGGATGTGCAAGGACGGGGAGACGGCATTCCCCTGGTCACTCATTCTCAAATTCTGCACCAATGTCAGACGCTTCCACGTCGAACACGATGCGGATGATCTCAGCTGGCAACGCGAATACCTGCTGGGACAGAGCGGGCTTCTCAGCGACCAGACACCGGGGCTGACGCCCGCCCAATACATCGACGGCATCGTGCTGAGTCCAACCGAGATCGCGATCTGGTTCGAGGACGTTGGCAGTGCCTGGGCCCGGGACTGGTCACTCGAACGCTACGGACTGGCAGCCTTTCACCTGGGGCAGTTCAGCGCTCGATTTGCAGGCCGTCCCCCACAACTGCCCTGGCTGGGACGCAACCAGTGGCCGGAATACGTCGAAGCATTCTGTCCTGGTGCTGTCGAGTCACTGCGGAAGCATCAGGACCATCCCGGTGTCCTGGCCGTGTATCCGGCTGCCCTTCAGACAAGACTGTATGCGCTGAACGAAGCATGTGACGACCTGATCTCCCGTGCCCAGGCGCAATCCTCGATGACCCTGTCCCATGGAGATGCGGGCGGACGCAATCTCTTCGATCGCGGCGGCGAAACGGTGGCCATCGATTGGGACGAAGTGGGCATCTCTCCGGTGGGCGAAGATGTTGCACGTATGGTCGGCAGCAGCTTGCACTGGTTCTTCATCGGGAAGATGGATCAGGCGCCGGCCCTGGCGGATCTGGTGTTGACCCGGTATCTGGAGGGACTGCACGATGGCGGCTTCAGGCAGGATCCGTCCACCGTTGCCTGTGTGTTCAAGGCCGTCCTTGGCACCATCTATGCCCTGAGCTATACGGGGATCGCCAACGGCATCGTAGAAGACCGAATCGAGCAGCGCGCTCGTGACGCCTACCAGACGACTGGTCCCCAATTGCTTGAGCACATGGGAGCCATCGCACAATTCTGCGCTGGTCAGGCCGACGAAGCTCGAGCCTTGCTGAAGTGAGGTCGTCCACATGCACCCAGAATCGGTGACCCCGATGCACACTGAGCTTCCAGTTGAGTACCAACCCTGGGTCGACCAGGCGATCTCCTTTGCCAGGGGCGTGGGCCACCCCGGGCTCGTACTACTGGTGGGCTCGCGTGGCGCGGGTTATGCAGACAGCTGGTCCGACCTGGATCTGTGTATACTGGGAGACAAGGGTCGTCTCACACCCGAAGATCGACTCGAATACTCAGAAGACGGACAGGTGTTCAGGGATCGGGGTGACACTGAAGCCCACTGGACGTTCTACGACTGGAGCGATACCGTTGCTCGCCTGAAGACCTGCGAGCCAGTCTTCACCTGGATCACGACCCGAAGTGTCTGTCTCAACGGACCACAGGACGCACACGACTGGCTGCTGGAATCCTACTCCAGTCTGCCCCTTCCGTATGCGGAACTCTTCTCAGAAGGGCGATCGGTTCCTACATGCTGGACAGTGGAGGAGGCATCGCCATGGCGGCACGGGGTGATGCCCCGGCAGGCGTCGCAGCCGCGGGGAGAGCGATCGACGCGGCCGCCAGGATCTGCTTGCTCGCCGACCGGCAGCCCTATCCCTATGGGAAGTGGCTCCTGAGGGCAGCACGCGACTCGAGGCTTGGCCCCGCCGTCACGCCAGTTCTCGACGAGATTGCGGCGACCATCGGGGAGCTATCCGACCCGCCAGAGGGCGTCGACTTCAGAGTGTGGACCCCCATCGCCAGACTCCGTCAACTGCGTGCAATTCTATCGAGTAACCTGCCCGCGATCGGCTGGGCGGGACCATGGGTAACAGACCTGGGCCTGAACCTCCCGCTGGTTTTCCGAGGTGCCTGAGGATATGAGATGATCGAGTTCCGTAACGACCAAGCCCCACTGAGTCGTCGAACCTTCCTCGCCGCCTCAGCCGCGGCATCGGCCGGCGCCCTGGTCTCCGGGGTGCTGACACCACGAACCGTGGAGGCAGAAGTGGCTCGCACGAATGACATCGACCAGAAGTGGCTCGTCGCCACACAGCAAGGACTGTATTCGGGTATTCCAGGCGCAGAATGGGAACTCCTGGGCGGCTACACGGTACGACTCACGAGCATCCTGCGTTCACCCGGCCGAGTGGTGGTCGGTGGCGGCGCCGGTGTATGGGAAGTGCCGGCCCACGGTTGGTGGGTCCAGTTGCACGATGAAACCCTGACGGAAGCTCTTGGCTTGGCCCCCCTCCCAGGAGATCCCGGTGTACTCGTCGCGTCAGCCTATGGGATTGCCACCGGTCGGCGAGATGAGATCGACGCCGTCCGTTGGTCCTTCCACTCGGACAGCCTGTCACCGGACGATCGCTTCACAAGTGCCGTTGCTGTCCTCGGCGGCCACTGGATCGCCGCGACCGAGCAGGGCGTCCTCAGCTCTGATGGTGACCATTCTCAGTGGCACCCGTCGAATCTGCGTGGCGTAGCAGTGAGAGCACTGACGCACCTGCAAGGGCAGCTGTGGGCAGGGAGTGACGGCCGCGGGGTCTGGCGCAGCGACGATGGTCAGCACTGGTCGGCTGCAGGAAGCGGTCTAGACGGGGTGATCGTCTACGATCTGGCAGCTGACAATGGCGTCCTCCTCGCCGCCACCGAACGCGGTGTGTATGTCGGAGACGGCTCCGGCCCCTGGCGCCACATGGGCCCCGATCTCCGCATCGATGCCATCGGCGCCGCCGGTGGAACCTGGATTGCAGGTGCCGATCCGGGCGGTGCGTGGAAATCGGCCGACGCGGGCCAGAGCTGGCATCAGGTCTCAGGCTTTCCCGATCGCATCGCCGCCATCGCCGCCCCCGAGAGTGTGAGATGACTGAAGCCGAATACAGAGCACAGGTCGACGACCGTATCACGCAGGTGGCCCAGGTCATGGCACACGACGCCCGCTCCACCTGGGACGGCCATGCCCTTCTCATCAACGGATCCGACAGCAGTTTGCTGACCCCGATCATCGAACGCAGTCTTGGCCATGAGACACCTGGGCCCTCGCCGCGGGTCTCTTCCGGCACATTCGAGATCATCTCCTCCATGACCATGCTGCTGCGGGCGCAGAATCCTGAGGCACAGGCCACCGAACACGTCCGCCGCATCATCACGCAGGGCGTCCTGCACCGTGATAACACCGAGAATCACTGGCTCATGCACTACACGACGCTCCTGCTGGCAGCCGAACGTTGGCCAGAGGTAGAGCGCTGGGGCAATGGCCTGTCGACACCGGTCGTTCACGCCGAAGCGAGTCGTTGGATCTTCGGCATGATCGAGCGCACGGCACGCTTCGGTCATCACGAATACGACTCGACCATCTATCACATTCTGCACATGGTCTGCATGATGGCTTTGGCTGACCACGCGCGTGACGAGGCCATGCGCCGGCAGGCCGAGAACGTACTGGCCCTGTTCGTCGCCGACCTCGCACTCGAGAACTTCCATGGCACGTGGGCCGGGGGGCACAGTCGCGAAGGAGACCGTCAGAATACGTGGACCTATCCGGGATCGATCGCGGGCCTGCATTACATCTACTTCGGTGGCGAATTCGACCCGGCCATACACTGCGACTCACGACTCGGACCTGCCATCAGTTCACGCTATCGGCCACCGAGCATTCTTGCCCAGCTGGCCAATGATCGAGATCAAGCACATGTGGTCCGCAAGACGCGGGCGCCGCGCACGATCTTCCGCCACGCCAAGCGCGATGCAGATCCTGTGCGGAAGTACACCTACATGAGCCCGTCCTTCGCCCTCGGATCGACACAAGTTGGTCTTCCCGGTCCCCCGGCGGGTCCGATTGATCTGGTGTCCTGGGATCTGACCTGGCTCGGGCCTCGGCACGAAGCCAAGATCGTCAGCAACCACCCGTATCGTGAATCGGGTCGCATGAGCGCCTTCCTCTCAGAGACGCCACAGACCATCGGCCCCCTGGTGGGGCGCAGCAAACCACATCTGCTGACGGACGACCGCTTCTGCGGCGCATCACCCTACGAACAGATGCTCCAGCACGAAGGCGCGATCATCATCCTCTACCGGATCCCCGCGACGGACGACTGCCCCTTCGTCAATCTCTACCTGCCCCGGTCGATCGACTGGACGCAGCAAGATGGCTGGATCTTCGGATCCCAAGGTGACTTCCACGTGGGCATCATGCCACTGGGACCCTCTTCGTGGATCAGACTCCGAGATCGTCAGGTCGATGGCTGGATGGTTCGCCTTGCCGGGCCTGACACGGGCCTCGTCCTGGAAACAGTCGAGGCGTCACAGCAAACCTTCAGTGCCTTCTGTGAAGCGCGAGTCCATGCCAACGTCGATGTAACCGGGTGGCCACACGAAAATCGCGTCGCTGTCGATACGACACAGGGCGTCTCATTGGAGATGGAATACGGCAATGGCGCTGACGGGCGACCGGGGAAGCATGTCGTCAACGGGCAGCGCGTCGACTACGAAGCCTGTCCACTCTACGATGCCCCTGGGGTCGAGGCGCCTCTCAACACCGGGAAGGTGTCATTCACCCATGGCGACGCATCGCTTGTGCTGGACTTCGGGATCGATCCTGCATCGGAACCGATCCCGATGCGTGTGGTCGGCTAGTCATTGCCAGACGGCAACCTGGCGCGAGCCACCCCAACTCGTCGTGCCAGCAGGACGCGCGGAACCTGCCCCACTGCAGTCCCCTGAGAGTGGATCATCCACCCATCGCACGATCCGCCAGAGACCATCCTCTCCCTGCCGAAGCTTGAAGTTCATCGTTTGGCTGACGGCGACCCCATCGTTATTAGGTCGAAGCAGCAAGATCTCAACACGCCCGCGGAAGACCTCCCAGTCTTCGTCGGGGTGGCCATCGGGATCACCCTCGAATGCATCGGGATAGTCACGCCCCAGTTCGGTGATGTGCGCCACAGGCTGGAAGCTCCAGTTGATGGTGCGATAGATACTGAATATTCCCTTACTGGACCCGTCCCGTGACCCCATGATCAGCAGTTCCTCCTCCCGATCATTGGCGAGCACGAGCTCTCCCAGGCAGTCCGTCTCGGTGAACCAGAAGTCACCGTCGAGGAGCGACTCATAGACCTCCCTCTCGCGATGACTGAAAGCGCGTTCGAGATTCGTCATCACAGCTCCTGGAGACGTAGCAGGCTCAAGCGGTTGTCCGCCGTCGGGCGGCCTGGTCCTTGGTGGACCGAATGGATTGCTAGTATCACTCTGTTCATCGACGCCTCTTGGGGCTGAGAGGAACCTCTGCCTGATGGACGGCACCGTGTCGTCCCGGTTCCCAGCGCCCTGGCGCCTACCTGGCCCTTGCTTATATCCACCCCTGCAGTCTACCGTACCTGTCGGATCCGGCGTTTACTTCTCATGGGACCAGGCGGTTCGGTGTCCTTGGCAGCAGCGTCGTCTCCCTCACACTGGGTTGGTCGAGCAGCACCATCAGCATGCGCGCGAGCCCAAAGCCGAATCCCCCGTGGGGGGGACAGCCGAATCGGAAGAACCCCAGGTAAGACGCCAGGCCGTCGAGCCCCAGCCTCTTCTCTGTCGCCTGAGCTTCCAGGATTTCAATGCGGTGCTCCCGCTGCGCCCCCGTGGTGATCTCGATCCCCTTCCACAATAGGTCAAAGCTGCGCGTGAGCTCCGGCGCTGACGGATGTCGCATGTGGTAGAAGGGACGGACCGAGACCGGGTAGTCCGTGACAAACACAAACTCGTGTCCCAATTCCTCGGCCGCATGGCGTGCCACGAGTCGCTCACCGGCTGGATCGAGGTCGCCGCTGGCCGATGGCTCCCATCCAGGTTGCCGTGTCCGCGCAATCTCGACCGCCGCCGCGTGAGAGATGCGAGGAAAGGGAAGCGTCGGGACATTGACCTCGGTTCCTCCTGCGCAACCTGACACTTCCTCCAACACCGCGTGCATCCAGCGTTCCTCGAAAACCATCACATCCTCATGGGAGTCGACCCATGAGATTTCGACATCGACGCTGGTGAACTCTGTCGTGTGGCGCGTCGTGAACGAGGGCTCAGCGCGGAACACGGGGCCAATCTCGAAGACACCCTCGAAACCCGCGGCGATGGCCATCTGCTTGTAGAATTGCGGCGATTGGGCCAGGTAGGCCGTGGTGTCGAAGTAGTCGAGGCCAAACAGCTCTGCTCCTGACTCACTTGCTGTGCCCATCAGTTTCGGTGTGTGGATCTCGATCAGCCCTTCCGCTTCCCAGAAGCGCCGCATCGCTCGCTCCACAAGCGTCTGTATCTCGAACACCCGCCGCATTTCCGGTCGCCGCAGATCGAGATGGCGCCAGTCCAGGCGATGCTCGACCCCTGGTCGACTGCGGCCCGTGGTCTCCAGGGGCAGGGGCGCGGCTGCAGCACCAACGACCTGAAGCGTCTCCAGCACGATCTCCAGTCCTCCCAATCGCACCTGAGGATTGTCGATCACCAGACCCGTGACGACCACGGCGGACTCTCGAGTCAGATCCATCACGATCGCCTCGGTGGGTGAACCTTCCCGCTCCGAGAGCACCTGCACTGACCCGGTGCGGTCACGAATCACAATGAACAGGCGTTCCTTGTGCTCGCGGATGGCTTCCACGAAGCCCTTCACGCAGACCTGCTGTCCTATTCTGGTGCGGAGTTCAGATACAGTAGTGCGTTCCATCGTATGCGTCCTTTCGGCGAGAAAGGCCCTCAGCCTGTAACGACCGCGAGCCCCCGAAGCGCATACAAAGAGGCCCACCGTCGATGTCCGACGGCGGGCCTGAGTGTGTTTCGAGATGATCTTCTGCTACACGCCAGTCCGCCGCCGACTTGTATTGTCGTCATTGCGATTGGAATTGGCATTAGCATCGAGAGAGACCGCCCTATTTGCTCGAATTGTGCTCGGGCTGGTCAGCGCCTCTACAGCGGGGATCACTTTGCTGTTCATCTGAAGTCTCATCTCGATCGTTCCTTGGTAACCAAGATCTACCACGCTCGTTGACAGTGTCAACCGCGAACCGATTCAGTACTTCTATCGGTCGTCAGCCGGGAATCTTGAGCTTGCCATTACACCGACATGGCAGGAACGTTCAAGCATCGATACACCTGTTCGTAAAGCCAGTCCCTCACCTATGGTCCATGAAGGATCCACAGCATGTCAGGGATAAAACGCAGACTCAGGATAGCCGCTGTGGTTACCGAGTACCGCCAGTTCGCCCATGGTCAGCACATCGTTGACCGCTTTCTGGAGGGGTACGGTTGGAATGGCCGTCACCATCACCCGGAAATGGATGTGGTCTCGTTATACGTAGGCCAGCGCCCGGAAGGCGATCTGACTGCGGATCGTCTCGCGCGCTTTCCGCAGATGAGACTTGTGCCAACAATCGCTGACGCACTGACGATGGGTGGTTCGGATCTGGCCGTAGATGGCATCCTGCTCATTGCCGAACACGGCACTTACCATCGCAACGAGAAGGGGCAGCATCAGTATCCGCGCTACGAGTTCTTCCAGCAGATGATCTCCGTCTTCCGCGCCACCGGCAAGGTGGCGCCTATCTTCTGCGACAAACATCTGTCATGGAAGTGGGACTGGGCACGGCGGATGTACGACCAGTCGGTGGAACTCGGTATCCCCTTCATGGCGGGCTCTTCTCTGCCAGTCACCTGGCGCACGCCACAGATCGAGATGCCTCTTGGGACACAAGTCCAGGAGGCGATTTGCGTCTGTGCCGGTGGCATCGACGGTGGCGACATCCATGCGCTGGAGGCTCTGCAGTGCATGGTCGAACGCCGCGCCGGAGGCGAGACGGGCGTCCTCTGGCTGGAGACCTATCGCGACGAGCGGTTCTGGGAGGCGCATGACAAGGGTGTCTGGTCGCGGGATCTGTTCGAGGCGGCGCTGTGTCGAAGTCACACCCTCGGGTCGGCTCGCCCTGGCTTCAACCATGTGTTTCCGACCATCGATGAGATGAAGAGCCTCTGTGATCCCATAGCCTATGTCTTCGAGCATGCGGATGGACTCAAATCATCGATCATGCTGATGAATGGACTGGTAGAGGACTTCAACTTTGCCGCTCGCATCGCCGGCCAGGACCGACCCCTGTCGACACAGATGTATCTACCCATGCCGCCGGCGCACACGACGCTGGCGAATTTCTTCAGTCCCCAGGTCCACAATGTGGAGCAGATGTTTCTCACCGGGAAGCCCTCCTATCCGGTGGAGCGCACACTGTTGACCACGGGGCTCACGGCGGCAGGTGTGGACAGCCTGTACGAAGACGGCAAGCGCCTGGAGACACCTCACCTGGCACGGATCACCTACCAACCCAATCCCGAATCCACCTTCTGGCGCACGTAGCATGCCAGGAGGCCATCCGACAGGGAGACTGAACCATGAATACAACCAGAGATATGGCGGCCGAAGTGACCACATGGGCTGCTGGCAATGAGAATGTGCAAGTGGTCCTGCTCACCAGCAGCCGCGCCAATCCGCGAGCCCCCGTCGATATACTGTCCGACTATGACATCGAGCTCTACGTCGAGGACTTGCAGCCATTCCTGGATGACGGATGGCTGAATGCCTTGGGCGAGATCATCATCCGCGAGCCCGCCTTCCCGCAGACCAGCGAGGATGGCAACGCGGGGTGTATGGTGATCTTCGCAGATGCCCCCAGAATCGACTTCGGTGTTGAGTTGACGAGTGAACTGAAGAGGGTGCAGCAGGAGGGTGGCTACGAGCGAGACATCGGCTACCGCGTGCTACTCGACAAAGACAGACTCATGGAAGGGTCCGTGCCCCCAACGAACTCGGAGTTTGATACCAGTCAACCGACACAGGCCGAGTTCAGTGAGACTGTGAACACCTTCTGGTGGGACATCACCTACGTAGCCAAGTGTCTCGTTCGCGATGAGTTCTATTTCGCCAAGCACATGCTCGATGTCAGCCTCCACCATGATCTCCTGGGCAAGGTGATCTCATGGCACATCGGTATGGACAGCAACTGGAAGTCGAATCCTGGCGTCAATGGACGATGGTTCAAGAGGCAAATAGATCCAGGCGTGTGGGCCGACATCGAGACGACCTTCGCCGGCGCCGACCCACAGGACAATTGGCGGGCCATGTACCAGACAGCGAAGGTGTTCTCGCGTCTCGCAACTGAGATCGCCTCGCGTCTTGGTTATCCCTACCCTGAAAAGCTCGAGTGCGACGTGACCCGGTATCTGAAAGACATCCAGGAACTGGGAGAGTCGGGTGCCCTGAACGCGGCTCCCGCCGTGTGATCTATAGCCGTTTGGCCTTCTCAACCGCCTGTTCGATTGAGCCAACCATACGGAAGGCTTCCTCAGGCAGATCATCGAATTCACCAGACAGAATACGACGGCATCCGTCAATGGCTGCGGACAGCGGGACGACCTCGCCGGGCTCACCGGTAAACATCTCCGTGCCGTGGAATGGCTGCGTGAGAAATAGATCCAGACGACGGCCACGGATCATGAGCCGCCAGGTCTCTTCCTCGTCTTCGGTTGCAGCATCGGTGTGCCAGAGCGAACCCGACCTGGGGACGGGACCCTCAATGACTTTCTGTGGTTCCTGAGCGTGTTCGTAGTATCGTCGGAGGAGCTCCCTGGCATCCGCAATCTCTCGCCGATGCCCCTCTTCGATGAGATCGCCCAGCAGCAACTGCGATGTGGACTGCACGGGGTTGATGGCCGGATACAGACCATCACGCGAACGATTCCCATCCATTCTGATGACCGTGTCAAAGGCGCCCGAGGCGTCGCCATAGGGGACGCTGGCCAGACAGAGCGTTGTGACGGCCGACTCCGGTGTTGTCGACACGTTGGAGCGCAGGAAGCGCCCGACACCCGGTGCCGCAGCAACCCGACTGTCGACCAACAGCAGCACTTCATGCCCCGCACTGCGGAAGGCGTCAGCCGCCGCGAACCCGGTCTCTGCCGCCTCCCTGTATGAGTCCTGATCCCCCAGCTTGGCAAGCACGTAGGCTGTGTGTTCACCCAGCAATCTGCCGTCGGTGAGCATCGTCTTCCATTCCCGGAACAACAGCTCGGGGTCCAGCGTTTGGGCTGCGACAAACACAATCCGGGCATCGAACTCGGCTGCAAGATTCCTGGCGATCTGCGGTACCACGACGGCAGTACCGACTCCCGTGCCTGCACTGATCGCATTGACACCGCCGCGTCTCACAGGGCAGAACAGATCGACCACCTTGAGCCCCGTCTCCAGGATCGGCGGCACCGGACGATCGACGGATGCGGGAATCAGCCGGGAGTCGCCTGAGGAGTCTCCTTTCTGCGGCCTGCCTTCCGCATCCAGTACATGCCCGAGGATGCCGTCACCGACCGGGACCTTCCGATCCGAACCCGAGAGTGGCCGCAGCCGAGGGGTTCGGACCGGGAATTCCGGCTTGCGTGCGCCCTTGGCGATCAGGTGATCGAGCAGTGCTTGCCGCCCCTTCAGCGCCGCCCAATCGGCTGCATTGCGACCCCGGTGGTCCACATCATCGATCTTTGCTCCTGCGGCCAACAACAGATCAACCGCCACCCTGTCATCACGCATGACAGCCCGGTGGAGCGGCGTCTGGTTGCCTGCAGGTCTGCCCACGTCGGCACCCCGATCGATCAGAAGTCGGATCGCCTGATGTGCGCCGGAGACGATGGCGTGGTGCAACAGACTCTCGCCCTCTGGCGGATCCACGGGGGCGCCCCGGTCGATGAGGAGTTCCAGCAACTCGACATGGCCCGTCGTCGCCGCCCAGGTGGCAGCATCCATCCTCCGCGGAATGGCCTCATCACCGGAGAACTCGTAGCTCTTCCTCAAACTCAGCAGTGACGGCTCGGCATCCAGAAGCCGAGTGATCGCCGCCACGTCTCCCTCTCTGAGGGCAATGAAGTAATCGACCCTTCGTGCGAAGCCATCGTCCTTTGACGGTCTTGCGCTCTCAATGTGCTGTTTGGCCATGCGGGACATCCTTCTCTCAAGTACTTTGCGAGCATCGAAGATCCGCTTCTTCACGGTGGACACGGGTAGATCCAGGAACGCAGCCACCTCATCCTGTGGTACTCCGTCCAGATGGAACAGCGTGAGGGGTAGCCTCTGGTGGTCGGGCAACTGCACCACAACGGCTTGCACAGCCCGCCGCAGCTCCTCCTTCTCCACGACCTCGAGAGCATCCGGCTGGGCAGCTGCAACACCCCAGTCATTCAGCTCCACCATGGGCCGCTGCCGTCGCTTGTGACGGTCAGCGTGTTTACGAACGATCCGTCGAAACCATCCAGGGAATGCTGCAGGCTCCCGGAGCTGTCCCAGCGACTCCCAGGCATCGACAAAAGCGTCCTGCGCCACGTCGCGCGCATCCTCTGCTTCACCGAGCCAGGAGATCGCGCCGGCATAGGCCACATCCTGAAACCGCAGGACGATCACCCCGAAGGCGTCCCGGTCTCCTGCCTGTGCGGATCGTACGAGTTCAACCAGTTCCATCATTCACCGTTGAGCGGGTTCGCTACAAGGGCCCAAACTCCGGTCGTGAGGTTACGAAAAAAAGGCGAGGCCCTCGCGGACCTCGCCTCGTCACCCACCTGCGGTAAGTCACCAGAGTGACCCCGCACAGCGGTATTCTCCGCATACTCAGCGAGTCATAAACGGTATGCTCCGAGTAATGACCCCCTGGGCACAGGGCTTATGACGAAAGACCCCGTCAGTTCAACGGAGGTGACATCTACTTCTTGCTGATATTCACCTTGCCAACCAATGTTTGCCAATACGGGCATCCTGACGCCAGTCGTGCCCGAACTTGCTCCACGCCCCCGTCTTGAGATCGAGTCTGCATGACCGAGAACGTGAGCATTCGACCACTGCAACTGGACGATGTCGAGGCCATCCACCGCTTCGCATCCGACGAACTCGTGGCTCGCACCACCACGACGCCCCACCCGTATCCCGAGGATGGAGCGAGCACCTACGTCAGACAGTGTATCGATGACTGGGAGAATGGCGTCGGCTACTCCTTTGCCATCCTCGCCGGAGATGAAGTCATCGGTTCCCTCGGACTTGGGGCCATTGACCGGGATCAAGGGACTGGCCAGTGCGACTACGCCATCGGTTCCGCTCACTGGAATCGCGGCATCATGACGCAGGCAGTGGCTGCGGCCGTCCGCTACGCCTTCGTGGAGCTGGGTCTGCAGACGGTGCGCTCAGCATGTCTGCAACGCAATCCAGCCTCGGGGCGAGTCCTCGAGAAGAACCGCTTCACCGAGACCCACCAGTTCATCTACACCCACGCGAAGTTTGAGGGCGAGCCGGCCCGCCAGTTCGAGATCCACAGGCATGATTGGCTTACCGCCACCAGCGATGCTGAACCTCTGGGTGTGATGGGTGGAACCGTCGTCCTCGCTGGGCACAATCCGAACTGGTCGCGAATCTTTGAGAGCGAGAGAGATACGATCCTGCAGCATGCCGGTGATCTTGT
This sequence comes from Gemmatimonadota bacterium, assembly GCA_018673255.1. The sequence continues at coordinate 16,978 of JABHDC010000083.1, forward strand.
GCAAGCCGTCGAGCATATCGGCAGCACGGCAGTTCCCGGACTGGTCGCCAAGCCGATCCTGGACGTCGCTGTCGTCTTGCTTGCCGGGGATGGCTACAAGTCAGCCGTAGAGCGACTCACTCCTGCGGGTTACCTCGATCGAGGCGACAAGGGCGACGACGGTGGCTACTTGCTCGTGCGAGAGACTGCACCTCGTGTCAGAGCGGCTCACCTGCATCTCGTTGAGGCATCCGATCCACAACTCTCACAGTGGCTGGCCTTCAGGGATATCCTGCGGTCGAATCCCGAGGCGAGGCAAAGATATGCAGATCTCAAGCGTACCCTGGCCCGCGACCACGAGCTGGATCGTCAGGGCTATACGGCTGGCAAGGAAACGCTCGTGCATGAGCTGACCGCGGCGGCCTTGAATTCGGAGCACCGACCGCTTGTTCGCAAGGCAGACACACAGGATCTGGATCTGCTGGCTGAGATGAACCATCGGCTTGTCGTCGACCAGGGGAGCCAGCCACCGTCGATCAACATATTGCGTGACAGATTTGCACATTGGCTTGAGACGGATGAATGGTCGATCCACCTGTTTCTGCTCGGTGACAACGTCGTTGGATATGCCGCCCACCAGACGCAGGCCGACCACTACAATCCTGATCAGGAAGTGGTATTCGTCCGTCACTTCTACATCGACAGAGACCACAGGCGAAAGGGGATCGGCACCACAGCCTTCGCTGCACTGCGGGACCACCTCGCCACGGATCTGCCCATCTCACTCGAGGTTGTCGCATCCAATCCCGATGGCCTACGATTCTGGGAGAGTCTTGGATTCTCGCCGTATTTCACCTCGCTCAAGCTGACGGCTGACTGATAGCAGATGACCTTGAACCGGAGCCCCGCACAACCAGAACCCACGACTGAGCCCCCCTATGGCGCAGCCGTCATCGTCTACAGACGAGTCGCCCCCGCCTGTGAGTACCTCGTGCTTCACCGGGCACACAGTGGCCCAGAAGAAGAAGGAGACTGGGCCTGGACTCCCCCATCTGGCGGCCGCCACGCCGGAGAGCCTGTCCATCTGTGCGCGGCTCGGGAGTTGGAGGAGGAGACGGGGCTGAAGCTGGATCTTCAGCGCACAAAGCTGGGGAATGTGGAGTGGTCCGTATTTCGTGCTGAGGCAGATGTAGATGCTGCGGTGGTCCTGGACCCAGAACATGATCGCCATCTCTGGCTACCTGCGACGAAGGCGGCAGCTCGGTGCCAACCAGAGTTGGTCGGACAGCGATTCATTCAGGCTGACGATTGCTTGCGTGAGACACAGCCATGACACTGCCAAGACGTGCAATACACATCTTCCCAGTTGGCGACCTCGGCCAGATCGAGGCTTGCCGGAAGCGCTTCGACACGCTCTCGGACTTGCTCCCGCCTCACATCACGCTGGTCTTCCCATTCCGCGACGCCCTATTGCCGATTGAGTTGTCCCATCATATGCAGAGAGCCTGCGCCGGAATCGATCAGTTCAGGTTGACCTTCACAGGTCCTGCCCTCCACGAAGAAACCTTTCTCGTCTTGGATGTAGATGAAGGACAGGACACTCTGTCCATGCTTCATGAGCGACTGTACGAGGACATACTCGCGGAACACAGGCCTGATCGGGATGTAAGGTTCCCACACCTCACGGTGGGGCGTCTTCCATCGCCGGCTGAAGCGCAGCATGCCTTACGTGAAGCGAGCACATTGTTCACCGGGGTCGAATACTTCGATGCACAAGCCGTCGTGTGCGAGATCATCGGAGACGACGAGAGTTCGTCTGTCGAGATCGAGATTCCTCTGGGATGATATACCTACTCGGCGGCGCACCACGTGCTGGAAAGACCACCGCCGCGCACCGGTTTGTGGATCGAACGGGCGTCTCCTGCTCCAGCATCGATTTTCTGAAGATGGGCCTCGTCCGGGGCATGCCCGACTATGGGATCGATCTGTATGATGATCCCGCCACGGCGGTGAAATTGTGGCCCATCCTGCGGGGCATGATCCACACCTACGCCGAAGAAGAAGAGAGCATCCTCATCGAAGGGTATTACCTGCTGCCTGCCTATGCGGCTGAACTGCATCGTGACCTGGCTGACCGTATCCGGTCATGCTTCATCGGGTTCTGCGAAATGGACACGATGCGGAAGGTGCGCGAGCTACGTGAACACGCACCAGGCGATTGGTCGAGTGGCGATGACGAGGATGCTGTTGAGATGGCTGAGCATCTGAAGTCGGTGAGCCGCGAGATCAGGGCAGACTGTACCAGGCTCGGGCTGAGATATTTTGACAACGTCGAGAGCCACGATCGCACGCTCGATGAGGTCGTCGCCTACCTGGCCGGGAGTGAGTAACGTCGGTTACGCAGACCATCCACAGATCCGATGGGGTCACGATCCGCTCCTACTGCGAAGCCGACCGGGCACCTCACACATCAACTCCGCCAGAAGCGCGGCTCGCGATCAGGTCAAGCCACCCGTGTGATCGTGTGCCATCTGCAGGATCGGTTTGTCAGTCAGCGCCACCAGGTAGTCGAACTGCCCGTCGCCTGACTGCCAGGTATGCAGCGTCTGACAGTGACGGCAACCGGTGACCTTCGGCTTCGCATCGCACAGAAAACAATCACGCGGCATTCGCTGACACCGGAGACACTCGATCTCCTCGACATGTTCAGGATTCGCGTCCGCGAACACCGGGATCCCTCCCGGAGGGACACCGATATACCGCACGTGCGACTGCCCGCAGACTTTGCAGATCGATGTGCTGTCACCCACCATCGAACGCGCCACACCTGAGAAATCGTCGTGGATGACCTTACACCGCTGGCAGGCGAATATGGCACCCGTATCCGGCGTTCGTTTCTCGTGTTGCCTGTAGTGTGACAGGATCTCGTCCTGATCCGATGGTATCAGATCGTCGAAGCGGTCCATTCGACGACCGCAATTACACGGCGCCCCGAGCCCACGGATGAGACGCCGCAGGAGCAGCGCGCCGGCGAGCACGGCCAGTACTGCAGTGATGATCGATTCAGTAGACATGCCAGACCCCACCGGTTGCCACGATCCGAACTGGATATGGTGAAACTTACCGGGCTTCGACTCTACCAATCAACTCACTCGGCCGGTCGGGGCGGGCGAGTCGGCAGAATGCGAAGAGGCGAGAACCGAAGTCCTCGCCTCGCGAGAGTCAGCTCGTCGTTACCGAGCTCGTATGCTCGCGACCTCCGCCTCTTGGCTCGCGTTGGTCTCGCCAGCTGCGCTGTCACGGAGATCATGGACTCTGCATCGCACGGTAGTGAGCAGGGTGGCATGGTGTCAAAGACTCGTTTCTGTCATCTATGTGAGATGCATCTCCATCACGCAGACAACCCGGATCCCGAACAACGTTGACACTGTTGTCGGCACCCGACTATCCTCAGGGCAACGTGCTCAGGGGCGCGTCCATGTCCGCGGAAAGGGTTGAACCCACCCAGCAATCTTAGGTACCATCGCTGAAACGTCCTTCTTTCAGCCTGCTCGTGCGGACATCAGGCAGATACAATGAAAGGAGGTCGTCATGTCGACCCCCACTCGTCGTCTCCCCGACTCACCCAATCTTGAACATCTGCGCAAGCAGGCCAAGGATCTGCAGCGCGACCATCAGACGGGTCGTGCCGAGGCCCTGCGCCGTGTGCGCGAATCTCTCCCGAAGCTCGTCGGCGCAGCCATCGCTGACATCGCCGTTGCAGTCATTTCGCGAACGGACGCCCAACTCGTCATCGCTCGAGAGTATGGCTTTGGGAGCTGGCCACTGCTGGTGCAGGCCATTCATGCCCCCCAGTCTCCGGCAGGCAGTATGAGGTCTGCCATCGACCAGGGCAACGTCACTGCCATCACCGAAATGCTGCAGCAGATCCCCGACCTGCGTGATCAGAAGTTTGACTGGACGGATCAGAAGGGCAGGCAACGCCGCATCACGCCGCTCCGTTATTCTCACGCGTGTGATCAGCAGGGCTGCTTCCGTGCCCTGGCGGCTGCCGGGGCGGACATGCAGCAGTTCCTCCTGGCTCTCTGGAACAATGCCTACAATCTGAATCTGTCCCAGGTGAAGCGACTTGTAGCACTGGGTGTTGATCCGAATAAGGGTATGGTTGTAGCGCAGACCCGCATGGGACCACGTCGCTACGACGTCGTTAATGCCCTGATCGAAGCGGGTGCCAGTTACGAAGATGGGCCACGAATGGACATCCATCGAGGCGATCTCGACGTGCTGGAGAAACGGCTGCAGAACGATCCATCTCTGGTTCGTCAGCTCTTCTTCGAAGACTGCCTCGCAGGACAGGAGCCGATGTACCATCTCTCGGGCGAAATAGGCCCACTGAGAGGCGCACTTCTCCACATTGCCGCAGCGCATAACGATCTGGCCTTTGTGGAGCTCCTGTTCCGGCACGGGGCGAACATCGATGCACCTGCCCCAGACCAGAAAGACGGCTCAGGAGGCCAGACACCGATCTACTTCACGATTGGGCGTACGATGGCGTGGAGTCCAGGAGCTCCCGCGAATACACCGGCGTACGAAACGTGTTGGGATTCCTTCGAGTTCTTGATAGAGAAGCGGGCCGACCTGTCCTTGCAGGCCAGGTGTCTGGTCAATGGGACCATCCGCACAGTGACCCCACTGGGGTACGCGTTGGCGCATCGTGAATCCATTCGTCCACGCGCGCCTCGTCCTCAGATTCGTGAGACGGATCGTGAGATCGACAGACTGCGTGAGCTCGGTGCGCCTGAGTGAGGCTCCTGCCACGCAGGGAGGGGCAGCGACCTGGTCGAACGGTTCCTGCATCCAGCGACCTACTCACTTGGACCACGACGGCAAGGGATCTCATTCCTTGCGACTGATCAGCCCGGAATCCATCATGGTTCCATGGAGGATGGGATGACAATTCAGAACAGCTCGATCACGGATGGCTGGACTCGCTCGCCGGGATACGCCAGAACCCTGCAGTCCGAAGATCAGATCAACGAAGTCCTCAGACTCCTGGATCTGTCTGCAGCACGGAGTCTTGCTGACGTAGGTTGTGGCAATGGCGCCTTCGCGGTTCGGGCTGCCACAGAGTACCCGCAGTGCAAGGTATTCGCCTGCGACAGTCTCGATGCAGCCATCACCGAGTGTCGCAACCGTGCACACGAAGCCAGTGCAGGCAACCTCACCGCCGAGGTCGCATCGGCTGACCGCCTCCCACTCGGCGATGATGTCGTAGACCGGGTGTTGTCGCGGAATGTGCTCCATCATCTGAGTGATGCGCACGAGGCCTACACTGAGACAGCCCGAATTCTGGCACCCGGTGGCGTGTTCATTCTTGAGGCCCCTTACAATTCTGGATCCGGGCGTGTTGGAGAAGCGCTCACCCGGATCTTCCAACTGGCTGACGATTCGCACGTGCGTTACTACCACTCGTTAGAAGCGATCGAGGCCGACTTGAGCACCTATGGATTTCGCGTCGAGGAGCATTCGGCGTGGACGTTCGAGAACAGGACGCCTTCAGGAGGAGTCGAGGTGGCCGAAGAGACGGGAGCAAGCCAGCACTTGCGAGTCCAGACGAATGAGGATGGCGTGATCACCTATCAGCTTCCGGTGATGCGACTCAGACTGCGACTCGTGTCACAGCCATGAGGGGATCCGACTGATGTCGATCTCTGGTCAGATCGCGCTATGGGCCGACAAGCTGCGAGACCTCTCCGCCATCACGCACTGGACGGTGATCTTGTCGCCCACTTCGACGCGACGTCTCCCAACGCCTGATACACAATAGCCCGACGCACATGGGTCGACCCACAGATTCGACGACAAACCCCTCACGTAGCGCCACAGACAAGCCGCCAAACATGAATCCCAGAACATGAATAACAGACACGAAGGCAATCGCAGGAACTGGAACGCCAACGCCGCAAGCTGGAAGGCTGAACGAGATCGAGATGGTCTCTGGCGACGCTGCCCTGCCGAACCTGACCTGGCCTTCGAGGGCGAGGCCCTCGCCCTGATCAGAGATCGCATTCAGGACCTGGAGGGGAAGCAGGCTTGTGTCATTGGGAGCGGCGACAACTATGCGGCCTTCGCCCTCGCCGGCCTGGGCATGCAGGTCACGTCCGTCGACATCTCCGAGAATCAGCTGGCCACCGCACGGGAGAGGGCCGAAGAGCTGGGACTCGAAATGGAATTCGTGCGCTCAGATGCCGCACAGATGTCGACTATCGCCGACGCTTCCTTCGATCTGGTCTGTTCGTCGAATGGCTTCTTCGTCTGGATCGATGATCTGCCAGGTGTGTTTGGACACGTGCACCGAATTCTGCGCTGCGGCGGACACTACGTCTTCTATGATATCCACCCATTTCAGCGCCCCTGGAAGCGTCAGGTGACGCCCCTCGAAATGGAGCAGGATTACTGGACCACCGGGCCCTTCGAGGACGAGGCCGACGGAACCACCGAGTTCCATTGGATGCTCAGCGACCTCGTGAATACGCTGTTGGGTGCAGGTCTGCAGCTGGCACAGATCGCTGAATCACCACCGACGAACAGCCGGCATTGGGAAGGCTACTCGTATCAGCCAGGGGCTGACCCGACACTTCAGGATTGGCGCAACAACCCGAGAGCCGGCCTGCCAACGTGGTTGACTGTCGCTGTGACAAAGCCATGACCAGCGACTTCTTTGATGGCCTGTCACCGGTCGCCGTAGAGAGAGCCTTGTGGGCAGCCGGGACCATGCCCCTGGATGTTCGAGCCTTCATCACCGAGGCGATGCCTCCCGTACAGCTCGTGTCCTCTGTCCGGTGTGTGCTGCTGAAAGGCGCGCAGGTCATGGTGATCGAAGACTACAAGGGAGAGCATCATATCCTGCCAGGCGGCCGTGTCGAAGCGAACGAGAGTTTCGAGGAATCCCTGCAGAGAGAGCTTCTTGAGGAAACCGGCTGGACGGCCCGGGCGCCGAGGCTGTTGGGTGTCACGCACTTCCACCACCTCAAGGAGGCGCCACCCGACTATCCCTACCCTTATCCGGATTTCCTGCAGCTCATCTACGTTTCGGAAGCAGGTGAACACTTCCCGGAGAGACAGGAGACCGCGAGCGAGTGGGAGGCCGACGCAGCATTCAGAGAAGTCGGAGGGACACTGGCTCTTCAACTGGACCCGATCAATCGGGCCTTTCTCCAGCAAGCAACGAGACCCCGAGCACGCTAACCGGACTCTTCACTGTCTGATCGACCGGTCCACGAATTGTCGCAGCTGACGCCTGCCATCCTCATGAGTCGGAGCCTCAAGCGGGCCAGGCGAGTCCCCTGAGGCGAGGTCAGCAAGGCAGCTGGCCTGGCTAAACTAGCTGCAGCCCCAGCTTGCCTTTCGCCTGCATCAACTCGAAGTGGGCATCGCAGGCGTAGATTGGCACGCCGTATTCCAAGGCGATCGTGGCGACGAAGACATCATCACGGGGCACGGTGACGCCGACGCCGCGCAGGTCTCTCTCAGCCTTCGCGGCCCGTCGCCAACAGGCCGCCGTGAACTCGAGTTGCTCGCAGAAGGATATCGCCGTGCGGACATCTTCCACCTCGGCGGGTCGAGCGCCTGTCAGCAGCTCAAATTCGATCGACCCACACACAGCGGCGGTGCCGGTTTCCAGATAGGTTGCGACACGCCGCGTCACGTCTGGATCGCCGACTCGCCGTAGAAATTCGATCCATGCGGACGTATCAATCAGCATCATACGTGCCCCTGGATTCCAGTTCCTCGTTCGTCAGCCCGTAGTCAACTCCACCTTCCATCACCCTGCTCAGGAAACGCCGCCGCTGGCGCTCCGCAACATACTCCGTCAGGGCCTGTCGGATCGCAGGTGCTTTCTTCTTCACACCCGTTGCCTGCTGGATCGCCACGAGCTGCGATTCATCAATGTCCACAGTAATTCGCATCTTTTCCTCCATTATTTTGATGCAAACATATCAAACGTAAAGCACATTCTCAACCTGATTCTCCAATTCCATTGATCTTGTGTCGATACAGCCGGACACCGTATTCTGACGGCAGATCGCACTGTCATGACTGCCCTCACACAGGAGCACGGCAATGCACAGACATCCCGTGGTGACACTCACCATCCTGACCCTCGTCCTTTGTATCGGGAGCTGCGCTTCCATGAGGGGAGGTTCACCAGCATAACATGCGGCCCGACAGAATGCTGAGTCATGGCTCGGCGACTACGCTGGTGTTGCGATCTCGATCCGAGCGAATTGGGCAGATCTGGCGATCAGCGAGTCCTTTCTCAGAGGCAAGAGTGGCGACATCACCTGGCTTCTCGAGCGCAACGGCGAACAGGTCGAGGGCATGGTCTATCGCGTCGAACAGCCTGCCCGGCCAGAAGACGTTGTCACCCGGCCGGTCCACACGCGTCTGATCCTGCGTGGTCTCACGCGCACTGAGTAAACAGCAACTCGCAACCGCATCATGGGGAATCAATGATCCACTACAGCTTCATGCTCATCGATTCGGTGCCAATCCTCGATGCCGGACCGGACCACTTCTTCGGCTTGCTGCAGGAGCATGGCTATGAGGGAGTTGAGCTCAACCTGACACCCGAGCTCATCGAGCGCCTCGATCTGGTCGGACGTGCTGCCCAGGACAGCGGTCTGAGGGTTCCTTCCTTCCTCACCGGCGCCGCCTATGGACCGGATTGCTGTCTGAGTTCACCCGTCGCCAGTGCCCGGGAACACGCCGTCGAGCGTCTCATCAGCTACCTGGACATCGCCGAGCGCTTTGAGGCCATCCTCGTCGTGGGTCTCCTACAGGGATTGTGCACTGACGAGCCGGATGAAGCACAGGCGAATTGCCGCATCGCCGCCGCCCTGCGGCAAGTGGGTGACATCGCCGAGGACCGGGGCGTGGACATCGTGATCGAACCCGTGAATCACCTGCAGGTGGGCTTCAACCACTCCGTTGCCGAAGTACGCAGTCTGGTTGAAGCCATCGGTTCGCCAGCATTCCTTCCCATGGTGGACACCATCCACATGAACGTCGAGGAAACCTCACTGACGCAGCCCATCCTGGATTGCGGCCCCGAGTTGCGACACGTCCATCTGTGTGAGAGTAACGGCGGCATCCTCGGGAGTGGTCACCTCGATTTCGACGCGATCCTCTCTACACTGGACCGGATCGAATACGAAGGATTCGCGTCGGTGAAGGTCTACCGGAAGGCGACGATGGAGGAAGCGGCGCCGGCGAGCATGGCGCACTTGAAGAGCCTGCCCACTGGCTGAGCAGAAGACCGGGAGTGTGACTCTTCGTCGCCAGAACACAAGAGAGGCGAGAGCCATAGACCCTCGCCTCCTGTTGAGTCCGCGTATTCTCGCGCGAGGAGTCGAACCACGCATGCCACGATGACGGCGTATGACCGCATGGCCATGTGACATGGACTCGCCGCCGGTACGCTACCTGGTCAAGTCGAACGATGTCAACGTGTGAGTTTTGGTAAAAACGGCCCTCGGGATCCGACGCACTGACTCGCACCTCACACCAAGGATCAATCGTGCCAGTAGCCCAGGTAAATGGTGCTGACATCTCCTACGAGATCATTGGCAGGGGTCCACTGCTGGTGTGGACTGAGGGCGGCAGATTCGGTCGCAACAAGCTCAGCTATCTCTTTGCCGGTCACTTCCAGCGGCACTACTCGGTCCTCCTCTGGGACCGCCGCAATGCCGCCGGCGCCTCTGAGATTGCCCTGTCAGCCGACCCCTGGTATGTGATGACGGACGCAGAAGACCTCGCTGCCCTGCTGAAGCACCTGGATCTGGGTCCAGCTCACCTGGCCGGCACTTCGGCGGGTACCTCCGCATCACTGCTGGTCGCCAGGGCGTATCCCCAGATCGTACAGTCCCTCGTATTGCTCCATCCCCCCACCGATCGCCACGCTCTGGCAGCCCCCTTCGCTGAATCCTGGCTCCAGCTGGCCGAGACCGCTGAGAGCGGAGGAATGCAGGCCGTCATCGACACCTCGCAAGACACCTGGGACCGCGAGCGCCACGGCGAAACCCTCACGTTCCACACGTGGCCTGCCGAGTCGATCCACCTCAATCCAAAGAATCGCGAGCGACTCCTGGCGATGGATGTCGATGAATTTGCAGAGACCATGCGCCGATGGAGTGATCACATCCGGGCGATGATCTGGCCACCGGGGATGACGGAGGAGGACCTGTGCCAACTCGAGTGTCCGACAATGATTGTGCCCGGGAGAGACACGATTCACCCCCGCAAAGTGGCACTGCGGCTGGCTGCGCTGATCTCACAAGCACGAATCGCCGACTACCCGGCTGAGTCAGGCGCGTTTTCGCCCGAGTCCAGAGTCTGCAAGGTATTTCCTGAGATCGAGACCTTCCTCTCCGGCCTGTAGATCACCGGGATCTGCCTGCCTGGGCCGCAGAATCAGCATCAGTGCTCGATCCATTGGTCCTGCCTAAAACTCCCAGCTGGCGCCGATCGATGGCAGCAGCGGGAACCACTCTTCATTCGTCGTCGACGTCGCCACAAGTTCTTTATCGATGACCTGGCGTCGATCGCCGGGCAGAATATCTCGCACATTCTCGCGACCGTAGAGATTGATGATCTCCAGGAAGACAGAGAGCCGACCCTTGCCCAGCTCGAAATAGCGATTCACACGGACGTCGAGACGATGATACGCTGGCAGGAGTGTGGCATTGCGAGGCCCGAAGCCATCGCGATAGGGCCACTCCCCTTCTGGCACATCGATCCGCACGAATCGTCGCTCCGTGTAGGGCCACCCTGAGCGATACTGCCAGGCCATCGCCAGATGCCAGACGCGTGATGGTTGCCAGCTGCAGTCCACATAGATCGTGTGCCGCTGATCCTGATTCTTCGGCACATTCTCCCCCTGAAGTTTCTCTTCCGCTCTGGCCAGGGCATAACTGCCCCACCAACTGAATCTCCCACCCGCGTCGCGCTTGACGAAGATCTCGACACCTCGGGCCGTTCCCGATTCCGGCTCCAGAAAGACGGAGACCTCTTCTAGCTCAGGTGCGAAGAGGACGTCCTTGGACAGATTCTCGTGTCGAGGGCGAATCGATGTCAGGTTCTTCTGATAGGCTTCCACGCGGAGATCGATCGCGTGATCGAAGGCATGCTCCAGCCCGACGACCCAATGCTCGGCGCGTTGAGCCGGGTAGTACACCGTCTCACCAAAGGGCACGTCCAGATCGTTGATGTCCTGCCCTTGATGGAACCATCCCCAGGCCGCCCGCAGGAAGGTGCGTCTGCCCAGGCTGTAGACCGCACTCAGACGGGGCCCGAGTACGTCATCGCCTGTATAGGACAGGTGATCGTATCGCAGACCCGCATCCACGACCAACGGCTCGAAGGCCCGCCAGCGTACACTGCCAACGAGGGCCGCCGTCGTACCTGTGGGTGTCGTGTCGACGGCGGTCGTGTCATACACGATACCCGCATTGATCGGCAGACCGGAGATCACGCGTTCCCGACTCGTGTAGTGCGCCTGTGAGTCCAGGCGTTTCACATCGACCCCCAGAAACCCCATCAGTCGATCTGTGGCTTCCCAGGTCCAGTCCTGCCGCAGGCCAAGCAGATCGAAATCGCGCGTCTCCTTCAGATCGAAGCGCTTGCGCCACCCTGGCGAATACTGGCCTGCAGCATCCCAGACCCGCTCGAAATCTTCTGCGCGGCGACTCTGCGACACGGCGCCAGCCGACAGGACTGTTTCACTCGCCAGCTGATCGCTGAAAGTGGAACGAAGGCGCAGCCAGGCGTAGCGATTTCCATAGGATGAGGAGATATGATCACCACTCTCATCGTCGGCGGCACTCAGATCATCGATCGCGTTCAGGACATGGACGGACAGTAGATGGTTGTCATTCAGTCGGTATTCGGCCTTCCCCAGGACATCGTAATACACCGGCGAAACGTCGCTTGCGCCCGCTATGGCCATCACGATATCGAGATAACCCCGACGGGCCGACACAAGCCAGTTGCCGCGCCCATCGGCAAAATGCCCTTCCGTGAAGAGCCGGGCATTCATGAAACTGATGCCCACGGATGTCCGCGGCTGCGAACTCGGGGTCAGTGTCGTCACGTCGAAGACACCGCTCATGTGACCGCCATACCGCGCCGGGAACCCACCCGCCATCATGTCGATGCCGCCGATGGCCATGACGTCGATAATACTCAGCAGACCACCCGAGAAGTCTTTGAGATGGAAAGGCTCGTAGAGTTCAAGGCCGTCGAGTCGCACGAGCACTTCTTCATGCTCGCCGCCACGAACGGTGAACCGTGCGGAGATATCGTCGCCACCGACACCCGGCAGACGTTTCACCGCACGATAGACGTCGTCACCAAATTGCGGAATCGTGCGGATGTCCTCTTCACCGAGCGTCTGCCGCACCACGGGGTCCTGCTTCATGATGGCGAAACGTCCCGGCGTCACAACGATCTCTCTCAGCCGCAGCGGGGCTGGGGAGATCTCGAATTTCAGATAGGACAGTGGACCGCCGTCGGCACAAACGCAGGTGAGGCTCCTGCTGCGGTAGCCGATCAGAGAGACCTCGACCGGTTGAGGGCCTGGGGGGACGCCGCCCATGGTGAAATGGCCCTGCTCATCGGTTGTGGTCCCGACAGGCGCACCGATGATCCGGACCACAGCGCCTGCCAGGGGCCCCTTCTGATCCGCATCGACCACCACACCGGAGAACTGGCAGTCCTCCCCTGCGACCCCACCCCTCGGCAGGATCACTGCGAGCAACGTCAGAATCCAGAACCGTACGTACCGCTCCATGGCCACCTCCGCTGGCCCGCCTTGTGGATACGGGCCTCAACCGTCAGTGTACCCGAACAATGCCACTCATCGCCACGATGTGTCTCGGGGTAGCGCCGTGAGCACAGGCCTGCACTTACACGCGCGGAACACATCTCCTGTGACGGTGCGTCAATACACTCAATCCGACCAGCACCAGCGACAGCAGAAGGAGGATGTGCGGTCCTACGTTGGATCGCACAAATTCGAACGGTGATCGGAAAAACGCTGTTCGGAAGAACGCCGCCAGCAGGGGGTGCGGTTCACTCCTGGTGATGTAGACGTAGGCACCCAGAATCATGATGCCGAGGAAGACGGTGCCAGCGGCGATCTTGCCATGCACGTCGTACCCACGTCGAGAAACTGCCGGCGACAGATCCAGTGCCATCCACTGGATGCCAGAGAGAGACAGCATCACTCCGGTGCCCAACTGGAACACAGAACCGGAGTGAGATCCGGGGTGAAACCATTCCAGCATTGAGGTGTAGACCCCCCATGCCACGACGAAAGGCACAAACACCGTCGCGATACGTGCGACGGCGAGTTCATGATCTGCCACTGGCAGCATGGCCAGCTGCATATCGCGACGCTCGTCGTATCGAGTCTCGACGATCCCGCTGGTGACGCCCCAAGCCACAAAGAAAGCGACCCACCTCCACATGGGGTCCAGAAATCCCGTCAACCCGGCCACCAGTGGCATGGCCACAACCGTACCGATCACCAGCACTTGCCAGCGATACCCCAGTTCAGCCCTGATCAGTCGCCACATGATACCCCCCTTTTCAGGATCTGCAGTGCGATCTCCTCGCCACTCATCGTCGTGGGACGGATGTGCTGCGCCCCCAGCTCGGCCAACTGAGCGATCGTCGCCTCGCCGTCACAGGAGATGATCCGATTGTCGGCGCCACTCCTCTCGTGTACTACGACGCCTGTCAGATGAGACAGGACCCCAGACGGATGGCCAGGGAGATCACCCGAGCCTGCGCCCGTCAGTTCGTCTGATGAACTACCGGGGGCATCATCCGGCAGGCGACATGTGATCGAACGCCACGCCTCCACCAGATCGGCAATCGTTGCCCTCACGACGATCTGTCCATCCACGAGGAATGCAAGATCATCTGCCAGACGGGCAATGTCGGAGAGGATGTGTGTGGAATAGCAGATGGCGCAGTCGCCCTGTTCCAGCAGATCGAAGAGCACACCGAGCACATCATCACGAACGACTGGATCCAGACCTGCCGTGGGTTCGTCCAGCAGCAGGAGACGTGGACCAGCAGCCACGGCAGCGACGATTCCCAGTTTCACCCGATTCCCCCGGGACAGGTCACGGACACGCTTGTCGAGGGGCAATTGAAGACGACGTGCCAGTTCGTCGGCCATGGTCGCTGACCAGCGTGGGTAGAACTGAGACAGGAAGGCGAGATTGCGGGCCCCCGACCACTTCTCGAAGTAGGCCTGTCGGACCTTCACATAGGCCACGTCCGCCTTCCAACCTGGATCACCTGCCGACACCGGCGTTCCACAGATCTCCCGTTCGCCGTGCTCGGGGCGCACGAGCCCGGTAAGGCAGTGCATGGCCGTCGTCTTTCCGGCACCATTGGGACCCACCAACCCCAGACTCACACCCGTCTCAAGTTCCAGATCGATGGGACCCAGCTGGAAGCCCGGGTACCTCTTCATCATCCCTGTGCAGCGCAATGCAATCGACATGGTATCTCTCCTGTCGTTACCGGCGGCGCTGTCTCTTCAGGACAGCTTCCACAAGGCCGCGGATATCCTCTTCATCCAGACCCTCAGCGAGGGCCGCGCGGACGAGTTGGTCGAGCTCGATCGTGAGTCGCTCCCGTGCCATCGCATCACGCTGCTTGGAGGTGACGGCGGATACGTAATACCCCTTGCCGCGCCTGGCATGGATGAGGCCCTGCTGTGCCAGACGTTCGTAGGCCCGCCCCACGGTGATGACGCTGACGCGCAGCTGTCGGGCCATTGCACGGATCGACGGCAATTCTTCGTCGGCAGACAGTTCGCCCGTCAGGATACGGGCCCTGATCTGGCGCACGATCTGTTCCTGCAGGGTTTCCGATGATTGATCGCTGAGATCCAGCAACACGGTGGCACATCCCGGTAGAGCGTGTGATGATCACAAGTGACTTACTGTATATATCCATGATGTACAGTTAGCCACAACAAGTCAAGGCCACTCGGCGCCTCGGCTTGTTGGTCATTCCTGCGAATCGTGGATCAGGTGACATGGACCGACGCCGGAGCGCCGCATCGTGATATCCATTCCCATGCACAGGACATTCGGGCAGCTGACGTTGCCTGATCAGGCAGTGGCGCCGGCCTCTTGCAGCAAGGCGGCCACCTTGTCGTGGCCGTAACGCTGAGCCCAGGCCAGTGGACGGGCCCAGTCGGCATCGCCCCCATTTGAGTCGGCGCCCCGGGTCAGCAGGAACCGGCACAATTCAAGCTGCCCGTAACGGGCGGCCCATCCCAGGGGCGTGCTGTGAAGTTGAGATTCGAGGGCGTCTACTTCGGCGCCCCCATCGACGAGGATGCGAGCAAACTCGACCACTTCCTCCACCGTGTGACCGTAGTCGCCCGGATTGCAGGATCGGGCGGCCAGGTGATGGAGAATCGTGAAGTCGGCACGACTCGTTCGGCTGTTACGCATCGTCAGTTCGAAACCTGCGTCGACGAGGCGTTGCAGATTACGCAGATAACTGCGCCGGTCCCAACCCTGGGTGCCGATCTTCAGATTGCCGATGCGCCAGCCACGGATCGCCTGCTCCAGCAGGTTGAAGTGACGCTCGACCGGGATGGCTGTGCCATAGGCGAGTTCGTGTTGCACGACGGCCTCGTTCCCGGCAAGGATGGCGCTCCACATCAGCTTCTCCCGCGCCTCCGGATGAGCCTGCAGCTTTTCTGCCAGTGCTGCCAGATCATTGGTCACGCAATACGTCAGTGGGTCGCCCACGGCGCCATGCAGGAACAGCAGGTCAGCCACCTCGACGTGACCGTGCAGCAGCGATTGCTCGATGGCGCTGCCGGATGCATAGATACTGGCCTGCGCCGTTGCCCCACCGGCCAACAACGCCTCAACGACCGCGCGATGCCCACGATTTGCGGCCAGCCACATGGGC
>JABHDC010000084.1 GCA_018673255.1 Gemmatimonadota bacterium
CTAGCAGTCCGTTGAAAAACGGGTGATGATGAAAGAATTGAATTGCCTCGTCGTACGGCGTGTTTCTAGCTTGGTCGTGTTGCTGACCCGCACACTGGAGTGACGCAGATGGGGATGGGGAAACGCCAGCGGTCGAAGCAGGAGAACCTGTTTATTCCGACGGCGAGTCTGGCGCGTTCGGCCAGTCATGCTTTCTACGAACGTCTCAACGGCGCCCTGGCGGCGGAAGGCTTTGACGATTTCGTCGAAGACCTGTGCGAGCCTTTCTACGTGGCCGGCAAGGGCCGACCGAGTATCCCGCCGGGGACCTACTTCCGGATGATCCTGGTGGGCTATTTCGAAGGGCTGGAATCGGAGCGCGCCATCGATTGGCGGGTATCCGACTCGCTGGCCCTGCGGCCCTTCCTGGGCTACGAGCTGACGGACAGCACCCCTGACCACTCGACGCTGTCCCGCATTCGTCAACGCCTGCCGGTGGAGGTGCATGAGGCGGTCTTTGTGTGGATCCTGAAAGCGCTGTCCAAGGCGGGGCTGTTGAAGGGCAAGACCGTGGCGGTGGATGCCACGACGCTGGAGGCCAATGCGGCGTTGCGCAGTCTGCGGCGACGGGACACGGGGCAGACGTATGACGACTACCTCACCGACCTGGCCAAGGCCTCGGGGATCGACACCCCGACGCGGCAGGAGCTGGCCAAGCTGGACAAGAAACGGCCGAAGAAGGGCTCCAACGACGACTGGCAGCACCCGCATGACCCGGACGCCAAGGTCACGAAGATGAAGGATCGGCGCACGCATCTGGCCCATAAGGCCGAGCACACCGTCGACCTGGACACGCAGGCGATCGTCGCCGTCAGCCTGGGCGATGCCAACGAGGGCGACACCTCGTCGCTGCCATGGAGTCTGTTGCGGGCGGAGTTGAATCTGGACGCCGTGGCCGCCGATCCACCAGCGGGACGCAAACTGCATCGCCAGATACTGCACGAGGTGGTGGCGGACAAAGGGTATCACAGCAACGAGGTCCTGGTCGATCTGAGGGCAGGAGGCATTCGTAGCCACGTCTCCGAACCGGACCGCGGTCGACGCGTGTGGAAGGACAAACCCGACGCCAAGGTCGCGGTGCATGCCAACCGTCGCCGCACGCGCAGTGCCCGCGGCCAACGGCTGCAGAAACGACGCGCCGAGATCGTCGAACGCAGCATCGCCCACTTGTATGACACCGGCGGCATGCGGCGTCTGCACCTGCGAGGGCGCGGCAACATCTTCAAACGACTGCTCATCCACGCCGGTGCCTTCAATCTCAGCCTCATCATGCGCCAACTGCTCGGCGCCGGCACGCCGCGGGGCTTGGCGGCCCTTGGTCGGGCTCTTTGGACTTCGATCGCCGTCTTCAAGGCCGCCGTATCTGTCCTCTCCGCCAGAATCGATCGCTGCACCGCCGTTGCTGCCTTTTCTGCACTGTCGCTGCTGCAAATCGAACCATCGCCCATCCGAATCGGACATCCGCGTATCATGCGTAGATCAACGGACTGCCAGCGCTGCGTAGTTGATCATTCTGTACGGGTATAATCTATCACAGGAGGGGCCGGTTGTACGTGACGGGCCTCACGGTAAAGATTGTGAGAGAGATCTCACCGCGGGAGAGAACCGGGATCAGCGTGTGCCAGGCTCGACGAGGGGCCAGAGTGCCGCCGACAGGATCTCGGACCATGTGAGCAGGGCTTCGTCCTGACCGAAGTCGGCTACCAGTTGCAGCCCCACGGGCAGATGGTCCACCCAACCTGCCGGCAGGTTGGCCACCGGTGTCCCGGCATGGGTCCAGGGCAGATTCATCACGGGGTCCCCCGTTGACTCCAGTCCGAATGGTGCCGGACCCGTCGCTGAGGGGCAGATCCACGCATCAATACCGGATCTCGACATCTGCACAGCCAGGTGTTCGCGCAGTTGCGCCCGCCCGTTGCGCCCTGCCTCAAGCTGGGCCGGCGTCACCTGTTGGCCACGCTCAAGGATCTGGCGCGTGCGGGGGCGATACAGATCGAGGTGCTGGGCCATCCAGGCCGAGTGTTCGAACGCCATCTCCGCTGCCTGCACATCACTGTGGCGGGTATTGATGTCGGCAATGTCGTCAAACACCCCATCCACGTCTCGAATCTCGATCTCCACCTGACGAAGTTGCGCCAGCTGCGTCTCAAATGCCGCCAGAGCATCCGGCGAGGCTTGCTCGAGATACGGCCCACGCGGTACACCTAATACGGGGCGCCGTGGTGCGCTTGCTGTAGGCGACCAGTCATCGACCAGCACGGCCGCCGTCCGCTGCGCCATGACCGGATCCGTCGCGAACAGCCCGATGGTGTCCACCGATGGCGAGCACAGCAGCAGACCGTCGGTGGGTATACGGCCATAGGTGGGCTTGTAGCCAAAAACACCACAGAACGCCGCCGGTCGGATCACAGATCCGACGGTCTGCGTTCCGAGAGCGATCTGGCAGTATCCGGCCGCAACCGCCGCGGCGGAACCACTCGAGGACCCCCCGGGTGTATGCCCGGGATCATGGGGATTCGTCGTCAGGCCGGGCTCGAAAAAGGCAAACTCAGTCGTCACCGTCTTCCCGAGTACGATGGCCCCCGCCTCGCGCAGACGACGAACACACGCCGCCTCATCGCCGGCAAAGAGGTGGGTGGGCAACCGGGTACCTGCACCGGTGACCATGCCCTCTACGTGAAGGATATCCTTGATGCCGACCAGGTGCCCTGCCAACGCTTGCTCGACGGGTACCTGGGTCGCGGCCGCCATCACCCGTTCGCGGCGACCGGTCTCTGGGAGCAGAGCCTGCAAGACAGATTCGCGGGCTTCGATGACGTCGAGTCGGGCCGCCACATCCGAGAGAATCGAGTCGTAGGACACTGTATCCTCAGCTGGGTGTCGGATACAGCAGCTGGGTACGATCAGCTGCCACATCGACATCGCGAACCTTGCCGATGCGTGTCTCGAAGGCCTGCTCGCCATAGGCGAGGTTTGCCCTGCGCAGTAGAGGGATCAGCCTGCTCTGATCGAATGGCTCGATCTGTGGATGCAGCCACTCGCTGTCGATGGCGTGTTCGATCAGAAAGACCACGCCCTGTCGAAGTGATTGGCCGTCCGGACCGGTATGTTGCCAGAGATCGACGCCGAAGTGGGCGCTCAGATCGGCCACATCAAAGAATCCGAGGAGATTCATGGTGGAGTAGCTGAGCGACTTGGTCCGACGTAACTCGAGGGGCTGCGAACCGTCCGCCTCAAATTGCGAATCGAGTCGTTGCTGGACCTCTCCGGCAACGCGTTTTCCCATTGCCTCATCGCCAGAGAAGGCGGCCAGGGCCAGGACCTGTGCGTCGTACCACGTGCCGTGGTTGTTGGGCTGACTGGCCTCATCTCGACCGTGGTCACTGGTCGTGAGCCAGGACAGATACTCGGTGCACCATTCCCGCATGCTCTGCTGATCCTCGTTCGACCATGCGGAGGAGGCCTCGAGCAGGCCGATGGCGTCCAGCAGCGACGGTAGCTGCGCCGTATCGATGATGCCGATACCACGCCCGTCGCAGTGCCCGGGGATTCCCTGTGCAAACTGCAGGTGCGGATTCATTCGGGTCACCGGATCGATGAACCAGGTGCGCAGCAGCAGGGCCGCGTGATCCGCGAAGCGCTCGTGATCGCTGAAGTAATAGGCCAGCGCCAGCGTATTGACGACGCTGATCAGACCAGCAAGGCTTTCGCTATCCGCTTTCTCTCGATCCGGGTTGCCTTCACCATCTTTGCGGATGTAAGGCAGGCCGTCGTCGCGATCCGGATCGGGCCACCAGTAGGGTCCATGGCTCAGGTAATCATGCACATCGCCACTGGGTGGCACGGTCTTCTTGGCGAGGACACTGAAAGGCCCCGCTGCCATGGCGATTTCGGCATCTTCCAGCAACTGCCGATCGGCTGCCTCCAGCGCCTCGTCCACCTCAATCACCCGGCGGCGGGTTTGGGGCAACCGGGTTCCGTCGACCAGGAAGACCCGTGGAACCTGCTCAGAATCGATGTCGCTCACGCCTGTGCCTTCACCCACGTCCGCAGGTGCTTCCTGAATGACTTGTCGATGTATTTGCGAATTGTCTGCACGTCCTTGAAGCGGTCTCCGAAAACGGACAACATGTAACCGCCACCTATCTGCTCTGGACAGGAGAACATCTCGCGGCCGGGCTCGGCCGTTTCCAGCCAGTTGGCCAATACCCGATCGACAAACTCCATGAAGTCGAGGAATTCCGGCGTCACCTTGCCCTTGGCATTGAGCGCCGGCACCTGAGCATGGTGCCCGTTGAAGGGCCTGAAGTGGTACTGGTTAGCCAGCTTCATCAGGTCAGGACGCTCTGCCAGGCGATCCCAATAGGGCGGCGCCAGATGCTTCACGACGGCCGGATGCGAAAAGTCCCACGTCATCTTCAGGGGTCTGCCTTCTGCCGCCTCGAAGCCGGCCGCCAGGGCATAGGCCTTTTCCGGTGTCTCGGTGCAGGTATCGCGATGCACCTCGATCGACACATCCAGGTCGAGCTGCTCCCCAACGGAGATGACCTTGCGAGCCACTTCTACGGCCAGTTCTGTCGTCGTATCGTGATCGAGCATCTGCACATTGCAGACGCGCGCGCCGTGTTCCTTGATTGCTGTCAGCTTCGGCTCCGCTTCGTCGACACCGCCCATATCTGTGGTGCAGGCGAAGATCAACCCCGAATCATCGACCTCCTCCCGGCTGAGCATGGCCACACGCCCGAGGAAACCATCGAAGCCGGCCTTCCTGATCTGCTTGAGCTTTCTGGGGACCGACCATTCCTTCTTTCCACCGTAACCACCAAGGGTGCCGAGACTGCACAGATGACGAATCTTGGGCTTCTTGGGTCCTTTGGTCTTTGACATGAGTCTTTGTCTCTCTTCGTGCGTGGAACAGGCGGGTCTCTTGCGGGGTATGCTCAAGCAGGATCACAACTTAGCGTCCATCGCGGTCAACGACAACCGATACCCGAAACGCTTGACCAGCCTTCAGACGGCCAATACATTGTCGCAACTTTCGGCCCGCCATGGCAGCCTGTTCTCTTGCGATCTACCTCGCAGGTGATCGGTCTGGGCGGCCCGATGGCATCATGCATTTCCTGTCCCATCCACGGCGTTTCCGACCGGAGTGTTCGGCCTTGGGTCGATTGTTGTCCCTCGCACTGATCTTGTTCGGCACCTGGCTACTGTGGTCTGGGGTCTATCAGCCTCTGATCATCGTCTTTGGTGTGGCCTCGTCGCTCTTTGTCGTCTGGCTGGCGGCACGAATGGGTGTCGCCGATGCCGAGGGCAATCCGGTCCATCTGATACCCCGCCTCATTCTCTATGTGCCGTGGCTTGTCTGGGCCATCATCAAGGCGAATATCGATGTGGCTGGACGAATCCTGCGCCCGAGCCTGCCCATCAGCCCGCGCATGGTGAAGATCAAGGCAACACAGAAGGACGACCTGGGACGAGTCGTCTACGCCAACTCGATCACGCTGACACCCGGAACGGTCACGGTCGATTTGCAGGGCGACGAGCTGACGGTGCACGCCCTGACGGCAGAAGCTGAAGCCGACCTGCTCACGGGAGACATGGATGGTCGTGTGACCCGTCTCCAGGGCACGGGAGGCTGATCTCGTGTTCGCCGCAACGATGGCCGCCGTGCTGGTCACCATGATCCTTGCCCTCGGCCGCGCCGTTCTCGGCCCCACGACCTACGATCGGATCCTCGGTGTCAATATGGCCGGCACGAAGACCGTGCTGCTCATCGCCGTGCTGGGTTTCCTCACCGGACGCCCCGATTTCCTGGATCTGGCACTCATTTACGTGTTCCTCAACTTCGTCGGTACCCTGGCCGTGCTGAAATTCATCGAGCATGGTGACCTGGCCCGTAGCGCTGAGGATGCCGACTGATGGATAGCATGACCCCCATCGACATCGCCAGTTGGGCCGTATTGATGCTCGGTGCCTTCTTCTGCCTCATCGGCGGCATCGGACTGCATCGCCTGCCTGACTTCTTCAGCCGTCTCCATGGCGCCGGCATCACCGATACGCTGGGTGCCGGTCTGGTGCTGTTCGGCCTCATGTTGCAGGCCGGCTGGACGCTGATCACGGTCAAGCTCCTGTTCATCCTCGCCATCCTCTGGCTGACGAGTCCCACGTCGACCCATGCCATCGCCAAGGCGGCTCGTATGGCCGGGCTGGAGCCGATGCTGGACAAGAGTGATGAGTCGCAGGAGACCAGCGCATGATCTTTGAGATGACCGATCTGATCGATCTGTCACTGCTGCTGTTCCTTGCGGTCCTCGCCATCACGATTGCACGTCTGCGGAATCTGTTCGCTGTCGTCATCGTAACCGGCTTCTACAGCCTGGTCTCGGCCGCTCTGTTCACAGTCCTGGATGCCGTCGACGTCGCCTTCACAGAGGCTGCTGTGGGCGCCGGCATATCCACTGTCATCATGCTGGCAACACTTCTGATCGTGGGCAGCGAAGAGAAGAAGTCGAGTCAACCGCGCATTCTGCCGTTGCTGGCGGTTATCGTAACCGGTGCCTGCCTCGTATTCGGCACCCTCGACATGCCGCACTACGGTGACCCGGATGCGCCGATACATCAGCACGTGGCGCCCCGCTATATCGAGGACTCATTCGCTGAGATCGGCGTACCGAACATTGTCACCTCTGTCCTGGCCAGTTACCGAGGCTACGACACGCTGGGTGAGACCTGCGTCATCTTCACCGCCGGCGTGGCAGTTCTGATGCTGATCGGGCAGTCACTGCGATTCCGCCGAAAGGATGAGGCCGCATGAGCGACCAGCCGATCCTGCGGGTGATCGCCAAGATGTTCATCCCCTTTCTGATGCTCTTCGCCCTGTATGTCCAGTTCCACGGCGATTTTGGGCCAGGAGGCGGATTTCAGGCAGGTGTCATCTTCGCTGCCGCTCTCGTGCTGTATGCACTGATCTTCGGCACCGAACAGGCCAAGCACGTCGTCCACCCTCAGGCGCTGCAACTGCTCGCCGCTGGCGGCATTCTGCTATACGCCGGCACGGGTGTCGCCGGTATCCTGCTCGGCGGCAACTTCCTCGACTATGGCGCCCTCGACCATCACAATCCCGTTCACGGACAGCATCTGGGCATTCTGCTTGTCGAACTGGGCGTCGGGATCACGGTCACGACCGTGATGACATCGACATTCTTCATCTTCTCAGCCCGGAAGAAGTCGACATGATGTCTCCGGGCCTGATCAACTACTGGGTCGTCATCTTCGTGATGATGGTGGGGTTCTACGTCGTCATGTCGACGGGCAATCTGGTAAAGAAGATGGTCGGACTGACCTTGTTCCAGACATCGGTGTTCATCTTCTACATCACCATGGGCAAGGTCTCAGGTGGCACGGCACCCATCCTGGCAGCGCCGGGCACGACATACTCCAATCCCCTGCCGCATGTGCTGATTCTGACAGCGATCGTCGTCGGTATCGCCACGACGGCCGTGGGGATGGCCTTGATCATTCGGATTCGTGAAGCCTACGGCACCATCGAGGACGACGAGATCCAGGCGGCGGAGCAGGCCTGACGTGGAACTGATCACCCAACATCTCCCGATCCTCCAGATCGTTGTGCCGCTACTGGCGGCGCCCCTGTGCGTCATCCTGCGCAAGCCTCGATTGGTCTGGATCCTTGCCGTCATCGTCGTTTGGACCTGCCTGGCCATGGCCGGTGGTCTGATGCTGCAGGTGCTGGCGAATGGGCCCATCTCCTATCATCTGGGCGGTTGGGAACCACCATGGGGGATTGAGTATCGCGTCGACGCCGTCAACGCCTTCATCCTCATTCTCGTCTCTCTGATTGGCGCCGTCGTCCTGCTCTACGCCCCGGCCAGTCTCAAGGCGGAGCTGCCCGAAGCCCGATCAAGCCTGTTCTACACAGCCTACCTCCTGTGCTTCACCGGGCTGATGGGGATGACAATCACGGGCGATGCATTCAACGTCTTCGTCTTCCTTGAGATCTCATCTCTGTCGACCTATGCATTGATCGGGATGGGAACAGATCGTCGGGCGCTGACCGCGTCCTTCCAGTACCTGATCATGGGAACGATTGGGGCCACGTTCTTCGTTATCGGCATCGGTCTGCTGTACATGATGACGGGCACGCTCAATATGGTCGACCTGGCGACGCGCCTGCAGCCGGTACTGCACACGCGCACCGTACTGGCTGCCTTCGCCTTCATGACCGTCGGCCTCAGTCTCAAGCTGGCCATGTTCCCGTTACACCTGTGGTTGCCGAACGCCTACACCTATGCACCGTCCCTGGTAACCGCCTTCGTGGCAGCGACGGCGACAAAAGTCTCCGTCTACGTCTTTCTGCGGTTCTTCTACGGCGTCTTCGGTCGCGCCTACACCTTCGACATTCTGCACCTGGAATACTTCCTCGTGCCTCTGGGCCTGCTCGGTGTCGTAGTGGCTTCG
Organism: Gemmatimonadota bacterium; assembly: GCA_018673255.1. The sequence continues at coordinate 8,515 of JABHDC010000084.1, forward strand.
ACCGTGGCGGTCTTTCAGACCGACGTCAAGCGACTGCTCGCCTATTCGTCGGTCGCTCAGGTGGGATACATGGTGGTCGGCATCGGTCTGGTCTCCGTGACCGGCCTGACGGCAACCCTCATTCATCTGTTCAATCATGCCGTGATGAAGGGCGCGCTCTTCCTCGCCATGGGTTGCATCGTCATGCGACTCGGCACGACCGAACTCAACCAGTTGCGCGGTATTGGCAAACGGATGCCAGTCACGATGGCCGCCTTCGTCGTCGGTGGCCTGAGTCTGATCGGTGTGCCACTGACGGTCGGATTCGTCAGCAAGTGGTATCTGGTGCTGGCTGCATTGGAGCGGGGTTGGTGGCCTGTCGCAGTGATCATCCTGCTCGCATCGCTGCTCGCAGTCGCCTATATCTGGAAAGTCGTGGAGACCGCCTACTTCCATGAGCCGGAGGGCCTGGCAGCGGAAGCAACCGAGGCACCCCTGTCGATGCTCATCCCGACCTGGATCCTCATCGGCGCGACGCTCTACTTCGGCGCCACAGCCAGCTTCACGGCCGGCCTCGCACGAGCCGGGGCTGAGGCCCTGATGGGAGGTCTGGCACGATGATGCCGCATACCGCCCTGGTGGTCTCTCTGCTGCTGCCGATCGCCTTTGGCCCGATCATCGCTTTGTGCGGTTCACGACCAAATCTGCGTGACACGATCACCGTCATCGCCGGTTTCCTGACCTTCGGCACTGTCTGCACGCTGATACCTGCCGTGCAGAGCGGTGGCGTGGCCGAACTGAATGTGTGGGAGTTCGTCCCCGGCCTGTCACTGAGTTTCCACGTAGAGCCCCTCGGAATGATCTTCGCCCTCGTGGCGTCGGGGCTCTGGATCGTGACGTCGCTGTATGGCTTCGGTTATATGCGGGGACATCACGAGGTCGACCAGACACGCTTTTTCTTCTTCTTCGCCGTGGCGATTACTGCCGCCCTCGGCGTTGCCTATGCACGCAATCTGCTGACCCTCTTCGTCTTCTACGAAGTGCTCACCCTGTCGACCTATCCACTGGTGACCCATTCCCGCACGGAAGAGGCGATGCGCGGGGGCCGTGTCTATCTCGGCATTCTCGTCAGTACCTCGGTCGCCTTCCTGCTGCTGGCCGTCATCTGGACTTATGCAGCGACGGGCACGCTGGACTTCACGCCAGGTGGAATTCTTACAGGCCACGTAGAAGGCTACTCGCTCTATCTGCTGCTGGCCCTGTTTGCCTTCGGCACGGGCAAGGCAGCCCTGATGCCCTTCCACCGCTGGCTGCCCTCGGCGATGGTTGCCCCCACGCCGGTCAGTGCCCTTCTGCACGCCGTCGCCGTGGTCAAGGCAGGGGTCTTCACGGTAATGAAGGTCGTCGTCTACATCTTCGGCATCGACTTGCTCGCAGACACGGGCGCCAGTGTCTGGCTCATGTATGTAGCCGGTGGCACCGTGGTCATCTCGTCGCTGATCGCCATGACGAAGGACAATCTGAAGGCCCGGCTGGCCTACTCCACAGTGAGTCAGTTGTCCTATATCGTGCTGGGCGCCGCCCTGGCCACGGAGTGGGGTATCATCGGTGGCGGCATGCACATCGTCATGCATGCCTTCGGCAAGATCACCCTCTTCTTCTGCGCCGGCGCGATCAACGTGGCCCTGCACAAGACAGAGATCAGCGACATGGTGGGGATCGGCAAGAGGATGCCCTTCACCATGATCGCCTTCTTCATCGGTTCCTTGAGCGTCATCGGCCTGCCACCAATGGGCGGCGCCTGGAGCAAATGGTACCTGGTCCTCGGTGCCGTTGAGGCAGAGCAGTTGGTGTTCGTCGCCATTCTGATGATCAGTTCGCTGCTGAACATCGCCTACCTGCTGCCGATCCCGATCCGAGCATTCTTCCCGGGCACGCCGGACCGTGTTCTGGGTGAGCCCCTGCCGGCATCGGCCTCAGTTGCTGCGGCTGGCGGACATGACGACGCCGGTGGGATCCACGAAGCCCCCTTCTTGATGGTCCTGCCGCTGATGCTGACGGCCGTGGGTTGTATCATCCTCTTCTTTCTCGCAGGCCCGATTTACGACCTGCTCACCCCCATCGCCCAAACGAGGTAAGCGACGATGGCGGACGAGAAGCAATACTGGCTCGACAAACCAGGAAGCGTCAACAAGGTGACGCGGTCGGTCTACGCGATCTGCGCACTGCTGTTCCTCGGCGACCTGTTCTACCACAAACACCCCCATTTCGAAGTGGAGGCGTGGTTCGGGTTCTACGGCATCTATGGATTCATCGCCTGCGTGTTACTGGTGCTGGCTGCCAAGGAGTTGCGCAAGGTCCTGAAGCGGGACGAGGACTACTATGATCGATAGCCTGAATTCGATGCCCGGCATCCCGATCATCCTCGGCGCGCTGTTGATCCCCCTGCTGCGCGGGAACTTGCAGCGAGCGTGGATGCTGCTGCTGCCGATCGTTGGTTTTGCCCAGCTTGTGGGACTCGACCACGGTCCGCTGGTACAGTTGTCTCTCTTCGACTACGACCTGAACCCCGTCCGTGTCGATAAGCTGAGCCTCGTCTTCGGCTACATCTTCCACATCGCTCTGCTCATCAACGTGATCTACTCCTTACATGTGCGCGACAATGTGCAGCACGTGGCGGGGTTGATCTACGCCGGCAGCGCCATCGGCGCCGCCTTCGCCGGTGACATGATCACCCTCTTCGTCTACTGGGAGTTGACGGCAGTCACGTCCGTCTTCCTCATCTGGGCGCGAGGCACAGAGCGGGCGTATCGCGCGGGGCTCCGCTACCTGATTATCCAAGTCGGCTCTGGCGTCCTGTTGCTGTCAGGGGTCATCGTCCTCGTAGGGCAGACCGGCTCGGTTGCCTTCGATCAAATGGAGCTGTCCGGTCTCGGCACGTGGCTGATCTTCATCGCCTTCGGTATCAAAGCGGCCTTCCCACTGCTGCACGGCTGGCTGCAGGATGCCTACCCGGAAGCAACGGTCACAGGAACCGTCTTCTTATCCGCCTTCACGACCAAGTTGGCCATCTATGCCCTTGCCCGCGGCTTCCCGGGTACGGATCTGCTCATCCCCATAGGTGCAGCGATGACGGCCTTCCCGATCTTCTTCGCCGTCATAGAGAACGACCTGCGACGCGTGTTGTCATACAGCCTGAACAATCAGCTGGGGTTCATGGTCGTCGGTATCGGTATTGGTACGGAGCTGTCGCTGAATGGCACGGCAGCCCACGCCTTTTCCCATATCCTCTACAAGGCACTGCTGTTCATGTCGATGGGTGCCGTCCTCTACCGGACGGGAACCATCAAGGGATCCGAGTTGGGCGGCCTGTACAAGTCAATGCCATTGACGACGGTCTTCTGCATCATCGGCGCCGCTTCGATCTCAGCCTTCCCGCTGTTCTCGGGGTTCATCAGCAAGTCCTTGATCATGTCAGCCGCCGGGAACGGCCACTTCACCGTGACCTGGCTGATCCTGCTGTTTGCCTCAGCCGGCGTTTTCCACCATTCAGGCATCAAGATCCCCTTCTTTGCCTTCTTTGCCCACGATTCAGGCATTCGATGCAAGGAAGCGCCGATGAACATGCTTGTCGCGATGGGGATCGCCGCGGCAATGTGCATCGGCATCGGTGCATTTCCTGGCCCCCTGTACAGCATTCTGCCCTACAGTGTCGACTACGTGCCCTACACAACGTCACACGTCGTCACACAGATGCAGTTGCTGATGTTCTCGGCACTTGCCTTCACGTTCCTCCAGCGGACCGGGCTGTATCCGCCTGAGCTGCCCTCGATCAACATTGATCTGGACGCGATCTACAGGAAGCTGCTGCCCTGGGGAATCCAGATCGTTGGCAACACCGTCGCCGCCATCCGGGACAGTGTGATTTCGACCGGCAAGAATCTCGCCTTTGGTGCCATCGGGTTGGCCCGCGTCGCCCACGGGCCCTCAGGGGTTTTCGCCCGCACATGGCTTACCAGCAGCGCCGTACTGGTGGTCGTGACACTATTGGCGATCTACCTGCTTTTCGCCTACCGCGCCGAATTCTGACGACGCCAGCATCGAACGACGAAGGGCCTTCACTCCTGACGGGGTGAAGGCCCTTTCTGGTTCTGCAGCGTCTCTGGCGAACAGCTGATCACGTATCGTATTGGCGCAGCACGTCCTCATTCTCGCGCGACCAGCGATCGAACCAGTAGAAGCCGGCGATGACCAGGGCGTGATTCATCCGTCCTGAGCCGATCAGATCAGGGATCGCATCCAGCTCGACCTCTCGCACCGCGATGTCTTCAGCCGCCTCAAGCTCGACCGTGCCCATCTTCTGGCAGCCGAGAGCAACGAAGGTATGAAGCTGATTGTTCTGGATCGCTGGATTCGCCGTCACTGAGCCGATACCAACGATCTCGCGCGCGACGTAGCCCGTTTCCTCCTCGAGCTCGCGGCCTGCAGCCTCTGCAAGGACCGCGTCTTCTGCGTCCACCATGCCACCGGGGATCTCGACACCGACGGCCTGAATCCCGTGACGGTACTGCTCAATGATGACCACACGTCTCTCTGGCGTCAGGGCGATCACATTCACCCACTCCGGCATCTGCAAGACGTAGAAATCATGCTCCGCCCCCGTGCGAGGTGATCGGCGTCGATCTTCTCGAACGTTAAACACACGATAGTCCCCGACTTGTCGACTGCGCACGATCTCCCATTCGTCGACGCCTGATCTCTCTTCAGAATCCATCATCACCTACCACAGCCCGAGTTGTGCAATGATTTGGTCGGCGATCTTCTCGGGCGTCTCGTCAATACTGATGGTCAGGGCATGATCCGGGGTCTCGAGGGTGTCGAACTGGCTGCGCAGCAACGAGGCGGGCATGTATCGATGCACGCGCTCCTGCAGGCGTGTCCCGATCAATTCGGGCGAGCCCTTGAGATGGATGAAGCGGATCTCATGCTCCCGCGTCCCGACCAGCACGTGCCGGTAGCTTGCCCGTAGTGCTGAGCAAGCCAGCAAGCAGCTGTCACCACAATCGAGGCGAACTCCCAGTTCGTTGGCCAGGATCTGCAACCAGGGATGTCTGTCTTCGTCCGTCAGCGGTGTTCCCACCGCCATCTTCTCAACATTCTCCGGTGGATGAAAATCGTCGCCATCAAGGAATGGCCACCCGAGGCGCTGCGACAGGATTCGCCCGACTGTCGTCTTCCCACTGCCCGTGACACCCATCAGCACCAGAGCGATGGGTAGTTGCACTCGGTCAGCACTCAAGACAGACGCCCCTGGCTGACGGCGCGCAGGATATCGAGACTGCTGACGATCCCGATAAGCGCCAGATCCTCGCGGATGACAACCCGATGGATGTCGTGACTCACCATCTGTTCAGCCAGATCACTCACCGGTGTATCCGGGCCGGCCGCAATGACATTCGTCGACATGATGTCGGCCACGATCTTGTGACGACCATCATCCTCCCACTCTTCCAGCGCATCCATGGATCCACTGGTTCTGGCATGGTAGTGCATCGTCGGCTCCTTCAACTGACCATCATCCGACACCTCTCGAACATCGAGCAGATCACTCGTGGATACGACGCCGACGAGAGCGCCACCTTCATCCAGCACAGGCAATCCAGTCACAGCATTCGTTTGCAGCAACAGGACAAGTTGCTGCAGTGACATATTATGACGGGCGGTTACGACATCAGGATTCATGACGTCACGAGCACACAGACTCATCGCAACTCCTGTTGTGAGGCCAGAACTGAGGCCGTCAACCTTGACAGAGGACACCCATCCGGTTGCATTCTACCTCTGTAACCTGTTGTAATCCCAGAACATGCGTTCCCTATCACCAATCGATTCGCCGCCGGATGAACAAGCGAAAAGCAAATATACTCGTAGTGGACGATGAAGAAACCGTCCGGCGCACATGTGCGGCCCTCCTGAACAAGATGGGGCATGATGCGACACCAGCATCAAGTGCCGATGCAGCCATCGCTTTGGTCCGTCAGAAATCATTCGATGTCGTGTTGACCGATATCCGCATGCCTGGCATGACGGGTGACAAGCTGATCGAACGACTGCGCGAAGAACAACCCGACATCGTCCCCCTCATCATGACCGGTTACCCATCGATGGAGTTGGCCATCGATGCGGTGCAGAAGGGGGTGTATCAGTTCCTCACAAAACCCTTCCGCATGTCGGACCTTCGACTGGCAGTCTCCCGTGCTCTCGAGCGACACGAAAGCCAGGAACGGCGCGCCCAGATCAGTTTCGCCCAGGCCCTGTTCGAACTCGAACGTGATCTCGGTGACGATTTCGATCTGCACAATGCAATCGACGACCTCCTCGAAACCAACGCGAGCGACGAGCAGCAGAGCAGTGCCGAGCAGGCCGGAGTGGAAGTCCGTGACGGGGCGTCCGCACCGCAGTCGATATCTCAATCTACGTTGCATGAGGACGAGACGCGGCCACTCTATGTCGTCGTGTGCGAGCCAGTGCCCACCGACAAGAATACGCTGCGCAGCTCGCCGCACTACCATCACTTCCGCACGATCTATGCTGCCCACAGGGTCCTGAATCAGCAACTGCAGCAACGCGAGATGAAGGTCGAGGTCAAACTCGTAATGGCCGGCCACAGTGCCGACATCCCCCGGCACTTCCGTCGGCATGCCGATGATATCTGCTGCGTCGTGTTTGGCCCCAATGCACCACGCCTTACCGAAGCAATGGTTCGCATGACAGCCAATGGTGGGCGGCGCAGGCAAGTCGTCGTTTGTCACAACCCCGATCAGACAAACTTCACTTGGGACGATCTGGAAGAGCTATCGGCGCGCATGGATATCTGGGGCACTCGTGCCAGTGCCGAAGGCGACGATGTACGGCTGTTCTGGACCCGGTACTTCACTCAGGAATTGATGCCTCTTGTCGATGCCATGGTATCCGGCAACGACGATGATGACCACGCCGCCACTCCTGCGGAAGTGCGCACACGCCTGGCACGCGACCACAAGGCCGTCGAATTACTGCCCGGTTTTCCTCACGTGTGCCGCCAGGTCATCGAGGCGATTGATGCACGCAAACGTTTCAGTGACGTGGCACAGATCCTCGAGGTCGATGGCGCCCTTCAGGCGTCGATTCTGCGCACGGCCAACCTGGCGCGTTATGGTGCCCGCAACCGGATTGAGACGGTCGCGACTGCTTTGTCGATGATCGGCATGGATGAGACCCGCAAGATTATCGTTGGCCGGGCGATGGCCGAATTGATGGGGCGTGTGGACGAAGCAGGCTTCGACAGCAAAGGCTTCTTCCTGCACAGTGTCAGTGTCGGCTATCTGACCCAGCTGCTGAGCCTGAATATCGAGTCGCCCACACCCCGCCAGCGCGAATTGATCGAGAGCCTCAGGATGCCTCCGGAAGTCGTCAGCGCCCTGAACCAGGCCAGGTTATGGATGCATTTCGGCCTCGACGATGATCTCGATACATTTGCGCTGGGCGTCCTCCACGACACGGGCAAGATCCTCAATGCCGTCTGCTACCCTGATGTCCTGCCCCTCATCATGTCAGAAATCGAATCGAGTGAGTGGACCGATTTGCTCGAGGCAGAGAGGACCGTTGTGGGTGAACTTGAGCACCCTGCTTCGGGAGGGGCACTGCTGGAACGGTGGGAGCTCTTTCCGGAATTCGTCGAACCCCTCAGTGGCCATCACCGCATCGAGGAGACGACATCGGCAGTCACGCTCCTGGTCGCCCTGGCCAATGGGCTGGCCAAGACACGCTTCCCCTTCCCCCACACCATTAAGAAGAGCAACACGGAGACGAGACAAGCCAGCGACACGGGCGAGAATCCACTGATTCCGATCTACGCCAGTCTCGCCACCAGCTTCACCGAGACTCGCCAGGCCCTGGAGTTGTCGCCCAATGAGCGAGAGACAGGGATCCTGGCTCCCGAGAACGTTGAGGTCGTCCTGGCAGCCTCGCACCACGTGGCCAAAGAGCAGAAACAGGGCGTGGAGGCATTCTTCAATGGCCTGGCGCTGCAGACGCCGGAATTCCCGCTGGTCCTGGAGCGCCTTGAACTGTCGCCCCACGACCTGTGCGCACTGATGCTGGTGCTGGACGATTTCCTGGGTGAACTGACTCAGGGACTGTTGCACGGCGTCCGCCTGCGCAACTGAGTCTCATCTCTTGTCGCGCCAGGATGGATCGGCGGCCGGATACAGGCGTCACTCCTCAACAGGGAGCTAGTTGTAGGCAGTCAGCGCCGCCGGATCTGCCGCCGGCAACTCCAGGACAACACAGGAGCCCTCGGCCCGTCGGCGAGCGAAAAACCTGCCCGCATGGGACTCAGCAATTGAGCGGCAGACACTCAATCCCAGTCCAGTTCCTTCACCCCGCCCCTTCGTCGTGAAGAAGGGCTCGAAAATGCGCTCGCGCAGCGGCTCGGGAATGCCCGGACCGTCATCGGCCACTTCAATGAGCACCTGCTGATCCTGCAGACTGGTGCGAATCGTCACGTGCCCGCCACCGGCCATGAGCAGCGCGTCGTGGCTATTCTGAACGAGATTGATCAGAATCTGCTGCAGCTGCCCGCTGTTCCCCCAGACACGCGGCATGGGAGCACTCAGATCATCGACAATTTCGACGTTTTCCTTCATGAACTGCCGCTGCACGAGAGACAGACTCTCACAGATGAGCTCGTTCACATCAATGAGACTCTTCTCACCCTCCCGACCTCTGGCCAGGTCCAGTTGGCGAGCCATGATCCCGGTTGCTGATTCAGTGGCCTTCAGGACCCGTTCAAGGCTGTCTCGCGTCGCCGGATCGAGTTCGTCCATCAGGAGCAACTGACACTGGCCCATGATGATCGTCAGACAATTGTTGGCTTCATGGGCGTGCCCCGCCGCAAGTTCACCCACCAACTCCAGTCGCTGCGCGCGAGCGACCTGCTGCGTCGCCGTCTCAATCTGACGCAGGTCTTGCATGCGCCGAAACACGGGTACCAAGCCGTCCGCCAGGTCTCTGAGAATCTCTACATCTCTGCCACTGAAGGCAGCCGCTTGGTCGCCGGTTACGGTGAGGATCCCGTTGGCAAAGGGGATCTCCACCAGACTCTGGATGCTACTGCCGAAACGAATCTCCAATGTCGCTTCCAGGGCCGGTGCATCAAGGCGAAGGTGCTCCATATAGCGCGGCCTTCCCTCGTTCCAGCAAGCCAGAGCGGCATCGCGATCATGACCGGCCAGTGCCCGCTCCCAGCCCTTCCCTTGGAGCAGGAACTGGGTGTGAGCTGTCGGGGGCGCTGCCTGTTCATCTACCTGATAGATGCCGATGTGCTTGTAGGGTATCCGCAGGCTCTGCATGCCCTCTTTCAGAGCCTTCAGTGGGCCTGCAAAGTCGTCGGGTGACCGCATCAGCCACACGGAATCCTGGAGGATACGAAGAACGACTCGCAGCCCTTCGCGGTGCATCGGCGCACGCCGATCCGCACTCATAGGTTTGCTCCCATCCCTTTCGCGAATCGCAAATACTCAGGCGACTTCGCGATGCCCCCTCACCCAGATTCCCTGGATCGCACCCTCTACCTGACGTACCTGCGATTCACTGCCCAACTGCCGGAAGCGCTCGGTCGCCGCCGTCCACATGGCCACAGCCTGCGTCGACTCTCCCTGACGTGCTGCGAGATTCCCAAGACCGACATAGACCTGTGCCTGGCCCTCAGGATTCTGGCCCTTCTGGTAGATCCGCAGGCTCTTCTCATACAGGTCGCGAATCTGTAGACCTTCCAAGTTGCCCATCTTCATCTGCGCATCAGCCAGACGTTTTCCCCACCTTGCCGCGGCCATCTCGTCGTCGATCTGCATGGACAGGTCATGCGCGTCCTGTAACAGAGGCAGGGCACTGTCGGCGTCATTTGCACGCAGACGCAAGCTCCCAAGACGGCCACGCACGCTCGCCAGGTGACGCTTGTGCCCTGTGGTTTCGACCAGTTCGTTGGCTCGCCTGTAGCACGCCTCGGCCAGGTCGGTTCGTTTCTGCCGCTCGTGGACGATGCCGAGGGTCTCGTGGTCCAATCCTTCACCCAGTGAAGTCTGACTCTTCTGATGCATCGCGACAGCAGCATCAAGCAGCTCAACAGCCTGCTCATCCTGGTCTGCGCCCATCGCCAGACGCGCGAGACTCCGGTACTGATTCCCCATCCCCTGATGATCACCAGCCATTTCGTAGAGTTTCAGTGACTCATGGTGTGCATCCCGGGCGCGATCTGCATCACCCTGCGTGGAGTAGAGATTGCCAAGATTGCCCCAGTCTTCGGCTTGCTTGCCTGCGTTGCGCAGCTGCTGGTGCAAGCTCAGCGCTTCGAGATAGAGAGACTCCGCTGTCTTCAGGTCGCCCTGCTGATAGTTGACGAAACCGATGTAGCCAAGGTCGTCAGCCAAGCCACGCAGATCGTGAATCTGGTCGTGTCGGCGTCGCGCTTCCTGCAGCAGGAATTCTGCCTGGCCAAAATCACCGAGGATCTCATGAAGTAACCCGAGGCGGCAATAGGCCATCGCCACGCCCTGCACATCGCGCAGTGATTCACATAGAACCAGTGCTCGCCGAATGGAGTGGACGGCCAGATTGATCTGACCCTGGTCCTGATAGAAAGCACCCAGTTGATAGCAGTCGAGAGCCATGGCCTTGCGATCACCCGCTTCTTCGTGCCGGCGCAGTGCCTGGGCAAGTTGGGTCTCTCTCGTTGTATCACGCGCAGCTGTCATAGGTCACCTCGACTGGGATCAGGGGTAGCTCCTTGGGATGGTGCATGAGCACGAGTTCATACTCACGCCACAGTGCCTCAGGGAGTTCGGCATAGAGTCGGTCGAATTCGAACAGATCCCGGATGACGGCATCTTCCGGGATGAAGGGATCAGGCCACAACTGGGCGAACCAGAAATAGATGAGCCGAATACGCGAATCGCCGTGACGGTTCACCATGTGCTCGATCGCCTCGTAACGGATCCGCACCTGCTCGCGTGTCTCGAAATCGTGGTAGTGATACAGGTGGTAGGTCGTCGCCTCAACGGCATGGACGAAGGCACCGTGCTGGCTCTGCAGCCGGTAGGCCAACTCCCACCCCTCGCTGAACGGAATAAGTGGATCGAATCCACCCGCGGCCTGCAGAAGCGTCGTCGTGATCGCGCCATTATGCGGTATGAACGCGAGCCAACCCGTTCGACTGCGTGGCCTGTGCCTCAACAGATCACGGGCCTGCTCCTGCCGTTGCTGCGTCCCCGGATTGGGATAACTGCCGACAACGCCGCGACGACGCACCCGGTCAAACTCATCCCGCACCATGGTTTCTGTGAGCAGGAAGTCTGCGGGGCGAACACGGTGCAGATCACGAACGACACTGGGCACGTCGACCTGATTGATCAGTTCGCCCGTAGCAGGGTCGTGCAGGAACTCAAGTTCCGGGAGGTGATACTGGTGGCCACACAGGACAGCCATGCCGCCAAGTTCTGAGTGTGCCCGCCAATACGTAGCCAGTAACTCCGGTGCCGGCAGCGCATCAGCGTCAAGGAAGACCGTGAGATGCCCCCGTGCGGCATCAATCCCGAGATTGCGAGCTGCATTGCGACCCACGCTCTGGCCGCCAATGCAGCGCAGGGCGAAAGGACTGTCCCCGCGTCTGGAATCGATCATTGATGCTGTGTCATCTTCGCAACCATCATCGACGATGATGACTTCGAAGCGCGCAGGGTCGAATGTCTGCCCCTCAAGTCCCGCCAATACGAGGCAGAGCCGCGGCATCTGGTTCCGCGTGGGGATGACGACCGAGATATCCAGGGTGCTCACAAACAATCCACTCGGAGAGAGTTGTCGTAGCGCAGCTCAGGTGCGGGTCGCCAAGGGCCACGCAGGCTCTCCCGTTCCTCTGGATGCTCCAGCAACATCACGTGCATGCGTTTTACCGACGGCGAGAACAACACGCGTTGCTGATCGAGATGACCGAAGTAGTAATCGAGATAGGGCTCGGTGTTGGCCTCAATCTGTCGGCGCAATCGGCGATCACGAACATTGCGTCGCGTAAGCGCCTGCTGGCCGATGACGATGCCGTGAAATTCGACGGGGACCCACCCCTTCTCTTCCAGGTAGATTTCGACCCAGGTATGCCCAAACAGCGGCTCACCTCGGCTCTGATGGAGATAGCTGGACTCACTCAAGGGATAACCGATCAGCGCGCCATGCACCTCACGAGTGGGGATCCCCTCTGCCCGGCACAGGGTTGCGAAAGCCCGAGACATGGTCGTGCAATGGCCACCCGTGGATCTGGCGATGATGCTCGTGCAGTATTTTGGGCTCTGCGTACGATCGTGCGACTTGCGGAATCGACGGGTCGTCGCCAGCATGCGGTAGATCGTTCGCGCTTTCTCCTCGTCACCAGCCATCGGGTCCAGAGCGAGACTGGTACGCAGCTGGACAACCTCGGGCAACTGCAGGATCCCGTCTTCAATCTGCAATCGATCCTGACGTTCTGACGCTGACAAAGGCGAGGCAGGTTTCTGAGAATCGGTATCGAGCGCCTTCACACTGACTTCGGCGTCGTAGCCGATCGTCAATGGACGATCTGGATCTTCGATCGTCACAACCGCGCCGTAGATGTAGCCGAGACTCTGCGTTACTTGCTGAGCCAACCCATGGGGTTCGGTATGCAGAATGCGGACACCGCGCTGATGGCCTGGGCGATCAATGGGGATAGGCAGGAAGAACTTTATCCGCTGACCGGCCTGAAATGCGGGCTCGCCGCCGGCGCCGCGTGGATCGAGGGTCATCCGATACGTGAGGCGATAGCGTTGCCATCGACTCCGAGGCTTCACATGGCCCTGGTCGACCCGCTGAAATGCTGCACGCTTCGTCTCAAGAGCGCGGTAGTCAGCCTCGAAGAAGGCGGGCTCATTCTCATACAGCCAATTCCAGGAATCAACACGGTCGAAGATCAGCGAATCGCCCACCCAGCGATGGGGCAGTCCGCGTCGGAGATTGCGCAGCAACATTTTCTGAATCGTCGCCGCCGTCAGTTCCGCTGGCGTGGAGGCATCCAGGTAACGGATGAACTCTTCCCCGGAGATGCTGAAGGCGGCCTCGACACGATACTGGTCGTCACGGTGCAGGAAGTGCTGATCGACAAGCTCTGCTGCCGTCTTGCCGGCCTCATGTGGCTCGAGATGGCCAGCGTACGAGGCGCAACGCTCCGAGTATTGGTCACTCTGGGACAGTACGTGATCGATGGCAGTAAGGATCTGGTCGGGACAGAAATCCGCACGATCGATCTTGATACCCAGACCCAGGTCTCGCACCCGATTGAGATGAAACTCCTGATCGAGATGCTCGGGCGAGCCGATAATCGGCTTCCCTTGGGAGAGTGCTTGGTAAATGGCCCCGACACCCACGATGCCGACCAAGGCCGAAGCACGTTGTAGAACCCACTCCCCCGGCAGGAATGGCACGACACGAACATTGCTAGGGAGTTGCCGCTCTGGCCGTGGCGTCCAACGATTGGCTGTCGTGATCAGCAGGC
>JABHDC010000085.1 GCA_018673255.1 Gemmatimonadota bacterium
CGTAGGGGACTGGCCCTTGTCTCAGTGCCAGTGTGGCCGCTCACCCTCTCAGGCCGGCTACCCATCGTTGCCTTGGTAGGCCATTACCCCACCAACAAGCTAATAGGACGCGGGCTCATCTTCGAGCGACAGCATGCAAGCAGAGGCCGCCTTTAGAGTAGGGCCCGAAAACCCCACTCCACATCCGGTATTAGCACTCCGTTAGGAGTGTTATCCCAAACTCAAAGGTAGATTACCCACGCGTTACTCACCCGTTCGCCGCTCTACTCACTCTCCGAAGAAAGCTTTCTCGCTCGACTCGCATGACTAAGACACGCCACTAGCGTTAGTTCTGAGCCAGGATCAAACTCTCCGTGTAAGAAAATTTAATCTCTGTATTCCCGCCGTCTGCATCCGAAGATGATTTCGGGCGGAGAATTTATAAAACATAGTGTCTGTCGATGTCTTCCGAAGAATTCACCGACGACAGGATGAACTGTGTCAGACCCGAAGGCCAAACACTTATTCACCCCGTAGTACAGGGACACTACACGCGTTATTCGATTATCAAAGATCAGCCGAAACAAACTCCGTTCCCGAGGTTACCCTCGTCGAACGCAAGAATCAAACCTACGGCTGAAGTCTCAGACTGTCAACAGCCATTATGAAAATAGAGACAGAAACCGGGTGGATCCGACTACTCAAAGTCTTTCGATAGGACCCGCCCCATGACCTCTGTGGCCCGGAGCCGAACACCCGCATTCTTGTCAGCCAGGGCCTGTCGCAGGACCGGGATTGCCTGTGGTAACTGGAGGAATCCGAGAGATTCCACTGCCCGCACGCGGACCGCTGGTGATGAATCACCCTCGACGACCTGTGCCAGATAGGACACCGCGCGGAAGTCCTTCACGCCGATGCTGCCCAAGTACGTCGCGGCAGCAGAGCGAACCGCTGGATCCGTATCAGAGAGCACGACCTGGCCGAGCACAGGCACGCCGCGGCGATTGCCAATCTTGCGTAGCATGAGGGCCGCATGGAGCCGGACACCGGCATTCTTGTCACCAAATGCCTTCTGGATGATGGGGATCGCGGAGATCGTTCCAGCGTCCTTGAGCGCTTCCACGGCCCGCTTGCGGACCTCTGGCGCTTTGTCCTTGAGTGCCTCGGACAGCACGGTGAGGGCCAGCCTCCCCCCCACATATCCCAGGGCTTCCACGACTGCGATCCGCACTTCCATTCGGGAGTCAGACAGGCCACGACGCAGAATCATCACGGCACGCCGGCCGCCTACGCGAGCCAGTCCTTCGGCGGCCTTCATTCGAATCTCCGGCGACTTGTCGCTCAACATGGACTGCAGCGCGAAGATGCCGGCCCCGGGTAGCTGGGCAGACACACTCGAGGCCACCAGCAGTGCCACGGCCAAGATTGCCAAGCGACAAAGGAACGAGCGTTGTTTACGTAAACTGATCTGCATCGACTCCTGATACCGACACGGGGAGGCGCCTTCCACCACTTCTCTCTAGATATCGGCCGATTTGTGGGGGTTCACCACTGTGAGGTTCGCGATGGGACCAGAGAGTCCTCAATGGACATCGCTGCATCTGTGCCCCGAGTCACTGACGAACCGTGGATCGATACGGTGCCGGCAGTCGATCAGGTGCGCCCGGCGACACTGAGTTGTATCTGGAGATTCCTGAGGGCGGTATCGACTGACACAAGGGGTGCCTGATCTTCGCCGGCAACAACCTGAGCGAACTGGCGTATCAGCAGGTGCATGGGATCGGTCCCAGAGTCTTCCACGCCGTCTCGGGACAGCACTGCGCGATAGTAGCCATCGTCGCCGGGTCGGCCGGAGATCTCCACAATCTGGCCATCAAAACCGAAGTGTCGATGCAAGGGCGGCTGCTTGTCGCAGACGGTGATGTCGCAGAGACAGCGGTGATTGCCATCAACCACCTCGAAGACGGCATGCGCTGTATGGCGATCGAAATCGATATGGAGGGTCTCGGAATCGACAACTGCACCGGGAAACCGCGCCAGAATCAGACTGATCGGGTGCGGCCCCATATCGACCCAGACCTCGGCGGCGCTGCGCATCGGCTCCGAACTGGTCGTTTCCATTCTGGCCGTGAAGTGGCTAGGCGCAGGACCGACATCTCGACAGAATCGCTCATACTGCGGCAACATGGCGGTCAACTGGCTGCACATCCCCAGATGCCGACTGCCGGCAGAGGCGACCTCTTGCAGGTGCTTCACCTGAGCCACCATCTGGTGGCCGGTGAGTGCCGGATCCCAAACCATCGGCTTCTCGCACAGAACGTGACAGCCGGCCTCCAGCGCGCGTAGCGCTGTGGGATAGTGTGTGTTGTTGGGAGAGCAGATATCGACGACATCAGGTCGCTCCTGCCGGAGCATGTCATCGATGGATGTATAGCCACGCCCGCTGAACTCGAACCCGGAAGCCAGGACCCGGGCGGTCTCCTGACAACGTTCAGGCGTGGTTCCAACGAAAGCCACGACCTCGGATCCCACAGCTGAGTGCCATTTCGCGTGGTGGCGGCCAATGCCACTGGCACCGATGATGGCTACCCGCAATGGAGGACTCACCCAGTGAGCTCCTGTCCGGCTGAGGAAGCCTGACACAAAAAGGAGAGCCGGCAAAGATCGCCTGCTCTCCCGAAGTGTACTGTCACGACCGGCGGATCAGCTCTTGCCGGCCTTGGCGTCACGAACACGCTGCTTGAGACGTTCCTTGCGGCGCTTGCGACGTTGACGCAATTCTTTGGTGCGCTCACGACCTTTGCTGGACATGCATGTCTCCTTGTAGGCTCAGATGGTACGAGCCACCGCAGGGAGGGTCAAGCTCAATCGGCCTCCAGAATCAGCCGCAAGAGTGCCATCCGCACGTAGAGCCCGTTGTGTGCCTGCCGGAAATAGGCTGCCCTTGGGTCAGCATCGACTTCTTCAGCGACGATTTCGTCAACTCGCGGCAAGGGGTGCATGACGATGGCATCCTTGCGCATCTGGTCGAGAACCGAGCGGTCGATGATGTATCTCCCTCTGGCCTGCTCGAAGTCGCCAACACGATCACCGAACCTCTCACGCTGGATACGCGTCTGGTATATCACATCAACTTCGGAACTGACCTCAGCCAGGTCCGTGACCTCTGTCCAGTTTATCTCGTGGCGAGTCAAATATTCCTTGATATCATCGCGCATGCGCACGACCTCAGGGGCCACGAAGATGATTCGCGGATCCTCATACTTGGCCAGCAGATAGCAGAGAGATCGGACGGTTCGGCCATTGGCCAGATCGCCCACCATGGCGATTGAGATTCCATCCAGATGGCCAATCTCGCGCTGGATCGTGTAGACATCGAGCAACGCCTGCGTCGGGTGCTGACCTGGACCATCACCAGCACTGATGATCGGCACGGGCGAAACGGCCGCTGCCCGCTTGCTGGCACCACTCTCAAAATGCCTCAGGACGATGACATCGGCGTAACCGGCGATGATCTGGATCGTGTCCTCGAGAGTTTCCCCCTTGGCGGCAGAAGAGAACTCCTGGGCACTCTCAGTCGTAATCACGGCACCCCCGAGTCGCAGCATGGCTGACTCGAAAGAGAGCCGCGTACGGGTGGAGGGCTCGTAGAAGAGCGTCGCCATGACGCGACGATTCAGGATACTGGAGCCGTATCGCTTGACGACCTGCTCCATCTCGCGGGCGACGGTGAAGATCTCCGCCATGGCCTCGCGATCGAACTGCTGTGCTTCGACAATGTGCTGCAATGGCATGATGCTCACGCACGGGGATACGGTGGAACACACGAGCCAGGGGAGCAGTTGAGGTAGCATAGGGGCGTTCGAGAATGGCGGCAAGGTCGTGCGCCCTTAGTTGATTCACCTCACAGTCGTTCTCACTTCATTCAACTATATTGAGAGGCCGTGGCGCCTTCGGTATATTGGCCCTCGTTCGCATTAATCCCTCCGAGCTTTCTGGTCAGACCCCCCTCGGGTCTAGAGGTAAACTGCCATGTTGAAGTGGAATCGGCCCGTCATTCTCCTGCTGGCCCTGTCCACGGCCATCGCCCTTGCACCGGCCTCTGCGGGTGTGAATGAGGGTTTCACCGTAACTGTCGGCGGCCCTGAGCGACTCGAGAACCCGGAGATCGGCCAACCCATCGTGATTCCTGTAAGAGTCGCTGGCCTGTCCCAGATCAAAGGGAGCCTCGTCACCGCCCACTACAATCCGAACATCATTTCTTTTGTCTCCTTCGATGCGGGCAACCTTGCGCCAGGGTCGCAGCCGCTTTCTGGTCAGCCTGTCGAGGCTGGCAACGGTTTCGTGCGACTCGAGGCTGGTTCGACCTTGTTGGGCTCTGACCTCATTCAGGAAGCCGAGGGTGGCATCTTGGGCGCATTCACTTTCGAGGTGATTGCAGAGGTCCCTGAGACGGGTTCGGCCATCTCGATCGTGCGCGTAGAAGTCAATACGTCCGGTCTGGAAGATGGCCGTGACGTTCTCGACTTTCCCCCGGGTCGTCGAGGCGTTTCCCTCGTACGCACCTTCGCGAATCCGATCCTCGATGTCGAGGTCATCCGGAAGTTCAATGGCGCTGTTTTCGTCTGGAAGACACGGCTGCCTGGCTTCAATGACGTCGCTCGAGTACGGCTCCGAGGCTCCTCCGATACCTTGCGCCAGTCCTTCAATCGCGTGAATGAGCGCTTCAACGACAGGACGTTCGAGGCCCTGGATTTCATCCGGCAGCAGGGCATCGACCTTGTACAGGTCTCTGATGACGAACTCGTGGATATTCTGCGGGATGGCCTGTCGCTGCCAGCGATTTTTCCGAACAGCCAGATCAGAGACTTGATTGGATCTCTGCGACTCCTCGAGGAGACACTGCGAACCCGCAGACACATCGTGCAGATGGGCGGTCTCGAGCCGCTGACGGAATATGAGTTCGAGTTGTTCTCTCTGTCTCAAGACGAACGCAAGAGCAACACATTCCGGGGATTCTTTACGACGCGTGGCGCACCTGACTTGCGCCCCTTGTTCCTCAGCGATTTTGACATCCAGGCGGGGCCATCCGGTGCCCTGCTCGGCTTCTCATCAAATCGACCTGTAGCGACCAGCTACAGCCTGGTCGATGTGGCGACAACACAGGAAGTCGCATCGGGCACGATCAATGAAGACGGTGAGCAGCGCACGAGAATTGAACTAGCGGATCTGATCCCTGGTACCGAATACGAGATCACGATCACGGGCGATCTGCTCAATGTTGCCGACCTGGTAGAGTCTGGCCTCTCGGCTGACCAGGCGACCGTCACCATTTCCCGACGCTTCCACACCAGGTTGCTGGCGCGTCGACTGCGGATCGTCAAACCTCCGGTGAAGATCGTTGGCTCAGATCGAGCCAGCATCGTCTTCGAACTCAACCAACCGGCCGAGGCAACGGTGGACTACGGCCTGCTTGACGAGGAACGCGAGCCCGCCGCCACGGACTGCCTCTACACATGGCAGCAGGAATCGGGAGGCAGCGCCAAGCAACACCATCTGACGCTGTCCAATCTGGATCCCAGCACGCTGGTTCGTTACAAAATCACCCTCGTCAATGCAGAAGGCGACACGCTCTCCACAGACCCGCGGGGAAACTTCCAGTGGAGCAGGGACCTGAGATTCCGCACCTCCGCCGCGGCAGACACCCTGCCACCTTCAGTCATCCTCGGTCCCGTCGTTGACGTGCGAGACGTGCTTGCCGTTGTGCGTTTCGCCACAGACGTCCCTACGGCGGCCACCGTTTTCATCGGCACAGATGGCGGTACATACAAGACAGAAGACGAGTTTGAGTTCTCCGATCTGACAAGTGATGGTGGGCGTCGGTTCTCCAACCGGCATTCAATCATCGTCGCCGGTCTCGACGCGGGTGAGAACTATGCGTATCGGCTGGAGGTGGAGGCCACCAATGGCCAGGTGACGGTTCTGGAACCGACCCTTGGCTCCGCCAAGTCCGCCGGCGCCCTGCAGCCACCGGGTGGCGGCGGTTCGTTCACCACCAGCAACGATCCGGACACACAGTTCCCGGTGATTCTCTCCGGGCCCACAGTTTCCTCCAAGACACACGAAACAGCCATCGTCGAGTGGACGACAGATGAGCCCGCAGATTCAGAAGTCTCCTTTGGGGCTGAATCCCTCAACGATGAAGAAACGTCCGGCGTCACCGAGACGAGTCACAAGATGACCCTGTCCGAC
>JABHDC010000006.1 GCA_018673255.1 Gemmatimonadota bacterium
ATGCCATGTCGGCCAGTAACGGATGGGCAATACCCGCCGTTGACAGGTCTGGAAAATGTGCAATCGCCGCCGGGTTTCGATAGGTCACGACGCCATCCAGATCGGTCTCGATCACCGGATTTGGATTCTGCTCGGGATACGTCGCCAACCGGGCAAGTGATGCCTCGGCCTGCTTGAACTGTTCTTCTCTTGCTTCTAACTCGGCAACTCGTCGGCGCAGATCAGTTGATTGATTCATAGCGATAACAATAGTCCGCACCCCGGGCATGCGCGAAACGTCCAGGACGGCCAGCACGTATCCAGATCATCGGTGAGGATGAAGATCCTGCTGCCAAGGCTTACTTCCGTTTCGGTGTGAACACCATCAACGTGCCGATCTCACGATAGCCCACAACCGGGTACAACTTCGCTCCCGCATGGCTGGCCGTCAGTACGGCCATGTCGGCGCCAGCGGCGCGGTCATCCCGCAACATGCGGCACATCAACGAGCGGGCAATCCCCCGGCGCCGGAACGGTTTCCGGACAAACATGTTTGCACACCAGGTGGTGTCGCCAGTGACGATGCTGGTGACCCACCCGACGAGTTCATCGCCATCAACAGCGACGTAGTTTCGCTGCAGTCCGTTCTCACCGAGGTGCTGTGTCAGGATCTGTCGTGCACGTGCCGCCTTCGCCAGACGGTCGGCCAGATCCTCGTTGTCGACGCGTTGAATGACTACCGGCACCGGCACTTTCGGGATACGCTTCAGGTCGTGCACCATCAGGAATTCGCTATGACCAAGGCGGTACCCAAGCTCCTTGAAGCTGTCGCGCCACGCATCGCCATCGTCGTCCGGGCCATGTAGGGCGCAGATACAGTAGTGGCCGTGGGCGTGTTTGCCGGCAAGTCGATGGACCTGCTCCGGCGCCACACCGTAGGAGACAAACTCCTCCCGCCGGGCTGCCTTGGCACCGCTGCGCGGCCCGTCACGCATCACCCATAGTGGGCCCGCCCGTCCCGCCACATATGGATGTGTGAAGCTGCGCGTGAAGCAGTAGCCTTGCACGAATGTCTCGATGGCACGTTCCATGGCGGACAAAGTGGCAGTCCGGGGACGGAGGCGCCCCCCCAAATGTTTCTCAATCATCGCTCGACTCCCTCCGCTTCGACTGCAGACAACGTCTTCTCCTCCTCTGCATCGGTTGGACTCTCGAACGACAGCCGGTAGCCGTCCGGGTCGCGAACACCTGTGACCCACATGCGATTGCCGACGGTCGGCTCGGACGGGCTGACCTGTCTGACACAGAACTCGCGGAACAGGCTGACGGCATCGTCGCACAGGTGAAAGATGCTGACGCCTTGCCCTCGGCGTTCCGGCGCGGCTGACTCTTGTTGCAGGGCGACGACAACCTCGTCCCGCTGCAGCCAGCAGGCATCGGCTTGTTCGAAGCGGGCCACGAGTTCGAATCCCAAACCATCGGTGTAGAACGTGATGGAGCGAGCCAGGTCCGACACAGACAGTAGCGGCACGACGCGGGTAGCGGCGCCGGTCACCGCAGGGGGCCGAGTTTCTGGCTGCAGCAGCGTATAACCATCGCTGTCGGTGGTTGCTGTCAGACCAGCCAGCGGCCACGCCTCGCCTGGCGGCGCAGGGTCGAAGGGGATGCATGCAAAGACCGCGCCTCCGCCCCGAGGGCCATCGAAGACACGCGCATTGCGGCCCTGTTCGTGGTATTGCTGCATCATCAGCGCAGCACCATCCCGTTCGAGCCAACACCAGCGCAGTTCGCCGTCCGGTTCCCATTTGTTCTTGATCGTGAATCCCTGGCCTTCATAGTGCCTGAGGGCCGTCTGCATGGCGGACACGGCGAAGAAGGGTACGGTTTGCGAAACGCTGACCGGCGTGAGAGGAATGTCGGTTGCGGTTGACACGTTCTGGCGGTCCTGCACGTGACGCTTCAGTTCGGTCCAGTTATCGAAGCCGCGTTCGCGGGCCACCACCAGCTGAGCGTCGCGTAGAGAGAACTCAACCCCTGCTGTGTCGGCTTGGCCAAGACTGGGGTGATGGGCACGCACACGTTGAACGGCCTGCCGATCACCAGTGGCATGTGCCTTGCGCAAATGCTTGGCCTGGTCCTTCAGGTAGGAGATGCTTGGTCGAACGGGCAGGACAGAAGAGTGCGGAGACATAGCTACCACCTTTCGCGAGGGCCCGTTGTCCGCTTCGTGCGGGCCGAAAGATGGATGGATGTAGTACTTACGAAACCGGGTGGGTGTGATTCCCTTGCCGCGGACGGGAGGCGCCCCAGGTGCTCTCTGCCGGCAACATTACAGCGGGCGGCAGAACTCGTCAAGAGTTATTCAGTGCAGTAACAGAAGAGGACGGCTCTGACTCTGGCTCCGAGTCTGGAGACGGTAGAAGTAGACGCCACTGGCCAGTTCACCGCCCAGCCGATCGAGGCCATCCCAATGCATGACATGCGAACCTGCTGCCAGGGGCCCCCGCATTATGGTGACCACTTTCTGGCCGGCAAGATTGTAGATCGCCAGATCCACCTCGTCCTGTTGTGGCAGATCGAAGCGCAATGTCGTGCTGCCGTTGAACGGATTGGGCGAATTCTGCCAGAGCAGAAGGTCTGCTGGTTCAGCGACTGATTCGCGGGCGATACTCGTGCCGACGTCGGGGGCGATGAGCAGTTCGACCTCATCGAGTAGCAGGGCGCCATCCAACCGGCCTTCGAGGCGTATGGTTTCCATGTAGGGGAAGAGCAGGGGAAAGGCAGCCAGTGGCACCTCGATGGTCTGCCAGGTCTGATCGGCGGCAGAGAAGCCGAAATAGCCCTGTTCATCTCTCAACAGGTCGACGGCGTAGCCGTTGACGAGCAGCTTGAGCCAGTGCCAACCGTTCAACTCCTGCCCGTCGAGGTGCAGGGCGAGTCGTATGGCGCCATACCCCTCGAGGGCGACGGGTCCGGTGGAGATCGCTTCCAGGAGCCAGAAGAAGGCGCGAGATGGCGTAACGGCAAGAGCTGCATTGCCGGAGTACGCGTTCAGGCTTTGCCCCAGATTGCCACCAGACGGCACTCGCAGATCCCACGTCGTCGAAACCTGATCGGTGAAGATGGGCAGATTCATGCTCGGTCGTTCCGGTGCTGCCGTGTTGAGTCCAGCATAACGCACCAGCAAGGCCATACCGGGCCACATCACCTCGATGCCATGTTCGTTGGTTGTGTCCATGGTATAGAAGAG
>JABHDC010000086.1 GCA_018673255.1 Gemmatimonadota bacterium
CCATGATGGTCGGCCAGTCCGTATCGCCGTCAAGGAGATTGACGAAACTGCGTCCGCGACGATCAAAATCCTTGAAGTGCACCTTCGTGATGCGAGAGCCCAGGCCACGGATCCAGTGTTCGGGGAATCCATAGGCCATCATGTTCGCCGTATCCAGATAGATGCCGACCCAGTCGCTGCCCACATCCTCGACGAAGTCAACGGCCTCCTTCGGACTCAGGATGAACTTGTTCCACACATTCTCCACTCCGATGCGTACCCCTTGCGCCTCGGCATGGCCGGTGATGCTGCGCAGCGCATCACGCAGATCATTCCAGGCGTCCTGATAGGTCCCTTCCACCGTCAGCTGGCCAGGATGGAGCAACACACCATCCACGCCGAGTTGGCCGGCAATCGCCACGGCCCGATCTACACCCTTGAGCGCCTGTTCACGCTGACCTGCATCACGACTCAGAAGATTACCACGCTCCGCATAGTGGGCGATGACGCTGGAGATCTCGACATTCGCTTCAGTACAGCGCCGAGCGACACCGACCAGTTCGTCGTCACTCATGTCGACATGCAAATCCTTGTCGACGCCAAATGTCAGTTCCAGTGCCTCGTAACCGGCGCGCTGACATAGCGCCAGCGTATCATCGAGATTCCGATCCCCGAGAATGATTTGAGTGATCCCGATTTTCACGCGTGTCCTTCCGATTGTGTGTTTGACCCGACACGATCGCTTCAGCCCGTCAAGCGACGGCGACGAAACTAACGTGACCGGCCGGACCGGTCCACCGATCAGCCGAGAATCGGGATCAGCTGAGTTAGTTGTCCCGTCAGGGCAAGGTATTGCAGCATCACGCCTCCAGCACCGACAACGATCCCGACCGCCGCGCGACCGACGAAGACACGGAAGTACCTCAGTCCGATCCACAATGCCTGACCGCAGAAGTAGAAGGCGGCGATCGTCAGGGTCAGGATGAGGGGCCCCATGCTGACGAGCAGGCAAGAGAGGATGGCAAGGACCAATCCCAGCGTGGCATTCGTCTTCATCATGCCCCCCTTCTTCTCCAGATCCTCGAGCTCCAGATCCTCTGGGGATGGCTCTTCCTCCTCCTCTGCTTCCTCGGCGTCAGACTCCTCCTCATCTACCTCGCCACCACCCGCGTCCTCTACCAGACGGCGCTGCTCTGCTTCCTCGGCGCGTCGAGCCAGCAGGCGAGCGATCCAGACGAAGGTGCACAGGAGCACACCGAAGGCAAACAGCAGACACAACAGAGCCAGGATGGAGAACAAGAGAGGGGGCATCCTGAAGAGAGTGAATGGGGCCGAATGGAATAGTGCAGCGTGGCACTATGCACAGTGAAACAAATATAGCGCCATCGGCACGGCACGCCGACCTGACGCAGCTGACCTACCGCATCTGGCGTGCACCCGGTGTGCCAACTCGTTGTGTCATGACCTCAGGGGGCCTATTTTCGGCAGCCGTACTTCATCTGCATCACCCACAATAACATCACCCACTCGCGCAGGAGCCTTTCATGCCACGCGTGCGCAAAGCTGACTACACCGTCGGTGTCGTCGGCCTCGGCCGTATGGGCGCTAATATCGCCCGCCATCTCAAGGACGTCGGATTCCCCGTCACTACCGTCTACGACCTCGACCGCAAGATGACGACGAAGATGGCCCGCGAACTTGGGGCCACAGCCGCCAGGAAGCTGTCAGACGTGCCGGCTGCAGCAGATTACATCATCACCGTCGTGACCGACGACAAGGCGATGAAGAGTATTTTCAGCGCCAGTGGCGACGGGCTGCTGGCCGGGAATGTGAAACGCAAGATCTTCATCAACTGCGCCACGATCGCCCCTGCCACACATATCGAGATCGAGAAGCGTGCCGGCAAGGTGGGTGCCCGCACTCTCGAAGGCTGCATGGCCAGCTCTATCACACAGGCACGAGAGGGCTCGCTGTATCTCATGTGCGGCGGCAAGAAGCCCGTCTACGACAAGTCGCTCCCGCTGCTGGAAGCGATGAGTGTGAACCTGCGCTACGTCGGCGGCTCCGGGAAGGCGGCCCAGGTAAAGGCCCTCGTCAATATGGTCATGAACATCAACACGGCAGGTCTCGCCGAAGGCCTGGGCATGGGCAAGTCGCTTGGGCTGGATCTGAAGATGCTGATGGAGATCTTCTCCCAGACCGGCGCAAATTCACGCGTTCTGGAGACGGATGGTGAAGACATGGTCGCCCGTGATCATGAGTGCTACTTCTCTGCCTCGCACGCGGCCAAGGACTCCGGCATTGCCCTCGGCATTGCTCGCCAGAAGGGTCTCAATCTGCCCCTGGCCAAAGCTTCGAAGGCTCAGTTCGACCGCATGATCACAATCGGCAAGGGTGAACTGGACAAGTCCGGTGTCGCCGAATTGACCTTCCCAGGCCGGGCCGGTGCCCAGGCGAAGAAGAAAGCCGCAAAGACCAAAGCCAAGGTCAAGGTCAAGGTCAAGGTCAAGGCCAAAGCGACGCCGAAGAAAAAGGTCGCGAAGAAGGCCGCTAAGAAGACGAGCGCAAAGAAGCGCTAACGAGCGCAAAGAAGCGCGTTCCGCCCCGCACTGGATGCGGAACGGGTATAGAAAAAGGGGGTGCTGCCACAGGCGGCATCCCCTTTATCATTCAGCGGCCGGCAGGTCTGAGATGTGACAGTTCAGAGCCGGCCGTGTCGGATATCTACCATGCGCTGAGTAAGCTCGAACCGCAGGGGTTCACCACCTGCGTGTCGAACGAATTCATCCACCATACTCGCGAAATACCGGTGAAAAGCGTGCGGAGCATACCAGGCGATGTGTGGTGTGCAGAAGACATTCGGCATGCTTCGCAACTCACTGTCTGCTGGCAGCGGTTCCGGGTCGAAAACGTCCAGGCCCGCGATCAGTCTCCCTGTCTTGAGTCGCTCAATCAGCGCAACCTGGTCGATGACCTTACCCCGGCTGCAGTTGACGAGGATCTTCCCCTCACCGAGTCGCTCAAGTTCGGCCGCTCCGATGAGTCCCTCCGTCCGCGGTGTATGGGGCACCTGCACGACAAGGATGTCGGCATGATCGAGCAAGGCTTCCAGCGTGTCGACTCGTTGCAGTTGGAGTCGGTCGGCAATCGCAGCGTCGAGATACGGGTCGAACACGCGCAACCGGGTGTGGAATGGCGCCAGTAGCTCAATCAGTCGCTGGCCAACATGTCCACAACCGATCAGGCCGACGGCTTTTCCCGTCAGTTCACCGTGCGTGAAGGCTTCATTGCCAGCGTGAGCCCAGCGCTCCGTCGAGGCCATCATCTGTCGGTAGACAGCCCCTGCATTGCGCAAACACAGCAGCATCAGTGCCAGGTCCCATTCAGCCACGGGATGGGCCGAAGCGATGTTGTCGGTATCGATGACACAGATACCTCGCTGATGGGCCACATCCAGATCGATCCCGCGCCCGAACCGATCAGACCGGACACCGACAATCTCCAGATCATCGGCAGCGGCCAGAACGCTGGCATCCAGCTCGGGCAGGTGCTGCCCCAGCCGAATGATACCGGTCACACCTGCCAGCCCGCTGGTGAGGCTCTCGGCGTCGACATCGGCCTCAATGCGGACGGGGTCACCCATCTGCCGCAGACGTTCCCAGTCAGCTTCCAGGTCCCACTGAGGTACATCAACAAGAATCCGTCCGTGTTTCATCTATCATCCCGCGTTGAACGTGAACGTAATCGACCGCGCCAACCACGCAGCATCTGGCTGACGCCGAGGCTGGGTTGAACTGCAGGTTCTTCCATTGCGTGCCACACCCACAGACCGACGACGAAAAACAGGGCCGCCGTCGCGAAGAACACACTGCGCAGTCCCAGATGAGCACCGATCCAGCTACCACCGATGGGCCCTGCCGCCCATCCCAGTGCCGCGGCACTCGACATGATACCGAAGGCCTTGCCTCGATCCTTCTCATCGATGATGCGCGCGAGCAACGCATTGGCGACAGGTCGAATGGCCCCCGTCGCCATCCCCCCCAACACAATGAGAAGCCCCAGCGCCAGGACTGACTGCGAGAATCCTTGAGCAAGATGAAAGACAGCAGCCGCCATCAACCCCCAGACCATCACTCGCTTCGGCCCCAGCTGATCACTGAATCGCCCCATCACGGCAGAGGAGATCGCACCGGTCAGGCCACCGGCCGCGAAGACCATTCCCGCCAACGAAACGATGCTCCCGTGCCCGGCACCGGCCAGATCCTGGAGGAACAGCGGCACAACAGGCATGATGAAGCCGAAGGTGAAGGACATGGACGTCACGCTGACAACGAGGATCAGGAAGGCCTTGATCCGGAACAGGCGACCCACGTCCCTGCCTGGCAGTCTGTGTTTGCTGGATGATTCCACCTGACGGGATCGCTGGAAATCCTCTTGCACCCAGATCTGCACAGCAATCCCGGCGATGATGACGGTGATGCCGCTATACAGGAAGCAGGTCTTGTAGCCCAGACTCTCGATCAGCGGCCCACCGAGAAGCGGACCAACGGAAGCCCCCAGCATGAAAGCCCCCTGCATCAGACCGAGCGCATACCCGAGGTGCGAACGGGGTGTCGAGGTCGATACCAGAGTCAGGCAGGCCGTCACCGTCCCGGCCAGGGCGCCCTGCAGGACCCGGGCAATCAACAGTTGCTCCACCGACTGGACATAGGCCATCAGAATTACAGCGACGCCGCCGCCCAGCATGGATCGCACAACCATGGGCTTGCGACCATGGCGGTCCGCCAGGTATCCCCAGATCGGTGAGGAAATCGCCATGGCCAGGCCTGCCGCCGTCCCCATGCGCCCCGCCCAGATGAGGGCCTCGTCGAGATCAGTAATGTCGAAAGTCTGGATGTAGTATGGCAGGAAGGGCTGTACAGCCTGGAAGCCGATGATGGCCACGACTTCTGCCGCCCAGAGGGTGTAGAAATTCTGGCGCCAGCCGACGTAGGCCGGCTCACTCCCCTGTCCGGTCTGCCCGGTTGCCTCAGCCGGCATGGGCCCTTTCATGAAAATGGGTGAGAAAATGAGAAGGAGGGAGACCCTTAGGCCTCCCTCCTCAGACAACCGGTACTACGATCAATCGGTACCGCGATGAAAAGGTGTCAATCTATCGGAGTGCAGAAACACCGCCGCCCTTGATGGCTCGGGCGACCTCTTTCTCTACGTCAGATTGCTTCACCATCGAGGTATCGCCGATGGTCTCCTGGACGAGGATCCCGTGTGCCGCCCCCCACTGTACGGCCTCGTCGGGGCCCTTCCCTTTCAACAAGGCAGCGATTACACCCGAGGCAAAGGAATCACCACCACCGGTCCGATCGGCAATCTCGATATTCTCGCGGACGGCGGCCTGGTGAATCTTGTCCCCTTCGACATCGAAGAGCACGGCGCCCCAATTAATCCGGTCCGCCGACAGAGCCCCGCGCAACTGCGTCCCGATATACTTGATGTTCGGGTAGTCGTTGGCCACCTGGCGCAACATGCCCGTGTAGATGGTCAGCCATTCGTCGAAGGAGGCATCCTTGGGGACCTTCTCGGTCTCATAACCCAGCGCGTCATCGAAGTCATCCTGGTTACCTACCAGGAAATCGACGTGAGGTACGATCCCGCGATTGATCTCGCGTGCCCGATTCTTGTCCGGCTCGACCTTCGAGCGATAGTTGAGGTCGAAGGAGCGTCCAGCGCCGTGCTCCTCGGCCTTCAGCATCGCTTCCAGCGCCAAATCGGCCGTCTTCTGCGACAGCAACGTGTAGATCCCGCCCGTGCTGAACCAGCGGGTGCCATTCGGGCCACCGAACAACTGATCCCAATCGACATCTCCGGGGCCCACTTCTCTGACTGGCGTGTGGGCCCGGTAGTATTCGGTCACAGACGGTAGAACGCCTTTGCCCGCCCAGGTGAAGTTGATGCCATTGTGAAGGGTGCCCTTGCCATCGGTAGCGAAGTCACCCTTCCCCGAGTTGCTGAACCAGATAATATGAGACGTGTCGATCCCCGCCTCGCGCATCTGGTTCTCGATATTGCGGCCGATCCCATCATCGACAAGTGCAGTCACCACGGCCGTGCGCAACCCGAAGCAATAGCTGAGTCCTTCGGCGACATTCGTCTCGCCACCGCCGTGCCAGATCCGCGCAGTACGGGCTCTGGCCGTCGGCACGGCCCCGGGATCGAGGCGCATCATCACTTCGCCGAGTGAGATCGCGTCGTAACGCACCTCCTCAGACGACTTCAACGTCAAACCCATTGAGATTCCATCCTTTTCCGTTACCATCTGTCAAGCGTGTTGGTCTGCCCTCAACTACATCGTCGGGAGGCCCTCGAGGTCCTTCATGTTCTCATCAAGCATCTGCTGCGTGAACTCGTGCCCCTCAAGCCCACCCTCGAAATACGCTGCGTAGGCTGCCATGTCGAAATGACCATGGCCGCTCAGGTTGAAGGCGATCACCTGCTCGTCGCCCGTCTCCTTGCAGCGCAAGGCTTCATCGATCGCGCCCCGGATGACGTGATTGGACTCCGGCGCCGGCACGATCCCTTCCGTGCGGGCAAACTGCACGCCAGCCTCAAAACACTCGAGTTGCTGATACGACTTGGCCTCCATATGGCCACCATTGAGCACGTGACTGACCAGGGGCGCCGCACCGTGATACCGCAGACCACCGGCGTGCACCGGCGCCGGGACGAATCCGTGGCCGAGCGTGTGCATCGGCACCAATGGGGTCAGGCCCACCGAGTCACCGAAATCGTAGCGGTATTCGCCCTTGGTCAACGTCGGACAGGACGCCGGCTCGCAGGCGATAATCCGCATGTCATCCTTGTCATGCTTGAATTGATGGCGCATGAAGGGAAATGCGAATCCGGCGAAATTCGACCCGCCACCGAAACAACCGAGCACCACATCCGGCAAGGCCTCGCCGGCCTTCTGCAACTGCAACTCCGTCTCGACACCAATGATCGTCTGATGCAGCATGACGTGGTTGAGGACCGAGCCGAGAGAATAGTGGGTGTCTTCACGCCCTACGGCATCTTCAACCGCCTCTGAGATGGCGATGCCGAGGGATCCGGGAGAATTGGGATCCTTGGCCAGAATCTGGCGCCCCGCCTCCGTCTGATCGGAAGGACTGGGGATGACGGTTCCACCGTAGGTCTCGATGATCGCCTTGCGATAGGGCTTCTGCTCGTAACTGACCCTGACCATGTACACCATGCATTCCAGGTCAAAGAGCTGACAGGCAAAGGACAGTGCCGTCCCCCACTGCCCGGCACCGGTCTCAGTAGCGATCCGCTTGATGCCTTCCATCTTGTTGTAGTATGCCTGGGCCACGGCCGTATTGGACTTGTGGCTGCCGGAGGGGCTCACGCCTTCCCACTTGTAGTAGATCCGGGCCGGCGTGCCGAGGGCCTTCTCGAGTCGTCGCGCTCGATACAGTGGCGACGGGCGCCACAGGGCATAGACGGAACGGACCTCATCAGGAATCTCGATCCAGCGTTCCTGCGAAACCTCCTGCTGGATGAGGGCCATGGGAAACAGCGGCGCCAAATCTTCGGGGCCGACGGGCTCCCGAGTTCCAGGATGCAGCTGCGGCGGCATCGGCGTCGGCAGGTCCGCCTGGATGTTGTACCACGCCTCGGGCATTTCACTTTCATCGAGAAGAATCTTCGTCGCTTCCAACTTGTCTCTCTCCTTGTGTCTACAGACCCGCGCCAACGCGAGCTTGTGGCTTGGCCACCGACTTCTCCAATGATTCCAACACGGCCACCGGGCCAAGCATCGTTTCGTAGGTCTCGTCTGTCTTGCCCGTCTTGAACATGCGAACGAAATCCTTGATGCCATTCAGATACATACTCTCGTCACTGACGATCTGTCGATCGATTCTGCCCTTCTCACCGACAATAGACATGTGGAATGGCGTTGATCCCTCCCCGACACAGTTCATGGTGCCTACTGTGCCCGACCGGAACAGGATGTTGGCACTGTGATTCTGACCTTGTCCCTTCACGATCTGTGTTCGGTAGAAGTCGTATCCGGTCAGCCGGAGAATCATGTCCACCTGATGGATACCATAGAAGAAGATGCCACCCCACTTGGACTTGATGTCACAGGGTCCAGTCGACACAACTGTATATAAGCGGCCGAGTTTGGCGACATCCTTCTTCAGTTGCTTGAACGATGCCTGCTTGGGCAGCGTCGAGAAGGAGCACACGGGCACCTTCAGCTCTTTGGCACGAGCCAGGAACTTGCGCCCTTCGGCCCGACGGTAGCAGAAGGGTTTGTCGATGAACAGTGGCACCCGGGTCTCAAGAAATGGCATGGCCGCCGGTAGATGATCCCGCCCATGGCGGTGATCGATCACGACTGCATCTACTTCGCCAATCATCTCTTCTGCTTTGCGCACAATCGTCGGAATCTCACCGCGCTCGGCTGCTGCTTTGGCGTAAGCACGTGTCTCCCCCCACACGTGCGTCGCCCGCACGCCGGGAATCTTCTTGTCCACATTCAGTACGCGCGCGATGGCAGCCGTATGGCTGTTCTCAGCGCCGATCATCCCCACTCTCAGCATGCCCTGACCTTTCTCATGTGTCCAGTGTCTTCAGTCGCCGAAGGACCATAGCCGCAGGGCCGTCTTGCCCAGGACCCACTCCAGGTCTTCTTCAGCGATGAACTTCATCTCATCGCGCACCACGGACAGGGCCTGCCCGTATTCAGCTTTGCTCAGGCTCACGGGCCAGTCGGTCCCCCACATGATGCGCCGAGCCCCGAACGCCTGGTATACATCCTCGACCAGGCTGTGCGTATCGCCCCACGGATAGCCTTGTTCCGAAATCGACCAGGTGTGACTGATCTTCACATAGATGCGCTCGTGGCGCGCCAGATCGGTCAGTTGCTTGCGCCCCTCCATGTCGCCGGGGCCACAGTCGGACATGTGGTCGATGACGACATCCAGATCAGGATACTTCTCCAGCCTTCTGGTCAGATCCTGCAGGCGTCCGGGCCGCGTCAGCAGGACGAGAGGAATCTTGAGGGCTTCAGCGCGCGCGAAAACCGGATCCATCAGATCATCATTCGTGAACCAGTCCCCCGCCTCGCCCACAGCCGGACTCAGCCGCACACCGTGGAGTCCACCTTCTTCCACCCAGGAACTGAGATGATCGGCCGCTGCCGGATCCTCAGGGTTGATGCGGCCCACACCCATGAACTTGTCCGGGTATCGCTTGATGCAGTCGACGACATAGCTGTTGTCCCATCGATAGGAAATCACCTGCACCAGAACGGTGCGCTCCACCGCGTTGGCTGCCATCAATTCCAGCAGCATCTCGGCGGTACGGTCCTCCTCGGGTGGATTGGTGGTTTCCGCCGGCCAGGGGAAGGCGGGGTCGTTGATCCAGACATGCACGTGGGAGTCGACGATCACGTAAACAGATCCTTTGGCCATGGGGCCGGCAATGGGGCACAAGAGACTGTATTCGTATACAAAGCTCCAGTCACTTCCTCATGTCAAACGCCTTCTCTGAAGCCCCTCGGGAAGGACTCACCCACCTTGCTCAAGCTGGGCTGCCTCGATACCTTGCGGTCCCTTCCTTATTCCGTTCACCCTCACGGGATCACACATGTACGACCTGATTCTCGCCAATGGCACGATGATCGACGGCACCGGCGCCGAACGCCGCCGCGCCGATGTTGGCATCACTGCAGACCGGATTACGGCCATCAACGCGGACCTCTCCGGCGCCCAGGCCAGGAAACGCATCGATATCACCGGCCGGGTCGTATGCCCCGGTTTTGTGGATGTACACAACCACTCCGACGCATGGTTGCTGAAGACGCAGAATCTGGTCCCCAAGACGGCCCAGGGCTTCACCACAGAAGTGATCATGGCCGACGGGATCTCCTATGCACCGGTCGATACCGACACGGCACCGCACTGGATCTACTACCTGCGATCGCTGAATGCACTCAATTTCGAGGAATACGACGGCTGGAAGGGATTCGGCGACTACCTGGGAAAACTTGACCACAGTTCGGCCCAGAACGTCATCGGCCACCTCCCCTACGCCAACGTGAAGGCCATGGCCGCTGGTTGGGGTCGAGGAGTGCCTGACGATTTCCAGATGGAGCGCATGCGAGCAGACGTGCTCAAAGGCATGGAGGAAGGCGCCGTCGGCGTCTCCACCGGGATCGACTACGTCTCACAGTGCTTCTCAACGACAGACGAGATCGTCGAAGCCATCGAACCGATGGCCCCATTTGGTGGCCTGTATGTCACTCATGTGCGCTACCGGAAGACGACCCTTGGCGGTGTTCAGGAAGCCGTCGAGATCGGCCGTCGCGCCGGTGTTCCCGTCCACATCTCGCATCTGAAGGGCACGACGCCCGAAATGTCGGCAGAGTTGTTCGACTACATCGACAACACGGCCAGCAAACAAGTCGACTTCAGCTACGATGTGTATCCGTATCTGCCCGGCTCGACGATGCTCAACTTCCTGCTGCCTTACAACGTGTGGGAACAGGGCCCCTTGGGCGTGATCCCCCAACTCACGCGGCCAGAGGTCCGGCGCGAATTCGGCCGTAATCTGGCCGCACTCAATCTGAGCCACATCCACATTGCGTGGCTTCCGGGCAGCGACAATGCACACCATATCGGCCGCCTGCTGTCGGACTATGTCGCCAATACGGGTAAGTCACCTGAAGACGCCCTCAGTGACCTGCTCATCGAGGAGAATCTCGCCGTGCTGCTGGTCTTCCACCACGGTGATGACAGCCTGATCCATCCGTGGCTGCAACATGACAGTTACTTGATGGGAACCGATGGCATCCACTTTCCCGACGGTCAGGTTCACCCGCGCATGTATGGTTCGGCTCCCCGGGTTCTGGGGCCCTGTGTGCGAGACCACAAGCTCTTCACCCTCGAGGAGGCCGTGACCAAACTCAGCGACCGTCCGGCACGCCGCTTCGGCTGCAAGGAGCGTGGCCAGATCCAGGAAGGCTGGTTCGCCGACCTGGTCGTCTTCGACGAGACCACCGTCACCGACCGGGCGACATACGAAGAGCCACGCCAACTGCCAGCCGGCATCGACCACGTCTTCGTCAATGGCACAGCCGTCATCGATGCGGGGCACCCCGTCACAGAATTTGCCGATCCGCCACCGGGCCGATCCCTGCGCTTCCACCAGTAATCTTTCCCAACCCTGCTGAGAAACCATGAATCGTCCGCCACAGGAATTCGTACGTATCGATGAGGAGGCACTTGTTGCCTTCGGCAGCCAGTGTCTGACGAAGGCCGGACTCCTGCCTGCCCATGCGACCCAACTGGCGCAACTGCTGGTCAACTCTGACCTGCGGGGCGTCGTTTCCCACGGGACTCGCGCCCTGCATGGATACTGCCACACCGTGTCAGAGGGGCGGGTGAATGCGCGTCCTGACATCCGCATCGTGAAGGAAACCGATACATCCGTCCTCTTGGATGGCGATGGATCCCTGGGCTACGCCCCCACCATGCAGGCAACCGAGATGTGTATTGCCAAGGCCAAGGAGAAGGGCGTCGCCGTCGGGGCCGTCCGAGGCGTGGGGCACTACGGCTCCGCCGGGCATTACGTGCGCCGAGCCATGGAGGAAGACCTCATCGGCTTTTCTGTACAGGGCTGTTATCCGCAGTACTACCCGAGCAATGAGGGCAAACGGGCGGCAGCCTACGGCAACCCGCCGCTCTGCTTCGGCCTGCCCGCAGCTCAAGGGAAGGCCCCCCTCGTACTGGATGGCGCCACCTCTATCCTGGCCGACTACCAGCGTGGCGAGGAATTCGAAGAGCTGGAGAAGATGATCCCTGCCGCCTTCTTCAAGTCCATGGGCTATACAGCCATCGGCACGGCCTTGGGTGGTGCTTTCGCGGGTCAGGCAAGCGATCGCGCGCAGGCAATACATAAGCGGTGGCCCGGTGCCCGGCTGGGTTCGATGATCTGGCTCATGGACGCCGGGCTCTTCGCACCGGTCCTGCAGGTCCGTGACGCGATCACCGAAATGGTACGACTGGCGGCCGAACAGATGATCCCCGTCGGCGATCACGATGAAGTCATGCTGCCCGGTGGCCTCGAACACCGCACGGAGGCCGCCTATCGCGAGCAGGGCATCAAGATCTCGGTGGAACAGGAAGAGCGCCTGCGGGAATTGGGCGCTGAATCAGGCGTCGCCATCCCCTGGGACTGATCTTCTCAGCGTGCGATGATCGCACTGTGGGCGTAGTGCCAGTCCTCTACGTGGTTCAGCACGACGCCCTGCTGTGGCAGGGAGCCGTCATCTACACGTCCGAGATTGTTGTGGATATCCGCCCGCTTTTCAGCGACGTGAATGCGTTCAACGACGGATGCATTAAAGACCTGAGTGCGTGATCCGAGCCCTTCACGATCGGAGATCTGATCAAGGATCCACGCCTCCAGGGCCAGGTACCCGGGGCGTTCCCCCTGCAGATACTCGATGACGGTCTCAACCTCCATCTCCAGTGCTTCCACAATCAAACGCCGATCGAGTCCACCGCCGCAGCCAGGATAATCCGGATGAAGCAGACCGGCCCCCTCCAGCTGGACCTTGTGCCAGGTTCGGGCCAGCTGCACCAGGCCCAGGGGCCCGATGTCGAGGCTGCTGATCAGCGGCACAACCTTGCCCTGCCAGGGTGACAGATCCTGCCCATTCAGATCCCGCTCGAAGTAGTAGTGCCAGTCTTCGAGATGGTTGAGCACGACCGCTGAATCCACGCCCCCATCGGCAGGCAGACCGACCGCATGATTGATGCCATCGATCTTCCCCTGCTTGTGAATCCGCCCCCGGACGTAGGTATTCCACTCCTGCTGCACGGCAGTCTCAGGGCCACCTTGTGTCTGCTCGCGGACCCACTGTTCAAATGTGAGGTAGTCAGGGCGAACGCTGTGGATGTGCTCCAGGGTCACCTGCACCTCCAGACCACAACGCTCCAGGACCATCTCGTCGAGAAAGCCGGTGCACTCGGGGTAGTCTTCTGCCAGCAGTCCGGCCGCCTTGAGGGAGGCCTTCCACCACAGACGGGGCAGCTGACACATGTTGAGTGGACCGTAACTGAGACTGCTCACCAGTGGGATCATGTTGATGTTTCTCCTGTGAAGGTCTCTCGACGGACCTCAGACGACACCGTCATCCCGCAGGCCGTCAATCTCTGCGGTCGTCAGTCCCAGCCATTGCGTCAGCAC
>JABHDC010000087.1 GCA_018673255.1 Gemmatimonadota bacterium
CACGCGCCGCGGCCATCAGATCCTCACGGAAATCGGGATGCGCAATATGGATCAGAGCCTGTGCCCGTTCGCGGATACTCTTGCCGTGCAGATCGACGGCACCGAATTCTGTGACCACGTAGTGCACATCACCGCGTGAGGTGACGACACCGGCGCCGGTGCGCAGCGTGCTGACGATCCTCGACATTCGCTGCCCGTCCACGACGACCGTCGACGGCAGCGCGATGACTGGTTTGCCACCCTTCGAACGCGCCGCACCCCGGATGAAATCGACCTGACCACCGATCCCAGAATAGAAGTACGTCCCCAGTGTGTCGGAACATACCTGCCCGGTCAGATCGACTTCCAGCGCGGCATTGATCGCCACCATGTGATCGTTGCGCGAGATGATGAAGGGATCGTTCGAGTACTCGTTGGGATAGAACTCGAACATGGGGTTGTCGTCGATGAAGTCGTAGAGTCGACGCGTACCCAGGGCGAAACTGGTGATGACTTTGCCACGGTGCAGGGTCTTGTGCCGACCGGTGACCACACCCTTCTCGATCAGGTCGATGAGGCCATCGCCAACCATTTCGGTGTGCACACCCAGATCACGATGGTTGCTGAGTTGACTGAGCACCGAATCCGGGATCGTGCCGATTCCTACCTGGATCGTCGATCCATCCTCGACGAGTTCGGCGATATGGTGGCCGATGCGACGAGCCACGTCGTCAGCCGGAACCGTCGCCATCTCAAGAATCGGTACATCATTGTCCACGAGCAGGTCGATGTGACTGGCATGGATTGCGGAATCGCCCAGTGTCCGAGGCATCTGTGGATTCACTTCGGCGATGACGGTCTTCGCGCTCTCGGTGGCCGATTTCACGATATCGACGGACACGCCATACGAACAGTAGCCGTGGGCATCCGGCGGCGTCACTTGAATGAGCGCTACATCAATCGGTGCGATCCCCTTGCGGAAGAGACGGGGCACCTCTGACAGAAAGATCGGCGTGTAGTCGGCCCGCCCGTCGTCTACTGCGCCTCGGACATTGTCGCCGATGAAGAACGTGCTGTATCTGAAGCGGTCGGAGAAACGTGGTTCGGCGTAGGGTGCCACGCCGAGGGATCGGATGTGGATGAGCTGGTTGTCTGCCAGCTGATCGCCACGCTGTGCCAGGGCCGCAACCAGCGCCTGCGGTTCGGCCGCGCCGGAGCCGATGAAGACACGCTGTCCCCGGCGCACACCAGCCACAGCCTCACTGGCGTCAACCAGTCGATCGGCAAAATGCTGTCGCCAGTCTGCGATGCCGGTCACTCGGCCACCGGCTGGGTCAGAACCACCCGGGCATCCACGGCCAGCACGCCATCATCGTGCAGGATGATCGGATTCATGTCCAACTCGGCGATGACGGGGAACTCCACCATCAACTGCGAAAGCCGCTGCAGACATTCAGAGAGGGCCGCCCGATCCACAGCTGGCGCGCCCCTGAACTGGCCGAGAATCGCGCTGCCCCGGATCTCGTCGAGCATGCGTTCGGCGCTCAGTGGTCGCAGTGGCGCCAGGCGAAAGGCGACGTCCTTCAGCGCCTCTGCATAGATGCCACCCAGACCAAACATCACCAGAGGACCGAAACGTGGATCGCGTACGGCACCGAGGATGACTTCCCTCCCCTTGGGGGCCATCGCCTGGACCGTCACCCCCCGCAGATCCGCACCCGGCACATGTTCGTGCACGCGAGCGGTCAGTCGTTCGAAGGCGGCCAGAGCCTCATCGATGGTGGCCAGATTCAGTTCCACGCCACCGACGTCCGTCTTGTGCAGTACATCCGGGGAGGCAACCTTCATCGCCACGGGCAGCCCCACTTCGGCACAGACCCGTTCCACCTCAGCGGCGCTGGCTGCCAGACCAGTCTTTGGTACCGGCAATCCGTAGGCGGTGAGCAGTTCGATCGCCTCTGGTTCGAGCAGGGACGCACGTCCTTCGGCGAGGGCTGCCGATATGACGGTGTGGGCGCGGCCTCGATCGACATCGTAGATGCGCTCTTCAGTCTCGGGACGATCCACCCACCGACGGTACCGTGTCATCGCGGCCAGGGCCCTGGCCGCGTTCTCGGGGAAGGAATAGTGTGGGATTCCCATGTCCCGCAGAACTCTCACACCGGGGGCCACATCCGTGCCGCCCATGAAGGAGGCGAGAACCGGTTTGTCCGGCCAGCGGCTCGAAGCATCGGCCACCACGTGGGCGACCTGTTCCACATCGGTCATGTTCTGGGGTGTCAGGACGACGAGGGCCGCATCGACACCCTCATCGGCCAGCACGCCATCGAGTGCCACTTGATAGCGATCCGAGCGCGCGTCACCGATCACATCGACGGGATTGCGCAGACTCGCATTGTCGGGCAGAGCCTTCGACATGGTGTCGCGTGTCTCTTCACTCAACCTCGCCAATGACAGGTTCTGCCGGACGCAGGCATCCGTGGTCATGATACCCGGGCCGCCGGCATTGGTGACGATCGCCACTCGATTTCCGGCCGGCATGGGCTGCGTCCCGAAAGCGCTGGCCAGCTCGAACAATTCCTGCACGGTGTCGACACGCAGGACACCTGCCTGCGCCAGAATCGCCTCGTAAACCTCATCCGTGCCGGCCAGAGCACCGGTGTGTGAAGCGGAGGCTGCTGCCCCCTCGGCGGTACGACCGGTCTTGATCGCCAGAATCGGCTTGCCACCGGCGCGGCCCGTCATGCGGCGGGCGAGATGGATGAACCGCTGTCCATCATCCAGATCCTCCAGATACATCAGGACAACACTCGTCTGCTCGTCTTCGGCCAGATAGTGAAGCAGATCGACTTCATCGATATCGGCCTTGTTGCCGAAGCTGATGAACTTCGAGAAACCGATACGTTGCTCGCGGGCATAGTCGAGGATCGATGTGCACAGCGCGCCCGACTGGGACATGAAAGCGATCTTCCCCGGCTGCGGCGCTGCACTGGCGAAACTGGCATTGAGTTGCACATCAAGGGCCGTATTCATCACGCCAAGGCAGTTGGGCCCCAGGACACTGATGTCATGCTCGCGCGCCAGACGCGCCAATTCCTTCTCGCGCTCGACTCCATCACCACCCACTTCCTTGAAACCAGCCGTGAGGACGACTGCCGCACGGCAACCGGCCCTGGCACTGGCGATGACCGCATCAGGGACGGCTGCGGCCGGCACGGCGATGACGGCCAGTTCAACCGGTTTCTCGGTCTGCGACGGATCAGCGACACACGGCACACCGAACACGGTTTCACGGTTGGGATTCACCGGCAGCAGATGGCCTGTGTAGCCACACTGCAGATTCTCGAAAACAGCGCGCCCCACGGAGCCGGAACGGTCGGTCGCGCCGATGACGGCAACACCGGCCGGCGCGAACAGTGCGTCGAGGGCCCGCGCATTCTCGGCGCGAATCCGGGTGTCTTCGAGGGTCGTGCTTTTCAGCACTGATGTCAGGGGGGAGTTGGCTGGCCGGGTCGTCGGGTCCTCCAGTGGCTTGATTTCGGTGGACTACAAGTCAGTGTTTCATCCTCTGCAACAACTGTACCGATGTTCGCGCCGGTCTTCTGTGACCCGCTTAGAGTGAGATCCGACGCCACCACTTCTCCTGATGGGCGCAGAAGAGGCGCGTTGCTGTCTCACATGGGACTGTTGCGTCACAAGGACAACAATACGTATTGTTGCAACTTACTGCTGCATCACGACAGGTTGCAAGAAACAGGTGGCAAAGTCAGATTCAGTCCGGTATTCCGACTTAAGTCTCTCTTTCCCAGTGTGTTGCAGAATTCGTCGCACCACGTGGCACGGACGTTGCAACGGATATGCCCTGACGACACCCGACGCATCCCACTTCGCTGCATTCTCCACCTCCTACGGAGCAGGACCATGAGCGACATCCTCGAACTGACGGAAGCCAACTTCGATGACGTCATCGACACGTCACAGATACCCATCCTGGTTGATCTCTGGGCAAGCTGGTGCGCCCCATGCAAGATGATTGCCCCCATGCTCGAGGAACTGGCGTCCGAATACGACGGTCGTCTTCAGATTGCCAAAGTCGACGTCGACGCAGAGCAGACCCTCGCGCAGAAATTTGGCGTACGCAGCATCCCGACCCTTGCCTTCGTACACAAGGGCGAGGTCGTTGAGACGGTCGTGGGTGCCGTACCCCGCTCGCAACTTGTCGAAGTGACAGAGCGCGTGCTGGCCAGCGCCACAACAGCTCAGGCCTGAGATGATTCGCCAGCCATTCACTGCACTGCCCATCGGCTTGCTCGCCATCCTGCTCGGCACGCTGCCGAGCGTGGCTGAGGATGCACGCCACCTCAGCCTTGCAGAAGCGCAGCAGGAAGCGGTGGCGCAGGCCTACGCCGTGCAGGGCGCCGAGCACAGTCTGGAGATCGCTCGCGGCACGCGCCGCCAGAGTCTGTCCACCTTGCTGCCGACGATCCGCATTGGGGAGGAATGGGTGCGGACAGACGATGCCGTCGGCGCCTTTGGCACTCGCCTGCGGCAGGAGCGCTTCACTCAGGCCGACTTCGCGATTGCTGCCCTCAATGAACCGAAGGCCATCACGGACGTGCGCACGACGATCGAGATCCAGCAACCCCTGTTCAGCGGTGGCGCGCATCTCGCCCGGCGTCGTGCTGCCGGGGAGGCCGAACAGGTCGCCCAGGCACAGCTGGAGCGCACGCGCCAACACGTTCAGTTTGCCACTGCCCGTGCCTATTGGGGTCTCGTGCTGGCTACCGAAGCCCTGTCTGTCGCGACGGCCGGTGTCGAAGCCGCACAGGGCCATGCCCATCGCGCCGCGGCCGCATGGCGCGCCGGCAGTGTACCACGATCGCAGGTTCTTGCCGCCCAGCTTCGCGTCGCCGAATTGGAGGCGGGGCGGATCGATGCCGAGCACCAGCAGGCGCAGGCAGCCGATGGCCTCACGCTGCTGCTCGGGTGGCCGGCAGGGGCGCCAATCGCCCCAAGCGACCTGTTGTCGTCGAGCGACCTGTTGTCTTCTACCGATGAGTCTCCTGCTCACAGCAACATGCAAACACGGGCCGACGAGCGCGCCCTCGATGCCCAGCGTCGCGCGGCTCGACACATGGTGCGCGGCGCACGAGCCGGCTATCTGCCGCAGATCAATGCCTTTGCCCGCTATGCCTGGGATGCAGAGGATCCCTTCGGCAAGGATGGCGAGGCATGGATGGCCGGGGCCAGTCTCTCGTGGTCGGTCTTCGATGGCTTTCTGACCCAGGGCAGCGTCCAGCGTGCCCGCGCCGCAGCGGCACAGGTCGATGTCGCCCTGCACGAGTTGCGGGATCGGATCTCTCGAGAGATCCGCGATGCCCAACGGCAGTTACGTGCCGCACAACAGCGTTCCCAGGTCGCCACTGCGGCCCTGGCCAATGCCGAAGAACATCTGCGGGTGAGCCGGGTCGAGTTTGAAGAAGGCATCCTCACGACAACACAATTGCTGGATGCCGAAGTCGCCTGGCGTACCGCTCGAACTCGCCACCTGCAGGCCCTGCACGATATCAAAGTCAACCTTGCCCGCCGCGACTACGTGGCCGGCGCACCCGTCAACCGCTGAGAAAACATCATGTCACGTGAACGCGTCGTTCGGCTCTTCGCCGGTGTATTCGTCCTGATCAGCCTCTCCCTGGGATGGTGGGTTTCCCCCTACTGGTTCCTCTTCACGGCTTTTGTCGGCCTCAACTTGTTCCAGTCCTCATTGACGGGCTTTTGTCCATTGGAGATGGTTCTCGCGCGTTTTGGCGTCGGTTGTGATCTCCAGGCAGCCCCTGGCCAGCAGTCTTAAGGCAGAGCGGAGAGAATCCACCGTGCAGATGACGACCTCAAGATCCCGCCGTTCGTGGCTCGGCCTCCTGCCGGGTCTCCTGCTGATCGCCTGCAGTGCCGAGGAGGAACCCGAGGCTGCGGCCCTCGCCGGCACGCCTGTCCGAGCGCCATTGAGCATCGTTGAACCCGGCCTTGCCGACATGCTGCTGGATGCGGTTGGCACCGTTGAGCCCCTCGCCCAGGCCACACCTGCCACACGCGTATCGGGGCGGATCACTCGCATCGCTGCCGATCGCGGTGATCGGGTCGAGGCCGGCCAGTTGCTGGTACGGGTCGACAGTCGCGACCTGCAGCAGGGACTGGAACGTGCTCGTGCTCAGGCGGCTCAAGCGGAGGCCGCCTATCGGCTGGCCCAGGCTGACTATGACCGTGCCGAGTCCCTCTTTAACGAAGACGCCATCGCTCAGCAGGGACTGGACCGTGCCCGTATGGCTCGTGATGGCGCCAGGGCTGCACTGGATGCGGCCGATCGCAGCGTCGGGCAATCACAGGCGCATCTGACCTATGGTGACGTTCGAGCTCCCTTTGCCGGTCTGGTCACCGACCGACGGGTCGAGATCGGTGATCTGGCCGCACCTGGCCAGCCGTTGGTCACCATCGAACGCACCGACTCGGTGAAGGTCAAAGTCATCGTCGCCGAATCCTCCATTCAGGGCATCAAGGCCGGCGACAGCGCCATCATCGACGCTGCTGACCAGCATTTCGCGGGCATTGTCGAGTCGATCGTCCCTACCGCATCGCCCCTGAGCCGTTCCTATGAAGTGCGGATCGTCATCGACAATCGGCAAGGCCTGCTGCGCACCGGGCAATTCGCCCGCGCCGGCTTCAAAGTCGGTGAGCGTCGGTCTCTGTTCATCGACAACGACCTGATCGTGCAGCAGGGGCAACTGCGCGGTGTCTATGTGCTGACCCAGGGACGTGCCTTGCTTCGCTGGCTTCGTCTCGGCGTCACCCAGGGAAACGATGTTGAGGTGCTCTCCGGCCTGTCAGCGGGCGAGCGCATCGTCGAGCCCGTTGCCGGTGTGCATGACGGCGTCGCGATCACCGTGACGCAGGGAGCCTGAACGATGGCTTCTCGTGGGATCGCGGGGCGGCTGGCCGCCTACTTCATCAACTCCAAGCTGACGCCGCTGTTGATCATCGCGTCACTGCTGCTCGGCATCGTCGGCGTCGTGAAGACCCCGCGTGAGGAAGAGCCGCAGATCGTCGTCCCCATGATCGATGTCTTCGTCGCCGCCCCGGGCATGACGGCCCGTGAGGTCGAACGACGCGTGACGTCACCAATGGAACGATTGCTGTGGGAGATCCCCGGCGTGGAGTATGTCTATTCCACTTCCAGTCCGGGTGGCAGCATGGCCGTCGTACGCTTCGAGGTCGGCGAGGATGAGGAACGCGCCATCCTCGGGACCTACAGTAAGCTGTATGCCAATTTCGACCTGATCCCACCCGGCGCTTCACGGCCTATCATCAAGCCCCGGTCGATCGATGACGTGCCCATCCTGGGGCTGACACTGTATGCAGACCCCGATGTCTCCCCCGCCGGTTATGACGAACTGATGCTGCGGCGTGTGGCGGCGGAGATCGAGATCGCCATCAAGCGCATTGCCGACGTGGCCCAGACTGAGCTCATCGGCGGCCTGCGACGCCAGATTCGCGTCGAGCTGGATGCCGATCGCCTGCGTCTGCACGGACTGGCCCCCACAGCGGTCTTGTCTGCACTTCAGGGCTCGAATCGCCACCTGGAGGCCGGCCGTATTCCGGAAGACAATCAGAACATGATTGTGGAGACGGGTCGCTTCCTGCGCAGTGCCAAGGATGTGGAGAGTATTGTCGTCGGCGCCGTCGATCAGCATCCGGTCTACGTTCGTGACGTCGCCCGGGTCGTGGACGGTGGCGAAGAACCTGCGTCCTATGTGCGTTTCGGACTCGGACCTGCTGCATCGATACGCTCCCATGTGACACCGGCAGGCGGTGATGGCAAGGCGACCTTTCCTGCTGTCACCCTCACTG
This sequence comes from Gemmatimonadota bacterium, assembly GCA_018673255.1. Next base: position 7,882 of record JABHDC010000087.1, read on the forward strand.
TGGCCAAACGTGGCGGAACCAATGCCGCCGATGTGTCGACAGCCGTCCTGGAGCGCGTCGAATCATTACGTGGTCGAGTCATCCCCGACGGCATCGAGGTGGCCATCACGCGCAACTACGGTGAAACGGCGACGGAGAAGTCGAACGAGTTGCTGTTCCATATGGGACTGGCCACGGTCTCCGTCATCCTGTTGATGCTGTTCGCCCTGGGCCGACGCGAATCCGGTGTCGTCGGCATCGCCATTCCGGTCACACTCGGGCTGACCCTCTTCGTCTTCTACCTCTATGGCTATACGCTCAACCGCATCACACTCTTTGCCTTGATCTTCTCGATCGGAATCCTCGTCGACGATGCAATCGTCGTCGTGGAGAACATCGTCCGCCATTACCGGATGCCTTCGAATCGTAGTCGACCTCTGGCAGACATCGCCATCGAGGCGGTGGATGAGGTCGGCAACCCGACCATCCTGGCCACACTGACCGTGATTGGCGCCATCCTGCCCATGGCTTTCGTCGGCGGCCTGATGGGACCCTATATGCGGCCCATTCCCGTAGGTGCATCTGCAGCGATGATTTTCTCGCTGCTGGTGGCCTTTATCGTCACCCCCTGGGCAGCACTACGTTTGCTCAAGCGCGATGACGATGTCGCCGAACACAGCACCGACAGCTGGTCGACACGCCTCTACCGGCAGGCGGTGACCCCGCTGATCAGACGCCCACGACGACGCGCGGTCTTCCTCACCGGTATGGTAGGACTGCTGTTGATGGCGATGGCCCTGGTGGGCCTCAAACTCGTGGTCGTGAAGATGCTGCCCTTCGACAACAAGTCGGAGTTCCAGATCATCGTCAATACGCCGGAAGGCACGACACTGGAGACGACGGCCGGTGTGGCGCGCGAGCTGGGTGAATTGCTGCGTACCGTGCCAGAAGTCACCGACTACCAGATCTATGCCGGCACGTCCGGCCCATTCAACTTCAATGGACTCGTACGGCACTACTACCTGCGTCGGGGCTCAAATGTCGCTGACATTCAGGTGAATCTGACGCCGAAGCACGATCGTGATGCGCAGAGCCACGACATCGCCAAGCGCCTGCGACCGGCACTGACCCAGATTGCTGCCCGCCACGGTGCCCGGATTGAGGTTGCAGAAGTCCCTCCGGGACCGCCCGTCCTGCAGACACTGGTCGCCGAAGTCTATGGCCCCGATCATGACCGACAGGTCGAGTTGGCTCGACAACTGGTGGATGTCTTCAAGGCGACGGAAGGTGTCGTCGATGTCGACGCATACATCGAGGATCTGCAACCTCGTGCGCGCTTCGTCGTGGACACCGAGAAGGCCGCCGTACATGGCGTCCGGATCGACGATATCACGTCCGCCCTCGCCATCGCCGTCAATGGCGCTTCCCCGGGCCTGTTACATCAACCCGAGGAGGCGGAGGATCTGGCCGTCGTCGTGCAGTTGCCACTGGCGTCACGCGCGTCTCGCTCGATCCTGAAACAGCTGCAGGTCCCCTCACCCTCCGGGCCTATTCCATTGGGAGAGCTGGTGACGGTCCAGACCAGCGTCGGCGAACGCAACATCTACCACAAGAATCTGATGCCCGTCGTCTACGTGACGGCAGATGTGGGAGGCCAGTTCGAGAGTCCCGTATACGCCATCATGAATCTGGGTGAAGCGGTCGAACAACTCGAGATCCCGGAAGGTTATCAGATCGAGCAGCACACGGCCCAGCTCCCAGGCGACGATGCGCAACTGGCGATCAAGTGGGATGGCGAGTGGCACATCACCTATGAGGTATTCCGTGACCTGGGTCTGGCTTTTGGTGCCGTACTGATCCTCATCTACATCCTGGTGGTCGCGTGGTTCCAGTCATTCATCACGCCCCTCGTGATCATGTCGGCGATTCCCTTCTCTCTCGTCGGCATCATGCCGGGACACATGATGCTGGGTGCCTTCTTCACGGCCACGAGCATGATCGGCTTCATTGCGGGAGCGGGGATTGTCGTGCGCAACTCGATCATTCTCGTTGATTTTGTCGAATTGCGATTGAAGGAAGGCATGCCGTTGGAAGAGGCGGTCATCGATGCGGGCGCTGTCCGCTTCCGCCCCATGCTGCTCACGGCAGCAGCCGTTTTCGTCGGCGCTTCGGTCATTCTCTTCGACCCGATCTTCCAGGGACTGGCCGTGTCGCTCATGGCCGGTGAAGTTGCCTCACTGCTGCTGAGCCGGATCGCGGTGCCTGTCTTGTATTATGCGATGGCTCATCGACAGCAGATGACATGAGTGTGGTGCCGTCGAGATCGCGTGGGCTTTCACACTTGGCTTCTGCCTGATGATCTTATTGCAGGTCTTCCTGTGACCGTGCGGAGAGATAAGCAACGTGAGTAATGTGACCGAGAACGCAGACGAACAATTACGCGACCAGATTCAGGCCTGCATGGTGCAACGCCAGAATCTGGAGGCCATCTTTGACTCCGTCGCCGACGGCATTCTCGCCGTCGACCTGCAACTGCGCATCATCAACCTCAACCAGGCTGCCTCCGGCCTGGTGGGAATGGGACGCCTGCGTGCGGTGGGCTCTTCCTGCCTGGAGGCCCTGCATCTGGATGGTGAGGACGATGCCCTGGGACGCGCCCTGAACGAGCATCGCGAAGTGGGCGGCATGGCGATGACGCTGGACGCAGCCGACGGCGAACGTAGGCAACTGCTGGCCACCTCCCGCGTGTTGCGAGATGACGGTGGGCAGGCGCAGGGCATGGTACTCGTATTGCGCGATGTGACCGAACTGGAAGCGATGCGAGATCGACTCGCCAGCCGTCGCGGCATCAGTGGCATCATCGGACGCAATCGCAGTATGCAGGAGATCTACGAACTCGTGGAGCAACTGTCCGACTCCGATGCCACCGTGCTGGTCCTGGGTGAGAGTGGCACGGGCAAGGAACTGGTCGCCGCCGCCATCCATCAGGCCAGTCATCGGCGCGAGGGCCCCTTCGTCAAAGTGAACTGCGCCGCTCTGTCCGAGAGTCTGCTCGAATCAGAACTCTTTGGTCATGTGAAAGGTGCCTTCACTGGCGCCGTGCGCGACAGGATTGGTCGCTTCGAACTGGCCGACGGGGGCACGATCTTCCTTGACGAGATCGGCGATATCAGCCTCGAAGTGCAGGTCAAATTGCTGCGGGTTTTGCAGGAGCGGGAAGTGGAGCGCGTGGGCGGTACGGAGACCATCAGTGTGGACTGCCGCATCGTGGCCGCCACGCATCAGGATCTGGGCCGGGCGATCCACGAGGGTCGCTTCCGTGATGATCTGTACTATCGTCTCAATGTCATGCCCATCGAAGTGCCCCCACTGCGGCAACGACGCGACGACATTCCTCTGCTCGTGGATCACTTCGTCGACTTGTTTCGCGCGCGTACGGGCCGCCCCATTCAGTATGTCGACGACGAGGCGCTGCGACTGCTCACCGACTATCCCTGGCCCGGAAATGTGCGGGAACTCGAGAATGCGATCGAGCACGCCTTCATTCGTTGCCGCGGCGAGGCCATTCTGGCACAGTGTTTGCCTCCCCATCTGAGTTCACCAGTGCCGATCACACCAACCAGAGATCGTCCTTCGTCCGCATCGCGAGACGAGGACGAGAAGACCTCGCTGCTGCGAGCCCTGGAGGAGGCGCACTGGAACCGATCTGAGGCTGCTCAGAGGCTTGGAATGCACCGCACGACACTGTGGCGGAAGATGAGGGAGTTGGGACTGCGATGATCCAGGAATCGAAGAAGACACGTACGACACTGGTGCTCAATGCCGGTTCGAGCACACTGAAATTTGCCGTCTATGACGGCGAGTTGACCCGCCGGATCCGCGGCACCGTTGACTGGGCGGGTGCCGATGGACAGGCGACACTCGAGGTGCATATCGACGATGCCGTCGAGACGCGGTCACTGAATGTGAAAGGCCACGGAGATGCGGCCAGTGCCGTAATCGATCTGCTCGCCGAACATCCGGATCTGCGCGACGGCCTGGTCGCAGTGGGCCATCGTGTCGTCCACGGCGGCGAGGACTTTCACGCACCGACACCGATCGACACCACTGTGCGACAGCGTATCGATGCGCTGTCCCATCTGGCACCGTTGCACAATCCGCCGGCTCTGGCCGCCATCGATGCGGCCCGGGCCGCCATCGATCTGCCGAATGTGGCGGTCTTCGACACTGCATTTTTCGCCCCTCTGGAACCAGCCGCCTACATGTATGCCCTGCCGTGGGAGTGGTATGAGCAGTATGGTGTGCGGCGCTACGGATTCCACGGAACCAGCCACGCCAATGCCGTGGAACGTTGCCATGAGATCCTCGACGCCCGGCAGTTACGGGTGGTCTGCTGCCACCTGGGCAGTGGGTGCTCGGCGGCCGCCGCCATCGGTAACAAAGCGGTGGCGACGACGATGGGCTTCACTCCCCTCGAGGGACTGATGATGGGCACCCGCCCCGGATCGATCGACCCGGGGATCCTGCTCCACGTGGCCCGGGTGGGGCAGATGGATACGGACGCCATCGACCAGGCCCTGAATCGGGGCAGTGGCCTGCTCGGAGTCTCCGGTGTGAGTTCAGACTATCGCCAGGTCTGTGCAGCGGCCGCAGAGGGACACGAACGTGCGCAGCTGGCCCTCGACCTATACGAAAGCCGAATCATCCGCGTCGTCGGCGCCCTGACGGCAGAATTGGGCGGACTCGATGCCCTGCTGTTCACCGCCGGTGTGGGCGAGCATGCCCATGCACTGCGAACTCGCCTCTGTGAACGCCTCTCCTTCCTCGGGATCGAGTTGGATGAGGCAGCCAATGTTGCGGGGGCGAGCGAGGGAGATGCCGTCATCACCAGTGAAGAATCCAGGGTCAAGGTTCTGGTGATTCGTTGCCGCGAGGAGATGCGAATCGCGCGGGAGACCTTCAGCGTCGTGGGCGATTCACTCGCCGATCCGCGCGGCGCAGGTGAGGTGACGCCGGCTGCCACCGGTAGCTGACATAGATACCAGATGGGGCACTAGTGATTCTAGTGCCCTGCTACGGGGTCAGCGCCCCGCCTGAATCGCGGTGATTGCACCGACCGTGACGATGTCGGTGTCCGTGGCGCCGCGCGACAGGTCGTTGACGGGGCAGCGGAAGCCCTGCGTGATCGGCCCCAGGGCGATGGCGCCGGCAAGATACTGGGTCAGCTTGTAAGCGATATTCGCCGCGTCCAGGTCAGGGAAGACGAGCACATTTGCCTGGCCTGCAACCTCGCCACCGACCTTTTTTGTTTGCGCCACCGCCGGCGACAGGGCGGCGTCGCCCTGCAATTCACCATCCAGTGCCAGCTCCGGCGCCAGTGCCTGCGCCAGCCGTGTCGCCTCGATGACCTTGTCGACATCCGGGTGGTGGGCACTTCCATGCGAAGAAAACGACAGCATGGCCACGCGGGGGATCTCGCCGATCAGGCGGGCGAAACTGTCTGCCGTCGACACCGCGATCGTTGCCAGAGCCTCTGCATCCGGTTGGATCTGCAGGGCTGCATCTGCGTAGGCCAACGTGCGATGCGGTCCCCCCTCATTGGCCGGTACATCCATGAGAAAGAAGCTGGAAGGTGCCGTGACGCCATCAGCCAGACCGATGACGAGCTGGGCTGTGCTGATCACCTGCGCCGTCGCACAGGTTGCCCCGGCCACAACGCCATCGACGAATCCTGCTGCCGTCATGGCCGAGGCGTAAGCCAGCGGTTTGCGCAGCAGGCGAGCCGCCACAGCCTCACTGACCTGCCGCCGTGCTGCATAGTCAGCGGCATAGCGATCTCGCGCCTCATCGGTGAGCGGGTCGACCCGTTCGATCTGATCCAGATCAATACCTGCCTCAGCGGCAGCGGTATCGACGGCCTGCTGTTTCCCAACCAGCACCGGCGTAAACACGGCCTGCTTCTGGGCCATGCACGCAGCCCGCAGGGTTCTGGCATCGATCGCTTCAGGCAACGCAATCCGAGCGGGTTGGCGGGCAGCACGATCGATGAGGGTCTTGGCCAGTTCCAAAGGATTCAGTCCATCAGCAGAAATGCGCCGACCAGGCCCCAGGCACTTGTGAAGGCACTCAGTGCCAGCAGGGGCTTCCAGATCCGGGCCAGCCGGCGTCGTGTATGTTGGCAGCTCATACCAGCCGAATAGCAATGCTCGTGCCGATCTGCCACCCCTTCTTGATACCAAATGCGCCCGGGTAGGAACCCCGGCTCTGGCGATGCCTCAGTGGGGCACTACCCCCACACAGGTCGGGACACGAGAGTCCCGATTTATGGCGAATTCTCTGATCTCCTGGCAAACATCTGTCGGCATTGCAGAGCGAATTCGACGACGAAACTTTCTGGTACGGATCCTGCTCGGTCGTGGGTGGTGAGACGTGCCGTCCCCTTCCGGCCGGCACAGGCGTGAATGAACGAGAAAGTGAGGACGTCGTGGCATCTGCCTTCGATAATTCGAGCAGGCGTGGCAACTCCCCGGTCCTGAACTCCTACTGGCGGGATATCCGACACTGTGATCCGGTGTCGCGCGAGGAGGAAGTCATCCTTGTCCGGCAAGCCCGCGAGGGTGATGATGACGCCCTGGCCCGATTGGTTTCGGCCAATCTGCGCTTCGTGGTGTCCGTCGCCAAAGAATTCAGGGGCACCGGCCAACCCTTGAGCGAACTGATTTCCGACGGCAATGTGGGACTGCTGGAGGCGGCGCGCCGTTTCGACGAGCGACGTGGCTTCAAGTTCATCACCTACGCCGTCTGGTGGATTCGCCAGTCGATCCGCCGTGCCCTGGCCGAACGGCGGCGGACCGTATCGGCGCCATCCAACCGCCTCGCAGATCTGAAAGACATTGAGCGCTCCACATTGCGCCTGTCACAGAAACTGGGCAGAAGTCCTTCGCTCTTCGAGATATGCGACGACGTCGGTTACAGCACACAGCGTGTGTTGCGGGCGAAGGAAGTCTCCTCCCCCGACGTTCATCTGGATCGTTCGCTCTATGCTGACGAAGAGGATACAACCGTCAGCTCCCTGTTCGAAACGAACGAGCCACCGCCAGAGACCCAGGCAGAAGAGCACGAATTTGTTGACACCATCGACCGATGCCTGGAGATCCTCGACGTGCGTGAGCGTGAGATTATCAGACGCTACTACGGTTTCGATGGGTGCCTCCCCATGACATTGGAGCAGATCGGTCGAACCCTCAGCCTGACGCGCGAACGGATCCGTCAGCTTCGTGATCGCGGTCTGGCGAAGTTGCGCAACGAATACGGAGATGTCCTCGTCGAGTTGTCCCACAACTGATTGACTCCGGACCATGACGGGCGGTCGCGACCAGCGGCCGCCCGTTGACCGTTCTGAGCGGTGGAAGGATGTCGCAGTGGAAATCTCCACGAGCCTGCGCAGAGTAGGCCGGATACTGCGGCGCCTGGTGGCAGGGCACCGGTGGCGCCGGCGTATCGACCGCGAAGACGCGTTGCGTCATATCTACCACTACACAGAGAGTGGCCTGCCAGCCACCATCGAGAGTCTGGCTGGTGCCTGCGGCTGGGAACGTGATCCAGCGGCCATCATTCTGCAGGAACTGGTATCCGATGGCCTGGTCCGGTGGGATGAAAGCCGCGTGGCATTGACCGAAGAAGGGGCTCGACACGCCCTGCGCATCGTTCGCGCTCACCGCCTGTGGGAGCGTCATCTGGCCGAACAGACCGGCGTGGAGGCCAGCAGCTGGCACCGTCACGCGGACCGGGCCGAACACGAGATCAGCGCAGCCGAGGCCGATCAACTCGCCGCTCATCTGGGCCACCCGGCCTACGATCCCCATGGTGATCCGATTCCCACGGCCGATGGCCAACTGCCCCCCACAGCGCCCGCCATGCCCCTGACCGATCTGCATCCCGGAAGATGCGGCATCATCGCCCATGTCGAGGACGAGCCGGAGCAGATTCACGCGCATCTGCTGGCTGCCGGCCTGCATGCCGGCGCCGTGTTGGAACGCCAATCCGACACGTCCAGCCATTCGGACGCGTCCACAGACGGTGTGCGAGTCCTGGATGAAGAGGGCGATGAACATGTGCTGAGTGTCGCCCAGGCGGCAGCCGTATCCGTCGTGCCCGTGAGGACGACGATCACCGGTGTGCCCCTGTCCCAGCTGAACCCGGGTCAGTCCGGCCATGTCCTGCGCCTCGGTGCCGATTGCCATGGACTGGAACGCCGCCGACTTCTGGACCTGGGCCTGGTTCCGGGGACACAGATCGCCGTGGAGCGGCGCGCCGCAATGGGCGACCCCACTGCGTATCGCGTGCGCGGCAGCCTGATCGCCCTGCGTCAGGATCTGGCTCAACGGATTCTCGTCGAGCCGGGGGCCGATCGGTGAACGAACGCGCCGAGCGACAGCTGTGGGAGGGCAACGACGTAGATGACGTGATCCTGCTGGCGGGCAACCCCAACACCGGCAAGAGCACGGTCTTCAACGCCCTCACCGGACTACGCCAGCACACGGGCAACTGGCCAGGCAAGACGGTAGCCCGCGCCGAGGGAACCTTCGACTATGAGGGCCGCCAGTACGGCCTCATCGATCTGCCTGGTACGTACTCCCTACTGTCGGTGAGCCCCGATGAAGACGTGGCCCGCCATGCACTGCTCAGCGACGAACCGGCCGTCACCGTGGTCGTCGTGGATGCCACACGCCTCGAACGAAATCTCAGCCTCGCTCTGCAGATCCTGTCGATCACGCCGCGCGTCGTGATCTGTCTGAATCTGGTCGATGAGGCCCAGCGGCACGGCGTCGAAGTCAATGCAGCTGCACTGTCCGATCAACTCGGCGTACCGGTGATCCCCACGGCTGCACGCTCGGGTCAGGGCCTGGATGCCCTGCGGCGATGCATCCACGACGTCACCGGCGATCTGCTGCTGCGTACACCGCGCCCATTGCCCCTGGCATCACCGGATCTGGCTGCGGCTCGAGATCAGCTCGCCAACGGCTTACGAGCAATCCTGCCGGGGCTACCCCAGGCTGACTGGCTCGCCCTTCGATTGCTGGATGGCGACGAAAGTGGGCTTCAGGACCTGCCGGACGGCCCGGACCGTGAAGACGCCCTGGCCACGCTGCTTCTGGAAGCAGCGCACCTGAGATTGCAGACAGGCCAGAGCATCCACGACGTGCTGTCCGAATCGATTTACGGCGAGGCGGCACGCGTCGCGGATGCGGTCGTTGATCGCCCGGGCAAGCGTACTTCACACCTGGATGCGCGACTGGATGCCCTGTTAACGAGTCGCTGGACAGGATTCCCGGCCATGTTCCTCATGCTGGCCGGCGTTTTCTGGCTCACCGTCGAAGGGGCAAATGTTCCATCAGGCCTGCTCATGACGCTCCTGCTGGAGATCGCCTATCCCCTGCTGAAGTCCGGCGCCGCCAGTGTCGGGTTGCCGTGGTGGCTGGACGGTGTGTTGATCGATGGCGTGTATCTGGCCGCCGCCTGGGTGATCGCCGTCATGCTGCCACCCATGGCGATTTTCTTCCCGCTCTTCACACTGCTCGAAGACTTCGGTTATCTGCCCCGGGTCGCCTTCAATCTTGACCACATCTTCCGCCGTGTCGGTGCCCACGGCAAGCAGGCTCTCACCCTGAGTATGGGATTTGGCTGCAATGCGGCCGGCGTGATCGCCTGCCGAATCATCGATTCACCTCGTGAGCGGTTGATCGCCATCCTCACGAACAACTTCTCCCTCTGCAACGGGCGCTGGCCGACGCAGATCCTGGTGGCCTCCATCTTCCTCGGCGTGATGGCCCCGGCCATGGCTGGCGTCGTAGCCGCCGCCGCCGTGGTCAGCGTCGCCGTCCTGGGCATGCTCCTGACCCTCGCCGCCTCGTGGATGTTGTCACGCACGGTATTACAGGGAGAACCCTCGGCCTTTCACCTGGAACTGCCCCCTTACCGGCCGCCGCAGATCTGGCGCACACTGCACACGTCCTTCATCGATCGCACGCTGTTCGTGCTCTGGCGCGCCATCGTCTTTGCCGGGCCAGCGGGAGCACTCATCTGGGGTGTCGCCAATGTGAGCTGGTCCGACCAGACCCTGGCCGCCTGGCTCATCGGCGGTCTGGATCCGGTCGGCCTGTTCCTGGGTCTCAATGGGATCATCCTGCTCGCCTACCTCATCGCCATCCCCGCCAATGAGATCGTCATCCCCACGATTCTCATGTTGATTGCCCTGATGACGGGAACCGGAACCGATGCGGGCACGGGCGTCATGTTCGAGTTCGACAGCCTGCAGGACACCGGTGAACTGCTGCGGGCCGGTGGTTTCACGACGATGACAGCCGTGTGTATCATGCTGTTCAGTCTCGCCCACAATCCGTGTTCGACGACACTCTACACGATCTATCGTGAGACCGGCTCCGTGCGCTGGACTCTGGCCTCAACCATCATGCCGCTGGTGGTGGGTGTGCTGCTGTGCGTGAGCGTGCGAATTCTCTGGACCTGGCTGGGCTGAGGAATTGGGAGGTTGCGCCGACCTATGGGATTGATATATACGTCTTGTCATATATATGGAAATACGTATATTCGACTTCAAACAGCATCACACTCGATCCTGGAGACGTGAAATGTCCGCCGAATCCATCGCACCGACGACACCCTCCTCGCAAACATCCTGCTGCGAACCGACATGCTGCTCGGACTCAGCATCTGAAGCGAGTCCGAACTCGAACTCTGGCGCCGACACCCAGAACGGGCAGACACCACTCGATCCGCAGCTGGCCTCCACGTCGACCACTGAGGCACCCCGAGCAGATACCCCGGAAGAGATTCGCCGGGCTGTCCGCGAGGGATATGGACAGATCGCTCGGGGGCAGACGCAGTCGTGCTGCGGTCCGAGCGAGTCCTGCAGTGGTCCAGAAGACGGGGCCGAATCACTGGCGCGAGGCGTGGGCTACGATGAAGCCGAGTTGGCCAATCTGCCAGATGGGGCCAACATGGGACTCTCCTGTGGGAATCCCACGGCACTCGCCCAACTGGCTCCTGGTGAGACAGTCCTGGATCTGGGTTCGGGTGGTGGCTTCGATGTTTTCATCGCCGGCGAAAAAGTGGGCGCCACGGGCCGTTCCATCGGTGTCGACATGACCGCGGACATGCTCGAGAAGGCCCGTGGTGGGATCGCCATCTATGCCGAGCGTACCGGGCTCAGCAATGTGGAATTCCGCCTGGGCGAGATCGAGCACCTGCCCGTCGAAGACCACAGCGTCGACGTCGTCATCTCCAACTGCGTCATCAATCTGTCCCCCAACAAGGCGCAGGTCTGGCGTGAGATTGCCCGCGTCCTGAAACCGGGTGGCAGGGTCGCCGTGTCGGATCTGGCCCTCAAGCGCATGCTGCCACAGGATGTTCGGGACATGGTGGAGGCCCTCGTCGGTTGCGTGGCCGGCGCCGTGCTGGTGAGCGAGACTCAGCAGATGGCACAGGATGCGGGACTGACCGAGATCGAGCTGGAACCCCGCGACAGATATATCGAGTCCATGGCCGACTGGCATGATCCACTCTACTCGAAGATCCTCGACCATCTCCCAGAGAACACGACGCCGGGCGATTTCGTCACGAGCCTGGCGGTCAGTGCCCGCAAACCACAGAGCTGATCATGACTGAACCCGTGGCTGACAACCCTCGCCTGTCCACCCTCGACCGCTTCCTGACACTGTGGATCTTTCTCGCCATGGGGATCGGCATCGGGCTGGGCCTATGGGCACCCGGTACCGTCGAACTCTTGACCCACTTCCAGGTGGGCACGACATCGATCCCGATTGCGGCAGGGCTGATCCTGATGATGTATCCGCCGCTGGCGAAGGTGAAGTACGAGCAGCTGCCACGGGTCTTCGCCAATACCCGGGTGCTGGGTCTGTCTCTGGTGCAGAACTGGCTGATCGGCCCGGTGCTGATGTTTGCGCTGGCCCTGCTGTTCCTGCGCGACCAGCCCGAATACATGGTCGGTCTGATCATGATCGGCCTGGCCCGGTGCATCGCCATGGTGATCGTCTGGAATGAGCTGGCCCGCGGCGACAGCGAATACGCCGCGGCGCTGGTCGCCTTCAACTCCCTGTTCCAGATCCTCTTCTATTCGGTCTATGCGTGGATTTTCATCACCGTGTTACCACCATTCTTCGGACTGCAAGGCATCGTGGTAGATGTGACGATGGGGCAGATTGCTGAGAGTGTCCTCATCTATCTGGGCGTGCCCTTCTTCGGCGGCATGGCCACACGAGCGGTCCTGCTGCGCACGCACGGGCGTGAGTGGTATGAGTCGGTCTTCATCCCGCGCATCTCCCCGCTGACACTTGTGGCCCTGCTGTTCACGATCGTCGTCATGTTCAGCTTTCAGGGAGAGCGAATCGTCGCCTTGCCGCTGGATGTGTTGCGCATTGCCGTGCCATTGTTGATCTACTTCGTGCTGATGTTCCTCGTCTCCTTCTGGATGGGTCGCAAAGTCGGCGCCGACTACCCACAGACTGCGACCCTATCCTTCACAGCGGCGAGCAACAACTTCGAACTGGCCATCGCTGTCGCGATCTCTGTGTTTGGTATCGGTTCGGGCGCGGCATTGGCGGCCGTCATCGGTCCCCTCGTTGAGGTGCCCGTCTTGATCGGCCTGGTGAATGTGTCCCTGTGGTTTCGACAACACTGGTTCGGAATCGATCCTGCACAGACGACAACCGAGAGTGTGTAATGGCAGATGCTGATGTAGAGATTTTCAAGGCCTGCGCCGATGAGACGCGCCTGCGGATCCTGGTCCTGCTGGGTGAAGGGCAGCTGTGTGTATGCGAAATCGTCGACGTCCTCGATATGCCCCAGGGGAAAATCTCCAGACACCTGGCGGTACTGCGTCGCGCCGGCCTCGTCGAGGATGAACGCCGGGGCACCTGGATCCACTATTCGCTGAACAAGGGGTCATCACCACTGATGAAACGACTGCGATCCTATCTCAGGGCCGAGGCCCGTCAGAGTGAGACGGCCTGTTGCGATCTGGAGCGTCTGCAGCAGTTATGTGATTGCGGTGAGATCTGTGTCGACGGGCGACGGCTGGCCGTGGGCACTCGTGCCGAGCGTATCGCGGCGGTGAGTCCGTGACCATCCCAGTGAAGGTTCTGTTTCTGTGCACGGGGAATTCCTGCCGAAGCCAGATGGCCGAAGGCTGGGCACGCCATCTGAAGAGAGCTCAGATCGAGGCGTTCTCTGCGGGCGTCGAGACGCACGGCCTGAATCCGCGCGCTGTGGCGGTGATGGCCGAGGCCGGTGTCGACATCACCGGGCAGCAATCACAGCATATCGATGAATTCGCTGAGATATCTCTGGATGTGGTCGTTACTGTCTGCGATCGAGCCGCCGAGAGTTGCCCGGTCTTCACCGGTGGGACACGCGTCGTCCACCACGCATTCGATGACCCACCACGACTGGCCGACAATGCTCGCACCGATGAAGAGGCCCTCGGGCACTACCGTCGCGTGCGCGATGAGATTCGAGCATTCGTAGAGAGGCTTCCCGAGGCCCTCTGACTCGGGAAGCCGTCAGTGTCTCTCAGGGTCAGCTCAGACCACTCACCTCTCCCGTTTCATCGATATCGATGCGGGTGAATGCCGGTACCGAGGGCAATCCGGGCATGGTCATGATATCGCCACACAGAGCATACAGGAAACCTGCGCCGGCTGAGAGGCGAACATCACGCACGGGCATGGTGAAACCAGTGGGGGCGCCCTTCAGTGTCGGATCGTGCGACAAGGAAGCTGGCGTCTTGGCCATGATCACCGGCAGGCCGCCAAATCCGAGTTTTCGATAGTCCTCGATACGCTCCCGGGCCAGATCGGAATACTCCACGCCTGCTGCCCCGTACACCTGGCTGGCGAGAGTCTCGATCTTCTCTTCCAGTGGCGCATCAAGTTCGTAGAGGTAGTGGAAGTCATTGCCCGCATCGCACGCCTCGACCACGGCACGCGCCAGGTCGGCCCCGCCCTCACCCCCATCAGCCCAGACTTCGGATGGGGCCACGGCACCAGCACCGGCGGCCAGGGCTCCCTGGCGGACACACTCAATCTCTGCATCGGTGTCTTCAGGGAATCGATTGATCGCCACCACAGCCGGAATCCCAAAACGACCGACGATTTTCACGTGCGCTTCCAGATTGGCCATGCCCTTCTCGAGGAAGGGCATCTGTTCTTCGAGGGGCGGACGCTGACTGGGACGCGTCGGCAGCCCGCCGTGCTCCTTGAGGGCTTTCACCGTCGCCACCACAACGGCACAGTCGGGACGCAGCCCAGACGTGCGGCACTTGATGTGGCTGAATTTCTCGAAACCGCAGTCGGCGCCAAAACCAGCTTCGGTGACCAGATACCCGTCGCCCAGAAGATTCAGGGCAATTCGATCGGCCAGGACAGAGCTGTTGCCGTGGGCGATATTGGCGAAGGGACCTGCGTGCACGAGCACGGGGGTGCCTTCCAGCGTCTGCATCAACGTGGGCATGATGGCATCCCGCATGAGTGCTGCCATGGCACCGGCGGCACCGAGGTCCTCTGCCGTCACGGGTTTGCCAGTCTTGTCGAGACCGATGACGATCCGCCCCAGTCGCTGACGTAGATCGGCCCGACCCGTGGTCAGTGCCAGAATGGCCATCACCTCAGACGCGGCCGTGATGTCGTAGCCCGACGAGCGGGTCTCACCATCGGCGCCCGATTCATTCAGCGCGATACTGCGCAATGCCCGGTCATCGACATCCACAACGCGGCGGAATGTGACCCGATCCGGGTCGATATTGAGGCGTTTGAGGCCGGATCGAGCCATTCGCTTGTCACTGAGGCGTGCCTCGTGATAGATGCGTGAATCGATGGCCGCAGCCAGCAGATTGTGCGCGGCGGACACGGCATGGATGTCGCCGGTGAGATGCAGATTCAGATCGACCATGGGCACGACCTGCGCATATCCACCACCGGCGGCCCCTCCCTTGAGACCGAACGTCGGCCCCTGAGATGGCTGCCGGAGCGCGGCGACGGTTCGATGGCCGAGAGCGGCGAGGGCCTGAGCAAGGCCCACGGTCGTCACCGTCTTGCCTTCGCCCTGCTTGGTCGGTGTCATCGCGGTAACGATGACGTATCGTGGGCTACCTTCGTTGGGCGTCCCATTCAGAACGTCGAGATGCACCTTCGCCTTGTGGCGTCCGTACAGATCGAGATCATCCTCCGAGAGACCGATATCACCGGCTACATCGAGGATGGGACGAAGCTTCGCTGCGTTGGCAATCTCCAGATCGGACTTGGGCATTATTCGCTCACCTCTGAGAGTTCAATCCGTTCCGGATCGATGGGGACCTCACCCCAGGCTTCTACCATTTTGCTGATACGCTCCAGTCTTGAGATGAGAGCATCGGGCATGACATTGTCGGCGACGCCGAGGATGAATGCCTCTCCCGGTGCAGCAGTGCGGAAAATCTGGGCCATGTATTGCTCAAATTCGGACTCCGAATACGTCGGTTCGAGGATCACGGAGGGAACAGCACCCCAGATGATCACATCCGTTCCCCAGGCGGAACGGGCATCTTCGAGAGTGCAGGTCACCTGAGGATCGGTCGTAAAGGTCTCGGCCATGTCGAAGCCGGCATCACGCATGTGGCCCAGGATCAGACGCGAGTCATTGTCGGCATGCGTGCACAGGGTCTTGCCCTGCTCGTGCACGAGGGCGGACAGATCCTTGTAATATGGCGTGATGTAGCGCTCGAACATCGGTGGTGGCGTGAGATTCGAGTCGAAATGCAGGCCGTGCAGAAGCAGTCGTGCGGGCGAGGCAGCTACAAGCGGCCACAGGCGCTCCCGGTCCAGCTCTTCCATCCGGCGCAGGTGAGCTTCCACCTTCTCGGGGCAGTCGGCCAGCAGGTAGAAGGCATTCTGGTAGCCAGCCTGTTTCTGCAGAAAGTGATGAAAGGGAACATCGCCAACACCCACCAGAGGATAGCCGTCGTCGCCGATCTCTGCTTCGTAGGCCACGTAGTCATCGTAGGTCGGCTCGTAGTATGTGTTCTCCATCAAGTAGGTCATGACATCGATGTCGGCCGGCTCTTTGATCATGTGCTCAACTTCAAGAGCCCCGATCCCCGCATCTTCCAGTTCCACAGAGCGGCGGCTGCGTGTCGTGACGGTGCCAACGGGTGTGCGGATCTCGGTGAGGACCGATTCACCTTCGTCACGCGATTTCTCTTCCACATCCCCGCGCTGCTCGGCACGATGGATATGCCCGTCGCGGGCCGGTGTGCCCATGCGCAGTTCGGCCTCGAGCTGCCGTAGGCTCATGCCTTCGAAACGCTCGGGCATGGTGCCTCGATTGACATGGGCGTTGTACCAGAGCAACAGGCGCGGGATCCATGGCACCCGATCCGGTGCCTGGTGGTCCATGATGGCCAGCAGCCGTTCTCGATTTGTCATGGCTCGATCTGTCATGCCTCGACCCTTCTTTCTATCCGTCGCCCATGTCGGCGTCGTAGACCAACATCAGCGTAGTGGAAGATCGATGTTCAGCGTGGTGGCAAAGCCTCTGCCGGGGGCTTGCCAAGATCGAGCGTTTCCGGGCATCGACCTTCGACATCATTCCGCCACGAGGAGGTGTGAGCGAGGGTTGGATCCTTCGGCGGTTGCAGGGCGAACAGCCCATCCATCTGACCATCGGCCAACGTCGCTTCAATCACACGTCCCCAGTAACAACGACGCTCGGGAATCACTTCGCAGCCGCCATCAAGCGCCGCGCCGGCACAAGGGCCATTGAGCAGACGTTTGGCACAGCCCGACGTGGGCTCCGGGCACATGTAGGCAAGATCGGGAATCCGGCAGTCGCCACACATCTCGCAACCGAGTTTTGACGACTTCGTCGCCTGCTCCAGTTGGGTCGCCCACCGCAACTTGGCGCCATCTTCGCATCCACCGACCATCCACTTCAGAATACCATTGAGACCCTTGCCCTCTTCGAAGTAGCGGGCGTGCAGCTTCTTCAGCTTGGGATCGATGGGTTCGTATCCGGACCGGTTGCCACTCACGATCGGGGAATCTTCGCGCAGCAGCCCATTGTCGGCGTGCTCGAACAGGTAGAAAGCATCCTCGATCGGTGCGAAGTCCATGGGTCGATCGCCGTCGGCGTCGCGGAATTCCTCCCACGACTCGAGCCAGTTCCGACCGGACAGACTGGCCAACTCGTCGCGAACCGCCCGGGCGTCATCCAGCTGCGTGATGCCGGCCAGGTCGATGCCGCGGAACTTGAGTCCATCCAGCAGGATGTGACACTGCAGCGCCGCGCGGCGGACCGACTGCTTCCGATGAAAATCTGCAACCTCACTGAAGTTCATCCCCCGCAAAGCCTTCAGCTCATCCTTCGGACCGAGTTTCCCCTGGTATTTCTTCTTCAGCTCATCAGGGATCACGGCTCCGGCCACGTGGACCTTGTTGAGGACCTTCAGAAATTGCGGCGTGAGGAAGTAGACCATGGGAAACACGGGCATGTCACCGATACCAGCCCGCGTCATCCACATCTTCAGTTCCTGGAACTTGGCCACATCGTAACCAAGCTGCGTAATCAGGTAGTTGGCTCCCGCCTTCCGCTTCTTCCACACCTTCAGATACTGACCCCACGTATCGGCTTCAGAATACTTGAAGGGCGACACGGCAGCACCGATCTGCAGGTGTTCGAGGGCGCCACCGGGTCGGGGCATCAGATCCGGGAAGTTCAGACCACGACGCAGAGTATCCAGAGCCAGGGACAGACTCACCGCATCCAGATCGAAAACCGGCCGGCCACCGTTGGTGTAGTCGCCACTGATGGCGAAGAAGTGATGGAGCCCCTGGTGATAGAGTGCCAGGGCGCGACGAATCAGGGCATTCCGATCGTCACTCTTGCATGAGAGATTCATGATCGGCTGGCGACCACTGATCCGGGCCACTTCAACGGCCAGCGTATCGGGACCCGGCGTGCGATTGCCGCCCGGCGTGTCGGTGATCGTGAAGATGTAGTCTTCGTCGCGCACTTCTTCAGCGATGGCGAAGATCTCATCCAACCCACCCTCGGCGGGTGCCAGCTCGAGCATGAAGACGGGATCTCCATCAGGATCGGCAAGGGCACGGCCAAAGGGATCATCGAACTCGGTCTGACGCGATGCTGCCTTCGGTGCCCGGCGCTGTGACTGGGCGTAGTCGACGAGCAAGGTCAGGGCGTCCATGGACTCACCCGTGGCGATCTTGCGGATCAACTTGAGAATCTTGCCATCCACCAGGTCCTTGCCTGAGATCTGCCCCACATCGCAGATGGCTGCATCGACACCGTATTCCATAGCCACACGCAGGTAGGCCCTGTTGATCGCCAGGCGGCGCGGCAGACCGTCAGAGCAATTCGACAGTCCCAGCACCACGTGTGATCCGGCCATGTCGGCATCGTCTCGGATCATCTTGATGCCTTCAAAGGTGCGCTTCGTGTAACCCACCATATCTGCCCCGAGTGGCCCCACGGTAGGATCGAAGAACACGTCGCCCGCCTCGAAGCCGGCTGCGCGGGCTGCTTCAAAGATCTGCTTGGCCGTTTCGTGATAGACACTGGCATCGGCGATATCGGTAAATCCCGTCGCCGCATCATCGCCGGCTTTCTCCAACAACATGCCGACCACAGCAAAGCGCAGGTCCTGACGCATCTCCAGGGCCTCGAGACGATTGACAGTAACGGAATTGACGAGGGGCGTCCGTTCGCCACCGAGCTTCTCGTGATAGTGGCGCAGACCGAATTCCAGCATCGATGGATCGGAGGAATCGACGCAGGGAGGCACACCGCCACCATGTTCGGCGATCAGATCGAGGATGTGGGCCAGCACCTGACGGGCGCCGTCGTAGCCGATGCCCTCCATGGTGAAGAAGTTGTCCACATTCACGTCCAGGAAGTCGGCACCATTGGCAACCTGCGATGTGACCAGGTGCTGCAGATGCTTCTCTCCAGCCAGTCGATCGATGTCGTCACCGACGAGCCAGCGTTGCGCGGATGCACGGACACCGGGAATGTGGCAGTGCAGGCTTTCGGCGATGCGGATCATAGGGCGGGAAGGCTGTTTGCCCATCGTTTTCTCTTTCCTATCGACTCGTGTTACGCGCCGCCGACCGGAGCACCGGTCGACAGGCCTTCTTGGACTGGATCAATCTGGATGACGCCGTCTTCGTAGCTTGGCACGATTCTCTGGCCACCTTCGACGACGAGGTAGTCTTCTTCAGGCCAGGGCCCGTCAAGCCATTGTTGGAAGAGGGAGAGATCTCCCTCGATCTCCTCGTATTTCCACCCGCGATCCACACAGATCTGGCGGGCCGTCTCCTTGCAGGGCAGATGCCGGGAGAATTCGAAGTCGATGAACACACCTCGGTCGTAGTTAGCGGTCCACCCGTTCATCACTTCGAGCAGATACTTGGCGTTCTCCTCACCGTATTGGGTCGCCAGTTTGTCGTATTCCATCTGGGTACCCAGTCCCGCGCCCTGCTTGCGCTCAGGTCGCTCCCCACCACGCTCACGGTGTTCGAGCCAGCCGGTGGTGTAATAATAGGTGCCTGGATTGTCGAGAAAGAAACTGGAGTAGCGTTCCCTGGAACCAAGGAAGAAGGTGATGCAGTCGTGGGCGCGAGGAACGATCAGCTTCGTGTCAGCCGGTGCGCGCAGGCCATTGAGCATGTTGTTGCACAAGCCGTAACCGACGAGGATGGCGTCGAAGCGGCCCGGTTCCAGAGCGTCGAGACTCTCCTGGATCTTCTGAACACCAATCAGGGGATTGTCGTGGTATCCCTGACTGAGGTATTCGAAGTCGAACAGATTCGGAGATCGTGCCGCACAATGGCAGATCTCTCGAAAGAAGACCTCGCAGGCCAGAACCTTCATGAACACCACGACATCTCCAGGTCGGGAGCGCCAAGTCAGGAGTGACAGATCGGGCTGAACGTATTCAGGGCGGCTACCCCAGGAGGCAGCCGCCCTGTATGGCTCGACATCGCTTCCGACACGACACGAAACGGATCGGATCGGCTGGCCGTTCAAGCGGCCAGTTCGTCTTAGTTCTTCAGCTTGGCGATCAACTCACGCGCCTGATCAGCGGCACTGGCCGCGTCGGGTGCGTAGGAATCGGCGCCGATCTGATCAGCATAGGCCTGGGTCACCGGCGCGCCACCCACCATGGTGCACACGCTGTCGGTGATGCCAGCTTCCTTGACCGCCTCAACTGTCGCCTTCATAGACGGCATGGTCGTGGTCAGCAGGGCGGACATGCAGATGATCTGTACGCCCTGTTCGCGAACCGACTCGAGGAACTTCTCAGGCGGCACGTCGATTCCAAGGTCCACGACCTGGAAACCGGCGCCCTCGAGCATCATCGCCACGAGATTCTTGCCGATATCGTGCAGATCGCCCTTGACTGTGCCAATGGCGGCAATGCCTGCCGGCTCAACCTTCTCCTCGATCAATCTCGGCCGAATGAGCTCCATCCCGGCCTTCATTGCCCGAGCTGCGATCAGAACCTCGGGGATGTAGAACTCGTTGTTCTTGAATTTTGCACCAACAACGTTCATACCGGCAATGAGACCCTCATGGAGGATCTCGCGTACCGGGACCCCCTCATCCAGAGCTGTCTGCACGCCCTGCGTCACGTCGGGTGCCTGCCCCTTGATCAGGCTTTCCGCGACCGCCTTCAAATCTGCCATGGGTAAACCGTCCTCCACCGATGGGGAATGAGGGGAATCGGCCAGACGACGAAGTCGCCGTAACCGATGCATGCTCGTAAAACACCTTGCAATCCGGGTGCCACAAACGCCGATGGCCATGGAAACCCGGCATCACTGCGTCATCCCTGCGTTCAGGGTGAGTTTACTCCAGTTGAACCCCGGGATCATGAGACATCATTGTCCCATGATCGGGTCGCGCGGGACAACAACGACCCGCTTGAGGCAGTATCACATTCGGCCCTCCCGCAGGCCGGTCTCGTACAGAGCCACGACGTTCTCGGGAGAGCTGACGGACTGAATGTTATGACATGGAGCTAGTATATAGCCACCCCTATTGCCTAGAATCTGCAAATTTTCTGTTACTTCCTCCTTCACCTCATCGACCGTACCGAAGGGCAGCGTCTGCTGATTGTCGACCCCGCCATGGAAGATGAGTCGATCGCCAAAGTCGCGCTTGAGCGCATCCCGCGCCATCCCGGCGCAACGCCACTGAATGGGATTGAGCACGTCGATACCGAGATCGATCATGTCCGGCAGGATGTCACGGATCGCCCCATCAGAGTGAAAGAAGACGTAGGCACCGGCTTCGTGGGCCAGATCGATCATCCGTTTCATCCGCGGCAGCAGGAATCGACGAATGTGCCCGGCACTGATCATCAACGCTTCCTGGCCACCCATGTCCTCAGCGACGTAACTGATATTCACCTGACCGGGCAGGGCCTCGTAGATCCGGGTCGAATCCTCTCGAGCCAGGTCGAAAAGTTTGTCGAGGCAATAGTCGACAATATCGGGATGCTCGATCAGATCCATGAAGGCCTGCGCCTCACCACGCAGCTTCTTGTAGAGCAAGAAGGGCTCTGAACCGCCACCACGGATCGGGTAGTCTTCCCAACCACGTACCTGCTGAGGCAGCTGACTGTAGTCATACCAGTCCGGCCGGGGCCAGGAGTAGCCCGCCTTGATGGCCTCTACACTGTCATATTCGGCCAGAGGGTGGAAGACACACTCGGAGTAGCTGCCGCTGCCGTAGTCCACCAACTGGTGGCGACACCCGTAGATATCGCTGCCCACCGGTGGCGCCGGCCCCACATAAGACGGCCCCACAGTGAGAGGGCGATCGATGTGGAGTGCCTCCATGACTTCACGCTCGTCGTCGATCCCAAGATGCGCCTTGAGCTTATCTGTCGCTTCGGTCGTAGCCCAGTAGTCCATCGGGACCCGATCCGGCCGTTCACCGGACAGCACCGCAAGCCATCGATCCTTCGGGGTCATCTCATTCTCCTGCCTGAGGGGTCTTCCCGTCCCGAGTGCAACCGGCGTGCCACTCGCAACCAGAATCAGACACAGTGCCCGCGCCGTAAACAATTGTCACAGAATCACTGGCACGGAAGTTGTTCGTCCTTGGGGTTGGCTCTTCGGCGGTAGCGATCCATCGACCGCCACACCGGAGAAAGCCGTAATTGCAGTGGTGGAGTGGAAGGGAGAAGTCACCGTGAGTCACACTACCGAGGCCCCGACGTCCCGTTGGACGGTCGTCGCAGGCGCCCTCATCGTCCAGGTAATCCTGGGCACCGTGTATGCATTTTCTGTTTTCGTAAAGCCCCTGGAGGTTGAGTTTGGCTGGTCGCGTACAGCGACCCAATGGGCTTTTTCGCTGGCACTGGCAACATTCGCCATCACCATGATCCCCGCCGGACGGCTGCAGGATCGACTCGGTCCGCGCAAAGTTGCCAGCATCGGTGGTGCCCTCCTGGGGGCCTCGTTCCTGCTGGGTGCCGTGCTGGTCGCCTGGGTGCGTGAACCCTGGGCCCTGTATCTGACCTATGGCATCCTCGGCGGCGCCGGGATCGGTTTCGCCTATGTCTGCCCCATTGCCGCCGCGGTCAAGTGGTTTCCTGACAAGAAGGGCCTGATCACCGGTCTGGCCGTCGCCGGTTTTGGTGCTGGCGCCCTGTTCTTTGCGGGCCCCGCCTCCACGCTGCTGCTGCCGGGCAGTGAGTCCGATGCGATCGGCCTCTCACACATCCTGCTCGTAGGCCTTGGGGTCAAGGCCGGTGGTGGGTTCGGCATCGGCTGGCAGAGCTTCTTCGTGCTCCATGGTGTCGTCTGCTTCGTCGCCGTCTTCCTGGGTGCGATGCTGCTCAAGAATCCGCCGGAAGGCTACTGCCCACCTGGCTACACCCCACCCGCCGGCGAAGCTGGCCGCGATCTGGGGTGGCGTGACATGCTCAACACACCCCTGGCCTGCATGCTGTGGCTGACCTTCATCTTCGGCGCCACCTCCGGCCTGATGGCGATCGGCCAGTGGAAGCCAATGATGAGTACCCTCCTCGGCGGGCGCACCTTCGCACCTGAATGGATGGGTTCCTTCGGCCGCTTCGTCGAACCTGTCGGCATCCTGGCCATCTTCAACGCCCTGGGCCGCATTTTCTGGGGTAAGGTCTCCGATATCATCGATCGCCCCCGGGCGATGATGATCATGTTCCTCGCCCAGGGCATGGCGTTCATGATGCTCGTCAGCGTTGAGAGCACGGTCGCAGTCTTTATCGCCTCGGCCTGGGTCGGTCTGAACTTCGGTGGCAATTTCGCCCTCTTCCCATCAGCCACGGCTGACTACTTCGGCAGCAAGAATCTGGGCATGAACTATGGCTGGATCTTCACCGCCTATGGCGTGGCCGGCATCCTCGGCCCCGTGGTCGGTGGTGTGCTGTACGACGTGACCAGTCAATACGTCATGCCCTTCGTCTTTGCCGGCACCCTCTGCTTCCTCGCAGCCGGTTGTTCGGTGGCTGTCTGGGGTCTGGCCCGTGCACGCAATCGCGAGGCTGCCCTGGGGACCTTGCCTGGATTTGGCAAGGAGTCGAGAGCCTGATGCAACGCCTTCCCGGGTTGCTGATTCTAGCGTTGGCCGTGCTGCCACTGTCGGCAGCCGGTGCAGCTGAGGGCACTGAAATCGAGTGGTATGGGAAATTCAAGCTGGACGCAGCCTACGACACCGCGCAGCCGAGCCATACCAACTTTGCCATGTGGGTGAAAGAGCACGCCGATGGCGATGCCCAGGACGTCACCAACATCACCGCCCGTGAGAGCCGCCTGGGGTTCCGCCTCAAGCGCGAAGAAGTACGGGGCCTGTTGGAGTTCGACTTCTATGGCGGTGGCGCCGAGAACAAGAATCTGCTGCAGTTGCGCAAGGCCTATGTTGACCTGCCCCTCGGCGGGTTGCGGCTGCGCGCCGGTCAGGACTCTGACCTGATCTCACCACTGGTCGCAGCGACGCTGAACTACACCGTCGTGTGGGGAAATGGCAATATCGGCTACCGACGACCCCAGATTCGCCTGTATCAGCAAGCAGGCGCCATCTGGTGGGGCGTCGCGCTGGCCCGTAATATTTCGCCCGATCTGGATGGCAATGGCATCGCCGATGGTGACGATGGTCTACCGAGCCTACAGGCACGCCTTGCTCTGTCGACCGATATCGGTGGTCGCTCATTGCAGCTGGGTGCCTCCGGCCACTACGGTCGCGCCGAGATAGCGACGGGAGGCGGTGACAGCTACAGCTCGTGGTCGGCCAATGGCGAGGCCAAGCTGCAGTTGGCGGCAGGCGCCACGCTGCTCGGTGAGGTTTACATCGGCTCCAACGTGGGCACCTACTTCGGCTCGATTGTCAACACGAATTCGATCGAGGGACTCGCCAGCCTGGGTGGTTGGATCAATCTGCAGCTACCCGCCGGCGACACGCACAGTCTGTCTCTGGGTGCTGGGCTGGATACGGTGGACGAGGATGACCTGATCGGTGTTGCTGGCGCTCGATCCAGCGACCTGATCATCTTCGGCAACCTTCAGCGCGTGCTGGCTCCCGGCGTCAAGGGTGGCGTGGAAATCGCCTGGTTGACAACAGATTATCCCAATGCCGGTGTCGGTCGTGAGTCGAAGCCCACAGACCTTCGCCTGCAGTTTTCAGTGATCGGTAGCTTCTGACTGGAGATACACCCATGACTTCGCGCGACCGCGTTCTGACTGCACTGGCTCATCGCGAACCCGACCAGATCCCCTTCGATCTGTCGGCGACACCGATGACCGGCATCCATCGCATCGCATATACGCGGTTGCGCGAGGCCCTGGGGCTTGAACCCCGCCCGATCCAGATCTATCACCTCATGCAGCAACTGGCCATCGTGGACGAAGATGTTCACGAGACCCTGCGCACCGACGTGCGCGGTTCCCGTCCCCATCCGCCCCCTGATTTCGCCCTTGAAATCGCAGATGGCGGTGACGGCTACGAATACACACGCGACGAATGGGGCATGGGCCGCCGCCGCTCCCTGGATGGCGGCCTCTACTTTGATCTGTGCGACTCAGCCCTCGGTGACGCACGCACCCCGGCCGACATCCTCGCCTACTCCTGGCCCGATGTGTCGAGTGAGAGCAGGATCGGCCACCTGCCCCAGACGGCCCAAGCCATTCGAGACACGGACAAGGCCTTCATCCTGGGGGGCATCTGTCCCGGGATGATGGAGATGGGTCAGTGGTTGCGCGGGTTCGACAACTTCTACTGCGATCTGGCCGCCGACCGGGCCCTGGCCGAAGCCCTGTGTGACCGCATCATCGATCTGAAGATCGAATACTGGGAAGCCGCCCTGCCTCGGGTCGGGCATCTGGTGGATGTGATCCAGGAAGGTGACGACTATGGCGGGCAGACCCAGCTGCTGTGCCGGCCGGAAGTGTGGCGGGAGATCTTCAAACCCCGGCTGCGACGTCTCTTCTCGACGATCAAGGGCCTGGCCCCCCACGCACCGATCTTCTTCCATTCCTGTGGTGCCGTGCGTTCGATCATACCCGATCTGATCGAGGTAGGTGTCGACATCCTGAATCCTGTGCAGGTGGCAGCCGACGACATGGACTCAGCTGATCTCAAACGCGAATTCGGTGACGACCTCAGTTTCTGGGGTGGTGGTGTGGACACGCAGTCCGTCCTGCCGAATGGATCCGTCATGGAGGTCCAGGATGAAGTGAAACGCCGTATCGACGACCTGGCACCCGGTGGCGGCTTCGTCTTTGCCGCCGTTCACAACATCCAGTCCGATGTTCCACCTGAGAACATCCTGGCCCTGCGCGAAACCCTCGACACCTGTGGGGTCTATGGCGACCCGGCCACGGCCAGCTGATGATGACTCATCGACAGGCCCTGTTGGCGGCGATGCGTGGTGAGCCCGTGGACCGGCTGCCCTGGGCACCGCGGATGGATCTCTGGCAGATCGCGCTGAAGGCCCGTGGCACGCTGCCGCAGCCATTCGACGGCCTGCACACAGCAGCCATCGCCGACGAACTGGATGTGGCCTGCCACGCCGTGCGCGGCGATTTCACGCTGGCCCGGCCGCCCGAAGACACGATCTTGAGAGGCTTCGGCCTCGACAATCACCCGGACTTCCCTTACCGGATCGAGGTCGATCTGGAGATAGACACCGACATGGGTCCCGAGCATGTCGAGACGGTCATCCACACCGATGCAGGCGATGTCACGACGCGGCTGGAATTGTCCGCGTCGATGAAGACCGAGGGCATCTCCCTGCCCTTCGTACAGCGTTATCCAGTGGAGTCCATCGACGACCTCGAGGCCGTGGCGCAGATTCTCGAACACTGCCGGGTGGTACCGACACCCGAGGCGTATGGCGCCTTCCACGAACGCATCGGCGACCGCGGCGTGGCCGTAGCATCCGGTCCTGTGGCCGCATCGCCCATGCATATGGTGCTACATGAGCTGATGGCCATGGATCGCTTCTTCTACATGTATGCAGATGAACCAGGGGCACTGGCCGCCTTCGCCGAGCGTGTCGAGCCGTTGTACGAGGCCTGCCTCGATGCGGTCGTGGCCAGCGATGCCGAAGTCGTGTTCTGGGGGGGCAACTACGATCGAGATCTGACGTGGCCGCCTTTCCTGGCACGTGAGATTGCGCCCTGGTTGAGAAAGGTGGCGGATCGACTGCACGCTGCCGGCAAATTGCTGCTCACCCATTGCGATGGCGAGAATGACGGCATCGGGCACGTCTTCGGTGAGTGCGGCGTCGATATCGTCGAGTCGGTCTGCCCTACGCCGATGACCCAGTTGGATCACAGCCAGCTGCGGGATGCCTTCGGCAGCGACGTGACCATCTGGGGCGGCGTCCCCTCCATCGCCCTGATGCCGGAGGCCATGTCAGATGCCGACTTCGACGCCTATCTTGATCGCCTGTGCAAAGGGATCGGTGATGGTCGACGGTGGATCATGGGGGTCTCCGACAATGTGCCACCCGATGCCGATCTGAGTCGACTCGAGTGCCTGAGAACGCGCTTCGCCGAATTCGACTGCTGTTGAAATGATTCTGTTACGAACTGACCAAGGCAATCCATGACCTGCCAACCGGGCATTCTCGATGCTGTTCCCCGCCTCGCCCGTTATCTGTCATTCCGTCTGGCTGCAGATTCGGCGCCCGATGAGTTGGGCACCACGCTGAGAACGCTGGCCGGATCTGTCGATGGTCGACAGATCGTGGTTGGCATCGGCCCGGCAACCGTGGCCGCCGTCGACGGGGGCATTGTGCTGCTGCGACCATTCCCTCACATGGTGGGTAGCGGGATCAGTATTCCGGCGACCTCCGCTGCCCTGTGGTGCTGGCTGCGTGGGGACGACCGGGGAGTCCTGCTGCATGAGACGCGCCGACTCCAGAAGTTGCTGTCACCACAATTCGAGATCGAAGAAGTCGTCGACGCCTTCATGTACACCGACAGCAGAGACCTGTCAGGTTATGAAGATGGCACCGAGAATCCTGAGGGCGCCGACGCCATTGCCGCCGCCGTCGTCCGTGACGCGGGGGAGGGCCTGGATGGCAGCAGCTTTGCCGCCGTGCAGCGTTGGATTCACGATCTGGATCGCTTCGAATCCATGCCGAGGACGCAGCAGGACCACACGATCGGGCGACGACGCGTCGACAATGAAGAGATCGAGGATGCACCCGATTCGGCGCACGTGAAACGCACAGCCCAGGAGGACTTTGACCCGGAAGCCTACGTCCTGCGTCGATCGATGCCCTGGGCTTCGGCTGAAGAGGAGGGGCTCCTCTTCCTCGCCTTCGGCCACTCCTTCAATGCCTTCGAGGCACTTCTGAAGCGCATGATCGGCGCCGATGACGGCATCCCCGATGCGCTGTTCAGTTTCACCCGACCCGTGACGGGCGACTATTTCTGGTGTCCACCCATGAAGGGCGATCGACTCGACCTGCGCGCCATCGGACTTTGATCAGGCCGTTGCTTTCGCGGCGAGGGCCAGTTCCCATCCCGCTTCCACTGCCGCCAGATTGCCATCCGCCGTGCCTGCCGGCACCAGTTCAGCGACGGCTTCATCCAGGTGCGACCGCTCCACCAACTGCGTACACCCGATGGTGAAACCCAGGGCGATCATGTTCGCCACGATCGGTTTCTTGAACCGCTCGTCAGCCAGTTTCGTGAAGGATGCCCCCGCCGCGCGTGAGGATGCCGCGTCCGCCGGTGACGCTTCGCTGCTGCTGAAATCCACCCACGATGGCAGTGTCGTCACCAGTTCGGTCTCCACGATCAGCTGTCCACCGTCGGCCAGATCCGGACCATACTTGTCGCACGCAAGTTGTGACATGACAACCATCACATTCGGGCGCAGCACTTCCGGATAGAGGATCGCTTCGTCGGCGAAGACGACCTCTGCCCGCGCCCCACCGCCCCGCGCCTCGGCCCCATAGGACTGATTCTGAACCACCTGCCGTCCGGCGAGCATTCCCGCACGACCGAGGATGATTCCTGTCAGCACCACGCCCTGACCGCCAAAGCCGGCGATGCGGATCTCCTGCCGACCCGATTCCATCGTCATCCTCGGCCTCCTGCATTTGCGTCGAACAATTCGCCGACGACCCACTTCCCGTCCAGTTCGGCCGGATCCAGTCCCCCTGCCTGCTTCAGGGGTACGGAACTGTCACGCATGATATCGTGCATATGTGTGGCGGATCCTTCACCTGACATCTTGCCAAATTGCACCGGACACTGACTCATGATCTCGATGAAGGCGAAGCCCTCGTGGGCCAGACCGCGTTTGACGGAACGCGTGATGAATCTCGGTTGCGCCGTCGTCCAGCGGGCGACATAGGTTGCACCTGCCGCTTCTACGAGTCGACACAGGTCGAAGGGCCGGCCCTCAGCACCATAGGGTGTGGTCGCCGTCTCTACACCTTCCGGTGTCGTGGGCGCCACCTGGCCACCGGTCATACCGTAGATCCGGTTGTTGACGCACAGGACAGTCAGATCCATGTCGCGACGTGCCGCGTGTATCAGATGATTGCCACCGATAGCAGTCAGATCACCATCACCACTGATGACGACAACCTTCGTCTCCGGCTTGGCCAGTTTGACACCCGTGGCAAAGGCCAGCGGACGTCCATGTGTTGTGTGTAGCGTGTCCACATTGATATAGGGACTCGGAATCCAGCCGGCACAGCCGATGCCGCAGACGAAGACGTAGTCATCCAGATCTGCCCCCTCGTCGTCGAGGGCCCTCAGCACACTGTGGGCGATCACGCCGTCACCGCACCCCGGGCAGAAGGTGGTCACCTCGGCGCCCGGTCGCAGATACTTGGCCATCGGATGGCGAGACGTGTCAGTCGTCATGCTGCAATCCTCTCCAGGACGTCCGCGGGCCGGTGCAGCGTGCCCAAGATCCGGGGTGAGAGTCCCTCCACTCGAGTCATATCGCCGACGGCTGCCTGCACGTACGGCAGCATCTGCCCGAGATTGTTCTCCAACACCACCACGCGACTGGCTGACTTGCACAGCTCGCGCAATTCGACGTCTGCAAAGGGCCATACGGTGATCGGCCGGATCCACCCGACACGCTGCCCCGACTGCCGCGCCTGGGCGGCGATCGCCTGCGCTGCCCGACCGACCAGTCCCCAGCCGACGAGTATGACATCGGCATCCGCCGTATCGCCGGATATCACCTCCACCAGTTCGTCGCGCGCACGGCGGATCTTCCCACTCAGGCGACGCACATAGTGATCCAGCGCCTCTGCATCGACCACATTGCGCATCCCCACCTCGTCGTGACAGGAACCGGTAACGTGGGCCTTGAGTCCGCGCCCGAAGATCGGCATGGGCGCCACCCTCTCATCGAGGAAACGGGCTTCACCGTTCCCCGCGGTCGTGGCCAGCTTCCGATGGACCGGCGTCAGCTCTTCAGGGATTTCGACGATTTCGCGCATGTGACCCACGGCGGCATCGGCCAGCACGAGGACGGGTGTACGCATGCGTTCGGCCGTGTCGAAGGCGCGTATCGTGAGATCGAACATCTCCTGCGCAGAGGCAGGGGCGAAGGCGATCGTCTCGTAGTCACCATGCGACCCGCGCGCGGCCTGCACCATGTCGCTCTGCGAGGGCACCGCGGGAATCCCCGTCGATGGGCCGCCGCGCTGCACATCGACGATGACACAGGGCGTCTCGGTGCCGATCGCGTAGCCAATATTCTCCTGCATCAGACTCATCCCCGGACCAGAGGTCGCCGTCATCACCTTGGCCCCGGTCCAGGATGCACCGATGATGGCACCGATCGAGGCGATCTCATCTTCCATCTGGATGAAGACACCCTCCCGTCCTGGCAACTCCCGGGCAAGATGCTCGGCGATCTCCGTCGCCGGCGTAATCGGGTAGCCGGCGAAGAAGCGGCAACCTGCGGCCAGGGCACCCTCAGCGCAGGCGATGTTGCCCTGCAGAAATCGTCTCATCTTCAGCTTTCCCCTCAGGCCGCCACGGCGGCCGATTCGAGCCAGATCGCCAGATCCGGGCAGTGCAGGACGCACAGACCACAGCCATTGCAGCGATCCGTGTCTGCCACCTCCACCGGGTGCACACCCCTTGCATTCATGGCGTCTGCTCGACGCAGCACGCTCTCCTCACACACGTGCAGACACAGGCCACACCCCTCAGTGCCTTTGCACATGGCCGGATCGATTCGAACCTGAAAGTGTTTCTTGCCTGCCATTGAATTACCCTCCCTCTGTCCCCAGAACGTCCTGCACCAGACCGACGACACCGCCGGGCGTGGCAGCGACACGGATTCCTGCCGCCTCCAGGGCGGCGACCTTGTCGATGACGGTGCCGGATCCCTCCCGCACCAGAGCACCCGCGTGCCCCATGGCCACACCCGGAACCGCACAACGGCCGGCGATGTAGGCCACAACCGGCGTATTCATCTGCTCGCTCGCGAAACGTGCCGCCCGTTCCTCCTGCGACCCACCCACCTCGCCAACGAGGACGACGACGCGTGTTTCCGAATCCTCGTCGAACATCCTGAGCAGATCCGTGACATCCGTACCCACTACCGGATCCGCGCCGAGGCCGACGACCGTGCTCTGTCCGATTCCGGCTGCCGACAACTGGCCACTGACCTCGTAGCTGAGCGTGCCTGAGCGGGACACCACACCGACCGGTCCCGGCTCGAAGAAACGTGCCGGCATGATCCCTACCTTGCAACGCCCCGGAGAAATCACCCCCGGCGTGGCGGGACCGATCAACCGCGCTCCGGCCGCCTCGACACGGGCACGAATGCGCATTGTCGCGTGAACGGGAATGCCCTCGGTGATCAGAACCAGCTTGCGGATCCGCGCCTGCAGGGCCTCATCGACAGCACTTTCAGCTACGGCAGGCGGCACGAACATCAGCGACAGATCGGCATGGGTTTCAGCTTGTGCATCGGCCACGTGATCGAAGACGGGCACGCCCTGTTCGGTCGTGCCGCCCTTTCCAGGGGTCACGCCGGCAACGATTTGCGTTCCCTCGGCAAGCATGTACTGCGTCTGGGCGCGTCCGACTCGACCGGTGATGCCCTGCACCAGGACACGGGTATCGCTGTCGACGAGGATGCTCATCGTGATCCCACCTGCCGACGTATGGAACCGGTACGTCGGGGCCTCGTATGCAGCCGGACGATCATTCGGAATCTCTCATCTGCTTCATCAACACGTCCACGGCACACTCCGTGGCGACATCGCGAACGACCGTCACACCCGCCGCTTCGAGGATCTCCCAGGTCTCTTCCTGGTGATTGCCCAGGGCCTTGGCCACGACGGGAATCTCGAGTCCTGCGGCCATGACATCCGCCACGCCCAAGGCGCCATCGTGAATGGGATTGATCCCGCCATAGACATTGATGATCACGCCGCGCACGCCGTCACAGGCCAACACACGTTCCATGGCCCGCCGCATCAGATCACGACTGATGCCACCGCCCGTCTCGAGGAAGTTGGCCGGTTTCGCGTGCTCGGCGATCAGATCCATCGTCGCCATGCCGAGGCCGGCACCCGAGCAGATGATGCCCACGTCGCCACCGAGTTCGATGAAACTCATGCCACCATCCCGCTCGCGACGAGGCCCGCCCTCCTCTTCACGCAGGGGCAGCCCGGCCAGTTCACGCGCCGCGTCATCGAGTTCGACTACGGCATCCAGGGCCACGACACGTGAATCGGCGAGAACAGCCAGCGGGTTGATTTCGACGGTCAGCGCCTGCTCTTCGCTGAAGACCTGCCAGATCCGGCAGAGGGTTTCGGCGATCGGCTCAGCGGGCTCAACACCCAGACGTGACGTCAGTTGTTGTGCATCTGCCAGGGTGACACCGATGGTCGGATCGATCGCCAGCCGCAGCGGCCCCCCACCGGCGCGCGCACGATCCTCCACATCCACACCGCCTCTGCCCAGCAACAGGACGGGTCGACCGGCGACCGGATCGATGGTCATGCCGGCGTAGAGCTCTTGTTCGATTGATAGTCGGAATTCGACCAGGACGCTGGCAGGCGTCAGACCACGGCAGGGACGCGAGAGGATCTGCGTCGCATGATGTTGGGCGCTCTGTTCATCGTCTGCCGATTGCACACCGCCGTCGCGACCCCGGCCACCGGCCAGGACCTGCGCCTTGATCACCAGGGGTCCACCCAGTGTCCGAGCTGCGCAAGCGGCATCGGCACCATTCTCGGCCAGGATCGCCGGGGGCACTTCGATCCCGGCGGCCGACAGCAGTTGCTTGCCTTCGTATTCGTGCAGTCGCACGGCGCCCTCCTTCCCACCACTGAAAGGAGCAACCACCGTGCCCAACGCCGGTCGATGGTCGCATTCGGCCCACGACTCGCACCGTCAGCCATCCACTTCCGCATGCCTGGAATTCACAACCAAAGTGAGACGCTTGTGTCCCTCTCACTCGTCGTCTGAGACGCAGGTGCGACGGCGAAAGCCTTTGGCGGGACCGCAAGGGACGCCGGATTCCGGGCACGGGATTCGCAGATTTTGGCAAGACATCGCCATCTTGATGCTGAAGTCGTGTACATGCCCAGTCCCGAGTGTGCCGTCCCGAATCAGCCGGAGTCCCACCATGACGTCCCGTGAACGCATCCTCGCTTCCCTGCGCCATGAATCTGTCGATCGAGTCCCCGTCAGTCCCTTTGGCCTGGGTCATCTCGATCCCGAGAGCCAGGCCGCAGCCGAACTGATCCAGCGCACTGACCCCTTCCTGACAGCGGGGTTGTCGGGGAATGCTTTCATGGGTGAAGCAGTGCAGGCCGAATCCCGGCAGGATGGGGATGAGACCCTCACGCTGATCACGACACCCTACGGCCATCTGACCCAGCGCTATCGTCGAACGTCGATCACCGGCTGCATGGTCGAATTCCCATGCAAGAATGCCGACGATGTCGAGGCCTATCTGTCGATTCCCTTCGAGGCCAGTTCACCACGGGCCGATACCTTCCTGGCGCAGCGGGAACGCCTGGGCGAAGACGGACTAATGCTGGCCGGCGTCGGTGATGCCATCTGTTTTCCAGCCTCGATCCTGTCGCCGGAAGACATGTGCCTGCTGTGGATGGATGACCCGGATCTGCTGCTGCGCTGCGTCGAAGTAGCCTCGCAGCGCCTCCTCGACTACGTCGAAATCGCCTGCAGCGCCGGTGTGGATGCCTTTCGCATCGTAGGCGGCGAATATGCCACCGAACAACTTGGGCCGGGAGGATTCGCAGCACTGGTCGACCCCTTCGATCGGGCACTCGTCGACCTCATGCACAGCCACGATGCCATCGCCTACTATCACAACCACGGCTATGTCGACATCTATCTGGAGACCTTCGCCGGACTG
Source organism: Gemmatimonadota bacterium (assembly GCA_018673255.1). Next base: position 41,824 of record JABHDC010000087.1, read on the forward strand.
GGCATCGACGCGCTGGATCCCCTCGAAGTGCCGCCCTACGGCAACGTCGATCTGGCTGACGCCCATCGGCGGATCGGCGGAAAGGTCTGCCTCGTGGGCGGTCTCGACGATATGGAGGTGCTGGAGATCCGCGACGAAGAGACCGTGCGCGCCATGGGTCGTGCCCACCTGGAAGCCATCGGCCCCACGGCCAGCGGATTCTGCCTCGGCGGCACCGCCTCAGGCACGTACACCGAAGCCGCAGCAGCCAACTTCATAGCACTGGTCGATGAGGTGGAGAAGCTGATCTGATACAGTATGCAGAACGGCTTGCCACCCTGAACCCGAGGCGTCAGACCCGCAACAGGTAGCGGATGCGCTGAAGATGCCGGCGTTACTCCGACTTTGACCAGCGATCCCTGAGATAATCCATGTAGAATTGCGCGTTGCTCACCGGCACGTTGCTCGGAATGTGATTGCCCACGGCAAACATGAATCCGCGGCAACGTTCGGCCAGTTCCAGTGACGCATCGACCTCTGCGGCGATCTCATCCTGTGTGCCAAAGGTCAGCGTGCGGCAGTCTACCTTGCTGCTGACCAGCACGTGGGTGTCACCGAATCCATCCACGGCTGCCTCGAGATCCGTCATCGGTTCGAAGATGAATCCATGGGCGCCCGCCTCAGCCAGGTCGGGTAGAAACTCGGTGAACGTCGCATCCGAGCAGAACAGGACCCTCTTGCCCGCGTCCCGAAGGGGCTCCCACAACTTCTGATATCGTGGAAAGATAGCGCGCCGGTAGAAATCCGGATGCATGAAGGGTCCTTCCGACCACACCATGTCATCGTGAGAGATAAAGGCCTCGATCGAGGTCTGCGCCTGTGCTTTGTAGTGATGAAGCGAGAGGCGAAAGAAGCCGTCGATGACCGCTTCGAAGGCTTCCTGTTGTGCTGCTGCCAGCAGGAGCATTTCCCAGCCGAACGTTTGGATCATGCCGGAGACGATGGTCTTGTAGTATCCGCCGGGGACGACCTGCTGTGGCTGATTCTGGCGGGCGTCGAGGTACCGTTGCTCGTAGTAGGCGATCAGCTCCGATTCCTCAGGCAGGCCGTATTCCTCGACGGCGTCAAAGGCCAGCACGTCCTCTACGGTGGCGAAGGGACATTCCACGGTATCGCGCCGGTCCCTGCCCCCCTCCAGGAACTCCGCATGCCCCATATCGGTGACCCGACCTCGCTGATCCCAAGGCACGGGACCGTCGTTCGTCGACCACAGGAAGTCGAGATCCCAGGCCCGTTGGAAGGCCTTCATCGCTTCCGGATCCGTGCGTGGATCTCGGCCTGTGACGGCCTGCACGAGGTTGTCGTTGCTGCAGTATTCAGTATGGGCCAGGCGTGCTGCCGGCTCCATGCGCAGCGCCGCCATGCCGATTTCGTAGCTCATGTACCCAGTCTCCTGGTCTGGTCGCACTGCGGTCAGGCTCCGGTGGGTCTCCCCCGTAAGCTTGCGGGAGCCGGCTGTGGGAGCCAACTTCCCGCCACAGCAGAAAGCACGAGTTGTGCCACCCGAACCCGGATCGACTTCTCATGAAAATCGTCGTCCTCGACGGCCACACCCTGAACCCCGGTGATCTGAGCTGGGACCGACTCTGTGCCCTCGGTGATCTCACCGTGCACGAGCACTCGACGGCCGATCAGGTGGTCGAACGTGCCGCCGGCGCCGAGGTGCTGTTGACGAACAAGACTCTCGTGCGCAGCGAACAGATTCGGCAGTTGCCGGACCTGCGCTACATCGGCGTGCTGGCCACCGGTTTCAACATCGTCGATGTGGAAGCGGCCCGCGAACGGGAGATCCCCGTCACCAATGTGCCCACCTATGGCACGATGTCCGTGGCGCAGATGGTCTTCGCCCACGTCCTCCACTTCACCCAGAATGTCGGCCACCATGCCCAGACAGTGACCGAGGGACGCTGGGCAGCAAATCGCGATTTCTGCTACTGGGATACGCCACTGGTGGAATTGGGCGAACTGATCATGGGTATCGTCGGATTCGGCCGCATCGGACGACGGGTCTCCGAATTGGCTCACGCCTTTGGCATGGAGGTCGTCACCTATACGCGTGACGGTGAGCCCCCGATCGCCGCCGATCACGTGCGTGTTGTGGAACTCGACGAATTGTTCCAGACCAGTGATGTCATCTCTCTCCATTGTCCGTTGACCCCGACGACGGAGGGTATCGTCAATGCCGAGCGCCTGGCACAGATGAAGTCCTCCGCGCTGCTGGTCAACACCAGTCGGGGCCCCCTCATCGATGAGGCTGCGCTGCTGACGGCTCTTCAGGAGGGTCGCATCGCCGGCGCTGGGCTCGATGTGCTGGCCGTGGAGCCCCCAAGCGCCGACCACCCTCTCTATGGCGCGCCGAACTGCTACATCACCCCCCACATCGCCTGGGCCACGGGTGCAGCACGCAAGCGCCTGCTGGGCACCGTCATCGACAATGTGCAGGCCTACGCTCAAGGAAAACTGCAGAACGTCGTGAACTGAGCCCTGGGTGCCAGGCTCGCAAGGCCATGGAGCGCATGGTACAGGAGTTGCATGACAGTAGACAGGAGGCCACCTACGCTTGCTCGACCTGTCCAACTATCATGCACACCATCGTGCCCGTCTTGAAGCATTGCTGGCCGAGCCCGCCTGGCAGACGGCGCTGGCCAGTGGCCTGGTGGAGGCGACTCGCGATGAGCGTGTAGCCCCCGGCACGACGCGGGATTTCATCGGCACCGTCGTGGATCAACTGGTGGCATTCAATGGTGCTGCAGTACAGGATCAGATCGCAGACGGTTGCAACGATCGACTGGCGCTGGCCGACACGCTGGGAACGTGGCCGGCGCACCTGAACGAGCAGCATCCTCTCCTTTCCTTCCTCGGCCTGACTCTCACCTACGGCTGCAACTTCGACCCGCGTTGCTCCTACTGCACGCAGAAGTGGCAGGAACCCGCCGTCGATGCTGCCGGATGGAAGCGGGTCATCGACGAGGCCACCACTCACAATGAGGGTGCCGGACCCTACGTCTACATCACCGGTGGTGAAGTCCTCACCCTCGAGGAGGACATCTGGGGGGATGATGGCATCATCGCCCATGCCAGTCGGCGCGGCGCGGCCGTCAATGTCAACACGAATGCCTCCCTGATTACACCCCAGATCGCCCTGCGTCTCATCAAGGTCGGCACGGCCAAGCTGCACATCTCTCTCGATACACCAGATGAGGACACGCAGGATATGCTCTGGGGGGAGGAAGGCCGCGCGGCGCGCGTCCTGGAAGGCATCTGCCATCTGCAACTGGCGCGTGATCTGACCGGCGGCGAGGGTCCAGAGATCCACATCAACTGCGTGCTCACGCGTCACAATCTCGATCATGTAGATGAGTTGTTCGCCTTCCTTCTGGAACGCAAGAAACGTGTGCCGAAGGGGCATCCGCTCTTCTACGATCTGCTCCCCCACCTGATCCCCGTAGGCGGCGACGCCAACGACGAGTTGCGACCGACGGCGGCCGATGTGGAGCGGCTCTACGGCCGAGCGTGGGCGACGGTCGAATCCCTCTGGGACAACTACCAGGCAGAACTGGGTATGGTTGCCGAAGACCGGGGTGCGCTGTTTGGCCCCTTCCGCAATCCATACCAGCGCGTCGACCAGAGTGGCAATCTGGCCGACTATGCGAACAATGCGGCCCACGGCCACTACGGTCGACTGTCACTGTCGCGTGCCTGCTACGTGGCCCCGACCCAGGCCTCGATCACCCCGGATGGACTGCAGTATCGCTGCGGCGCCCACGCCGTGCGCCGACACCTGCCCATCGGTGACGTGGCACATGGATCGGTCACCGAGTTGATCCGCCATGGCATCGCGAGCCTGGCCGACTTGCCGCAACCTCAGACATGCGAGAGTTGCGCGCTGGCCACGGTATACATCAATCAGTCAGTGGAACACAAACTGGAAGAGAGAGTAGACGAATGGCTGGCCCCGGCGACGCCGAATCCGGACTGACCCCTCGCGATCTGAATGACTACGACCGCAGCCGTTACGACCGGCAGATGATGGTCGATGGCTGGGGTGAAGAGGGCCAGCAACGCCTGGCGGCCTCGACGGTCTTCATCGCCGGCGTGGGAGGGCTCGGATCACCCGTGTCGATCTATCTGGCTGCGGCCGGCGTAGGCCGACTCGTGTTGTGCGATATCGACGTGATCGATCTGTCGAATCTGAATCGGCAGGTCCTCTATGCCGATGCCGATGTGGGCCAACCCAAAGCGAGTGTGGCCGCCGCCGCACTGCGTCGATTGAATGAGCAGATCGAAATCGTCGAGCACGTGGAGCGCATGACGGCCGACAACATCGACGACCTGGCCGGTTCGAGTGATCTGATCGTCGACTGCCTCGACAACTTCCCTACTCGTTACGTGCTCAATGAACTGTGTCTGCGCCAGGGGATGCCGCTGGTGCACGCCGGCGTGTGGGGTCTGCAGGCGCAGGTCGCTTTCCTGCAACCACCGCAGACCGCCTGCCTGCAGTGCCTCTTCCCCGAGGCGCCACCGCCATCAAAGTTTCCCGTCGTCGGCGCCGCCCCAGGTGTCGCCGGCTGCCTGCAGGCGATGGAGGCCCTCAAGTATCTTGCCGGCGTCGGAACGAATCTCACCGACCGACTCCTGATGATCGATGGTCTGGATGGGGGCACACGCAGCGTACGTCTGCGTCGGGATCCGTCCTGCCCGGCCTGCTCCGGAACACCAATCTGAATTCTGGCGAGGGTCCGCGCCGCTCCCCTCGTCAGTCCATCGTACGCTGGCCTGAGGTTGCCCCGAGCAATGCGTCGATCTGCCTGGTGAGAGTGGCCTCCACACCCGGCAGAAATCCAGTGTGCTGGTGGCGGATCTTCCCGGCGCCGTCGATGACGTAGAGCGTCGGAATCACGGAAGCGCGATATCGCAGTTGGTCAGCGACCGTCGCGAACAGGACCGGGATGTGCAGGCCCAGTTGCTCCACGTCCTGTGCAACGCCCTCTCTCTCGCGATCCAGATTCAACGCGATGATCACCACATCCTGATTGGCATATCCTGCCTGGAGTTTCTGCAAGGCGCGCAATTGTTGGCGACTGGATTCGCTCCACGTAGCCCAGAATGTGGCGACGACCACTTTGCCGCGCAGATCTGCCAGCGCCAGCGAGTCACCTCCCACGCGCTCCAGTTGCAGATCTGGCGCCGTGGCGCCTGCTTCCAGAGCGACCCCGGTGGGCATGGCCACAGCCGACGGCACCTCGACGGACCTGAGATTCCACGCGGTCCCACCGATGAGGGCCACCGCAGTGATCGCCAGCAGGGCACCAAAGGCATGTCCCGCCATCCGAGTCCTCATGAGAATTGCTCCATCATAGCCACACTCAGCGCCTGCATGGCACCGTGGTAGACCCATACCAGCCCCAGCACGACAAACCAGCAGATTGTGCCAGCCAACAGGGCGCGACGCTTCGAGAGCGCCATCACACTCGGCAAAGACAGGGCGCCCAGTGCCCACGACCAGAGACTGAAGACTTCGACCCGACCCAGCAGGGGCTTCCACGTGCTGTCGTCAGTCAGAGCACCCAGTCCCGTGGCCGATGACGTGAGGACCTCTCCACCTGCACCGAATGTGGTGTGCAGACTTGCCACACACAGACCCAGCACGGCTGGCACCGAGGCATACCCGGCAACGGAGACGACGTCGAAGAAACGACCCCTGCCGCCAGCCAGCCACGCCGCAACCCACAAGGCGAAGCTCCAGGCGAGCCAGAGACCGAACTGGTAGACGACGAGGGCCAGCAGCATCAAAAGTGGCACGGAGGTGAGCAGCACCGCCGCCAGTCCACCCGGGCTACCCAGCAGGGCCCCCCACAATTGTCCCGGATACTGATTGATGCTCGCCACACTGGCCAGGGTCGCACTCAGCAACACCATCGCCGCTGGCGCCGTCCATTCCGGTCGCTGCCCAAGTCTTTCGAATGTCCGGATCGGCGCAACCAGCACGCCGCCCAGTAGATCGAGGCGGCCACGCAACGGAATGAGCGCGCCCAGAGCGGCTAGACTCAGCAACCCGAGGCAGACGGCCAGGGGCCACATGGGCAACTGGTGGCCACTGCGTCCCAGCACATCGAGGGTGATCTCGACGGGTTCTCCAGCGATCAGTTCCAGTTCCCGGCGCACGGGGGGTTCCGCATCCTCGACTTCCAGCACGAACGCGCCGGGCCGGCCGATGACTTCGAAGTATCCTTCGGCATCACTGATGGCGGCGGCCCAACTGCGACCATCAGCGTCTCGCAGACGCACGACCATGCCGCGCCAGCCACTGCCGCCAGGAATGGCCACCCGTCCTCGCACACGCGACATCTCTCGCAGGACACCCGGCGAACCGAGCAACCACACGTCACCCGTCCGCGAACTGTTGGAGACCTTGCCCCCCTGAGGTGACCATGACAGCCAGGTGGCGGCGATCGCATCAGAGTCCATATCGACGGCCACGACGTCAAAGGAGATCCGTTCACCCTTCCTCAAGGCCTCCGGCCCCAGCTGCAGCGACAACTCGTAGAAGCTGGTGTCACCAACGGCCCGATGTTCTCCCAGTGCGCCGGCAGCCACCGCATCTCCACCGGAGAGGGTCGGGTTCGTCGAGGTGCCGAACAGGCGATACGTCGCGTCACCGGGAAACATCAGATACTGCTGCGGATCATCGTCGCCATGGCGACCGTCCACGTAGAGCTCGATGGCGTCCGTGCTACTGGGGGTGCTGCCGAGGATCGTCTCCGAGTCGATGACGATGACGGCGATGTAGAGCCGGCTCTGTTCAGGATTCCACGCGACGTGGAACCAGGACGTCAGATCCTCCGGCGAGGGATCTGAACTGTCGTAGTTAGCGTATCCCTTGAGCACGGCCCCAAGTTGGTACGCCGGCAGATCCTTGGGCCAGTCGCTCAGGTCGCCGTCGATGGTGATCGAATCCAGGGGCACAGCCAAGGCCGTGAAGCCCAGATTGTGAGCCGAGGTCGGCAGGGTCCACATGAGCATGACCAGCGCCATGACCCCGAACCGAGCCACAGCCCGATCGACCCGAACAGAACGCGTCACAGTTCCAACCGTTCCAGATGCCAGGCGGCCCAGGCCACCAGCATCGTGCAGAGGGCCAGCCAGAAGGCGGCCACTGCCAGGGGCAGGAACCACAACAACGGCCGCAGGGCCTCTACCTGCAGTGGGATCAGAGACAGGACCATGGTCGCCACAATGAACATGGCGCCGAGAGATCCGATCGCACCGATTCCGCCGCTGACATACTGACCCTTGCGTGGGGGAACGAAGACCGGGAAGCGGGCGCCGATCCCCAGTCCCCATACGGCACTCAGGATCAGGGCCAGTACGATGGTTGGGATCAGCAGGGGCACGAGGGCCGCATCGATGGGCAGGGTCAGGGGGACCGGCGAAGCGACGATGGCGACACCCATCATCATGGCCAGAACGAAGATCGAGATGGATGCCCGTAGAGTCAGCTTGACGGCCAGCACCTTCCACATGGGCAGAGGGAGTATGCGCACGATCCAGAAAGCACCCGTTTCCTGACCGATGGCGGGCAGGGTCAGGCCACTCACCATCGAGACGGCGAAGAGAGCCACCATGTAGGGTAGCGGAATGCCACTCATCCCGAAGCGCGCCATGATGGCGAAGACGAGAATCAGACCGACTGGCAGCAGCATCGTCCGTGGGGCCTCAGCGATCACGGCGGTCAGTTCTCGACGGCACAGGGCTCGGCTTTCGTGACCGAGCCACGAGGGTGCCCACCAACCGATACCGGATGCCGCCACCGGAGTCGTGGTCGGTGCTTCCGTCTCCGGATCCGTGTAGAGCAGGCGTTCGGCCAGCGACCATGTCCCCCCCCAACCGACGGCGGCCAATACGAGCAGGCTCCCCGAAGAGATCAACCATCCGGTCCACGCATCTGTGGTGGCAGCGGCGATGGCGTCCACGAGCCAGGCGGCGGGACCAATGGCCAGATGACCGGCCAGCTCTCTCACATAGTCCATGACCTCCATCGCCTTGCGGGCCAGCGGGGCAAGGAGCATCATGGCCACGCATAGTGGAATCAGGACGATGAGGGTTGCCCCCCGACTCACCCATCGCATGGTACGCCGCGAGAAGGGCAGGGCCAGGGCTGTGGTCACCAGGGCTCCGAATCCCATGGCAGCCAGACCAAACAGCAGGATGGGGATCACCATGGCCGGGTAGGCGATCGGCGCCGCCTCGGCGTGAATCCCATAGAAGACGGCAACGGGCACGAAGAGCAGCAGCAGGGGTGACATCACCACCGACAGGTAGGTCAGTCGCAGACGTGTCAGGGCCGGTCCGGGAATCGGCAGAGATCGCAGCAGGTCGTGGTCGGTGGATTCCACCAGGACGGCAAAGATGCGTCCGAGGATGAGGATCAGCAGAATGACACCAAAGGCTGTTGCCGGCACGTGGAGAAGCAATCGCAATGCCTCGATCCCAAGTCGCTCATTCACCATGCCGAAGAGCGAGTAGAGGGACCAGTACAACATCACCACAACGGGCAGATTGATGAGGACGATGAGGCCCACAAAGATCCGCGCCCCCCAATCGCGGCCGGTTTCCGGCCGCAGAGCTGCCCACAGCATGCGGGCGCGGTAGATCAGATAGATCCAGGTCATGACGCGTATTCCGCCGTCGCTGCGGGTCGGGCCAGCCTCTTGCCTCCCAGCTCAGACATCGTGGAGTTCAGGCATTTTGGAGTTCAGGCATCGTCGAGATAACTGGCCAGTTCGGCGACTTCCGCCCCGCCAGTCAACTCGAGGAAGATGTCTTCCAGACTCGTATCGCGACCGCCCCGCAACTCCTCCATGGTACCAACCGCCACGAGGCGCCCTCCCTGAATGATGCCGGCCCGGTCGCACATACGCTCGGCTACCTCCAGAATGTGCGTCGATAGAAAGACCGTGGCGCCCCGCTCCTTGAGGCCGAGTAACAGATCTTTCACAACCCTCGCACTGCGCGGATCCAGGCCGCTGGTGGGTTCGTCGAAGAGCAGGGTCTGTGGATTGTGCAGCAGCGCCGTGGCGATGGCCACCTTCTTGCGCATGCCATGGGAGTAGCCCTTGATCGGCTTGTCGGCCGCTTCCTCCAACTCGAGCATGGCCAGCAACTCATCGGCTCGTCGCCGCAGTCTGTCCGCATCGAGACCGCGCGCTTCGCCGACGAAGTTGATCATCTGCCGTCCGCTCAACCGCTCGTAGAGGAAGGGATTCTCGGGCAGGTAACCGATCCCGGTCCGCACGCCCAGACTGTCGCGACTCGCATCCAGGCCGTCCACGAAAACCCGGCCCTCGGTGGGCTGCAACAACGTCGCACACATCTTGATCGACGTCGTCTTGCCGGCACCATTGGGCCCGAGGAAGACGAACAACTCGCCATCCTCGACCTGCAGATCCAGACCATCCACGGCGACCTTGTCGCCGTAGTGCTTAGTGACCCCTTCGAATTGGATCACGCCGCCCGCAACCAGTCGGGCAATTCATCCTCGCTCTTGCCGTGATAGGCGCAGTTCTCGTACGGACAGTCCGTGCACTGGCCCTTCAGCGATGGCACGGCAGGCTCTCCCTTGACCGATTCGGCGATCTCGATTGCCAGCTCCATGTCTTTCCGGGCGCCATGCACGGCGAGGGTCACCGCCCCCTCGGACCCACCGATGCCACCGGCTGCCACGGGAATCGCCTCGACGCCAGCCATGGTCTGGAGGGCATCACACTCGGTGAAGACCAGGCCATTGTTCAGGCAATACATGCCGAAGGTCGCGCCCATCGAATAATCGAGACGTTTGGCCCCCAACCAGCGGCAGGCTTCCGGGACGGATGGCACCAGCTTTTCCAGTCCAACGGGAAAGACATAACGCATGCCTGTAGAGGTCATCGTACCGATCGTGGCTGCCACGGTTCCACCGTCAAAACCGGAGGTGATGACACCCACGTTGCCATCCGAATCGACGGCATTGGCGCCCTTGATGACCACCGTGTCCAGATGGAAGTCTTCGAAGACCTCGGCCATCGTGCGTTCCACCCGTTCGCCCTTGTAGAGAACGATGGGGATCCGGTCATCACGCTGTGCAGCGGGGGTCACACACAACACGCGCTGGCTGCTGGTACCGGCCGTGAAGGCCTCGGGATCCACATCGAGGCCGCCCAGCTCCTGGGCGATGAACCCATTCGTCGTGCCGCCCGCAATCACGACATAGGCGTTCTCCAGGGCCTCGACGACGGGTGTGCACTGTGCCACGCCCCGTGCGATGAGACGTTTCGATTCGGCCGGTGTGAAGGTGAAGACTGCTCGCATACACTCCTCCTCTTCCTTTTGCCTGCATCGTGATGCACACACGAGCGACGCCCGGTGCACTCTGTACCCCATCAATACCAGACGCCGCCGATCTGATTCACCACGCTGTCGTCTGCGCAGCAGACGGTACGGAGGCGTCAGACAGCCTGTTCGATACGTGCGTCAGCCTCAAACGCCGCCTTCGTCAGCCAAATGTGCGAACAACTCCGTCGACAGATACCGCTCACCTGAACTGGGCAGAATGACGACGATCTGCTTTCCTGCCATGTCGCTTCGACCTGCCACCTGCATCGCTGCAGCCAGGGCCGCGCCGGATGAAATTCCGACGAGCAGGCCTTCCTCGGTCGCCGCGCGTCGCGCCGTCACCATGGCATCCTCATCGGTCACACGCACGATATCATCGATCACCGACTGATCCAGTACATCAGGCACGAAACCGGCGCCGATCCCCTGAATCTTATGCGGTCCCTTCTCGCCTCCTGACAGAATCGGCGATGCATCCGGTTCGACGGCGATCACCTGAACCGACGACTTGAGCTCTTTCAGACGGGTTCCGACACCGGTGATTGTCCCCCCCGTGCCGACACCGCTGATCAACACATCGACACCACCCTCGGTGTCACGCCAGATTTCCTCAGCCGTCGTCTCTCGGTGGATTCCAGGATTGGCGGGATTGGCAAATTGCTGCGGGACGAAGGCCTTGTCGGCAGCGGCAGCGATCTTCTCGGCTTCAGCGATGGCCCCGCCCATACCAGCGGCGGCCGGCGTCAACACCAGCGTCGCACCGAGGGCCCTGAGCAATTGGCGTCGCTCCCGACTCATGCTCTCCGGCATGGTCAGCGTGAGTCGATACCCCCGGGCGGCACAGACGAAGGCCAGACCGATCCCCGTATTCCCCGACGTGGGCTCCACAACCAGCGTGTCCGCATCCAGGCGCCCATCCGCTTCGGCCGCATCGATCATAGCCAGACCGATCCGGTCCTTCACGCTGGACATGGGATTGCAGTACTCGAGCTTCGCCAACACCTCAGCATCGGCCTTGCCCACCAATCGACGCAGCCGAACCAGCGGCGTGTTACCAACAGTCTGTGTGATATCGTCGTAGATCTGCATGAACCCTCTTCGTTTCAGTACCCGCCGCCGCAGGATGCGGCACTTGGGGCTTTCGCTCACAAGGAATGACGTTGTTGGTCATTCCCAAGGCGACACGATGTCGCCTCTGCCGCAGGATGCGGCCCTTGGAGCTTTCGCTCACAGGGAATGACGTTGTCCGGCTTCACCGCCGGGTGGATCGAGTTGCTCGACGCCTAAAGTGAATGGATCCGGGTGCCAAATGCAATCCACGGCGCAAGCCACGGCGCAATCCGCTGCCGAGGTCACCTACCGTTCAGAAGGCGAATAAGTCCCCGGTCTCCACACGTCGCAGCGTCCCGAACTGCTCCAGTGATGCTGCCGCATCAGGTGACAGTTGCCCCACGATCGTCACCAGTCGTGGCCGCCCGCCAATGTGTTCACCGTGGAATTCCATCAACCGATCCAGATCCATCATCCGAATCATATCGAAGCGCCACGAGCGTGGATCGATGCTCACGCCCTGATGCTCCCACATCCGCACGGCACCGAGCAAGTCACGGAAGCCGAGACGATTCGTCCGAATCGAGCTGATCTGCGCCTCCTTCGCCTGCACAAGTCGCTCGGGGGACACGGGCATCTGATCGATCAGTTCGAGGAAGGCAGCGATCGCCTCGGGGGTCTTGTCTGCCTGACAGCCGATGAACGCAGCAAACAGATTTGGATCATCCTGACGCCCGCCAGTGAAGTACCAGGCCCAGGCCTGGTACGCCAGGGCGCGGGATTCGCGCATTTCCTGGAAGACGATGCCCGCTCCACCTCCGTAGAAGTATTCGTTGAACAGGTCGATCTGTGGTCGAATCGCCTCAGCATAGCGCTGATCACCCGACTCGATCCGAACCAGAGCCTGCGCCATCTCCTGTTCGAACAGGAGGATCTCGGTCCTCTCAGGGTGTCTGATCTCGATCGACTCGAAGGCCGGCGGGACCTGCAGATCGGTCTGTGGCAGCCTGTAGTTACTGGCCAGCTGTCCAACCAGTTCTTGTCGCGACAGCGTTCCCGTGTATTCGAGGCGGTGCTCGAACCCAAGCAGTGTCCCGATCAGTTCATGCAACTCACCAAAGGTGAGTGCCTTCACCTGTTCATTGCTCGGCATCTGCAGGTAATACGACTTTTCGCCATGCCGGGCGTAGCGATACATGGCCCGCTGAATTGCTCGATGATCTTTCAATGCATCGGCGCGATTGGCCAGTGTGATCCCTACGAGATTGGCCATGATGGAGTCACTCGCCGACGGCTGCGCCAACGCCTCCATCATGAGGGCCACTGAAGGCCCGAAGTTTTCATCGAGCCCCGACAACTGGAAGACGGTCGTGTGTTCGGAGACATTGATGGCGAACTCAGAGCCGAGACGATACCACTCGGCTTTCAGTCCTTCAGAGGGCATCCGCATTGTACCGGACTTGTCCATCAGGTCACGGGTCAGTGGCAGCCGATTGTCCCAACGACTTCCCGCATCGATGACCACACGCAGGGTGAACAGATCGTTAAGGGGGTTCTTCGTTTGATACAACTCAACGCCGGGTCGCAGGTCATCCTGCGTGTAGTCGCGCCCCGGGATGACGAATTCAGGCTCGATGGACTCGACAGGCTGGGCGAGGATTCCCGCAGCAAATGGTGTCTGACGTGACGGGTCGATCTGAATCGGCTCAATGCCGGGATTCTCGATGGATGGCAATACCGGTGACCCATCGCGCCGGTAGCCGACCACGTAGTCATCGCCGAAATAGCGCCTGGCGACACGCACGATGTCCTTCTTGCGCAGCTTCTCCATGCGTTCGAGACTGCGCCGCGCCTTCTTCCACTCAGTGCCAGACAGGAAGGCATCACGGATCAGCCTCACGCGTGATGTATTCGTTTCGAGTTGACGCTTCGTCGTCTTCTTGAAATCCGTGACGATCGCCGGGATCAGCCAGTCATCGAATTCGCCGCGTTTGATGATCTCGAGCTGCTCCAGCAACAGATTCTCGACCTCTTCCAGAGACTGATCGGCCTTGGGAATCCCCCACAGATACTGCGCCCCGTCGTCGTTGCTGACATTGTAGGACGTCGCCGTGGCGCCAGCCCGACGTATAGCCTGTGACTGATTCAGATTCAGATTGATGAGTCCCGCCGTCGAGTTGTCGAGAATCATATCCAGCACCAGCAGCGCCTCGGTGTCTTTGTGTGTGCTGGGTTGTGTGCGGAAGGCGATACGGACGATCTCCTCGCCCGGATAGGTCACCTCGATCGATTCACGGCCATCGAGTTTCGGTTCCTTCCATCGCGGCAGATCCGGCAGATCCTTCGCTACCCAGGACGAGAAGTGCGTGTCGATGAGGCCGATCGTCGCCTCGATGTCGATATCGCCGGAGAGGATGATGGCCATGTTGTTCGGCACATACCACGTCTCAAAAAATTCATACATCCGCCGCAGAGACGGATTCTTCAGATGCTCAACCGAACCCAGCGTCGTGCGCTGTCCGTAGGGGTGTACTTTCCACAACATGCTGCGCACGGCTTCGGAGATGAGACGGTCCTTGTTGTCGAGAGACCGATTCTTCTCTTCATAAACCGTCTCCAACTCCGTCTGGAATAGTCGGAAGACCGGATTGCTGAATCGCTCGGTCTCAAGCTGAGCCCACTGCTCGAGACGATTCGACGGCAGACTGACCTGATAGGCCGTCTGTTCGTACCAGGTGCCGGCATTGAGCGACTCGGCGCCCATGGAGGCGTAGACCTTCTTGATCTCAGCCGGCACGGCATACTCGGCGGCCAGCCGATTCTGCTCCTGGATCAGGCGATAGAGTTCGGCGCGCTCAGTCGAATCCCGTGACGACCAGTGTTGTTCGTAGAGGGCTTCGACACTGTCGAGGTGAACCTTCTCTGCCACGAAGTCGAGCGTGCCGATTTCATCGGTGCCCTTGAAGAGCATGTGCTCCAGATAGTGGGCGATCCCTGTCGACTCGGCCGGATCGTTCTTGCTGCCGGCGCGAACGGCAATCTCCGCGTAGAAGCGGGGCTCCTCGTGATTCTCGGTGAGAAACACCATCAGGCCATTGTCGAGTCTGTAGGTATGGACGGCCATGGGATCGGCGGAATGTGGTCCACCGACGAGTTTGTAGTCGGCCGTGGCGGGCCCCGCGCCAAACAGGCCCGGGCCGAACAGAAGAGTGGCGATCAGGGCGAGACGTATCTGAAGATTCATGCTGGCTCCGCGGCGGCCAAGTGAAGGGTGGCACGCATCCGGTGGACCGGGGGTGTGCTCAATTCGGAGGGTAATCTCGTTGGCAGGCTGGTCACGGCCAAGGCCCGAAGTGTCTATGGTGGTGACAGGAGTCGACGAGAGCGGCAGAATCCGCGTCAACTCCTGCTCCTCCTGCGAACTCCGCGGACGATTCTCCCGGATCTCCTGCCAATACCTTTCAGGTTCGACTTCATCCGCACGAATCTGACAGATGATGATCCCGGCACCGAGGATTCGCCTCCGTGGTTGACAACACCCCACTGAACTGAGCGAGATTCACAGGGCCCACCTCACGCGAAAGGCGAACCCGTGACGGCCCTGACCGAATTGCACACAGGCTGGCAGTCCTGCCTGGTCCACGAAGCTCCAGCCCTCGATGCCGCGGGCGATCGCCTTGATGGCGAAACCCTCTCTCGGCCCGACTTCGAACCGGCCGGTTGGCGCGACGCCATCGTGCCCGGCACGGTGCTCACGACCCTCCTGACAGATCGCGCCTGGCTCGAGGCCCATGTCGCCGAGGACGTGCTCACCCACCCGCGCAATCAGACCGAATACGATCCCTACTTCGATCGAAATCTGGCGCACCTGCCTGATGTGGGTGATCGTGCCCGACCTCGTGAAGGCTTCCGCAAGGGACGGGGGCGTGACTTCTACACCTGCTGGTACCGGCTGGCATTCGACCTGAGCGATGAGCAGCGCGCCGCCGACCACCTGTGGCTGCGACTGCGTGGCATCAACTATGTGGCCACCCTCTTCGTCAATGGTCACCGCCTCGACGACACACCCTATCGCGGCATGTTCCTCGACCGACGCTTCGACATCGGTCCCCTGGCCAACGCTGATGGCCCCAATGCACTGGCCGTGTGTGTTGAGCCACTGGATCACCCGGGCATCGGCAATGGCATCAATGGCACGGACGGCGAGATCGCCCGCGATGTGAGCATGCAATACATCGCCGGGTGGGATTGGGTCCCACCCATTCCCGATCGCAACACGGGGATCTGGGATCGGGTCGAGCTGTTGGGCACGGGAACACTCGTGCTGCATGACCCGCAGGTGATCACCCACGTGTCAGGTGAACGTCGGCCGAACGGACCGCAGTCACCGGCCGAATTGTCCGTTGCCGTGGATGTGGTCAATGCCGGGGATCATCCGGCCACGGGTCGGGTGCAGGGACGTGTCGAAGGCACGACCTGTGCCTTCGAATCTGAGATCAACCTGGCCGCCGGAGAGACTCGACGGGTCACCTTCGACGTGGCTGATTTCCCGCAGTTGCGCCTGGAGGACCCGCGCCTCTGGTGGCCCCACGGTTATGGGGAACAGCCACTCTACAACCTGCACCTGTGCGTCCATGTAGCCGGTGGCAACCGCCGAGACGGTGCCGTCGACGCCCCCTCTGACGAGACCACCATCCGCTTCGGCATCCGCGAGATCCGGTCCGAAGTCCCCGCAGGGATGGCCCGTGTGTTCCGGGTCAATGGCCGGCGCATCTTCGTACGCGGTGGCAACTGGGTCGGCACGGACGCCCTGTTGCGCGGCTCGGTCACCCGCTACCGGCAGGAGGTGGAGCTGCACCGGGCCATGAATCTCAACATGATCCGCATCTGGGGTGGCACCATCTCCGAGCGCCCCGAATTCTACGATGCCTGTGACGAGCTGGGATTGCTCGTCATGCAGGACTTCTGGATCACCGGCGATGGCAATGGGGCCTGGGAGGATCCGACCAAGTTTCCGCAATCCGTACGGCGCCGCTACCCCGATGACCACGAGCTGTTCCTGGCCTGTGCGCGGGACACGATCAAGATGTTGCGCAATCACGCGAGCTTGTGTTTCTGGTGCGGTGGAAACGAGATCGCGCCGTGGGGATATGCCGAAAATGAGACAGCGCCGCCCACTGATCTCAATGGCGCCCTGGCCGAATACATCGGTGAGGGCACAGGCACACTCGATTCTACGCGTGTCTATGTGCCCAGTTCCGCCGATGCCGAATACATTGATTGCGATGGCGACGGCCTTCACGGTCATGGCCCCTATGGCTACCAGGAGCCGGAGGACTATCTGGAACTGGCGCGGGGATTCACCACCGAAATCGGCACTGCCGCCGTGCCCGTCGCCGAAAGCCTGCGTCGGATGTTCGACGCACCAGACCTGTTCCCCGAGGGTCAGGCCGGTTGGGGCACAGCAGGATGGGACTTCCATAACGAACAGAACGCAGATACGTATGGCTTCGCCGTGAATCAATACGGGAAGCCCACATGCCTCGAGGATTTCGCCCTGCAGTCGCAGCTGGTGAATGCCAAGAGCTATCAGGGGATCTTCGAAGCCTGGAACACGCGTCTGTGGGATACCTGCAGTGGTCTGTTGATCTGGAAGAGCCAGAATTGCTGGCCCAATCTGCGCTCTCAGATCTACGACTGGTATCTCGAACCGACGGGGGGCTACTTCAGCACGCGTCGCGCCTGCTCACCCATCTGCGTGCAACTCGACCTGGCGACGCGGCGTGTGGGCGTGTGCAATACGACGTCTGACCCGCTGGAAAACGTGCGCATCACCGCCACCTGGCATGACCTGTCGGGTACACCCCATGTGGACACCGAGCGCGTGATCACCGTCGGCGCCGACAGCTATCAACCTGGCTTCCGCGTTCGACGACCAGCAGGTCTGTCGACGGTGCACTTTCTCGAGTTGCAGTTGCGCGGCCCCGATGGCGAGTCACTGGCCGACAATGTTTACTGGTTCTCGCGCAAACGAACCACGAGCCCGCATCGCTATGCCGACCTGCAGGCACTGCGTGAAACACCGGTGACCCTCGAGACGACCATTGAATCACAGAAGTTAGAGACGCAGGTCCCACGGCAACGGCAACTCGCACGGCTGCGCAATCCGACAGAGGGTATCGCCTTCGCCATCCGCCTGAAGTTGTTGCACGCCGATGGCACGCTGGTGCAACCCACGTTCTACGGCGACAACTACATCACGCTCTTCGGGGGACAGGAACAGACCATCGCCGTCGAATACGATGCGTCATCTGTGGACGGCAACCAGTCGGCGCCCGTGCTACACGTCGAAGGCTGGAACATCGACCCCACCCAAGTCGGCAGCACGACATAGCGCACGCCACATTGGGGGTTCGTCTCGCCTGGCGCCGGTGAGTCTGGCGGTGGTGTCTGGCGCCAGGGAGGCGGAACCAGACGTCAACGCCCCCGCGACGAGCCGGCGGGGCGTAGAGGATCGGCTCCAATCGTACCCACCAGATCCTTCAGGTAGCCCAGACTCCGTACCCGCTCCAGCGTGGCCGCGGTACGGTCCACACGCTCGGTGAGGCCCAGTCGCTTGGCCTCGGCTTCGTGCCCGGGGAGGGTCTGGAAGGCCTCCAGCGCCCGTGCGTGCCGCTCCCACAGGTCGATATCGCGTTGCTGTTTCGTCAGCAAACGCTCCTGATACCAGTCGCTGGCCAGAATTGCCTCTTCCGTGAACATCGCTCGCAGCGCCGGATCATCGAGTCCGCGCCCTTCGAAATCACCATGGGCCATCACTTCGAGCAGGACCCGCAGGGGCGGACAGGCTTCATCGATCGAGCCATCCTCGAAATACGACTGGGCGACACGCCGCTGGGCCTCCACGATGTTGTCGATGCCATCGACAAAATCCTCCCGATTCTGGGTCTCAGGTTGCAGCATGGATTCGGGCAGAACCGAATCAGGATGATCGAAAATGCGGCCCAGGTAGGTGTGTACGAAGGTTTCCGTCACCCGATATCCCAACCGACTGGCCAGCACCGTGCGGCCTTCGTGCTCGAAGTCTTTCACAGGTTCGAGATAGCCCGATTCGATCAGGTGACGCGGATCACGCTCCTCGGCGCGCATGCGACACCACAATTCGGGTATCAGCAGACTGATGTCGTGGTCGACACGATGATTCGACCCGATCCACCCAGCAGCGGTGGAGAACCCATCGAAGCCGCACAAAATCATCGACAACAGGTTGGCGTTGAGGTCGGCCGTCGCCCGCAGTGCATTGAAGGGTCCCTTCGTGAGGGCGCCCTCGCTACCGGCACCCGTCGTCGACGGAGACTTACCCGTGAGACTGCAGATGAAGTCCATGAACAACTCGGGCAGTTCCTGGTAATGGACCGGCCCGTAGACGGCCAGGGGGCGGATCCCGGCGGCACGGTCGGCGGGGTTGTTGCGTCGCCCCGTCAACACGGCCTGCACGGGAAACAGGACAGGCTCGCCCAGGGGAACCTTGCGCGACAGTCGCGCACCCATGGTCGCCACATACTCGTCCCGATCGTCGACCAGAGACGGGCGTGTCTGCAGGTAGCGTGGATTCTTAGTGGGGGCACCGTCGACGAGTCTCGGGTGCGCCGAAGACATCACCCAGCCCGTACCCGCCTCGGCCGTCTCGCGGATCACACGCTGCATGGGCGCAGTCCATGCCGAGAAAGAGACCTCCTGCTGCACGAGGGCGCAGGCGGCATCCGCGTCGAGGGCTTCGAAGTTGGAGACAAACACGCCAGGGCCAGCCAGGTCGGCCTCGGCATTCTTGTCGAGACCACGATGGATCGCATCATCGGGACGCTGGAAGAATCGATACTCGCAGTTCTCGGCGAGTTTGGCTGATCGGGCTGTGATGTCGGTGGGCTGATTGGCCAACCATTCCCGCGGTACAGCAACGGTGGCGGTGATGTCGTCCTCGAGCTGCAGCTTGAAGGCGGGCAGGAAATCCTGGCGCACCTTGTGGATCTGCCAACTGCCGCTGGCATCGACGCCAATACGCAGATAACCGGCCATCAACTTGCGACCCTCGAAGCGCAATTCATTGCCCTGCCGCCCATTGACGGTGTCGACGGAGAAGTGACTGCGCCAGTCATCTCCCCAGTCGGGACGGTAGAATCGTTTGATGATAAAGACGATGGCCTTGATGTGATTCGGCACCGTCTCCAGCCACGTATTGTATTCGGGCGTGAACTCATCCGGCGAGGGTGTGTAGAGCTTGATCACCGATCCCAGCGTGCGCAGGGGAGACATCACCGACCGTGACGGCGATGCAGCGTAGTCGGGCCGCAGGTGGGGCAGCAGGCGTTCGGCGTAGTCTCGCTCGAGCAGGGCCTGCACGGTGTCCATGTCGTGCCGGAAGTCCGGGACGTAGAGCGGACCGAAGAGCATCGCGTCAGCGAGTGACTTGGAGATCTCGGACTTGCCCCCACCGGACACGGTACATGGCTTGTGGCAGAAGGTGCCTTCGGCGCGGGTGCCCACCAGACGCCAGCTGGCCGCACTGGGATGGCGGTCGAAACGCATCCGGTACCCATCCGGGTAGATGAATTCCATGCCACGCAGCAGTGGCAGACTGTGGCGTTGCCCATCCCGCTCCCAACTGACACTGCCATCCTCGATGGCGAAGCGCGCATCCTCCGGGATGTAGTGGACGTAAGGGTGGGTGCGATCCACGGCGTAGCCTTCGGGGCGCACATCGAGGATCTCACCATATCGCTCCACCACATCGGCGAAGGTGTGATCGCCCACCGGTGCCCGCGCGTCGACCTGATAACTGTCACCGAGGTGATAGCTGGCAAAGGCCAGGGCACCGCCGGCGTGCTCCTCTTCAGCGAGGCCAACAAGATTGGCACTGTAGGAGATCTGGGTCTTCACCTCCTTCTTACAGTAGCCGAAGTAGTTGTCTGCAATGAGGGTGACGATGACACCATCGGCGTTGCGGGCGCACAGCTTGTATGCGTGACCGTCGTTGTAGAGGTCGTCGTCATCGGACCAGCACATGCCATCTCGTCGCTGCCGTTCGGTGGCCTCGTCGACGTGCGGCAGGCCGATCTCCTTCTTGCGCAGACCAAGTAGATGAGTGGCCAGAATGACGCAGCCTGTCGTGCCCGTCCAATGATCGATGTCGAGAGCGGCGTCATTGGGCGGCAGATAGGGGTCACCGGCATTGCCGAAGATGGATTCGACGAAGTCGAGATTGGCCACCAGGCTGCCGGGCGCCAGAAAGCGCAGTTCCATGCTCTGTCGGGGACGACGGCCAGGAATTTCGGGCACCACCGTCGGCCGCAGGAGCAGGCTGATCCAGGAATAGGCCGGTCCCGTCTCATGCTGCAGATAGGGCAGACGCAGCAACTCCTCAGGCGGCGACATGGCGCGGCGCATCAATTCCGCCCAGACCGCTCTGGGCACCTCCAGTTTGTCTGCCGGCACCGGCAGACCGCCAGCCGCAATGTGAAATACACCCTCCGTCGTGCGACGATCATGGCGCGGATTGTGCAATACACCCTGGCGCACCCGGAAGGACTCGATTTCATCGGTGCGATAGTGGTCACCATCGGCGGGCAGAGATAGTTCGCGCGCCAACCCATGATGATCCAGCGTGAGGGTTCGACGCGGGAGTCGCGGGCGCTCGTGATCGGGCAGATCGGCACTGTACGAATCGAGGAATACCTGGATCCGATCATCCACCGGACTGAGATGGTGGGACAGCAGGCGCTGTTGCTCGCGGTAGTTGTCCAACAGGTCACGGGCGACTTCCAGGAATTCGACATCCTGGGGTCGACCGGGAACACTCAGGCCGAGGGCAGTCAGCTTCAGGTGGAGGTAACGTCGCAGTTGCTCACGATGTTCTGGCAGATCGGCGACACCGAGGCCGAGAGCGCGGGTCAGATCCATGTTCAGTACTCCGGGGTGTAGTAGGCGCGATACTTTTCAAGGCCGGCGAAGATCGCTTCGGTCGTCGCCAGCGGTACATCATCGTTGATCTCAGCCTTGAGCCAGAGCCCACCCTCGGGTGAACCCAGTCGTTCGACTGCTTCGTGAATATGCCCGTCGATGTCACCCGGCGCACAGAACGGGAAGAGCTGGCGATCCAGGTCGAGATCGACGCAGACCTTGCCCTTGCAGACAGCAACCAGTCCATCCAGACCATTGGCACGGATCTGTGGATTCACAACAACCACGCCACAGTCCATGAGATCGGGAATGATTTCCAGGATGTGCCCGTCCGTGTGCATGTAGATGTGGTGGCCTGCATCCCTGAAGGGTGCGTAGATCTGCTCGTAGCAGGGCTTCAGATACTTCCGCCAGACCTGAGGACTGACCGGCAGAGCATGCTGCATGCCCAGATCGTCGCCAAAGTAGACGAGACCTGGCTTGTCTCCTGCCTCACGCAATCGCAAATGGGCCTGCCGCAGATTGTAGCCGAGGACCGTATCGATCAGCATCTGCAACTCGGGTGGCTCTTCGGCGAAATCCACCATCAGTTCCTCGAAGCCGCGTAGATCACCCAGTCGCAGATACATGAAGCCGTGTGGGAAGCCTGCGTCTTCAACGGGCGGCTCGAGGCGGTGGACGGATTCCCGGGTAGGGACCGGGTGTCCGGTAACGATCGACTCATTGCCGTGGTGGACATTGCTCCAGACACACCCCCAGACATCGACGTGATCGCCAGCGATGTAGGTCTCTCCCACCGCATCGTAGTCCCGATCCGTCTGTGCATCGCCAAAGAGGATGGGATGGGCCGCGACCAGGGCATCCAGTTCCTCGCGATACTTCATCCAGGCCGCAGGCAGAATACCCACACTGACCGGGATGTACTCAGGGCCTTCGAAGCGCAGCGCTTTGAGGCGGTCCTGATGAACGGACATGATTCTTCTCCCCGTGCTTGTCTTCCAGTCAGTGTAACACAGCGCGGTGATCTGGAACATGGATCCGAATGGGAGATCCGATGATCTTGCTCGCAAGGGAGCCGACCCATTGGTTTGTCTGACCATTCCCGCATGACCCCATCACTTCTGACCCTACCTGGAGACCCATCGATGACCGACCCCGCACTCACCGGTGATCGGCCCGGTGATCGGCTGAATCTGGGCTGCGGCCGCGACATCCGTGCCGGGTGGGTCAATGTCGATCTGCACCCGCACGATGAACGGGTCACCGCCCTGGATCTGGACAGTGTGGCGCCCATGCCCTTTGCCGATGGGAGCTTCCAACACATCGAGGCTCAGGATATCCTCGAGCACGTTCAGGACATGGTCCGCGTCATGAGTGAGTGTCGCCGAATCCTGTGCGAGGGGGGCACATTGCAGGTCCGAGGGCCCCACTACACGTCGCGCAATCTGCACACCGACCCGACCCATCTCCGAGCGTTCTCTTCGGAGACCTTCGCCTGGTTCGTCGGTGGCCCTTGGACCAATGATTGGGCCCGTGGCTGGTCCGGGGTCCGCGTACGGATCCGCTTCGAAGGCTGGACTCCGTGGCGTCCCCTGGGATGGGTGATCAATCTTCACCCAGCGCTCCAGAAGATCTATGAGGCCACCTTTCTGTGTTACCTGTTCCCCGCCAAGGATGTCTGCGCCACGCTGACCCGCTAGGCGCCTGCCCGCCTCCTCTCCTTGACGGGCTCCCATACACTCAAGAACTGCAGGTCTCGAATTGAGCAAATCCATCGTCTTCATCCCCGACCCCATCTCGCAGGTCGGCCTGGATGCCCTGGCACCCCACTGCCAGGTCATTGCGCCCTGGTTGTCCGGTGACGAAGTCGGTGAAATCCCTGCCGATGCAGCCGGTGTCATGGTGCGAACCTATCCCGTCAATGCAGCACGGATGGATGCGGCACCCGGCCTGCGCGTCGTGGCCAAACACGGCGTAGGCATCGACAACATCGATGTACCGGCCGCAACGGCACGGCGAATTCCTGTGTTGTGGACGCCAGAGGCCAATGCCGATGCAGTCGCCCAGCACGCCCTGGCCCTGATGCTCGGACTAGCCAACCGTCTCGCAGCGGCTGACGAAGCACTGCGCGCCGGCAGATTCCTGGAGCGGCTGGACTTTGGCAGCGTCGAACTGACGGGCCGGACCCTGGGAATCATCGGTATCGGCCGAATCGGTGGCCGCGTCGCCCGGCGGGCAGCGGTCGGCCTGGGGATGGAGGTGCTCGCCTTTGATCCCTATGTGGAGGACGAACGGCCGGCGACGATGGTCGATGACATGGGGGAATTGCTGGCACGATCCGACGTCGTCACCCTCCACGTCCCGCTCACGGAAGAGACACACCATCTCATCGATGCCGACGCCCTGGAGCAGATGAAGTCGACGGCCTTCCTCATCAACACGTCTCGGGGTGGGGTGATCGATGAACCGGCCCTGGCCCAGGCACTGACCACAGGATCGATTGGCGGCGCCGGGATCGATGTCTATGCCGATGAACCCCCCGGGCCGGACCATCCACTGCTGTCGGCGCCACGTATCCTGCTGACACCACACGTGGCCGGTCTGTCCGATCAGGCGCTGGTGCGGGTGGCCACGCAGGCAGCGGAGGGAATCGTCGATGTCCTGCAGGGTCGTCGACCTGCATCACCTGTGAATCCCGAGGTCTTGTAAGCCGCGGCCGAGCAGGGGCTCTGCCGTCAGGATCTGCTGCGGCATCCCGTCGCGTGCATAAGAAAGAAGCCCCACCATCTCAGGACGGTGAGGCTTCTTCTGTTACGTCCAACGCCTTGGTCCGACCAGACGCTAATCCCTGGTGCCCTTGGCGCTTGGTCGGTGTGGGCGGATGCATCCGCCGTCGGTTGAGTTCCTCCGTTCCCACCCCGCGACGCTGGGAGGACGGCTCGACTACCGACGGGCTGTCACGCCGCCACAGTGGTGATCCTCGATACAGGGGCTCGGTATGGGCACCGAAGGTCCCGATATACCAAGCGGGAGGGGCGCCTGATCGGAGGCCACGTGTTGGCACGATAAACCAACCAGACCCATTCTGCTCAACTGCAGGGCCTGTACGGATGTCGCCGGGATTGCGGTTTCGTCAGAACGATGGATTCCGGCGTCTCGACGGGGTGCTCGTGAGACGAAACCGCCAAGTCTCATCCAAAGGCAGCCTCCTTGAAAAACACGGGAACGAAACACTCACTTCGGCGGTGATTCTGGTACTTCATACATCTGCTGAATCAGCCCGCCATAGACCGCAGACGACGCGGTTTCGACTGCAGATATCGCAGTTTCGACGGCAGACGTCGCGGCTCAGGCCGCGCTCTGGCGGCCTCTTCGCCCTCGGAAATTCAGGGCGGAAAATCCACTGCCAACTCGTATCTGGTACGTAGGATACACAGCGCCAGATGGAAGTCAAGTGCTTTCGATCTCGGTGAGATCCGGTGTGATCAGATACCCATTTCGGCCTTCACGAGCTTCACTTTCTCAAGCACGAAGTCCAGGTCATCACGGGAGTGTGCAGCCGACACCTGCGTCCGAATCCGCGCCTTGCCCTGGGGCACGACGGGGTAGAAAAACCCGATCGCGTAGACCCCCTTCTCCAGCAGGCGTGCCGCCATCTGCTGCGCCAGCGAAGCCTCACCCAGCATGATGGGCACGATGGGATGTGAGCCGGGCAGAATTTCGAGCCCAAGGTCAGTGAGGCCCTGTCGGAAGTACTGTGTGTTGTCTGCAAGCCGCGTGCGTAGATCCGCACTGTCGGCGGCAATCTCGATGGCCTTCAGTGAAGCGGCGACGATACTGGGTGCGACAGAATTGGAGAACAGATAGGGGCGAGAGCGCTGACGCAGCAGTGCAATCAGATCGGTGCGACCACTGGTGTAACCACCACTGGCGCCCCCCAACGCTTTGCCCAGTGTGCCGGTGATCAGATCGATACGCCCCATCACGCCGCTGCGTTCGTGCGATCCCCGGCCATTGTCGCCGACAAAACCCACGGCGTGCGAGTCGTCGACCATGACCAGGGCGTCATGGGCCTCAGCCAGATCGCAGATCGAGGCCAGATCCGCGAAGTAGCCATCCATCGAGAAGACACCATCCGTGGCAACCATCCGGAATCGAGCCCCCGATGCTGCCGTGAGCTGTGCTTCCAGATCCTTCATATCAGAGTTACGATACCGGTGGCGCTGCGCCTTGCAGAGTCGAATGCCATCGATGATGCTGGCGTGGTTCAGTTCGTCGCTGATCACTGCATCCTCGGCGCCCAGCAGTGTCTCGAAGAGTCCGCCATTGGCGTCGAAACAGGATGTGTAGAGGATGGTGTCTTCTGTGCCGAGGAACTGGCTGATGCGCTTCTCGAGTTGACGATGGATGCTCTGAGTACCACAAATGAAGCGGACCGATGACAGGCCGTACCCCCATCTCTCCAACGCATCTCTGGCGGCAGCAATCACCTCAGGATGATTGGCGAGGCCGAGGTAGTTGTTGGCGCACATGTTGATCACCTGCTGCCCGTCGGCGATTCCGATACGGGCCTGCTGCGCCGTGGTGAGCTCCCGTTCGGCCTTGAACAGATCGGCGGCGCGTATCTGCTCGAGTTCAGCAGCCAGATGATCGCGTAATCGGGTGGTGATCATCTGCCACTCTCCTGCGCCTGATCATCCCAGTCGATGATGACCTTCCCAGATTCCCCCGAACGCATCACGTCGAAGCCATCTTCGAATTTCTCCAGAGGGAAGCGGTGTGTGATCAGGGGCGTGATATCGAGCCCGCCCTGCACCATGACCTGCATCTTGTACCAGGTCTCATACATTTCGCGGCCGTAGATCCCCTTGATGGTAAGGCCATTGAAGACGACGAGATTCCAGTCGATGGCCATCTCCTGTCCGGGGATACCGAGCAGGGCAATCTTGCCGCCATGACACATGGATGAAAGCATGTCTCCGAAGGCATCCGGATGGCCCGACATCTCCAGCCCCACGTCGAAACCCTCTTTCATGCCCAGACGCTCCATGACATCGGCTACCTTCTCGTGCCGCACATCGACTGTGGCCGATGCACCCATCTGGCGTGCCAGATCGAGTCGATAGGGATTTACGTCCGTCGTCACCACGTATCGGGCTCCGGCATGTCGCGCGATCGCCGTCGCCATGCAGCCGATCGGTCCGGCACCCGTGATCAGGACATCCTCTCCCAGCACGGGAAAGGAGAGGGCGCTGTGAGTGGCATTGCCAAAGGGATCGAAGCAGCTGAGCACGTCAGTCGGAAGTGATGGATCGCAGTGCCAGACATTGGTGACGGGAATGCACAGGTAGTCAGCGAAGGCACCGGGGCGATTCACGCCGACGCCTGCCGTGTCCCTGCACAGATGCCGCCGGCCGGCCAGGCAATTCCTGCAGCGGCCGCAGACCAGATGGCCCTCACCAGTCACCAGATCACCGATGTGGAGATCGTGGACATTGTCGCCCATGGCTTCCACAGTGCCGACAAATTCGTGGCCCACCACCATGGGCACGGGGATCGTCTTCTGCGCCCACGCATCCCAGTTGTAGATATGGACATCCGTGCCACAGATCGACGCTTTGCGGATCTTGACGAGGACGTCATTCATACCAGGCTCCGGTACGGGCACCTCCTGCAGCCACAGACCCGGTTCCGCCTTGGCTTTCACCAGTGCCCTCATCGTCGCCATCTCACCACTCCTCTGCTCTTGCACATCTACCGGTCAGCGGGCCGGCACAGACCAGCGCCCTCCAGGATCGGGGCGCGGCTACGCCCCAGGGACCCGGCCAGGCCGGGCATGGGGCTCATCATGCAAGGTCCTGATTGCACTACACACCTGCAAGAGGTGGCCGGATCACGGCTGCCCTTGCCGCAGGACGCGGCAATCTGCTCTATCCTACCTCATGAGAGCGTCGATGGTCGCCTGCAGCCTCGCACGGCAAGGCCATTGGCTTACCACCCCACCGGTGGGAGGACACCTTGGACCTGCCCCTGAATGTCGCCGTCATCGGCTGTGGAATGCTGGCCCGCCAGCAACACATTCCCAACATCATCCACTCTGAACGGATGCAACTCCACACGTGCTGTGATCTGGACGAGGCGGCATTGACCGCCTGCCGACAGACGGCCCCCGGCGTGCACACTTCCACAGACTTCCACGAGACCGTCGCCGATGCTGCCATCGATCTCGTCGTGCTGACGACGACCGAAGCGGTTCGCCTGCCCGTGATCGGGGCGTGCTCCCGGGTTGGCAAGCCGATGTATGTGGAGAAGCCCCTCGCCGGTACGCTGGAGGAATTGAGCCAGATCGAGGCCGTCGTCGGTGCGTCCGGCATCCGTGTCTGCGTCGGGCACAATCGTCGTAGTTCGCCTGCCATGCTCGAAGCCCATGGCATTTTCAGATCTCACATGGTGTCCCCGGCCCCGTGTGCGTGGCGATTCGACCGCGAGGGGGCAGATGAGCGGCCACCCCTGCCGGATGACGGCGCGCCCTGCATGAGTGTGCGCATCAACGACGACTGGTATTCGTGGAAAGGTTGGGTCTTTGACGAGGAGCAGGCCCGCTTCGGGCCCATGCTGTTCGAGATGACCCACTTCACCGATCTGTGCAACTGGTTCATGGGCACCGCACCGGTCGAGGTCACCGCCCTCGAGGGGGGCATGCTGAATCACGGTGTCGTCATCGGCTACGAAGGGGGCGGCATTGCGACGATCTCCATGGCCGGGAATGGCACATTCGGTTACCCGAAAGAATTGTATGAGGTGTGCGGTCACGGCGGCATCGTCGCCGTGGATCACATGCTCGAGATCCGCACCGCCGGCATCGAGTCTGCCCCGGCTCGAATCACCTATCCCATGCTGGCCGACCGCCACCCGCAGATCGGCACCGAAGGGGGTCTGTTCGGCTGGCTCGAGAAGAAACGTCAGGCCTGCGCCGAAGCTGCCGCAGCCGGCGACGACGCGCTCATCTTCACAGCCGAACCGGACAAGGGACATGCGGCAGCCCTGGAACGATTCATCGATGAGGTGCAGGGCGATGGACCTGTTGTGTGTGGCGTGGCGGATGCTGCACTGGCCACCCGTGTCGCCTTCGCCGCGATTCGCTCGGCCCAGGAACGCCGTCCCGTGAAGATTTCGGAGATCTGATCATACCCAAGCAGACCCGCTGAGTCGTGACTGGCTCATCTTCGAGCCCTGATTGATGGAGAACCCGATGGATACACTGAACTGTTGTCTTGTCGGCTATGGTGGCATCGCCGAATTCCATGCTGATGCCTGCAGGCAGATCGAGGGCGTGCGGTTGCATACGTTGATGGGACGTCGACTTGAGCCGGCCAGAGACTTCGCTCAGCGCCATGGCTTTGTACGGGCCACGGACTCACTCGAGGAGGCGCTGGCCGATGACGAGATCGATGCCGTCATCATCGCCTCGCCGAGCGAAGTCCACTACGAGCAGACGATGGCCAGTCTAGATGCCGGCAAGCATGTACTCGTCGAAATCCCACTGACCATGTCGCTGACGTCTTCCCAACGGGTCGCGGCAAGAGCCCGTGAAGCAGGGCGCAATGTCATGGTGGCCCATACGGAACGCTTCATCGATACGCGCCTCTTCACGAAGCAGTTTCTGGCCTCCGGTGAAGCGGGCGCGATTTACCATCATCAGATCTACAGCTTCTCCTACCGTCACCAGAATGTGGGCTGGACCGGTTACCAACGCAGTTGGGTCGATGATGTCGTCTTCCACCACGGCTGCCATCTGGTCGATCTGTCGCTGTGGACGATCGATTCACCTGTGCGTCGAGTGCGTGGCGAAATGGCGCCAAAACACGCCATCAACGACACGTCGATGGATGTGAGCCTGCTGATTCGCTATGAGAATGAAGCGATGGCGACGATCAGCCTTTCCTACAATGCACCGCAGGGCGCCGGCGGGCATCGCTACGTCTGTGAGAAGGGCGTACTCGAGTACGGCGGCGGTGGTGTGCTCTTTGCAGGTGAACCCGTCTTCGAGAAAGTGGCAGGCGAACTGGATGCGATTGTAGAGCAGAACCGCGAGTTCTTCACATCCATCCGTGAGAATCGCCAACCCTCGCCCAATGCCGATGACGGTGTACAGGCGCTGGCCCCATTGCAGACCGTGTACGATCAGATGCTCGAGTTCGAGGGGGATGACAAATACCTGCGCCGATGGCAGGACTGACCCGGACGCGACCATGACATTCCAGTCGAGCAGAGCCGTCGTCGCCGGTGATCAGGTCTTTCTGCCTGGTTGCACGGGTCTGAGTCTCGATGGCAGTGAATTCGTCGGCACCGGAGACCCAGCCGCCCAGGCAGAGGCGGCCATGACGAATCTGCACACCCTCGTCGAAGAGGCCGGCGCACGCCTGCAGGACATCTGCCTGATCAACAACTTCACGATCCGCCACGCCGACAGGGCCCTGGTGTATCCGGTGATTGCTCGGCACCTGCAGGGGGTGAATCCCGTATCCACCGGGTTGGTCGTGGAAGCACTTGCAGCGCCCTGGATGGACTTCGCCATCGATGCATGGGTCGTGCTCCCCGATGATCGCCAGGCAGGTCACGAGAGATTTCGCCTGACCAATGCACGTGGCGGTTTCCTGATGCCAACCATCGACTACGGCAATGCCCGGGTGATCCGCGCCAACGACCACCTGTTCCTTCAGGGTCAGACGGGCATGAGTCTCGATGGCCGTGACTTCGACGGCGCCGGCGACCCGGCTCGGCAGGCCGAGGTGGCCATGCAGAATGTCCATATACTCCTGGCCGATGCCGGGGGCAGTATCGGAGACGTCTGCAAGATCACGACATATCTCACACACGCCTCACACCGTTCTCGCATCGATGCAGTCCTGGCTCGCCACCTACACGACGTGCGTCCTGCCGTGACCAGCGTCGTTGTGAAGGATCTGGCCCGTCCCGAACTCGACTTCGAGATCGATGTGCACACCATCCTGCGCAGTGGCGACGATGACCATGAGCGCCACACCGCCCTACCGGATGCAAGCGAGGCAGACTGGCCTCAGAGCCGGTCCGTGCGGGCCAGGGGATTTCTGTTTCTGCAGGGCCAGAGCGGCAACCGGCTGGATCGCAGTGGCTTCACCGGGGTGGGCGATCCGGCAGCGCAGGTCGATCAGGCCATGGGCAATGTCAGGACGTTGTTGAGAGAGGCCGGTGCCGGGATGGAGAGCATCTGCAAGATCACGATCTACACGACCGATACTGACGCTCAGACCGCAGTGACTCCAGTATTGGAGAAGCACCTGGGTGGCATCGATCTGGCATCGACCCACGTCGTTGTGAAGTCTCTTGCTCGAACCGAGATGGATGTGGTCGTCGACGTGTTTGCCGTGGTATCGTGAGCCCACGCGATCAGATGACGGCCTCTCTCGAGCGAGTCCGGTGAATCGATTCATGACTGCGGCGACCCGACGTCACGCCACGTGGTGCTGATCCCGGAGTTGTGAATCTCGACGCAAGTCCTGACACTTGTAGTGCCCATTTCGGATCTGCCACTCCGAGTGGGCCAGCAGATCACCGCGACACCACCCCACGACCAGCCTCTACCAGAGATCACTCCTTTGAATATCCTGGGCATTTCCGCCTACTACCATGACAGTGCTGCCTGCCTCGTGCAGGATGGCGTCATTGTGGCAGCTGCTCAGGAGGAGCGCTTCACGCGCAAGAAGCACGACCACCGCTTCCCGAAGGAGGCGATCGACTACTGTCTTGCCGAAGCCGGTCTCGGCCACGACGATCTTGATCTGGTCACGTTCTACGACAAGCCCCTGCTGAAGTTCGACCGCATCCTCGAGACCTACATCGCCTGCGCCCCCCGCGGCTTCAAGCTCTTCATGATGGGGCTGCCCCTCTGGCTCAAGGAGAAGCTGCACACCCCGCGTGAACTCGACGCCGGGCTCGAGGGCAAATACGAGGGTCGCTTCGTCTTCACCGAGCATCATGAATCCCACGCGGCCAGCGCCTTCTTCCCCTCGCCTTTCGAGGAAGCGGCGATCCTGACCATGGACGGCGTCGGCGAGTGGGCGACCAGCAGTATCGGTCACGGGCAGGGCAATGAACTGCGCATGCTGAAGGAGATGCACTTCCCGCACTCCGTGGGCCTGCTCTACTCCGCCATGACCTACTTCACCGGCTTCCGCGTGAACAGCGGCGAATACAAGCTTATGGGTCTGGCACCCTACGGCGAACCGGTCTATCAGGATCTGATCTTCGACAAGCTCATCGACCTGAAGACGGATGGCTCCTTCCGGATGGACATGTCTTACTTCGCCTTTTGCTACGACGATGTGATGACGTCGCCGAAGATGGAGACACTCTTCGGCGGGCCACCGCGTACTGCTGAAGCCGAGATCACGCAGCGTGAGATGGACATTGCCGCCTCGATCCAGGTGGTGACGGAAGAGATCATGATGCGTACGGCCCGCACGGCGCACGAACTCACGGGCTCGAAGAATCTGACCCTCGCTGGTGGCGTCGCCCTCAACTGTGTCGCCAATGGCCGCATCCTGCGCGAAGGGCCCTTCGAGAACGTGTGGATCCAGCCCGCCGCCGGTGATGCGGGCGGCGCACTGGGCGCGGCGTTGTTTGTCTGGCACCAGTTGCTCGGACATCCCCGCACGGCAACCGGCCACGATACACAGAGGGGCTCATTCCTCGGGCAGCAGGAGTCAGATGAGTCGATCCTGGCCTTTCTGCAATCCGTCGGTGCCGTCTACGAGCATTACCCTGAAGAGGACCCACTCTGCGATCGCGTCGCCGAACTCATCGCCGCAGAGAATGTCGTCGGCCACGTGGGCGGCCGCATGGAATTTGGGCCGCGGGCCCTGGGGGCACGGTCCATCCTCGGCGATGCGCGCTCGGAGAAGATGCAGGAGGTGATGAACGTGAAGATCAAATTCCGTGAGTCCTTCCGTCCCTTCGCGCCGGCCGTCATGCAGGAACACGCCAGCGAATACTTCGAACTGGAGCCGGAGCAGGAGAGTCCCTACATGCTGCTGGTGGCGCCCGTCCATGACGACAAGCTGCTGCCCACCGATGACGGGGGTGCACGTGGCCTCGACAAACTGAAGCAGCTGCGATCTGTCGTACCTGCCATCACCCACGTGGACAACTCTGCGCGGGTGCAGACGATCGACGCCGAACGCAATCCGCGATTCTATGGGATCCTGGAGAAGTTCAGGCAGCGCACCGGCTCGCCGGTCCTCATCAACACCAGCTTCAACGTGCGGGGTGAACCGATCGTGCGGAATGCGGCAGACGCCTACCGCTGCTTCATGCACACGAATATGGATGTGCTGGTGTTGGAGGGATATGTCTTGCTCAAGAGTGAGCAACCCGATGCTCGCCACATCGACCCCGAGCCCTATCTCACAGAATTCGCCCTGGACTAGGCTGGATCACGCTATGGCTCAGATGATCGAGATCAATCTTCGGCCCGACAGGTCGACCCTGCGTCAGTTCGGACTGATCGCCGTGATCGGCTTTGGCGCCGTGGCCGCCTTCGCCCACTACGAGATCCTGATCTTCTCGATGGGTCTGGGTGCAGCCAGGCCGTGGGTAACGAACCTGTTCATGGGCCTGGCCGCCTATTCCGGGATATTTGCCCTCATCTATCCGAAGGCGAATCTTCCCGTCTACGTGGGACTGACCGTCGTCACCTATCCCATTGGCTTCGTGCTGTCCTATGTCGTGCTGGGGGCGCTGTTCTTCGGCATCATCACACCCACAGGGCTGGTCATGCGCATCCTGGGTCGCGATCCTCTCGAGCGCAAATTCGAACCGGACGCTCAGACCTACTGGAAAGATTGCCGGCCACCCCGCGACAAGAGCAGCTATTTCCGTCAGTTTTAGTTCAGCATGACTCAGCATGAATAGCTGTGACGAAACAGGACACCGGCTCTCTGTACAGACACGAAACCACAGAACGATGACAGCCACCGGAGAACCAATGAGTGAAGACGAGGCTCAGGACCGCACAAATACCAGCGGCGATGAGGCCGGCACCGGCGACGAGGATGCCAGCAGCAAGGACTTCGCCGCCCAGTCGACCCAAGCGCGAACGAGCCTCGTCGGTGAATTCGTCGACTTCCTGAAGCACAACAAGAAGTGGTGGCTCGCGCCGATCATCATCACCATCCTCTTCCTTGGTCTGGTGGTCATGATGGGTGGCACGGCGGCAGCGCCCTTTATCTACACGCTCTTCTAGAGGCTACCCAGGGAGCGAGGGTTGGATGCGATGCTCTGACGATCGCCCTCGACAGCTACCGGCACGCTACGCGGACAGCTGCTCCTTCACGCTCTGGCAGACCGCCGCCGCGCAAGCGGCCTGGCCGTCCTCGCTCAGATGGAGTTGGTCCTCACTGAGCAGGCGATCCACGTCGGCTGCGACAACTGCATGCAGCTCGTTGATCTGGATCCCAAGCTCGGCCATCACCCCACGGGCCGCTTCGTTGTAGGCGTCGATCTCTTCGTTGCGCCACGACCACTGATCCTCGCGGAAGGGCCGGTCAGGATGCACGGGCGTGCTGCTGGCGAACAACACACGAGCACCCGTAGTCAACAGCATCCGGCCGATGAATCGCAGATTGCCGGCGTAGACATCCAGGGGCATCTGCATCGGTGCCCGATTCGGATTGTGACCGATATCGTGCAGACCATTGTTCCAGTGCACGACATCCGGATCCGGGAACAACCCCAGCCAGCCGCCCAGCGATGCCAGTGTAAACAGGGCGAACTGACTGTTCCCCGGCGCACCCCAGACTTCGTGCCCCTCGGCGCCCAGCGCCTCTTTCACCCGGGGTTCGTAGCTCATACGAATTGAATCACCGATCAACATCACTCTTGCCATGGCATCCTCTCAGCCGATCACAGGGGTTGGGTAAACGGGGCGTTGCGTTGCAACGCATTCGGTGGCTGCATCAGGCACGCTGTTCTCTGATCGGCCCCGACTGCAAGCGCTCGTAGAGGTCGGCCCACTCCTTCGAGCCATCGTCATCCCAGATCTCCAGCGTCGCGCCCGGCTCCTGCGCCGGGTCGTTGCCATGCTGACGGAAATGCGGCCAGCAGTGATCGCGCATGTTGGCAAACTTCACGACGCGACCGCCCGGCCAGACGACGGAGAGAATGTGACGTTCATCGGGCAGCTTGTAGGGCGGCTCCATGACATACTTGCTCAAGGCCTCCTCATTCACCTCCACACCGAGGCCCGGTTTCTCGGGTACCTGCAGGTAACCACCGCGAATCGTGAGGGGCTCCATCAGTAGATCGTCGGTGTAGTTGTTCATGCACGTGATCGTCGGCCACTGGGCGAAATTCAGCACGGCGCCCAGATGTGCCGACATGGCCGTCACCAGGCCCACACCAACCATCTGCAGCCAGAAGGGTTTCTCAAAGGCACCGGCCAACTCGCCCTGTCGCAGAACGGTGGAGACAGAGCCACCGACGACGAAGCCATCGCAGACGGCTTCCTTCATCGCCGTGGGGAATGGCGGTTGTCCGAAGTGCAGGGCGATGGGTTTGGCCACATTCCGACGCAGTTCGCGCTGTCCCTCCACATCGGCCTGGTTGATCGGTCCCTCGTAGATGGAAACTTTCTCATAGCTGTCGAGACGCTGCATGACCGGCGTCGCCGTGGCCACATTCATGAGCATGCCATTCCAGTCCAGGTCGAGCCGATAGTGCTCCGGCGTGACGGCACTGATAGCCTCCACCTGCTCGTAGACATCAAACCACGGCCGTGTCTTGAACTTGTGGAAGATGTAGCCTGCCTCGACAGCATCCTGTGCTTCGCCGGCCAGATCCTGGGGACTCATCTTCGTATTCCACCACGCAATCGGACACCAGTCGCGGATCTTCGGACGATTGAGCAACTCGTACACAGGCACACCTAGCGCCTTACCGACCACGTCGTAGAGCGCCATCTCGAGTCCTGCACCCAGGCCATCGGTGCCGAGCAACTCGATGGGATTCTTGCCCCGCACGCGTTCCAGCCCCTCGTCGCTGACCTTC
This sequence comes from Gemmatimonadota bacterium, assembly GCA_018673255.1. Next base: position 77,326 of record JABHDC010000087.1, read on the forward strand.
CCCCATGTGTAGTGCGGCAAGGTCTCGCCATAACCAATGGACCCATCGTCGGTGGTGACGCGGATGATCTCAACGATCTGCCAGTTCCAGACCAGCAGCGCATTCCAGCGACTCACGCGATCGGTGAAGGGGATGCGCAACGTGATGCGCTCGACGTCCTTGATGCGCAGGGCGGCAGGCATGGGAGACTCTCCAGGTAAACGGTGACCACGATTTGTTGTGGCGCCAATATGGGCCCGGCAGCCCAGCGCCGGCAATAACCGGCAGACACACAGAAGCGCAACCTCCGAACTGATACTGGAGGCTGCGCTACGTAGTGAGCTGGTGGAGTCGGTCGCCGTCCTGCTCTCCTACTGCCCCAATCGCGACAGTTCAACCACCGCCTGGGCTACCCGATCCCGCTGCGCCTCAACCACTGCCGGATCGCGTGTGAAGTTCGTCATCGAGCTCGTGATCTCTTCAGGCACGTCCAGCAATTGTTTCAGCTGCGTCGCACGCTGCGCATCGAGTTGTGCGCCATGCTGCTCGAGCAACCCCCGCAGGATCGCCAGATACTCGTAGTCTTCGATCCCATCGCGCAGCATCTCCCAGCGGATCGAGTCCACCGGCCCATCCAGCACCGGCTCGTCGGCCACATGGGCGGCGGCCTCGGGGGGATACACGAATCGTCCGTCCCCATTGCCCCAGGCCCGACGTGTACCAGCGTCAGTGCTGTAACCGGAGACCCAGCCCATGGGATCTTCGTATGGATTCTGCGGATGATCTGGATAGGCTGCCCCGGACGTCCAGTAGTTGCTCTGCCACACCAGGATTCCGTCGATTCCACGTTGCCACGTCTGCCACAACCACACTCTCAACTCCGTCGCCGGATGGTCGATGAACAGGGTGGCGTAGGGTGCCTTGGGCACGGTGCACACATACCACCAGAACCGCTCACCGGCCGCATCACGACGCAAGGCCGACTCCTCCTCCTGGTAGTTCGGTGACACGGGACACCAGAGATTCGGTCCACCGATTAACTCCGATTCCACCTGCTCGGTGAGCATGCGCGTGATATCCGGACCCGCTTCGGCCAGCTTGCCGAAGCCATTCATGACGAAGTCGTAGTCCTGGGGATTGGGTTCGTCGAACCAGTAGACGAAGGCCTCGTCCAGCCAACCACGCTCACGCAGATGCTCCTGGACCTCCTGCACATAACCCCGGAACAACGCGCCATAGGCAGCCGTGTCCTCGCCGTAACCATTCAACTCGGGCTCGCGACGAGAATGGAATGTCCCGCCGCCCATGCCAGGAATCGACAGCCGGAAGGAGTTGAAGTGGCGCTCGTCCATCGCGCGCGCCATGGCGCGGTCCCAGGCGGACCAGTCGATCTTCGGTGTCAACGTCTGTCCCGGTCTCAGATCGGCAGGTACATCGGGCCACTCAATGCGCACCGGATCCAGCGGCGCCGGATCGTAGGGCGAGATATGATGGGCCGCGTAGTTGTCCAGGTAGCGTTCGAGCACCACTCGCTTGTCAGCTTCATCGGTGAGGCCGTGATACTGCCACACATTGCCCGGTGAGAAGCCGAAGGCCGTCTGGCACGTCATCCGGTCCGGCAGATCGAAGTCATACACCTCCACCTCGATCGGCACGGTCGCTTTGTAGCCGTCCGCCTTCACGCGGACCTCACCACGATACACACCAGCCGGCACACCGCGGGGCACGGTCACTCGCACCCAGAAGGGCTGGTTCACCCCGCCTTCCAGATCGACGGGCTCACGCAGCGGCGGCAACGGATCGGGCCACAATCCCTTGGCGCCGGTGGGGTCCGTCGGCGTCGTCACCGGCACATACGCCACCCGTAGTACCTCGACGGCATCTGCCTTGATCTTCGCTCTGCCGGGGCCCTTCAGGTCGCGCACTTCCAGTTGCACATCCTGCAGATCACGTTCGGGCCGCAGGATCAGTTGTGCTGCCTCTGCCTCGTTGCGAGCAGCTCGAATTCTCAATGCCTCCCCCCGGGTACCAGGCAGGCCACGCTCACGGGCCACCTTCCAACCTGAACTCGCCCACCATAGACCGACGTCGTCACTGGACTCAGGCAAGACCTGGCCGTAGTGGCTGGCATACAGCTCGGGCACATGCAGAGACACATCGGCCTGGAAGGTCGCATCACCGTCGAGCATGATGGCCATCTCGACGTCACCAGTTCCCTGGAATCGATAGGGCAACCACACCTCGGCTGGACCCGGTGGCACGACCATCTGCACACCCACTGGCGGCGTGAGGAGCACATCGGGGCCATGGAAGATCACCGCGCCATGCACCGTCAGATCCCAGCCACTGGTGTTAACCATCTGCAACACGACTGTGTCCGTGCGACCGGGCAGGGCCTGGCCCACATCAATCAGGCGCACGGGCGCCTCCGGGTCCGTTGCCAGCACAGAGGCGTACCGCGTGCTGCCATGCCCTTCTATTGGTTCGCCCGAGATCTGAGCCCGATAGGTGTAGTCGTGAACCTGAAAGGAGCCCGGATCCGAGTCAGCACCGAGCTGCTGCTCGGCCAGCGACTGCAACCGCACCCAGACCTGCTCGGATGGCAGCAGATCGGTCGGCACACTGTAAATAGCGACGCCGAGCGTATCCTGCGTACCCACGGGTCGCCAGTTCTGCCCGTCACCACTCACCGACACTTCGAGCTGGCCGCTGGCATGCCAGCCCACATTGACTTCAAACTCGGCGCTCAGTTGTTGTCGGTCTCCCAACTGATGACGATAGACCAGTTCGGAACCGGCGCCGAAGACCAGGCGATAGGAGTTGAAACCACACTGAAGTTTGGCCAGTGGGCGGCTGTGATTGCGTGATGTGGAATGGATTGGCGCGCGGAAGACATAGGCATTGCCCAACACATCCTCGCCCTCACCCAGCAGCAGATCTTCGATGCGGGAATGCAGTGGCTCTACGCGTGTGACCTGCACGTTGTCGAAGGCCACCGTGCCTTCGTGGTGCCACTGTCCGAATCGCAGCCACGCTTCGTCGGGCCTCACTTCATTGGGCGCAGCAAAGATTGACGAATACGATCGCCACTCCGACCCGATGGGGCCCAGATCCACATTGCTGAACACGGGTCCGGTGATCGGCGTGCCACCCTCTCCGGACACGCTGCGGGCCAGGAAGCTGACCTTGTAGACGGCATTGGGGATCAGAGGCAGTGGCGCCGAGCGCCAGTAGGACGTGTTCTGCCCATCACCTGTCGCAGCGATCGCCCGACCACCTCCCTGTTGAGCCGACAGCCACTCCCCATCACCCGTCAGAGCCCATCCCGCCGGACCGCTGGCCCCCACTTCGAACCCCGGATTCTGGACATTCACCGCCTGTCCATGTGCGGCAGCTGTCATCACCAACAGGAACAGGGGCACCCATACACGACGCATCAACCGTTCTCCTCTTTCACATTCCGTATCGGAAAGGCCGGGTCCGGCCGTCTCGGGTAAGAAGCGTACGCCATTCAGGCAACGCCATCTGCTTCCTGTTCAATCGCCATCACTCGTCATCGACGGTGGTGCGTCCTCGGGTCGAGCGCCCCAGTTACGATTGGGCTCAGCCCCGAGAGACAGCTCCAGTCGGCCACCGGCGATCAGCTCATCGTGATAGAACCAAGGTCGGTTCAAATCCGCCCCATTGAAACGGGCCGACTGGATGTAAACAGCCCCCTCCAGATCGGCTGGACTGGCCGCCCCGCTCCTTGAACCCGGTGGATCGTCGGATGCGTCACGCGGTGCCTCGACCGAGGGCTCCCGCTTTTGTCTCGCCGTCTCGATGACGAACTGCTCGCCCGGATAGTAGTCGTCGTGCAGGTGCAGGGTGATGCGATCAAAGCAGGTGGCCGTCAGTTCATAGACGGGTCGCCGTGCGGCGCCACCACGCACGTCGAAGAGCCCCAGGGCGAGCAGTGCCGAGGTCGCCGCTGCCTTGCCCTGATCATCATCCTCGCAGTAGCCCAGCGGCTCGACGGAACCGAAGGTCTGGTCCAGGACACGGCGCGACCACTTCTGCGCCAACCAGGGCGCCCCCACGTGGTTGAAAAGGTGGGCGACGAAACGACCCGGTTCATTGCCATAGTTGATATGTGCCAGATCTCGAGAGAGCGCCGGCTTGGCGGCATAGAAGTCGATCGACGCCGACTGCTGGAACCCCGAATCGAGTTTCTCCACAAAGGCTTGCCGCCCACCCATCAGTTCGGCCAGATCGGCAATGTCGTGTGCGACGTGCCAGGTATACTGCCAGGAATTCGCTTCGCACCATCCCTCCAGGGCCAGGGGTTCGAAGGGCTCCCACCACGAACCATCCGGGCGCCGCGGCCGCATGAAGCCCGTGTCACCATCGAAGAGATGCCGGTAGTTGCGTGCCCGGGCGCCAAACAAACGGGCATCTTCCTCGTGCCCCAGTTCAGCTGCCAGTTGCGCCAGACACCAGTCCTGGTAGGCATACTCGAGGGTCTCGGCCGCGCCGTCGATGTGGAAGGCGTCGGCCTGGGTCTCGCGTCCGTCGGGGATCCACCCCTGCTTGATGTAGTACTCGATGCCGCCGCCATCACACGAGTCGAATTCGTAGCCCGCCTTGCTCATCAGCCCACCGGGGAATGCATTGCGACGCATGCCATCGTAGGCGGCCTCAATGTCGAAGGTGCGCACCCCCTTCATCCAGGCCGCCACCAACCACGGTGTGCTGGACGCCCCGAGCATGACCCACGTGTAGCTGGCCGCCGAAGGGCCGCGGGGAATGATGCCACCCGTCTGGCCAAGGGTTACCAGGAAGTTGCTGTAGTGACTCATCAGATCCGGGTAGGCGAGCCCATAGAGCAGACTGAGACTCCATTGAGCGTGCCAGAATCCATCCTGGCCGCAGACCATGGGGAAGCGCGGTTGCCCATCCGCGTCCAGCGGCACACGACGACGCACCGATTCGAGGCCCGTGTTGTCACACCAGGATCCATCGACATCGCAGATCCGGTGACCGCCAACAAGTGATCGCCACAGATCCGTGTAAAATTTTGTCCGCTGATCGCGGCTGCCCCCCTCAACCTCGATGCGCCCGAGCCAGTCATTCCAGATCACCCGAGATGCCGTCACGACGGCATCGAAATCCCAGCCCGGCAACTCCGTGTCGAGATTGAGCCGGGCCTGATCCGGGCTGACGTAGGAGAGAGCGACCTTGAGGAGCAACGGATCGCCATCAGAAGGATCACAACCGAGGGTGAGACGCTCGCACTTCCCGTCGCCACCGGTGCGAGTCTCGAAGGTGCTGATCGGACGACTCAGCTGAATGGTGAAGTGGATCCGCGTCCGACGATTGCGGCGGCGCGTGACCTCGTTTTCGACGAAACCTGCAAGGGTGTGTTCATCGACCTGCCAGACCTCGGCGGCAGACATCTCAGACGGGCCCAGTTCAGCGCCCAGATCAAAAACGAGAAAGGGCTCGGCACCATCTGGATAGGTGTATCGATGGAAACCGACACGCTCCGTCGCGGTCAATTCAGCGCGAATACCGTGATCATCGAGGAAGACCTCGTAGAAGCCGGCCCCGGCAGACTCCTTCTCGTGCACGAAGCTGGAGCTCACATCTTCAGCGGGCCGGCCGGAAACCGGCATGACCGGCACGCCGGACAGCTGCCAGCTGTGCACGTGACTGAAATTCGCAATGCGTTTGCTCGTATGCAGGTAGCCGGACTTCCACGTACCGACGGGATCCGTGTTGGGACCGAGACGAACCATACCGAAGGGCCGTGCCGTGAACACGGTGAACACCCAGCGGATACTCGGTTTCGCCGTATCGATCAGTGGATCGACACATTCAACGGGATCTCTCCTGTCATCGGTCATGATGTCCCTTCCCCCTTACGTGTATTGGCGCCCCATTCCGTGACACGGGCCAGGTATAGCCCTCACAGCCACGACGGTTCAGATTACCCACCCTAACAAATCATCAAGGAGCTGCACTGTGGCAATGGCTGGTCTTCAATACGAGAAGCAGATCCCCATCGGCGATCACTACGACCTCATCGTCTGTGGCGGCGGACCATCCGGCATTCCGGCAGCCCTGTCGGCTCGTCGCGCCGGCCTGCGGGTTCTGCTCGTCGAACAGACAGGACAGCTCGGTGGCGTGGGCACCTCGGCCGGCGTCTCCCACCTGCTCGGTGGCCGCACGCGAGACAATCGGCACTGGTGCGTGGGTGGCATCTTCCAGGAGATCGTCGAAGATCTGGCCGAACGTGGCGGCGCCCTGAATCCGGTCCACATCAAGGGTGAGAAGTATTCACCCCACGGCTGGACGGGTGAGATCTCCAACCTCACCTATGGTGTGCCCTTCGATCCAATCCAGATGGCGGCCCTGCTGGATGAGAAGATGCTGGAGGCCGATGTCGATGTGCTCTTCTTCACATCCATGGTCGATGTCATCGTCGATGCGGGCCGTGTCACTCATGTCGTGCTCTTCAACAAGGGTGGCTTGCAGGCCATTCCCGCCACGGCCGTCGTGGATGCCACCGGTGACGGCGATGTAGCCGCACGATCCGGCTGTGAAGTGGTGAAGGGACGGGACGAAGATGGTCTGATGACGCCTGCAACCCTGATGTTTCACGTCGACCACGTGGATCAGGACGCCCTGGCCTCCGAGATCTACCGGACCGGTTCCATTCGTTTCCGTGAACTGGTTCAGGAACTGCGTGACGCCGGCCACTGGCGATTTCCCTACGACATCTTCATCAGTGTGCAACTGAATGTGAAGGGCACGTTGATGATCAACACGACGCGGATCTGTGACGTGGACGGTACCGATGGCCGCTCCCTGTCGAAGGGCATGATGCAGGGGCGCAGTGAGGTGACCGAACTGTTCGCCCTCATGCAGCAGCACTTCCCCGGTTTCGCCGATGCGCGGATCCGACTCGTGGCCCCCACGCTCGGGATCCGCGAGACCCGGCGGATCGTGGCAGACACGATCTACTCCGTAGAGGATGTCACCACCGAACGGGACTTCCCCGACACCATCGGCTTCAGTGGTTATGGCTGGGATCTGCCCGATCCGAAGCGGCCCAGTTACCAGCCTCTGCACGAGGCAGGCAAAGCCCCGAATCTGCGACGCACGTATATCCCCATTCCCTATTGCGTGCTGGTCCCGGCCCCGGTGACCAATGTCATCTGTCCGGGGCGCGCCATCAGCGTCGAGCGAGACGTCCTGGGGCCCTTGAGAGAGATGGGGCCATGTTATGCGATGGGCCACGCCGCAGGCCTGGCCGCCGTACAGGTCGTGCAGGACGATGTGACATTCGGCGATGTTGACGTAGATCGCCTGCGTCGAGAGTTGACGGTCGCAGGCGCCGTCGTCGACTGGCATGAGGACGATTGACATACCAGATCCACTGAGCCGAAACCTTCACGGGACCGACACCATGACAGTCGATCGTTATACCCTGGGCATCACCAACGAACCCACCCTCTACGATGGCGAGTACGCCGACGGATCTCCCTTTCCGTGGCCAGCCGATCGAATTGAGGAATACACGGCCTTCCGCATCGATGATCCTATCACCGTCGATGGCCGACTGGACAAGCCCGCCTGGAAGAAGGCGCCCCGCTCACCGCGTTTCTCAGATATGATCGATGGCGCGCCGGGCCTGCACGACACACGCGCCGCCGTGTTGTGGGATCGAGACAGACTCTACGTGGGTTACTGGATCGAGGAACCGGATGTCCAGGCTGACCTGACCGAGCGTGATTCGCTCATCTTCCGCAACAACGATGTGGAATTGTTCATCGCCGGGCGCGATGGCTACTACGAATTCGAGATCAATGCCCTCGGCACGATCTACGAAGTCTTCTTCGTCTGGAATTCGGAGTATGATCGCTTCGACTACGGCGCGCAGGACCCAACACTGAAGATGGATGCCGAGGGTGCCAGAGAGTGGAATGGCGTCGGCCTGAAGACACATCCACGCGGCCTGCGCACGGGGTTCTGGAAATACGATCTGCCGGGCCTTGAATGGGGCGTGTATGTGGATGGCACACTGAATGACAATTCCGATCGCGACCGCGGCTGGACGGTGGAATTGTCGATTCCGTGGAAGAGTCTGCAGATCCTGGCCCAGGCCGATGATCGCTCTGTGCCACCCGAGGAGGGTGACGTGTGGCGGATGGACTTCTCACGCTTCAACCAGTATCGCCAGGCACCCCCTTACGAAGATTCGGGCGCACAATTCTGGAGCCCCCACGGCACTCGCGACTCTCACGTGCCGGAGTTATTCCCGATCATCCGATTCAGCGAGCAGTTGCTGCTCGGGCGGTAGCTAGGCAGACGATGGCCACGACCACGCCCGCCACACCCACGGGCCAGAAGGGGCTTCCGGCGCTCGTGGTACGCGCCGCGTCGACGGCCAGGCCCAGCAGGGGCGCCGCAACGACGGTCATGAATCGACGCGCCTGACTCTCGATCGACAGCAGTGTGGCGCCGGTCTCCTGCTGAGAGTGGGTGTCGATTCGTCCCAGTTGTACGGGCCGCCAGACGTTGTGTAGTGTGTCGAGGATGATGAAGACGGCGATCACTGCAACCTCCAGGCCCTGATAGGCGGCCACCGCCAGAAGAGCGAACAGCACACCGTCCGCGCGCCAGAGCCAGGCAGCAGCGCGCTCCTCGTCACCGACAGCATCGACAAATCGATGGGCGAGGCGGCTGGCCACCCCAGCTGCCAGGTGCAACAGCAGGAAGACGGGGCCAATGAGCAGGGCCGCCTGCTGGATATCACTCAACTCCCGGACCACCACCCAGTGCGCGGCCAGAGAAATCGCCGCTGCCCGAAGCACGGGTTGCAGGTAGTCCTTGGCCGCCTCGTAGTATCCCTGAAATCCCATCGACTCGACCAGCAACCGCCGCAGACCACTGGTTCCCAAGGCCTGACGAAACCCCTCCCGCAGGTGTTTGAGGAGACCGGCGGCCGTGACGGGGCCGGTCCGAGCGGCATTCAGTTTGGCCGGATACCCGAGGAAGTTCACAATCCCCAGGATGTAGGGAATCGCGGTGAGGTAGAAGACATACAGATAGGTGTCGGTCGTGTAGACGATGATGGCAGCGACGATGACGGAGGCCGCCGAGCCATACTTGCTCCAGGAGCGGGTGTAGCCATACACGCGTGTGCGCTCGTGGCCGCGCCCCTGCTGCTGCAGCCAGGCGAAGATCATCGCCTTGTGCGTGCCGGTACGGAAGGCGTCACCCACCGCGAAGAACAACATGGCCACACTGAGAAGGGTCAGGCTCGTGGCCAGACTGAAGACCAGGAAACTGGCCACGTAGGCGATGAAGGACAGGATCATCGCCTCGCGCCGCCCCCACACATCCGCGATGACCCCGGAAGGGATCTCGAGCAGATTGATGGCCAGCTCACGGAAAGCGACCAGCAGCCCGATCTGGAAGAAATCCAGCCCCTTGTCCAGCAGGAAGAGAACGAAGAAGGGCTCGAAATACCGCTGGTTCCTCAGGAAGCCATAGAGACTGAAGCGTCGTAGCATGTCGTCAGACTCGGACCCTGATCAGCCCCTCACCAGTTCGTATACGAGCCATCACGCCGGTGCAGGTGTGGCGCCTCCCAGAACTCGAAGGCCTGTGCTGCCGCTTTCTCTTCATTGACCTCGACGCCGAGGCCTGGTGTATCGGGAACGATCACCTGATCGCCCTCTACCTCAAGCTGGGTTGGAAACAGCTCGGGGTCCTGGAAGCCCAGATTCTCGGTCGGCGACATCCGCGACTCGAGCCAGGCGAAGTTCGGACAGGCGGCCCCCATGTGCACACTGGCTGCCGCACACAGTGGCCCCAGTGGATTGTGTGGCATCAGATCGATGTAATGTGTCTCGGCCAGGGCGGCGACCTTCATCGATTCGGTGAAGCCACCCACATTGCAGATGTCGATGCGGGCATACTGGGTAATGCCGCGTTCCAGGTAGGGTGAGAACTGCCACTTGCTGGCAAACTCCTCGCCGATGGCGAAGGGCACATCCGTCATCGTGCGCAACGACTCGTACGCTTCCGGTGATTCGTCTCGGATCGGCTCCTCGATGAAATCGAGCGTGCCCGAGGGCATGCGCTGACAGAAGGAGGCGGTCTCGGCAACGGACAGGCGATGGTGGTAGTCGATGCCGAGCACCGGATCGGGCCCCAGTTCCTGGCGCAGAGCCGTCAGCCATTCTGCCGTGACCCCGATGGACTCGCGTGGCTCGAAGAGGGTCGGATCATCCGACTTGCTGCGGCTCGCCATCATCGTGCGGATGACATTCCACCCCTTGTCGATGAGCAGCTGGCAATTCTCCACCAGCTTCTCAAGCGAGGGCG
>JABHDC010000088.1 GCA_018673255.1 Gemmatimonadota bacterium
AGATGACCCCAGGGCACGGCGGCACGGATCTGGGGCGTGCCCTCACCCGTGCCTACCGGCTGCTGGGCGACGCGCAGGACAGCGCCCTGGAACTGTATCTGTTGACCGACGGTGCGCGACCGGGATGGCATGCGGCCGCTGTGCCGGCGCCACCGGGTCTGCACACCTTTGTGCTCCCCCCGGATCAACGTCCCATGAGCAATCACGCGGTCGTTGCCGTGGGTCACGAACCATGGCTCAGTTCACCTGGCGAACGTCTGGACCTGACGGTTCGGGTTCATCTGCATGGCCCACTGCCCAGCGATTCACCCGCTGTCGATCTGTATGTCGATGGCGAACGACTGCAACGTCGGCAAGTGGATCTGGCAGCGATTCAGACCGATGCTGACCACCATCTCATCGATGTGCCCTTCTCGATTGCACCACGCCGTGCCGGTCGCCTGCCTGCCTTTGCACAGATCGATGGCGATGCCGTGAGCGTCGATGACCGATTCCATTTTGTTATCGATGCACCGGACAGTATCAGCATCCTCCTGCTCGGCCCCACATCCGCCTCGACCTATTATCCCCGCCGTGCCCTGGTGGCAGCATCAACCGGTGATCGGTCGCTGCGTGTGCGAGCACGGCCATTCCCGGCGGCAACCGCCGAAGATTGGGCTTGGGCGGATGTGATTATCCTGTGTGATGTCGAACGGCTGCAGGACAACGACCGTGCTCTGCTGCAACAACACGTGGAGGCCGGCGGCGGCGTCATGTTGTTCCCTGGGGATCGCGCCGACCTCCAGCATCTCAACCGAGATGTGCTGCCGTCTCTGCTGCCCGCGTCGATTGCCGGTGTTCGACACCTGAGCGACGGTGTTCGACACCTGAACAACGGTGTTCGACACCTGAACAACGGTGTTCGACACCTGAACACCTCGACGCCGACCACCATCGACACGAGTCGACTGCACCCCATCCTGTTCAGGCAGTTGGACCCTGGGCAGGCCCCCACGACCTTCGCCTCCTTCGAACTGGTCGCCGAACACGACGCCGAGATCCTGGCCACCTACAGCGACGAACGACCGGTCCTGGTAGGTGGCCACCTGGCGCAGGGTCGTGCCATCCTCTGGTCCGTGCCATTGAATCTGACATGGAGTCAGTGGCCCGAGTCCGGATGGTTCCTGCCCGTACTGCAGCGGTTGACCCGTCGCCTGGCTCTGGTCAATCCTGCTGATCGTGGATATCAGGTGGGTCAGCATGCCTGGCGGCGTTTACCCGGCATCGATGCCGACAGGCAGGTGCAGGCCCACTCTCCATCCGGGCAACGACGCTATGTGGAAACCGAACGAGTTCTCGGCGAACGACGCTGGAAGATCCCGTCTCTGGAAGAAGCCGGATTCTGGTCGTTGCGCCTCGAGGCCCAAACCGGTGAACCCCGGACTGGTCCAGACGCACTCTCGGCACAGACTGTCTTCGCCGTCAACGTCGATTCGAACGAGGCCGACCTGAGCCGGGTGAACGACGATGATCTTCGTCGCATTCTGGGAGAGGATGCCATGATCGTGGCGCCGGGGACACCCCTGGACGCAGTCGTGACAGCCCAGCGCGTGGGGCAGGAGATCTGGCAGGTGTTTCTGGCCTTGGCGGGACTGCTGCTGTTGCTGGAGCTGTGGATCAGTCGCGCGCCATCAGGAAAAGCTGCATCCGGCGCGGCGCCCTCCATCACCTAGCGGTCTGCCTGCAGGGCGAAAACCCGGTCATGCGGGGGACGGTCACATCCCCTGCGTGCCAGCCCCCATCACAGCCTCAACCTGAGGCAGGCGCTCAGCTGTTCTGTTGTCGCAGCATCTCGAAGGTGTAGATGCCCGTATCGTGACCATCGGCCCAGCGCAGCCGGATGCCGTAACGTCCCACCGGGTCAAAGCCAACCGCTTCAGCAGTTGCCGCAGCAGCTTCCTCGGTCAACATCGGCAGGGCATTGCCTGCCATCAACTGCGGACCGTGCGGCTCTCCCCGCACTTCGCGGCAGGCGGCACAAGGGCAGTTCTTCCGCAAGCCTTCCAGCGCATATTCGGCCTGCTGCCCGTCTCCCCAAAGGACCACGAGCGCTGTGTCGGTGAGTTCGAGACTTTTGGGTCGACGGCGACGGCGCTCTTCTCGATTCAGCATCGTTACCAGACCTTGCCCGTCGGCCGTGCTGTCAGTTCGTACGGATAGGCGCCGGTGATCTCGACTTCGACAAACTTCCCAATGATCGATGCGGGGGTCTCGGCGCCGGAGCCTTCGATCGACACCAGACCGTCTGCCAATGCCGGCGCCCCCTCTTCTGACTCAAGCACCACGTGACCATCGATCTCGGGTGCATCCCGTTCGAGGCGGGCCGTCAGATGGCCACCCACATCCGGCCCATCGACCAGCACCGTCTGCTTGGTGCCGACCAGATCCATGTTGATCTCCCCCGAGATCCGTTCCTGCAACTGCGTCAATCGACGGTACCGGTCCTGGATGAGATCTGCATCGAGTTTGCCGTCCAGATCATAGGCGGGGGTGCCTTCCTCATCGGAGTAGAGGAAGCAGGTCGCATTGTCGAAGCGCGTCTCCTCTATGAAGGCCAGAAGATCTTCGAATTCGGCCTCTGTCTCACCAGGAAAACCGACGATGAAGGAGGATCGCAGGCCCACGTCCGGCATGCGTCGCCGCAAATCTCTGAGTAGATCCACCGTCTTGAGCCGCGTTGTAGCCCGCTTCATGCGGATCAACACGGGGTCGGCAATGTGCTGCAATGGCATATCGACATAGCGACACATTTTCGGTTCATCCACATAGAAATCGAGCATCTCTTCGGTCCAGAATGCGGGATAGGTATACATCAACCGGATCCACTCGATGCCATCGACGGCTGCCAGGTCCCGCAACAGCGGCACCAGTTGCGGCTTGCCGTAGAGGTCGGCGCCGTAGCGAACCGAATCCTGGGCGATGAGGACCAGTTCGCGCACACCCGTGGCCGCCAGTCGCCACGCCTCGGCCACCAACCGTTCTTTGGGTTCGCTCACGTGCCGGCCCCGGATGGCGGGGATGGCACAGAAGGCGCATTGATGGTCACAACCATCCGAGATTCGCAGATAGCCCCAATGAGGGGCGGTCAGTGACGTGCGCGGGGCCTCGTGATATTGGCCCCGCTGCCGACCGAGCAGGCGATCGACATGGCGCACGATATCCCGCTCTTCACTCAGGGTCAGGATAGCGTCCGCTTCGCCTGCCAGGTCCTGCTTCAATTCGGTCTCATACCGCGTCGACAGGCAGCCGGTGACGATCACACCACGGCACTTGCCCGCCGCCTTGAGACGACTGGCTTCGAGAATCGTCTCGATGGACTCTTCTTTGGCCGGTTCGATGAATCCGCAGGTATTGACGATGACGATGTCGGCATCCTCTGCCTGCTCTGTGGTGGCATAGTCATTGCCCTGCAGCAGTCCGAGCATGCGCTCCGAATCCACCGTGTTCTTCGGGCAACCGAGGCTGATCAGATGCACCTTGGCCGGCGAGGTCTCGCTGGAGTCACTCACGACGCCACCTGACGGTCGAGGGCCTGTATATGAGCGATCCCCGCACGGACCGCATCCTGCTCGATATCATCTGCCACAAAGGCATCACCGATCCGGCGGGGCAGGATGAATCGCAACTTGCCATCACGCCACTTCTTGTCAGCCCGGGTGCGTTCGAGAATCTCTTCACCGTCCACGGCCTGAACACCGGCAGGAATACCCAGTCGCACCAGCAGCGCCTGCTGTCGCGCTTCGTCGCTTTCCGACCAGGTGCCAAGCTGAGTCGCGATCCGGCCGGCGCCGATCATCCCCAGCATGACCGCTTCACCGTGGCGGTAGGCCTTGTAATCGGTGGCCGCTTCGATGGCGTGACCGATCGTGTGACCATAGTTGAGGATGGCGCGCAGGCCGCCCTCACGCTCGTCGGCTTTGACGACGGCCGCCTTGATGGTGGCATTGCGTGCGATGAGCCAGTCGAGATCTTCGTCCTCGATTTGCATCGACACGATGTTCTCGATCTTCGCCTCAAGAAAATCGAAGAGCTCGTCATCACGGATCACGGCGTGTTTCACCACCTCTGCCAGACCGGCGACGCGCTCCGCTTCAGGCAGGTGGCGCAGTGTGCCCGGATCCGAAATCACGAGGCGAGGCTGATGGAAGGCACCGATCAGATTCTTGCCCAGGGCATGGTTGACTCCGGTTTTTCCACCAAGGCTGGCATCGACCTGGGAGACGATCGTTGTCGGCATCTGCACCACGTTCACCCCCCGCAGATACGACGCCGCAACGAATCCCCCCATGTCCCCCACGACGCCGCCACCCAGGGCGGCGACCCATGTACCGCGGTCAAGTTCGGCCTCAATCATAGAGCCGATCATCGCCTCGACACGAGACAACTGCTTGCCTGCTTCACCGCCATCGTAAGGGATGGATACCGGTGCAAATCCGGCCGCCCGCAGACTCTCGATGACACGCGGCAGAGCCGTATCGGTCAGGGCCGCGTCGTAGATGAGGGCACATCGATCCTGCAGATCCAGGTCACGACACAGGGGGCCGCATCGGGCCAGCAGGTCGTGCCCGACGACCACGTCGTAGGCACGCTCCTGTGACAACTCAACACGCACTGTCTTCATCGGGCTGTCTTCATCGTCTGGGCTCGGTCGGCAGACCACGTTTTTCCATGACTTCGAGCAGGTCCTGCACGAGAGTTTCCGGCGTGCTGTCCGTCGTGGAATGGAGGATCACATCCGCCTTCTCGTAGTAGGGTGCCCGTTCAGCGAGCATGGCCTCGATCTTCTCGCGCTTCTCCTCACGTGAGAGGCCGGCCAGCAGGGGTCGGTCGTCACGACGAGTCACCCGTTCCAGAATCGTCTCCACATCGGCAGACAGACAAACCAGCAGCGCATCGGCGCGCCGAATGGTCTCCAGGTTTTCTGGCTGGGAAATGGCCCCGCCACCCAGAGCCACCACGACGTGACCACGATAGGCAGCGTCTTCGACGCAATCGCGTTCCCACTGGCGGAAGGCCTCTTCCCCGTCTTGCTCGAAGATCTCCGGGATCGACTTCCCGGCACGTTCCGTGATCATGTCATCCGTATCGACGAAATCCCTCTGCAGACGCCGGGCCAGCAAGCGCCCCACGTGGGTCTTGCCCGTCGCCATGAATCCGGTGAGATAGATCGGGATGTCGAGATCTTCAGATGGACTCACGCCGTACCTGCCTGCGACTGCTGCCGCTGTGCGCGTTTTGCCTCATAACACGTATCACAATTCCACAGGGGCGGCTTGGTGAGGGCATTGTAGTCCTCGTCCACGACATCGCGTCGCAGCTGGTCGACCTGTGTGCCACAGGTATCGCACACGAGACTCGTCTCTCGCTGGCTCATATTTCTCACATCTCCTCGGGGCAATTCATCCCCAGCAACGTCATTCCCGTCTGCAGTACGCCGCGGGTGGCGTCGACCAGACGAATGCGAGCTGCCTTGACCGCCGGATCTTCGGCGATCAGCACGGGCACCTCGTTGTAGAGCTTGTTGGCTTGCGCCGCCAGTTCGATCAGATAGCTGGCCACGTACGACGGCTCATTCTCAGATTCGGCACGCGACAGAACCCCCGGAAATGCACTCAGGCACCGCGCCACGCGCATTTCGGCCAGCTCTTGCAGCACCGCCGTGTCCGCCTGTGCATCCACAGCCTGGCCGTAGCGGCGCAGAATGCTGCAGTAACGAGCATGTGTGTATTGCAGGTAGGGGCCGGTTTCCCCATCGAAATTGAGAACCTCTTCGAGGGAGAAGCTGATATCCCGCGTGCGTCGATTGCTGACATCCGCATAGACCACGGCACTGATACCGACCTGCCGTGCCACCTCGTCGGCCTCGGCCAGATCAGGATTCTTCTCGGCAATGACCCCCCGGGTCAGTTCGATGGCCTGATCCAGAACATCCTCGAGGATGATCATCCGACCTTTCCGTGTGGACAAGGCTTCACCCTTGAAGGACATCATGCCGAAGGGTGCGTGTTCGCACCGATCGACCCAACTCATGCCAGCCTTGGCCAGGGCTTGGAAGAGCTGGCGGAAATGCAGCGCCTGCCGGGAGTCGGTGACATAGACCATCTTGTCGAAATCGTATTGCCGCTGACGATACAGCATGGCCGCAAGGTCCCGACTGTGGTAGGTGCTTGTCCCATTGCTCGTGCGCAACATGCACGGGGCAATCTCTTCACCCTCTTCATCGTGCAGGCGTACGATGAGAGCCCCATCACTCTCTTCGGCCAGTCCGGCCTTTTCGAAGAGGGCGATCACGTCATCCAGATCGCCGGCAAAATCCCCTTCGCCCTTGAATTCGTCGAAGTGCACACCCAGGATACCATAGATGCGCTCGGCTTCCTTGCGACCGGCATCGACGAAGAATCGCCACAGCTTCACCATCTCTTCGTCGCCATCGGCCAGTCGACGCAGCCGCGAGCGGGATTCTTCGCGCAATTCCGGCTTCTCTTCAACCTCGTCGTTGAAGCGCACATACAGGGACAACAACTCGGGCACGGGATTGGCAGCAACCTGCGCCTCATCCCCCCACAACTGGTAAGCCGCCAACAGCTGGCCGAAGTTGGCGCCGTAGTCACCGTAATGGTTGATGCCGACGCACTTCCAGCCCAGGAATGCGTGGATCCGGTAGATGGCGTGACCGATCGCCGTCGAACGCAGATGCGCGATGGAGAAGGGTCGGGCCAGATTCGGCGACGAGAAGTCGATGGTCACCGTGCGACCCTCGCCCTGATTCTGTGAGCCATAACCGGAGCCGGCATCACGGACCGCATCCATCACCCAGCCGATGAAGGCACCACGGTCGAGCAATACATTCACATACGGACCGGCTGCCTGGACCTGGGCCAATCGAGGCGAAGCCTCGACGGTCGCCGTAGCCGCCTGAGCGATGTCGGTAGCGATCTGTGCCGGATTCTTGCGCAGCACCTTGGCCAGCGTAAAGCAGGGCAACGCGTAGTCACCCAGCGTGTCATCCGGCGGTACGGCCAGCAATTCAGCCACGTCCTCAGCCGGCAGTTGGGCAGCGGCCGACAGGGTGGCGACGATCTCGTCGAGAAATGGATTCAAAATCAGTTTGCGATTCTAAGAAATTCGTGAGCGGTCATCAGACCGTTGCCAGCAAAGCCTGGCGCATGA
Source organism: Gemmatimonadota bacterium (assembly GCA_018673255.1). Next base: position 7,210 of record JABHDC010000088.1, read on the forward strand.
CGGCAACCGGTGCCCGGTGACCGGTCCACAATTGGAAGGCCCGCGCCGCCTGATGTACGAGCATTCCCAGTCCATCCACCGTGCGCGCCCCAGCGGCATCGGCCTGCTGCAACAGACGCGTGCGCAACGGCTTGTAGACGATGTCTACGACAACCATGTCTCGGTGCAGTCCGGTGCCATCACCCATCGGTGACACATCGACATCGGGTGCCAACCCGACGGAACTGCAGTTGATGAGCAGACCGGCCTCTTGCACGGGACCCGTATCACCGAGCTGGCCAGCCGTGGCGCGGCCTCGTCCCAGTTCATCGACCAGTTGCCGGGCGCGATCCAGGGTCCGATTCAGCACCCAGACCTCTTCGACATTCGAGTCCTCCAGCACGGCATGCAGCACGGCACGAGCCGCACCACCAGCGCCGAGAAGGACCACTTTTGACGGCAGATCCGTAAGGCCGCCATCCTCTCGCAGACTGGCAGCAATGCCATACGCATCGGTGTTGTCACCCAGCAGGCGGTCGCCGTCTCGGACGATCGTGTTGACAGCGCCAATACGTTGAGCTGCCTCGCTGAGTTCGTCGACGATTGCCATGACCCCCTGCTTGTGGGGGACTGTCACATTGAGCCCGCGAACGCCAAGGGTACGCATGGCCGTCCCCAGATCCGGTAGATGATCGGGGGTCACGTGGCAGGCGACGTAGACATAATCAAGGCCCACATGGGCCAGAGCCGCATTGTGCATTGTCGGAGATGCTGAGTGGGCCACCGGATCACCGATGACCCCAAGAATCTGCGTACTGCCACGGATCGCTGACGACGTCAGTGCCACCGCACCGGACAACACTTGGGTCACGCGAGCAGGTCCTCGGCGAACTGGTCAGCGATCTCTACTGCCTCGCCCCAGCTGACGCCGTAAAGCAACTTGATCAGCACAACCCCGCCGCCGAAGACGGCAGCGGCCAGCACAAAGACTCTCACCAGGGTCTTCATTATTTGCGCTCCTTGACGGTGATCGAGTCGAGGGTGTCGAAGAAACCAGGAAAGACAGCGTCGACACTCTCGCTGTCGTGAATTTGCATACCACCAGCACTCACCAGACCGGCCACGGCAAATGCCTGGGCCACCGTCGCACGGGCATGAGTGACCACTTCCATCCCCTTCAGAGGTCGGGCACCATCGATGACCAGTCCCTCGGGGTATTCGCCAACCTTGGCACCCAGACCTCGCAGCAACGACACGAGGTGGGCGATCAGATCAACATCCTCACAACGACGCAGGGCCTCTACATCACGGATGATGAACTCCCCTTCCGTCTGCGTCGCCAGCACCGCCAGGAGGGGCACCTGATTTATCAATCGCAGGGCTCGTTGATCGGCGACCCGCGTGCCCTTCAGGTGACTACCCTTGACGACCAGATCCGTCGAGCCCTCAGCATCGACGATCTCCACGTCCCCTTTGATCTGCCGTAGCAGATCCAAGAAGGTACGGTTCTGCGGCCGAATTGCGACTCGCTGGATCGTCAATTCCGATCGCCCCACGATCAGGGCGGCCACGATGAAAGGCAGCGCCTGTTCCAGATCACCCGGCAGGTCGACGGCACACGCCTTGGGCGCACCTGCAGTCAGGTGCATGGCACGCAGGGCCGGATCGTCACGTCGATTCGGTTCGACGGTGATCCCCCGGCACCTCAGCTGGTCGTCGACGCGGTCCTTCGAAGTGGCCAGTTGCCGCAGGATGGTCACCGAACCTTCCTCGGCAAACATACCGGCAGCCAGGAGAGCCAGCTTCGTGTCGGCACTCAGATCGGTGTCCTCATGATCGGCAGCCACTGGCTCTTCAACCGCATCCACGGTCGCGATCGTGTCCGACTCCAATCGACCGACAGCACCGGTTCGGGCCAGGAGGGAAAACAACGCCTGGACCGGATCGGATTGGTCGGCTTCCATATGAATCGTGTAGGCCAGAGGCTGCATGGCCAGAATCGCCATGGGCAGCAGGACTTCAGCACCGAGGCCACTCAGATCAACGGGGTGGTCACATGCCTTGAGGCCCCGCAACCCGACACCGTGCACTGTCAGTCCCCCATCGCCCTCGTCAATCTCGACACCGAGCCCCCGCAGCTGCTTCGCATGCGGCTCAAGACATGGCGGCACCTGGTCGATCCGGCTGTCTCCATCGCTGATGGCAGCCAGCCATATCGCCGTCAGTGCTGCGGGCAATTCTCCGGGAACACGCACACTCCCGCTGATCTTGCGGGCGCGGGTGATGGTCCTTTCCAACGTCGTTCTGCCTCCGTTCAGGGCCGGCGGGCCCGATAGCCGTGGTCGGCGAGAATCGCCAACGCCCGGTCGGCCGCCTCATCATCTTCGAATCCGAGGCGCAGGGTTCCACCTTCACCTTCACGCACTTTGACCACTTCGATGTCGTTGATATTCACGCGCTGTGCGGCAAGCAATGTTGCGATCTGGGCAATGACGCCGGGTTTGTCCTCGCAGACAACGAGAATCTCTGACAGACGATGAATGAATCCCTTTGCGTCGCGGGGGATCGTATCACGGACCCGGTTCGCATAGTCGAAATCTTCTGCCAACGCCTCATCACCAACACGCCCGGTGACCTGTGACAACTGCGTGCTGAATTGTCCGGTCATGGCCCGGATTCGATCACCATTGGTCGCGCAGATATCTTTCCATACGGGGGCGAAGGGACTGGAGGCGATCCGCGTCATGTCGCGGAATCCCCCCGCTGCCAGCATGAGGAATGCACCGCGCGCTTCGTCGCCCTCGTCCAGACGGCCCACCATCTCTACCAGACTCGTGGCCAGCAGTTGAGGAAGATGACTGATGGCGGCCACGACGGTATCGTGAGACTCGGCTTTCAATTCCAGCACCCTGGCGCCGACACCCCGCACCAGATCGCGCAGACCCAGGTGCAATGGCGCTGGCACACCCGGATCGGGGATCAGTACGTAGATCGCATTCTGAAAGAGGAATGGATCCGCCGCACCGACACCGGATTTCTCGGAACCGGCCATGGGGTGGCCACCAAGGAAATACACGTCGTCGCGCCCCACGGCACGAGCAGCGGCCACGATCTGGCGCTTCGTGCTGCCTGCATCGGTGACCAGCGTTCCAGGTGCGGCTGCCGCCATCACAGCAGGTAACGTGTCGATGATGTGCTGAATCGGCGAACAGGCGAAGACGAGATCGACCCCATCCAGTGCAGCTGGCAACTGGTCATAGCCGAATCCCTCATCAACGGCACCCAGATCGACGGCCCGCTCGATCGTCGCCGGCCGGCTGATACCAACGATGCCACCCTCGAAGCCGATTCGGCGCATCGCCAGCCCCATGGAACCACCGATGAGGCCCACACCGAGAATCGCGACGCGTTGGAAAGGGATGTTATCCATGGCTGTCGTCGTGGGTCAGGACCCCTCACCTTCGAGATGGCGGGCCTCTGCGATGATCCGGGTGTAGAGATCTGAGATCGCCTCATCACTGAGCGGTCCCTCATTGGCCGCCTTGAGCCGATCGATCACCTCACGTTCACGCTGCGCATCGCGCACCTTCAGCCCTGTCGCGTGCTTGAGCTTGCCGATTTCGAGGGCGTATTCCATGCGCCGATTGAGCAGATCGATGATGACCTGATCGAGCGTGTCGATTCGAGTACGCCAGTCACTGATGTCCATGAGTCGAGTCTCCTGTCGTGGAGCGTCAGCGCAGGCCCATGGCCTGGCGCACCTGTGCCATCGTCGTCTCCACGACGGGGCGAGCACGTTCGACACCGTCGGCCAACAGCTGGTCGAGCGTGGCCGGATCGGCGGTGAGTTCATCATAACGCTTGCGGATCGGGGCCAGCGACTCGATGACGAGCTCTGCGAGCCCCTTCTTCAGATCACCATACCCCTTGCCGTCGAAACGCGCCTCGATCGCCTCACGCGTCTCGCCGGACAGGACCTGGTAGATGGTGAGCAGATTGGTCACACCCGGCCGTTCGGGATCGAAGACGATCTCGCGTTGCGAATCGGTGACGGCACGTGAGAACTTCTTCTGAATCACCTTCGGCTCGTCAAGCAGACCGACGGCGTGGAATTGTCCAGCCACCGACTTCGACATCTTCCGGGTCGGATCGTCCAGTCCCATGACGCGCGCACCCACTCCACGGATCACCGGCTCGGGTACGACAAATGTTTCGCCATAGAGACTATTGAATCGCCCGGCAATGTCACGCGCCAATTCGACGTGCTGCTTCTGATCATCGCCAACGGGCACAACCGCTGCCTGATACAGCAGAATGTCGGCCGCCATCAGTGCCGGATAGGTGAGTAGACCCGTGCCGACACTTTCACCCTGACCGACGGACTTGTCCTTGAACTGCGTCATCCGTTGCAACCACCCCAGTGGCGTATTGCAGGTGAGCAACCAGGCCAGTTCGGTGTGTTCAGGTACGTGGGACTGCACGAAAAGCACGGAGCGTTCCGTGTCGATGCCGCAAGCCACCAGAACGGCGACCAGCTGCCGCACATTGCGCCGCAGTTCTTCCGGATCGTAGGGCACAGTGATGGCGTGCTGATCGACGACGCAGAAGAAGTTCTCGTAGCGCTCCTGATCACCGACCCAATTGCGGATCGCGCCGATGTAGTTGCCCAGGTGCGGCTCACCGGATGGTTGTATCCCGGAAAAGACCCGCGGTTTGTCCGTCACGTCACTCTCCTGATTGTCGTCGTCATCACGACGCTCTGTTCGTCGTCATTTTCTCTGTCCAACGCACTTGCCCTGGCATCAGCCCTCAGCCACGCAGGAGGCGCTCGACGGCCTCACCGATATCATCGGCCCGCATCAGCGATTCGCCGACGAGGATGGCATCGACTCCCGCCTCCTCCAGCTGACGCACATCATCGTGTGTGCCGATTCCGCTTTCACTCACCAGTGTCACCCCTGACGGCACATATTCTCTCAACTCGAAGGTCCTATCCAGGGACGTGTCAAAGGTTCTCAGATCGCGGTTGTTGATGCCCACCAGCGACGCTTCGGCCGCCAATGCCCGCTCGAGTTCTTCGCGCGTGTGCACCTCGACCAGGATGGAGAGCCCCAGGTCCCGGGCCAGACCTTGGAAATCTTCGAGCTGCCCGCCATCCATGAGCGCCACGATCAGCAGGATGGCATCCGCCCCGATCAACCGGGCCTCGTGGATCTGGTAGGGATCGACGGTAAAGTCCTTGCGCAGCACCGGGAGGCCGGCAGCCTCCCGCGCACACGGCAGATAGTCGTCGCGACCCTGAAAATAGGCTTCGTCCGTGAGCACGGAAAGCGCCCGCGCCCCGTGTCGGGCATAGGTCTCGGCGATCTGAGCCGGATCGAAGTCTTCCCGGATGACACCTTTGGAGGGCGATGCCTTCTTGACCTCCGCGATCAGCGCGATGGGCGCCTCGCGCAACACCCCGGCAAAGTCAGCCGGCGCGGGTAGATCGGCGGCGCGGGCACTGACCTCTTCCAGGGGGGTGGATGCCCGCCGACGCGAGACGAAATCCCGCTTATAGCGGGCGATCTCTTCGAGAATACTGGCTGCGGGGGGTCTCTGCTCAGGCATTGCTGACATCGCGCAACTTGTCG
>JABHDC010000089.1 GCA_018673255.1 Gemmatimonadota bacterium
CTCGAAATCCTCGACATGGTTGCCGAGGGCGACAAGATCGTGCTGGAGTGGCGCGGCACTGGCACCAGCCAGATGGCCGGCAGCGAAGGCAAGACGGTCAACATCACCGGGCTCACCACCTACGTCATGAAAGACGGGAAGATCGTCGAGCGCCGGAGCTACAAGGACAGCCTCGACCTCATGACCCAACTCGGCTTCACTCTCACTCCTCCGGACGACGGCCAGAGCGAGGCCGGCGAAGTGGGAGAATGACCGACATCGGTGCGAGCTGAGGCGTGGGTGTCGGGGTCCAGTGCATGGCAGGGGACATCGCCCTCTGGTGTGTCGTTCCCGTTGGCTCATCACACACAAGCAATGCACAAGGTCTACGAGCGGATCTCGACCCGCGTCCCTTCCGGTCGATTCGGCAAGCGCAGGAGCGCCGTCCGCGATGCCCCATCCCATGCCCACTCCACCGTTCCCTCGGATACCGTGACATCCGCAGGTTCCACCGGCATCCGCACGCGTACGGAGCAGGTCGTCTCCGCCATGCCCTCGATCACGAAACTCAGTGAACTCCCGTGGGCTTCCTCCTCCCGCACCTTCCCAGCTGAGGCGATCACCCAGGGATGCTCCGGACAGCGGCTCAGATCGTAGAGCAGCCAACGGGAATCGGGCACGATCGTCGGGCTTTCGCATACGCCCAACTCCGCATCGTACAGGTTCACGAAGGTGCCCTCCAGATCCACGGATTCCTCCTGACTCGACTCATCCATGCCCGCCGCCACCACGTACGGCCCCCGCCTGAGCACCAGCGCATTGCCCTCGGCCAGAGATAGCTGCCGCTGCCGATGCGCCTCACGCAGCTGCACCATCACTCGGTCTGCACCCTCTCCATGATGGGCCAGTTGTGCCGGTGAGGCGGAATCCACGATGACCACACCTTTCCCACAGGTAAACACGCCGTCCGCCGGAGATCGGCCCAGGTCGAGCAGCTCCGTCAGATGCTCCTGGGGACGGGCGAAGTCCATGCCTTCCTGGTTCCACCACTCCCGCACCGCATCGTACGCATCCCCGGTGCCGAAGAGAATCAGCGCGCCCCCCTGGTGCACCCACTCGGCCAGTCGCTCGTGGATCCCGGCCTTTGGTGGTTTCTGGCCCTCGTAGGTCAACAACAACACTTGCAGATCATCGAGATACCCGGGATCTTGGGCGCGCTCCAGCTGCACCATGGTCAGGGCGGTGCCGAATTTGATCAGCGGCATGGCCAGCCCGTAGAGTGACGACATGTCCGCATCGCTGGGTTCAGGCTCTCCCCGCTGGAACATGAGGGAGTCGGCAATCGCGACCCCTACGCCGGATTGGCCATGGAGCCATTGAGTGTCTCCCGGCCAGTGCATGTCCGCCAGGGCGTTGAACACCACCTGCAGCTCCGTGGCGTAGCTCTCCGGAATCGCCGAGCGCTGATCGGTCGGGTTGTGGTAGAAGCGGGCGACGGCGTCCCGCAGCCGCTGCGCATCTTCCTGGTCTTCCCAGTCTGCCAGCAGCTTGTAGAACCCGTGCAACACGCTCCACAGATCGCCAAAGCGGACCTCCTCAGATGTGTCGCCCAGGTCGGCGAACCCGAGGGTTTCCTTGCGGCTCTCTGCGCCTCGCTCGCGGTAGAATTCGAGCAACTGCCCAAAGGCGCGTTGGGTCGTCGCCAGCTGCTCCTCACTCGCTTCCTTCGCCAACCGCTCCAGGTATGCCTCCAGTAGCGGCTGTAGTGGCTCCCGCACCAGACTCACCGTTGGGTACGTCCCCTTGAAGACACGGCTCGGCCAGGGCGTGATCTCGAAGCGCTCGCTCTCTTCTACCAGCAACGAGCCGGTGACGGTGCATTCCCAGTTGACCCGGTAGTCCTCCCAGCAATAGTTCGGGTTGTCCTCAATCGGGTCGGCCAGTTGCCAGAGTCTCTTGTCGGTCCCTCGCACCAGGGCGGCACAGGCGGCGTATTCGCAGTAGCCCGCTTCCAGCGTCCGTTGCCTGGTCACGCCCCTGTACACCGTCGGGGTGCGCGACGTGCCGGTCCACACCTGCCCGATCAACCCATCGCACCCTTCCAGCGCCAGCATCTCGCTTTCTGGACTGACGATCCGCCAGTGCGCGTAGTTGACCAGACTGTGGGTCGGCACGTAGCAGCGGAAGTCCGTGTTTCCCTTTTCGGCGGCATACTTCTTCAACTCGCTGCACAGGAAATCCAGCGTGCGTGTGTACAGGTGCTGCATCAGCCTGGAAGCCCGATAGCGCGCGTCCGGCGATGAGGCCGGATTCTGCCACGCCTCCCCGTAGAATGCCTGCCATTCCCGCTTGAATCCCTCCCCGTATCCAGCCCGCACCCAGAACTCCGGCTCCTCCAGGTGAATGGCGATGGCCCCCGCATCGACGACTCGCCGGAGCTTCTCACCCAGGTACCGCGCGTAGTCCCGGCTGGGCATCATGTAGAAACAGTCGTGTCCCTGGGCCACCCCGTGCTCGAGCTTGAATCCCCCTGCTGCCGCCTGGGCATCGTCGTAGTGCTGCTGCCCATCCCATTCGCCTCGCACGTAATCCTGGTAGCCGCCCCAGGCCACACCGGTCATCACGTGCGGCCGATAGCCCGCATTGCGCCAATCCTCCAACCGTCCTTCGAAGGATTCGTTCAACCCGTAGACCATGGCTACGTCGGCTCTGCTCTCCAACTTGCAGTCGAGGGGGCCTGCCTCCTGAAAGGAGGTGCGCTCCTCTTCCGGCTTCCGCACTCTCATCTCTTCTCAGCCTTTCGCAGGTCAGTCATTCCGGGTGGAGGAACAGGTGCGTGGATGCCCCGGAATCTCCCACAGAAAAAGGATTCCCGGCAAGTGGATCTTTGACACCATGTGTAGTCGAAGGGGCTGTCGAAGTGACGGGGTCCGGGCGTCGGGAGGATCGAACGCCCCGGGTGCCACGCTCCTGCTGCCCGACTCCCGTCGGAGACTGCGACTAACAGACCGTGATCAGGTTTCGAACACCCGGTGCCGTCGGATCTGCTCGATACCAGCCGTCAGCGAGCGTCGGTAGAGATCCAGGTCGAGGCCACAGGCGACGGCACGGAAACCACGGTCGAGCAGTTTCTCGCAATCTTCAGCTGTAGCACCCAGTTGCCCGGCGGCCTTGCCTTCCTGCTCACACGCCTCAAGGACCGTGTCGACGGCGGCCTGGAAGTCAGGATGGTCGAACTGAGCGGGGATGCCCATCAGATTCGACAGGTCGAAGTGGCCGATCCACAGCACGTCTATACCCTCGACGGCGGCGATCTCTCGTGCATTGGCGACCCCCTCAGGACTTTCGATCTGTGCAATGACGAGGCCGTGTTCATTGGCGCGGGTCATCGTTTCAGCCACGTCGCCCGGGGCGTAATCATCATGGGCGATGGAGAAGCCGGCGCCGCGCTTACCCACGGGCGGGTATTTGCAGGCGTCGACGATGGCCTGAGCCTGCGCTGCATCGTGCACCATCGGTACTTTCAATCCCATCGCACCGGCATCCATCACGCGCGCGGCGAAGTGATACTCCGTCGCGGGGATGCGGACAACCGGTACAATGTCGATCCCCGCATTGGCAGCCAGAAGGCCACGGATGGTCTCGATCGACCAGGCTGTGTGCTCCATGTCATAGATGATGAACTCCGCGCCCGAGGTGGCCGCCAGGCGGGGCAGGCCTGAACTGGAGAATTCCATGGCCATCGTGCCCACGGCGATACCACCACCGGCCAGGGCCGCCTTTACCGGATTGTCTCTCATCGACTCGACTCCTCTGTCCTGCGTAGGGCGCACCGGGCGAGCTTCTCCTTGAAGAGGGTGCTGCCCAGGACCTCCTGATTGACGACGTGATCAGGCGCGCGGCCCTTTGATGCGGCAAGGATTCCCGCGAAGGCACTCTCGCCCATCATGCGGAAACTCTCATCCGTCCATGCCAGGGCGTGGGGTGCAAGGATGACATTGTCGAGGTCGAGGAGGGGATCTTCCAGATTGATCGGTTCCTGCTCGAATACGTCCAGTGCCGCACCGGCGATGAGGCCATTCTGAAGGGCATGTGTCAGGGCCGCCTGATCGATGATCGGTCCACGCGCGATGTTGATGAGGTGAGCAGATGGTTTCATGCGAGCCAGTTGGTCGGCCCCGATGAGGTGGTGCGTGTCGGGCGTCAGGGCGCAGCAGATGATGATGAAGTCGGCCTGCTCGAGCAGATCCGGCAGGCCGAGTCGCGTGGCGCCGGCAGCGGTCACGGCCTCCGGGTCGGCGTACGGGTCGCAGACCACCGTCAGCATCTGCCATGGGGCCGCGAGGGTGAGAATTTCGGTGCCGATGTTGCCCATGCCGATCAGACCCAGGGTGCGACCCCGCAGGCCGATTCCCATGTGGTCCGGTTTCTCACCCCAGCGCCCCTCCCTCGTCATCCGGTCCTTGAGGGGAAGTCGGTGGGCAAGAGCCAGCAGGAATGTCAGCGCCGCACTGGCCACCGGACGGCGCACGCCGTCGGGGGTGATGGTGAGGGCCACGCCAGCCTTCGTGCAGGCCTCGACATCGACAGCGTCGTATCCCACGCCGATCCGTGCGACCACGGCCAGGTGTTCGGCACCTTCCAGAGAGGCAGCCGTCACTGACGGGCCCAGGACGACGACCGCGTCGGCATGGGCCAGCTGGCCAGCGGCGATCTCTCCACCCGCCTCGGTGAGGTAGCCGTATTCCACGCCAGGGACATTGAGAGCGCTCACGTCGATATCCCGGAAGACGGGATCTGTCGTGCCCGGTCTGAAGAAATCTGCAGTAAACTCGACGCGATAGGTCATTCAGTTGCCTTGGTCGGGTAGGGGCGCAAGTGAGTGAAGCCGGATCACGCCGGCGGCTCGTACTCGCTGATCATTCTGGCGATCCAGTCCGGTCGGCCGCAGGAGATCTCGTCGACGCCCATGTTGGCCATGCGCGTGAAGATCTCTCGCGATTCCTCGAAGGTCATGTTGTCTGCAAAGCCGCATCGCACATACAGACCCGCTGCCTTGGCTGCGTCGATGACGGCAGGTTCGGCGGCACGCGGCCAGACCACCAGCAATGTCGCACCGAATTCATCCACGACCTTCGCTGGATCGATCGGCTTGGGCTCGAGATGGAAGAAACCGATGTGTGTTGCCGGATTCTCTTCCCGCGCTATGCGCAGGTTGTCCTCGTCGAAGGAGATGAGTGTGCACTCGTCGAGCATGCCGGCCGCTGCGACCTCGGCTACAACCTGCGGGGCGATTCCTGTATCCTTCAACTCCAGCAGGAGCCGGCAACGCCCCCGAGCGCATTCGAGTGTCTCTCTCAATGTGGGCACCGTCGTCGTGTCTCCGACAACCAGTTCCTGCACCTGGGTCAATGTCATCGCCGCCAATTCGCCGGTTCCATCTGTGGTGCGGTCGACGGTCGCATCATGCATCATCACCAGGTGCCCGTCACCGGTTCGGCGGATGTCGCACTCGATGCGATAGGTGCCAAAGTCGATGGCTTTCTCGAAGGCGGCGATCGTGTTCTCTGGTGCATGGCACATGGCCCCGCGGTGGGCGCCGATGCGGATGGTCTGGTCTGCCATAGTCTGTCACCCCTCTCCTGCTACATTGACTTCAACCTGTGAGACCATGATGCCACCATCTGCAGTGAGGCCCATCGGTCGGATCCTCAGATAACAGACACCATCGCCGATCACTCGCTGTGGAAACTCCACGCGCTGGTCGCCCAGCGTGGCCACGGCCACACGTTCGTCGCAATCCCAGGACAGGTCGATCTCGTGCCAGACGCCAGGCTCCGCCACCAATGTGCCCTCGCCCTGCACGGGCGGCTCGGTATCATCAGCGGACCCGGGTGGGGATAGAGCCTGCGCCGCCGGAACGATACGCAGGGCAAAGGTTGCGCGTATGGCGTCTTCAGGGTCAAAGGGCACGGAGAAATGATCTGTCAGCAGCAGCCGACCCCCGGCGCTGCCGGCGGCGAGCCGCAATCGAAGGCGAGCTCGTCCCTGTCGGCCGAGTGGGTGGTTCCAGACGGCACAGGCTGGCCAGTCCGAGTGGGTGCGTTGAACCTGCAACGCAGCCTCCTCGCCGCCATCGGGATCTGCCACGACGGCTACACCGGCACAACCAAAGGCAGACCACTCCTCGGGCAATCGAGATCCATCGACGGGCACCACCTGGGCGGCCGGACCTTCGGGCAGCTGGAAACTCGCACTCTTCGAGCATTCGTACAGCCAATCCGGGTCGAGGGCGACCAGCAGCACACGGCCCTCGCCCTGTCCGGTGGTGATGAGAACGCGATCGTCGGGCAGCACCACCGGGAAGGGGTAGGCCGTCCCATGGTCGCCGCCATTTGGGGGTGGCTCGTAGCGTTTCGGATCGCGGGCCACTTCGCGATGGCCGGTCCAGGTGCGTCCGTCGTCGCCGGAGATGGCTGCGTGCAACACGTGACGGCCACCGTGTGCATAGGGGTAGCGGAGGCACTTGTTCCAGAGCAGGACCAGGCGGCCATCTGACAATCGCACCAGTCCCGCGGGTGAATCAGAGGACAGGAGATTCGAGGGGCGGGCAGGGGTCCACGTGGCCCCGTCGGTGGAGGTGGATTCGTAGAAGCGGCCCAGCTGGGTGCGGATCAGCATCCACAGGACACCGTCGGCGCGTTCGATGATGACCGGTTCCACGGCGCCATAGGTACCGATGCTCGGGGTCTGAACTTTCAGCTCGACGTCTGGGTCGTGCCAGTTCTCACCATCATCGCAATACAGGGCCATCGTCGTGCTCGAGCCGGCAAACCAGAAGGCGTCCAGGCCATCGCCCCGGGCTTTCCAGTTGCGCGATGTGAGCCGCGCAAAGGGCAGCACGAGTCGACCATTGCTCATCTGGATCGCCGAATTGATCGAGCCGGTGTAGCCTTCCCAGATCGGCACGGGCTCGCGCCAGCGTGTGCCGCCGCCGTCCGTGCGAGTGTGCCACACGTCGAGGTGGCGTTCCATGAGTGGCTTGGGTTTGCGGGGCTGACCGGGCAGGCCGAAAACCCCGGTGCCGGCATCGCACATGAGCAGGACATGGATCTCGCCATCTGCTGCGGCGATTGGCTGACACCCACCCCAACTGCCCAGTTCGGGATCCAGCCTCAGCAGAGATGTCGCTGCAGACCAGGTGGCACCCTGGTCGTGGGACGTACGTCCACGCATGTCCCAGCCTGTACCCTGTTCATCGGGCGTGACATCGAGTCCCAGCAGAGACTCGTCGGGGCGGACGATGATCCGCATGCGCTCGTCGAGATGGGTCAGGATGTGAGGTGGCGTGGGCATGATGTGGGCTCCATTCCCGCGGGTGGCTTATGAGCAGCCAGAGCAATCCGGCAGTTCGAGACCGCCATGTTGGCGTTTCTGAGTTGTGCACGCAAGCGGCCGGGTGCGGGAGAGGCGGTTCTCCTTGAGGGACTGCGACTTCGTCGAGAGAGCTCCGGCTCTTATCTTCCTTGCCGATTTGCTTTGCCGGGGGCCCTTCGCCCGTCGCTCCACGCCAGCAATACCAAGGATTGTTTACATGCCTGATGCACTGAAGCTCGCCTTCGTCGGTTGCGGCGCCATCGCCCGTTACCATCTTGACGGGATCAAGGAGCACGCGCCGCGAATCAACGTGACGGCCGCTGTCGATCTGGATGCCCAAAAGGCGAAGGAATACGCCGACGAGACCGGTGGTACCGCCTACACCAGTCTCGAAGAAGCTCTGGAGAACGGCGATTTCGATGCGGTCGATCTCATGTTACCTCACGATCTGCACGAGCAGGCGGCGATCCAGTGCTTCGAAGCTGGTAAACACGTGTTGCTCGAGAAGCCCATGGCCCTTGAACTGGATGCCTGCGAACGGATTCTTGCCGCCGCCAAAGCAGCGGGTACCGTCTTCATGGTGGCCGAGAATGCGCAATACTGGCCCGAGATCGTGAAAGCCGCGGAAGTGATCGAGTCGGGTGCGATCGGCGAGATCATCACCGCCCGTGCTGCCTTCACCTACGAATTCGATCCGGTCTGGTTCGACGAAGAGACCCCGTGGCGCTATCAGAAGAGTCGCACCGGTGGCGGTATCACCATCGACGGTGGCTCCCACTGGATTCGGCCACTGCGGATGTGGATGGGGGAAATCGACGAAGTCGTCGGTATCATCGGCCATCCGCTGAAGCAGATGGAGGGCGAGTCTCTGACACGGGCCCTGCTCCGATTTGAATCGGGCAAGACCGCCGTCTTTGATGCGATGATGATCGAGACGGTCTTCGCGCCGGATCCGTGGTGGCGGATCACGGGCACGAAGGGTGAGTTGACCATCGACACCGGTTTCGAGGGGGCGCTGCGCCTCTTCGATGCGGATCACCGCGACGGCAAACTCCTGATGGAGCCGAAGGGGTATCCCCAGTCCTTCGGTCCGGAGTTGGCCGACTTCGCCGCCGCCGTGTTGGATGGCAAGGCTCTGACCGCAGGGCCGGAACAATCCCTCGGCGAGTTGCGCACGGCCATGGCGATCTATCGGTCAGCCGCGTCAAACAACTGGGAGAAGGTATAGGAGCGTGTCCCAGTATCCCATTTGGGCTGCGTCCGCGTCATTGCCGCCGCTGCCTGCGTTCCGCTTCTCTCTCTGAATTACCCAATTCAGATCGCTCGCGCGCCTTGTCATCGACGACAATGACACGCCCTCGCCTGTCAAAGCGAATACTCGGACACGCTCCTATTCCTGACCGTCGCCTGGCAGTGAGCAGAACCGGACGCTCGCTCTGCTCCGGGTGTACCATGTTAGCCGTCAGCGGCGGGAGCGGCACCCCACGGCGCCATCGAATCGACGCTCACGTGGAAGGACCGGTCGTCGACGGTATAGGCGACGTCCAGTTCGGGTGTCTCTATGCGCCGATGTCCCTCGATCCGTGATTCCAGCAGCAGATCCAGCACGCCGCTGACCAGCAAGGTCCGTTCGATCGGATACGGCGCGCGACCGGTGGCATACATCTGGTTGGCCTGAAGGATGAGGCTGTCGAAGCTCCGACTGTCGGGGCGATTCCGCCACATCATCGTCGCCAGAGGTTCCTCCTGCCCCTCCACATCCACGGCCACGCTGAAGTCACCTGCGCCATTCGGCAGTCGGAAGATCGCCGTCTCGACCCCGTCGCGGTACCACACACGGAACAGGGCGGCCTTGTCGTCGTCCCGCGGATCGGCAGCCGGGGCCTGGCTGCAGGCGAGGGCCGCATCAAAGAGCTTCCTGGCCCAGGGGGTGCTGTCGAGGAAGTTCCAGATCGCATCTCCCTCGAGGCACTGGACCGCTTCGACGCCGGTCTCACCACCTTCGCGCCGCTCGATCAAACACTGCACCGCCTCCAGCATATGGAAGCCATAGGAGTCGATGGGGCCAGGGCCGATGACGACACCGTGCTGTGCCCGGGCGCCATGGGGGAACTCGATTTCCGGGTAGCGATAGTTCACCGGCAGTGACGAGCCTGCCATGAAGGGGAAGTTGAGCTCCTTCGACAGTTCGACCATGCGTTTCGCACTCGTCCATCGATAGGAGAGGTGCTTGTCGTTGAAGACCGGCACCGAGCGACCCGTGCGTCGGAAGGTGTCGACAATCTGCAGAAACAACTCGAAGCGCGGATAGAGCTTCTGCCACTTGTCGTTGAATTCGTAGTCGCCGTGTTCGGCGACGAGCATGACACCATCGACGGCCAGTTCATCGGTGCCCAGGGTCAGAGCCTCATGGATCGTGCGGAACCAGGGCACGCCCGTCTGCTCACTCCACTCCCGGCTGATGTCATCGGTTGGTGTCTGATGGGTGTAGAGAGAGACGATCTCAGCATCCGGCCGGGGATCGTTGCCATCCTCGTTGTAGCCGAAGAGATACTTGCCGACGATGGTGCGGGCGTGGGATGCCTTCTCCTTCCAGATGACTGTGGAGATGGAAGCGATCTTCGGGGCGGATGAGGACATGGAGAGGTCTCCCAGGTGGTGGTGGAAAGCTTCAAGAATCAGGTCGTTGCCGGCCGGGTGTGATCATCGCTCACTCAATCGGGTCAGTCTCCCTATTCGCCTACGAATACCTGCGGCCTAACCGTAGAACCTCTGCACGAGGTCGGCCGCCTTGCCCCCAACGGTGACGGGATCCAGGGCATCCTGTCCGAAGAGAACGGGGAATCTCTGGCCCGTATCAAGGGTCTTCGTCGATGCTTTCATGTATGTGGCGCTGAAGGCCCGCCGCGGCTTTGAAGTAGGGTTCGGCCCGGACCGGTGCAGGAGCAGATTGTGCAGCAGGATCGCTTCGCCTGCTTCAGCTCCAAGCTCGATGACCCTCTCTGGTGGCGCGTATTGCTCGACCTCCTCCTCGGCGAGGAAGTGCTGCTCATTGATGACCCCGTGCAGGTGACTGCCGGGCACAATCTGCATGCCGCCATTGTCCGCGTCGGCTGTGTCGAGGGCAGTCCAGATGGCCATAATCGGATTGTCGTCGATGCCCCAGCCGTCTCCCACATCCTGGTGCCAGGGCAGTGTCTGATCCCAATGGGCCGGCTTGTTCATGAACATGGAGCGGAAGACGGACACGTCCGTTCCGATAAGGCGCCGGGCGATCTGCTCGAAGAGTGCGCTCTGCATGTAGGCAAGAAAGACAGGATCCTGCTCGAGGTCATCGATGCGACGATAGGACAGGGTTGCGACTTCATGACCCATCGTACGGCGTAGCGCGTTCGTCATCTGATCGTGCAGCTGCATCCGCAAGTGCTCGTAACGCACCCGGCCCATCATGATGTCGTCGATCCGCTGCTGCAGCGTGGCCAGGCGCTCAGCGTCGAGTACGCGTCCGAGCCGCAGATATCCCTGGCTCATGAAGAGCTCATGCTGTTCGTCGTCGTAGTCGATGGGAGGCATGATTCTCGGCTGAGCCGGTTCGGGTGACAAGACTTCTCCGAAGCTTAAGACAATTCGAGGTTGCCGCCGACTGTGGCCCTCAGGCGTTGGTGGCCCTATCATCTCGCCATGCAAATCATATGCGAAGGCAGTTCGAGAATTTCCGGCACGTCGGACGGGATCCGTCTCGTCCAGAATCAGCCTCATTTTCACGACGAACCCGTGCTCGTTGGCGACAGTTTCGTCGATGCCTACGGCTGCTCGATCTATGGATCGGTCCTGCAGGAAGACGGCGGGTTCCGGATGTGGTATCAGGCGTGGCCTCAGGACTACGACAACACGGACTCCCTGTTGGTCGGTTGCGTCGAGAGTGATGACGGGATCCACTGGCGGCGGCCGGAGTATGGGCTGATTGAACGGGGTGGCAATCGCGACAACCATCTGACCTCTCTGCCATTCCATGCGCCCTCTGTCTTTGTCGATCCCGATGCAGAACCGGATCGACGATACCGTGCCTTCGGCTACCTGCATCCCGAACGGGCAGTGGGCTTTGACGTGGCTGCTGGTGCCAAGGGCTTCTACACGGCCCACTCCGCTGATGGTCTGAAATGGACCATTGACCCAGGTCCGGTCTGGCACAGTGCCGACGTCATCACCGCTGCCTGGGATCCATGGTGCTCAGAAGGTGGCGCGGCGCGCATCGCGTTGAAGAAGAATGGCCCCGCTGTGGGCCAACACCGACGGCGATTCTTCACCAGTGAATGGTCACGTGGTCAGGCCACGGCACCGGTGTCAGCCTTCGTCCCGGATGAGGCAGATGACCTGGCTGCCCGTGCGCACGGCTGTGTCAGCGCCGACTACTACGGCCTCAGCTGGATCCCAACACCGGGGCCAACCGTGGCTGTCGTCTGGACCTTCCGTCACATCTATCCTCTGGGACGATCACCGGATCGACTCTGGAACTACGGCAACTTTGGACAGGTCGATCTGGAACTTCGCTATCAGACCGAGCGTGGGGGTCGCTGGCTCGCCCTGCCCGGGCGGCCCGACTGGGTCACGGCCGCAGATGGCCCCGAGTGGGCACGTGGAGGTCTCTATGCTGCATCCCACGCGATCGATGTGGGAGACGAGACCTGGTTGTATGTGACGGGTACACGGGAACAACACGGCTGGTCCGGTGCAGGTATCGATACGGGTGAGGCGAGAAAGCAACGCGTTGCTGCAGGTGGCTTCGCTCACATCGGTCGAGTGACGTGGCCCCGAAACCGGTTGCTCGGTTACCGGGCGACGCTGCGTGAGCAGGTGGACCTGTTGTCTGGGCCCGTATCAGCTGAGGAGCCTGCAGGACTTCGGATAAACGTCACCTGTGGCGACGGAGGCCATGCGCGCGCCGCGCTCTTCGATTCAGAATATCAGCCAATCGAGGGCTTCGGCTTCGAAGAATGCGATGGGCTCAGTGGTGACCATCAGGAGGGTCCGGTCACCTGGAAGGGTTCAGCGGATCTGCCGGCGGCAGCGGGTGACCTGATCGCGCGTGTTGAGATCGAGGATGCCAGCCTCTGGGCCTTCAGTTTCGGCAGCGGCTGATCGAACTACTCGCTTGCTTCGGTCGTAGCCGAATCCGCGGGCAACAACAGATCCTCAAGGAAGAAGGCCGAGAGTTCGGCCCTGCCACCGAGACCGGATTTGCGGTAAACCGAAACGGCGTGCTGTCGCACCGTTCTTTCGCTGCGCTCGGTAAGGGCTGCAGTCTGTTTGTGAGAGTAGCCTTTCAGGAGGAACAAGGCCGTTTCGCGCTCTGTCGGCGTCAGCTGCCATGCGCGCATCTGCATGTCGATCGCCTCGCCAAGCCCCGCCAGATAGGTCTCGGCCCGGCGACGCCAGGCGTCCCGCTCTTCTCGATGATCATCTAGAGAACGCTCCAGGACAGCCAGATAACGGTATGTCAGCAGCCACCCACGGCCCAGCCAGACCGTAGTCCCCAGGCAAAGAGTCAGGAAGAGGCCTTCGACAATCATGTGCAGACTGTACCACGTTTCGGGCCCATCCAGGATGAGATCGATCGCGCCGGTGACGGTGATGGCTGCCAGCAGAAGCATCAGGTAGACCTGAAATGCACCACCGGGTGGGTCTGGAACCCGTCTACTGTCACTATCCGGCATATGCCACAGTTTCAGAGAGGAACGGAGAATTGCCGCCGGAATATAGCCATCCGCGTCAGATGACGGATACCGGTTGGGCCGGGAAGGGCCCAGATTTCCTGGACGCACAGGTGTGTGAGTGCCCGTCCGCCACAAAGGAGACACGACATGGATCTTCCCCTGCACCCGATGGTCGTCCATCTGCCCATCGCCCTGGCAGCGATGCTTCCTCCGGTATTGATTGCCATTCTCTGGCGCAGACGAGAACGGCCGGGCCCAGAGCGTGAGTGGAGAATCGCGGTTCTGTTGTCGGTGGTTCTCGCGATCAGTGCCTCCATTGCCGTCAACACAGGTGAGGAAGACGAGGAGATCGTGGAGCATACTGTCTCTGAGTCGGCGTTGGAAATACATGAAGACCGGGCGGATGCCTTCCTCTACCTGGCCTGGCTGGTGGCCGGTGTCGCCGCCGTGGGGCTAGTTCAGGGATCGACGGGCCGCATCGCGCGCTTTGCGACCGCCGGCTGTAGTATTGTGCTCCTGGTGGCTGCCGTCCGAGTTGGGCATGCCGGCGCGGAACTCGTCTACCGCCATGGTGCTGCACAGGCTCATCTGGTCGATGGAGCCGCGCGGCTCCGACCACATGCAGGCGAGGTCAATCATCACGATGACGACGACGATGACTGAGTCCCGTCGAGAGGAGCCCATTCAAGGACCCGTGACGGATCTGATCGAGTCGGATGGAGCGACATTGTCGGCGAGTTGTCTGAAGGTTGTATCGTGTCTGCTCATGACCTGACACACGGAGGCGCACCCTGAGGAACATCGAACCATCACCCAGTACCGGTGGCCACGGGGTCGACAAGGCACGCCGGAGCACCACGCCGTGGTTGTCTCTCGCCCTGGTGGTGGGCGTTGCAGCAGGCCTGTGGTGGTACGGTGCGGACTACTATCTGACGCCCCTGGCGTCCCGTCCCGACCATCCGCAGCACGAGGTCCTCAGTTCCACTGGCAGCCTGGGGCATCCCCTCGGATGGGCGGGGATTGCCATGCTCCTGTTGCTGCTGGCCTACTCGATTCGCAAGCGGGTCAGCTGGCTGGAGCCTCTGGGCGCCCTGGGACATTGGCTGTCTGCCCATGTCTTTCTTGGTCTCATGGGGCCGTTGCTGATCACCTTCCACTGCGGTTTCAAGGTGGGGGGCATCGTGTCGATCTCATACTGGAGCATGATGATCACCATGCTCTCCGGTATCTTCGGCCGTTACATCTACGTGCAGATTCCGTCCAGTGTCATCGGTGGCCGGCAGTCGTTGGCGACACTGACCGAAGAGTCGAACCAGCTGACGCAGGGGCTGCGTCAACTCCTTGGTCCGCGGGCCGACGACATTCTGGCTGATGAAGTCAGCTGGCGTCGAGATGTGGGCGGCTGGCAGGCGATCTCCATCCTGCTGCTGGACGACCTGCGGCGACCGCTGCTGCGCTGGCGATTGCGGCGGCGCCTACGCTCCGATTCGAGTCAGGTCGGCACACTGGGGCGTGCCGAGATTCGTCGTATCCTGGCACTGATGGAACAGCGACACCTGTTACGACGTCGAACCTCTGCTGCAGAGGCGATGGAGCGCATCTTCCACTACTGGCACGTCCTGCATCGGCCTTTCGTCTACATCATGTTCCTCATTGCCGCTATTCACGTTGGCGTCGCATGGTGGCTGGGGTACACGGGTTGGTAGCGATGGACACCCTGATCATTCTCGCCATCTTCGCCGGCCTCTTCCTGCTGTTCGTGCTTCCCTATGTCCTGCGAGCCCGGCGGCAGGAGCGGCACAATGCCGAACGTCTCAAGGCTTCAGAGGCGGCAGGGTTGAACGAACCACCGAGTCTTCATCCCCTCGTTGATCCGTCTATCTGTCTGGGCAGCGGGGCATGTGTGGCTGCCTGTCCCGAGGGTGACATCCTGGGGCTGATCAACAACCGTCCCGCCTTGCTGTCCGCCTCGCGGTGCGTGGGGCATGGGCAATGCGCCGCCGCCTGCCCGGTGCAGGCGATCACGCTGGTCTTCGGCACCGAGCGTCGCGGTGTAGACATCCCACACGTGCAGGGAGACTTCGAGACCAATGTGCCTGGCCTGTTCATTGCCGGCGAACTGGGGGGCATGGGATTGATCCGCAACGCTCTGCGGCAGGGAGCGCAAGCCGTACAAGGAATCGTTGCGACAAGTCGAGTGCTGGCCCCGGTTCCCGAGGACGCACTCGACGTGCTGGTCGTCGGCGCCGGCCCGGCGGGGCTCTCAGCAGGTCTGGAGGCCAAGAGACATGAATTGCGCCATGTCGTGATCGAGCAGGAACAGCCGGGTGGGGCGGTGCGTCACTACCCGCGACAGAAGCTGGTCATGACCGAGCCCATGCAGATCCCGTTGTACGGACCCGTCGATCTGCGACAGGCGAGCAAGGAGGATCTGCTGGCACTGTGGGACAAGGTCATCGAGAAGACCGGGTTACGAGTCAGTTGCGGCGAGCGACTCGTCTCGCTGGAGCGCGATGCTGATGACTTGTGGCAGGCGACGACGACGACGGCTACCTACCGTACACGTGCTGTCGTGCTGGCCATCGGTCGGCGGGGCACGCCGCGGCGACTGGGTATCCCCGGAGAGGATCTCGACAAGGTGGCCTACCGCCTGCTGGAGCCCGAGCAATTCGTCGATAGAGATATCACCGTCGTTGGCGGCGGTAACAGTGCGGCGGAGGTGGCCGGGGCCCTGGCCATGCAGGAACTGGGTAACCGCGTCCACCTGCTCCATCGCGGGGCCGCCCTGGGAAGTGCGAATGAGGCCAATCGCCAGCTACTGGATACGCGTGCCGAGGAAGGTCGCCTGACAATCCTGCTCGAATCTCAGATCACACACATCCATGCCGATCGGATCGACATCGATGTGGCGGGTCAGGCTCGGGAACTGCCGAACGACTATGTCTTCGTCTGTGTCGGTGGACAGTTGCCTGTGGCATTCCTCAAAGACTGCGGGATTCATATTGAGCGGAAGTTCGGTGAGGCTTGAACGTGCCACGAGCGGGATGGTGACGATGTCACGAGTGGGCCGGCTGGTCGCGCGGTATCTGGCCGTGTGGCATCTGGCGTGCGCTGTCGCGACGGGGGCGCAACTGCTGTCACCGGGTGATCTCGCCAGACCCCACGCGGACCTGGAAGGTCTGACGAACTGCACCAAGTGCCACGCGGCCGGTAAACAGGTGCCCCAGGAGCGTTGCCTGGCGTGTCATGAAGGGCTGGCTACGCGTCTGAAGGAAGGCGCCGGTTACCACGCACAGGTCCTCGGTGACTGCGTCGACTGCCACAGCGACCATCGGGGTCTCGACTACGAGATGATCCGCTGGGACTCTCTGAGCTTCGATCATGATTCGACCGGCTACCGTTTGGAGAACAAACATGCCGAACTGGCGTGCGCGAAATGCCACACGAAGCCCAGGACCTATCTCGGACTGAAGTCAGACTGCCTGTCCTGTCACACGGATGAACACCGTGCCCAGTTCAGCGAAGATTGTCTCACGTGTCACAGTATGGAGAGCTGGAAGCCGGCCACCGGTTTCGCCCACGACAAGGCCCGCTACGCTCTCGAAGGGCGTCACGCGCAGGTCGCGTGTGAAAGCTGCCACGTCGGCGAAGCTGACGACACGGATGCCACGTTCAAACGCTACCGACCTGTGGCATTTGCGGCCTGTGTCGACTGTCACAGCGACGAACACGATGGGCAGTTTGATCCGCCAACATGCACGGCCTGCCATGACCTGAATGGTTTCAAGCCCACGCGATTCGACCACGACGACAGCCGCTTCGCACTTGTGGGAAAGCACCGGACTGTGACCTGCAGTGCCTGCCATCAACCCCTGGTCGAGGCTGATGGCGACACGAGTGTCACCTATCGCCCCCTGCCCTTCTCCCGTTGTGCCGACTGCCACGCCGATGTGCACGAAGGGCAGTTCAAGGAAGACTGCGTCGCCTGCCACAGCGAAACCGGCTGGCAGAAGTCACCCATCGACCACGAGGAGACACGCTACCCACTGCGTGGCAAACACAGGTTGGTGGCCTGCGACAACTGTCACGGCCCCAGCCCCGGTGCAGCGGCGGGCGCTGTCGCCCTGTTTCGCGGGCTTCCCTTCGCCAAGTGTGGAGATTGTCATACCGATACCCACGCCGGGCAGTTTGCGCAGGACTGTGCCGACTGCCATCGCGTGACGGGTTGGCCCATCGAGAGTTTCGATCACGGGAGAACACGGTATGTCCTGAGTGGGAAACACGTTACCGTCACCTGTGAGAGTTGCCATCGCCTGGAACAGGTGTCTCAGGCGGCGCCCATTCGCCGCTGGCGTGATTTCCCCTTCGCCGCATGCAATGACTGTCATCCTGATGGGCACGCCGCCCAGTTCAGTTCCGACTGTGTTGTCTGTCACAGCCTGGAGGGGTTCAGACCCTCGATCTTTGGACATGAGCAGGCACAGTTCGGTCTCGATGGCGCACACGTACGGGTGCCCTGTGTCGAGTGTCACAAGGCTTTCCAGGCGGTCGATGGCGTAGAACACATCCGTTACCGCCCCCTGTCTGGCGACTGTGCTTCCTGCCATGGCTAAGGCGCACATGACGCGGATCCTGACCTTTCTGCTGGCCCTGATTCTCCAACTGGCATGGGTGACGGCTGTCCTGGCGGCACCACCCCGGTCGCCTCACGGTGAACTGGAACAGGCCTGCACGCAGTGTCACACGACCAGCAGCTGGCAGGAGATCCATTTCGATCACGAGAGGACATCATTTTCGCTCGAAGGGCAACACGCGAAGGCGACCTGTATCGCCTGCCACCGTCTCGATGATTTCAGCAGTGCTGGCAACGATTGTCTCACCTGTCACACGGATGGTCATGAAGGAGCGCTGGAATCGGATTGTGCGGTCTGCCATGATCCTGCCGACTGGACAGCGGCTGGCTTCGATCACGAGATGACGACCTTCCCGCTGTGGGGTGCCCATGGCGCCACAGCGTGTGTCCAATGCCATGCCAACGAAGTGACCTGGCAATTCAACGTCGCGCCGGAGACGTGCTACGATTGCCATCGAGCCGAATTCGGGCAGGCCTCGGTGACGGTCCATCTCACGGCCGGTCCCGACTGCGAATCGTGTCATACGCTGGATCGCTGGCAGGGAGGGCACGATCCCATGTGGTTCGAGGTTCGCGGTGGCAAACACGAGGCCGACTGCAGTCGTTGCCACAAACGGGCACCTGACTATCTGTCCTACACCTGCGCTGACTGCCACAAGTTCGAGCTGGATGTCGAGGAACACGTCGGTCTGGATGCCGACGATGCACGGTGTCTCGACTGTCATGCTGGCGGCTTCGATGACTGATCGGCTCATGCGACGATGGCTGATTCTGCTGCTGATCGCGGCGGTGCCGCAGGGGGTCTGTGCCGCTGTGGATGGCCGCGTCTCCTTTGGCTGGCGCTGGCTCAGTGATGCCAGCAGTCTCGGCACAGATTCACAGACGGCGACCACACGACTGAGACTGCACAGCCAGGAGTGGGGAAGGCAGCGCCTGCGATTGCAGCTCGAAGTCGACGACTACAGGGCATTGGATACGCGGCATGCCCGGGACGAGTCCGGTGCACTCTACACGGCCTACGACGATCGCCTTCGCCTGCGTCGTGTCGGTCTGGATGTGGATGTGGCCGGTGGGCGACTGCAGTTGGGGCGTCATCGGCCGCAGATGCGCGTCATCGGTGCGGGAGATACGGATGGAGCCAGCTGGTCGGGGTCACGTGGCAATCTGCGCGCTGCCGTGGCTGGCGGCCGGCGTGTGGCTTTCTGGAGATCTGACACGGGCCCCGGGAGTGGTCCCGCTCAATGGGGTGGTGAACTCGCCTGGACGGCAGCGCCCTCTGCTCAGCTGGCTATGGGCAGCTGGCACGATGAAGCCATCGACGGGACCAGTCGCTGGCGACTCGGTGCCAATGGTCGCTTCCAGATGCCGGGAGAGATCGAGCTGACCGCGCATGCTGAGACCGAGCCTGGTGAGAAGCGATTCCTGTGGCGCATCCACAGCGGCTGGCGGGGGGGAGGCTGGCGTCTTCGGGCCGACATCGGCGGTCAACGACTGTCGTTGTTTCCCGTCGCCGATCGCGCCGATTCCTTGCACTACGGTGGCCGCACCAGGAGCCTGGGTCTGATGGCCGCTCGTCGATGGGGCAGGAATGTCGACGTGAGCCTGCGCCTGCGCTCACGTTACGGCGAACGCAGACAACGCTCAGAAATGGTCACTGTGCGCTGGTCCAGACTATGGCGAGGCACGGCCCTGCGATTCCAGTTGGCCGACAGTTGGAGTCGCTGGCGTCAGATGGAGCGTGCGGACCTGGTGTTGAGCAATCGCCTGGGCAGACGCTGGCACGTGAGTGCCGGCGTCAACGCCACGGCCTTCCAATGGCGTAACTCCCGTGAGCCCGAGTGGGGAACGCGTTTCCGGCCCCACCTGGGTCTACGGGGTCGATTCGGCAGTTGGGAGGCGCGACTGCGAGTGTCAGAGCAGGTCGATGAATTCACTCATCTGCGCACGCAGGTCTATGCGGGGATCAGCAGCCAGCTTTGAGAACGATCAGGCACATCCGAGTCCTCCTGGGGGCCGCGCTTCTGGTGGCGGGTATCGTGACCGGCTGTCAGGATACTTCACCGAATCCGGCCACGTGGACGGTGGGTGAACTGCACGTGGATGTGGGACTGGCGGGGGGGCATCAATCTCTGGATTGCGCCGGATGTCACGGCGAAGGATCGCTCAAACCCGCGCTCGCAGCGTGTGAAGACTGCCATCTCGAATCGTACGAGCAGGTGACCGATCCGAATCATGTTGAGCGCGGGTTTCCCACGCAATGCGCAGAGTGTCACACCTCTATGGCCTGGCGTCCGGCACGCTTCGACCATGAGGCCTTCGGATTTGTCCTGCTCGGAGCCCACGCAGATCTGGTGTGTGCCGCCTGTCATCCCGCCGGGCAGGCATATTCGGGCCTGCCCACCGACTGCTTCGGCTGTCATGAGGCAGACTTCGATGACGCTGCTGACCCCGATCATGAGGCGCTGCAGCTGTCGCATGAATGCACCGACTGTCACGACACAGGTGCCTGGTCACCGGCGACCTTCGACCACGACCTGACGGACTTCGTTCTCACGGGTGCCCACGTCGAAACCGTATGCAGTGCCTGTCACACCCCGGAGGTGCTGGCCGAGGCCCCCACCGACTGCTACGCCTGTCATGAGGCGGACTTCGATGACGCCGAGCCCGATCACGGGGCGCTGGAGCTGTCTCATGAGTGCACGGACTGTCACGACACGCGGGATTGGTTACCGGCGACCTTCGACCACGACCTGACGGACTTCGCCCTCACCGGTGCCCACGTCGAAACCGAATGCAGTGCCTGCCACACGCCGGAAGTCCTGGCCGAAGCCCCCACGGATTGCTTCGGCTGCCATGAAGCGGACTTCGATGACGCTGCTGATCCCGACCATGTGGCGCTGCAGCTGTCGCATGAATGCACCGACTGTCACGACACGCGGGACTGGTCACCGGCCACCTTCAACCACGACCTGACGACATTCGCCCTTCGCGGGGCGCACGTCGAGGTGACATGCGTCACCTGCCACGCTGAAGGTTTCTCGGGAACAGCCACGGACTGTATCGCCTGCCATGCGGAGGATGAACCGCGTGATCACTTTGGCCCGGACTGCTCAGCCTGTCACACCGATGCTGCCTGGGAGCCATCGACCTTCGACCATGAACCAAGCTTCCCTCTGCAGCGGGGAAACCACCGGGACTATCGAAACGATTGCGCCGCCTGTCATACCGATCTTGCTGACTACGAGGTCTTCACCTGCACCAACTGTCATGATGGTGAACACGAGCGCCGAGAGACCGACGACGATCACGATGACGTAAGCGACTACCGCTACGACTCCATCGCCTGTTACGATTGCCATCCTCGTGGAGATGAAGATGACGCAGAGGATGGCGACGATGATTGACCGCGTGGGGACGGGCGGATCGTCGACAACCTGAATTCCGTCAGTCTCCGCGTGACAGTTGCATCGCCCGAGCCCACACGGCCACCTATGTGAGCTCTTGACCGCCGCCGCGTTTTTCGGCCTGCTATCAGGTAGACCCGGGAGGCGAAGGCTATGATCGAAATACCCGAAGCGATCTCGCTGGCGACACAACTTCAGGACACCGTGAAGGGACGACGGGTGGCTCGCGTCGTCGCCAACCATTCACCGCACAAGTGGGCCTGGTTCCACGGTGACCCGCAGACCTACGACACGAGACTCTCCGGCCGAAAGGTGGGCAAGGTCTCGTCACATGGCGGGTTCGTTGAACTGGATCTGGGCCCCCATCTGCTCGTCTACGGCGAGGGGGTCTCGATACGATTCCACGAGGACGACTCCACCTTGCCGAAGAAGCATCAGCTTCTGGTGAGTTTCGACGATGGCACCAGCCTCTCTTCCACCGTTTCGATGTATGGTGGTCTGTGGTGCTGGGAGGCGAAGAAGGTCGACAGTCCCTACTACCATCAGTCGCTGGAGAAACCCTCGCCCCTCAGTGATGCTTTCGATGAGGCCTACTTCGCCGGCATGGCCGCCGAAGAGGATGTGCAGGGGAAGAGTGTCAAAGCTCTGCTGGCCACCAAGCAGCGGGTACCCGGACTGGGCAATGGGGTATTGCAGGATATCCTGTATGCCGCCGCGCTCCATCCCCGACGGCTTGTCGCGACGCTCAAGGCAGCAGAGCGCAAGAAGCTTCATCGGGCGACTCGACGCGTCCTGGCTGACATGAGCAAGCGAGGAGGCCGCAACACGGAGAAGGACCTCTTCGGCAGACCAGGTGGTTACGCGACGAAGCTCTCACGATTCACGGTGGGCGAACCCTGCGGCAAGTGTGGTACAGCCATCCAGAAGCAGAATTATCTCGGCGGTAGTGTCTACATCTGCGAGACCTGTCAGCCTCTGGCTAGCTAGTGCCCCTTAAGGAATCGCCCTTGCATGCCGTCCGCGAGGGCAGCCGGTCGGCAGCGTCTACGCGTCGCGCATGAGCGCATCGATCATCGATAGCGTTTCCTCTACCAGCTCTGCACCCGCTTCGGGCCCAGCAGCTGAGACGGCCGGCATGGCACCGTAGCCACCAGCTGCAACAGCACGCGGTGAAGGCAGATAGAAACCCCGTCCCGCCAGTTGCACGAGCATGGTCTGCGCGGCGCAGCTGCGTGCCTTGATCTGCAGGCCGTAGTCGAGGAACAATTCGAAAGGATTGGTGGCCATGACGAAGTCGCCAATCCGGATGCCGTGGACCTCGACCGGCACCAATTCGGCCTCTCGTATTCCATCGAAGATCTCGACGACGGCCTTCTGCCGTTTGGGCCACCAGGTTTCGGTGTCGCCCTGGGCCACGGCCTCTTCATAGAGGGACTCGGCCTGGTCTCTCTCAGCCTGCGATATCGACCGGGGAGCCAGTTTGAGGTGGCGAGTGTGGTGGGTGAGTGAGCAGGGCCGGTCGGCATCCGGTGGCGTGCAGGCCAGGGCTCGTTCCACCGCCTCGCCCACGCGGCGACCGATTTCCTCACGCTCACTGACACCGCGCCGCTGGCGCATCTCCTCTTCCTGTTCACCATACAGCAGGAAATGGGGAGACTGATCGCCAGCATTGCCACACAATCCGAGAACACTCAGCTCGTTGCCCGAATCGGCATGCTGGCCGCCCAATCGCTTCCTCAGTTCGACGCGTACCTCGTGCCAGTAATCGGCGGAGAATTGCGTCAGATGTTCGGTCACCTGCGATGGACAGGGGATCACGATGGCCACACCGGCAAGGGTGCCATCCGGATTCCACGCAAACATGAGATCGATACTGTGATCCTCGTAGCCACCGATGTGGGCGAAATCATCGCGCCGGGTCTTGCCATACATCTGCCCATTCCCGTCCGCATAGACGGCATACCGATTGTGGCCGACGACGGCGTGCTCGAAGGCACGAGCCACGATGCGGGGTGTGCGGGCCTCCCATGCTGCCTCGATCGCTTCGGTGATCTGATCTGTGAGCCACGCCTCGCTCTCCATGGGGGTCATCACATCGCCACCGGGATACTCGTAGGAACCGTCCTCGTGGACGAGGGATGTGTGCGTGTGTGTGGCTGTGAGGATGACGGCGGCGCCATCGATGGGCAGAGAGGATGCATCGATCCGCCCACGGACATGCTCGATCAGACCCTGCGACGGGGTGGTGATGTCACAGGAGACCAGCACCGTCGCTTCAGAGTTGTCCTCATTTGTCATGGCCCAGGCGGTCACCGTGATCGGATCCAGCGCCTCGTGGCCGATACGACGACCCTTCTGGCCCTGAATCATCGCCGGGCGAGAAGGGGTGATGTCGCGCGTGGCGAATCCAAGTTGTAGCATCAGGCGACCTCCGCCTTGATCGGTACGTCGTCGAGTTGAGTGAATACCTTCCGAATCGCCGCGGCCAGGGCATCGATCTGCGCGGGACCATTGGGAGGGCGGTGATTGTTCACATTCCACATGCAGCTGTCGATGCAGTCTTGTGAAACAGGGAACTGGGCCAGGTCGTAGCTGATATCGTCCCGGGTGTGTTCGGCGCTCCACGGATAACCGCCGCCGTAGGCATTCTTGGCCTGGAAGACCGAGTGGGCCGGCAACAGCCAGTTGGCTCGGCTCATGCGAACGCCCTCGGCCCCCAGTGCGTCCACAATGCTGTTCGTCATCGTGCTGCTCGCCACGCCGCGCGCGCGGGCCACCGCGGGATCGGCACGCAGCACGTAGGCGTAGCCATTGGTGGGTCGATCAGCGGTACGGAAGGCCGGCACCAGATGCGGTGTATCTGACAGCTGGGCATTGAGCCGATTCCAGTTCTCGATCGCATCGGCATTGGTCGCATCGAATCGACGCAACTGGCTCAAGGCAAATGCGGCGGGCAGATCGGAGGTGCGATACATCCACCCCAGACCGTAGTCGTGGAATTCCCGGCCCGCTTCAGGTGGACGCATGTCGCTGAAGGCGCTGACCGCCTTGCCACGCGTGAACAGGGTCTCATCGTTGGTGACGAAGAGTCCCCCCTCACCGCCGGTGAGATTCTTGTTCTGATTCAGGCTGAAGGCGGCCACATCGCCCAGCGTGCCCGTTCTGCGGCCCTTGTATGTGGCCCCCACAGCCTGACAGGCATCCTCGATGACGCGCAGGCCATGGCGTGAGGCGATGTCGAGGATCGGGTCCATGTCGCAGGAAACGCCCCAATAGTGGACGACGAGGATGGCCCGCGTGCGCTCCGTGATGGCCGCCTCGATCGCGGCCGGGTCGATATGCATCGAATCCCAATCGACATCGACGAAAATGGGGATCGCATTGTGATGCAGGATCGACGACGCGCTGCTCGTCCAGGACAGGGCCGGTGTGATGACCTCATCTCCGGGGCTGATGCCGCAGGCAGCGATGCACATGTGCAGGGCTGCGGTGCCGCTGTTGGTCGCGAAGCAGTGGTCGTTGCCATTCCAGGCGGCGAATTCCGTCTGCAGCGCAGAGGCGTGGGGGCCAAAGGCATGCTGATCCTGTCGAAGTGACGCCAGCACGAGTGTCTCGTCTTCAGCCGTCACCTCAGGCCAGATACGGAATT
The DNA here is from genome assembly GCA_018673255.1 of Gemmatimonadota bacterium. The sequence continues at coordinate 24,757 of JABHDC010000089.1, forward strand.
CAAGTCCCTCAGCCACGGCGGCCGGGCCGCCATGGATTGCCAGTTTGTCAGCCATTTCTCAGATCTCTCCTGATGTGTAACGGGTAACATACACAACTTGCCCGGTGAGACATGTGATTCACGGAGGGTCGGTAAATGGGACTCGTATGTCCCCTATGACAGGCTCTACAAATCCTACATATACAGACTATCAGAGAGAAAGATCCTTTTATAGTGAATCACGTGCATGGCAGGATCTTTGCAGAGTAATGCAACATCTGCCCAGATGGGGTGGGAAGAACATGTCACAGCACTCGGGAGAGGGTGAGGGCACTATGAACAAGAAGTCGACGGCGATCGGGGTTGCGATCACGATGCTGACGGCAGTCGCCATGTGGACGGCAGCCATTGCAGGACCAGCGGAGATCGTTGATCTCATGGCCAAGTCTGTGGGCGCGGGTCCCAACGTTGACGGTATTGCGGATGGTATGTGGGACGGCGCTGAGAGCGTCACGGTGGCTGTCCTTGGCGGCGCCAATGCCGGCAGCCATGATGTAACCATCAAGTCCGTGTATACGGCCACCGATGTCTATTTCCTGGTCGAGTGGGATGATCCGACGCACAGTCTGCGTCGCTTCCCCTGGCAGAAGCAGGACGATGGTACGTGGCTGCACTTGAATGACGGCAGCGATCACGACGAGACCGAATTCTACGAAGACAAGTTTGCCTTCATCTGGCCCATCGGTACGATCGCTGGTTTTGCCGACGCCGGTTGCATGGTCACCTGTCACGTCGGTGAGCCTAACAAGTCCTATGGCAACAAGTACAATGCCAATGCCGGTGAACTCGGTGACATCTGGCACTGGAAGTCCGTGCGTTCCGGTTCCATTGGCTACATCGACGATCAGTGGCTCGATGACACACGCTGGTCCGAAGACACGGGCAGCGCCGGTCGTCATTCCGATGCGAAGACCGTCGGTGGTTACGTCAACAATGTGAACGAAGCTGGTGACGGTCCGGCCTTCATGGGCCCGCAGGGCGCCGATGGTCCTTACTGGATTCGTGACGAAGAGAAAGTGGCCTTCGTCGACAACTTCGAAGCTGGCGACGAGATCCCCGGAATCATCGTGAAGCGTCCTGATGGCGATCGTGGTCAGATCGACGGCGTCGCTGAGTATGCCGGTGGCAAGTGGACGCTCGAGATCCGTCGCGCCCTGGTCACGGGCAGTGAGACGGATGTCAACTTTGCCGACCTCGGCGCGTCGTATCCCTTCGGCGTCGCAGTCTTCGACAACGCCCAGGTTCGCCACGCCTTCCAGACCAGTGTGACGCACCTGAGTTTCGAGCCGCGGGCGACGTTGGTCGCAGATCGTAGCTGGGGCGAGATCAAGGCCGAGATCGAGGATCTCCACTAGAACAAGAGCTTCCCCCGATACGCGGTGGGAGGGTTGAGTCGGGAGGGGCTGGGTGGCTGTATGCCATCCAGCCCCTTTATTTTGTCGCCTGCATCCCCTCATCGAGGGCGATGAGGTAGTTGGCTACAGGCAGGTAGTCGGTGAGCGAGTTGCCTGTGCCCAGGGCGTAATGTCCGTCGGCGAAACAGGACTCCACGACGCTGCGCGTGTAGTGCCTGATCTGATCTTCCGTCCCGCGACAGAGCAGATCCACATCCAGCCCGCCCAGTGGCGTCATACGGTTGCCATACTGGCGCTTGAAGTCTCCCACCGGCAGGATCACGTCCTCGAAGGAGTGCTTGGCGTCGACGCCGCAGGCGGCGATGTCGTCGTAGATCTCAGCCAGATTTCCGCAGGAATGCAGGATGAAGGGTTTCCCCTGCATGTGAGCGGCATCGGCCATATCGCGATAGATCGGCAACACCCACTCCCGTAGCCGATCCGGCGGCAGGAAGGTCGCCGTCTTGAATCCCAGGTCATCGCCCTGTCGAAGGGCGCCGATGCCATCCATCGTGGCCAGCTGGCGCACGGCACTGGTGTGAATCTGCCGGATCCTGTCGAACATGTCCGCAACCAGTTGGGGATCGTCGGCCAGGGCATAGGACAGGCCCATGACACCCATCATCTGACTCACCCACTCATAGGGGCCGGCGCAGACACCGCCGACGATCTTCACACCATCCGGCAGCAATCCGGCGACGATCTCAAAGGGTTCGAAGTCGATCGGTGACGCCAGATCCGGCCACTCGTAGGCTTCAAATTCCGCCCGATTTCGGATAATGGCGTGGGCCTCACTCTCGTGAGACAGGCCGTCCCCACCACTGTCTCCCATTCTCAACTTTGGCGGGATCTCCATGGGGATGCAGTCGAATCCCAACCCCAGTCAGAAGTCGACGAAATGCCGCCACCGCTCGATGCCACGGGTATTGGTGTAATCGACCCCCAGGCGGGCACTGATGAATCCGGCACTGGCGATATGTTCGTAGAAGGGAAGGTGAGTCGGTGTGCCCTGGCGGGTCAGGACCTTCAGGAACTGGTCGAAGTCTGGTTGGCGAGACATTAGCAATCCTCTGGTCGAATCGCACTCAAGACCCGGCGGATGAAACCATCGTAGTGATCGCCGGACAACCAGCGAGATACGATGACCAGATCATGTTCAGGGTCGCTGAAGATCCTGTTCGACCCGGCGCCGGAATGATAGGAGCAACTGGCCGGCGCACTGGGCACGTTGCCCTGATCGGTATTCAGCGTCCAGTTCATGAAGCCGAAGTCCGACCCGAGACCGGTGGGCGTCGTGGCCATCCTGATCCACTCATCGGACAGGATCTGCCGGTCCTGCCAGCGTCCCCGCCGCAGCGACAGATAACCGAAGCGGGCCTGATCGCGGGCGCTGATCCACATGCCGCCACCCCAGTGCCCGCCACCGCTGACCGAATGCAGCCGTTGCCCCTCCACATCGACCCAGGAATTCCCATAGCCGTGCCACTGCCATGTGTCGGTGGCACCGATCGGTCCCATCACGTGCTCACGCAATACGTCGGGCAGTGGCCGCTTCCACACTCGCAGCAGTGACAGGGCGAATCGATTGACGCGCACATCGTTGTATTCGAAGCGTGTACCCGGTTCGACGGGCTCCAGCAACCGATCGTCGGGATTGCCCGCCGCATAGTGCTTCTCCCAGAGCGTGCCTTCCCACTCACTCGTCTGCCGTAGCGAGTGGTCCCAGGTGATGTGCCGATTGTGATCGGAATCGTAGCCGCCATCTGCCACGTAGTCCGCGACGGGGTCGTTCAGATCGCGGATCAGACCCCGATCCCAGGCCAGACCGGCTACGGTGGACAGGAAACTCTTCGAGATACTGAAGGTCATGTCCACGCGCTCAGGTTCGCCCCATTCGCACACGATGTAGCCGTGTCGCAGAATGACACCCGACGCTTGGCCGCGATCCTGCATCGGTCCCAGAATCCTTGCGTCGTCGTGCGCTTTGCCGCCATTACTGGCGTCCCACTCGGCTCGCAGGTCGCGTCCGAACCCCTCGTGGGCCGGATCGCGAGCGAAGTCGACAGCCATTTCCAGCGTTGCACTGTCCATGCCGACATCGGCAGGTGCACGTTGTTCCCAATCGTCACTGCTGTCGGGGTAATACAGGCGCTGAGTCTCTGATGGCATCAGGATTCCCGTGTTCTTGTCAGTGGAGAGCACCGATGAATGGCCCGCGCGGGCACAAGCGGGTTGCCCGCCGCCGAAATGGGGTGTTACTTCGCCGAGGATGGTGGTGCCGCAGGGTGCCGCATCGCGTCGCCTCATCACAGGGGAACGAGTCATGCGAAAGCACATCGCAGGTTGGATCGCCCTCTTCACGCTGGCTCTCAGCCTGCCGTCTCCCACGTCAGCCCAGATGTGGGGTGAATCGTTGAATGAAGCACCTCTGACTCTGGTCCCCTCCGAGATGACCCTCGAAGAATACAGGGACATGAATCGGCGACTATCCGTCGGTCTGGCGCTACGGGTGATCCCCATCCCCGGGATCATGCATTACTACGCCGGCGAACCCGAGACGGGCAGGAAACTGTTGCGTCGGAGTCTGCTGGGTGTGGCGGCGATGATCGGGGGTGCGATCCTGAGCGATCCCGATGAAGGTGACTTTCCTAAGTCCGACTTTGATGTCATGATCCTCAATGAAGGCAACAAGAAGCGGGAGCGTCGTTACGAACAGATTCCCGTCGAGATCGAGGACGGCAACACCCAGTACAGACTGCGCGAACTGCATCGCAAGGGTGAACTCATGCCGGGTGGGCCGCTGATCCTGCTGGGCGCCGTGACGGTCGGCTACAGCCTCATCTATGACTTCTACAAGGGCATCCGCGTCATCGAAGAGAAGCGGGATCGGGTTCGCTACAAGTATGGTCGGCAGCTGGGTCTGCAGATGAGTATGGGATCCACCCGTCGTGCAGCACCAGGCATGGCGCTCACTTACAGCTTCTAGTGTCCCCGAGCCTTAGAATCTCGTAGCCGGAGCTATCGATAGCTGTAGTTTCGCGCGGTCTCGTAGAGGGCCAGGATATTCTCCACCGGCACATCGGCCTGAATATTGTGGATTGGATTGACGACGTAGCCGCCTCCCGGAGCGTAGATATCGAGGCATTCCTGCGCTTCACGCCGCACCTCGTCCGCTGTCCCGAAGGGGAAGGTGCCCTGCGTGTTGATGCCGCCACCCCAGAACACGAGTCGGTCGCCGTAGGTCTTCTTCATCCATTCGCGGTCCATGCCGGCTGCCCCCCACTGCACCGGGTTGAGGCAGTCGACACCGGCATCTGCTATATAGGGAATGAGCGCCGGAATCGACCCACAACTGTGAATCCAGACTTTCACATTCTCGAATTCGTGCACGGCATCGCAGACGATCTTCCAGGCCGGGGCCATCACCTCGCCGAATAGTTCCGGGCGGAAGCACTCGCGGTCCTGGGTGCCGTAGTCGGCGCCACTGAGTACGACGACATCGATGTAGTCGCCCATCTCGGCAAGATACTGACGGGCCCGTTGTGCACTGGCCTCAGCCTGGGCGAGCATGAATTCCTGGCAGTGTGACTGATCCAGCGACATCTTCATGCCCCACTGATACAGGCCACCGTATCCACCGGACAGATTGAAGGGTGGCGTGACGACGAGGGCGCGATCGGTGGACTCGAAGAGTGCCTTCGCTTTGGCTACCTCGCGTTCCATGTAGTCGGTCTCGATCGCACCCGGCAGGTCCCAGTCATCCGGTTCGATATGGGGGACCTCAAAGGTGTCGGTGAGATTCGCGACGCGGACGGCGTCGAAGTAACGGCCGCCTTTCGGCATGCGTGCGACCGGTTCTTTCCAGTCGGGCCCATCACCTACCAGCAAAGAGCCATCCTCGGTGACTTCCGGCCGGAATCCAGAGGGCACCTGGAAGGTCTGACCATCCCAGAAGGTGTAGTCCTTCCAGCCATTGCGAGACAGGCCGTATTGCATCTGGTCTGCAGGGACCATGACGAAATCGCAACCGAGTGCATCCAGGACCGGCTCCTCGACTTCGGCCAGCATCTGAAACAGATCGTATACGCGCGTCGATCCAGACTCGACGCCAAGGGCAGCCTTGAGAGCACCATAGGTCCAGGCAACGGTACCCGACATACGGGTGGCGCCCAGGTCAATGGCAGGGCGATCGGCTTCCTGGTGGTTGAGAATCTTGCGTACACGTTCGCGCGAGGTCATGCGTCATCCTTGTCTCAGAAGGGGTCCTGTCAGGATTAGCTTACCCCAATCGGGCCGGCTTCCGGTAGAGGGTCACCTGTCCAACAGGTATCCGACAGTCTGCAGTGTGCCGGTGTGGCCAACATCAATTTCCATCGCCTCGACCATGCACTCCGAGTCGACGGAGGGCGCCCGCGAGGTGATCTCAAGATGCAATTCGTTGTCGCCTCTCAGTGCGGGGCACTGTCCCAGATCGATCTCATAGGCGATGTGTGGCGGGACGTGCATTCCCGGATACCGTGTATCAGCGGCGACGTGAATGTTGGTCTTCCGGCGCTCGATGATGGCTGCATCCGGGATCGTGTCGCCATTGAGTTGTACTTCCAGTATGTCCTGATCGTGAAGATTGTAGACACGGAATCGCAGCCGACCGGAGATCGCTTTCCCGCAGCCATCTGCCACGCGGAAGGGGAAGAGGACGCCTTGGCCCGCGCCAAACTGCAAGGTTCGCCAGCTCTGCTCGGCGCCGCTGGGAGATCTGTCGGCACGCCAGATCGGCAGGAACGAGTATGAGGCCGGTTGCGACTGCCTCACTTTCGGCGATTCGGCGGCCACATCGTGGACTCGCTTCACCCAGCCCGGGTTGTCGATGGTCTCGCAGCAGAAGTTGAAGGTGTAGACGCCATCGCCACCCCAACGGTCGAAATTGCGCAGGCAACCCCGGATCTGCTCGTCGGAGAAGAAGACCCGCCGATTGAAGTTCACCGGGTTCGGGGTATAGGCGTTGACGGCCCGATGATTGACCCACTCGGCGGCAAATGGATTCAGACAGGGATATACGCCGCAGTCTGTTCCCTCACACAGCGCTGCGAAGTCTTCGACGCGTGTACCGTAGTCGAGCCACATGAAGTCGGATGGCGCCACATAGTCGACCCAGCCCTCCTGGATCCACGTGGCCGGATCCAGTCCGAGTCCTGCACATTCCGCCAGACTGGGCGGTAGACGCACGCCCAGATGCCGCTGTGACTGATTCCCGGCGACGATCAGATCATGCACCTGGCATACGAAATCGTTCATCACATGGAGGCGATCCTGAGCCAGGTGGCTCGGGAAATACCGGCATGAGCGCATGAAATCGAGTTCAATTCCGCCGACGGCATGGGTCTCCAGGATCTCCCCGATGATGGCCAGTCGGTGTTCGCGCACCCCCGCGTGACTGTAGTCGAGGGCGACATCCGGTGAGCCATCCTCCAGCAGGATTCGCCATTCAGGGTGCTCACGGAGGATGGCGGGCGCCATGGACTGATAGAGATCACTGGCGTGATGCACATCGGACATGCGGATCGATGCCAGCACCCGCTTGCCCCGCAGGCGTACTTGGTCGGCAACGACGTGCAGGATATCCGTCCCGGCATCGCGCAGTTCGTCCAGGCACTGCTTGTTGTGCAGCTGTGACTGGGAAGGGGTCGGGGCAGCACCGGCCATATAGCGCTCACCGATGGCCGTCTCATGGTGTGTCTTGTCAGGAAAGGCTGTGCAGAAGGCGAGGACGTCCACGTGGCAGTCCTGCAAGAAGAAGTCGACCCAGGACCGGATCGATGTCTCCACGTGCCCTGGCGCGCAACTGTGCAGCATCTGGATGCCATCGTCGTTGCAGATGATCAGACGATCTCTCATGCGTCATCCAGGTCAGTTGTGTGTGTGAACGGGGTAGCAGGTCGTGCTGCGGATCGACAGGAGCAGCCTATCGATCAACTCGACAGCGAGCTTACTGCGCTTCGAGGCCCTTCTTCAGCATTCCGAGGCTCATCGGCTCGATCGCCGTGCCGTCAGGCCCGAGGAACTGAATCTCGTAGATCACGGTCGTGCCCCCCACGGAGAGGCCCACATTGTCGACGGCGATTTCGGGTTGGGCCTCAAATTCCCACCAGATGTTCTCGTCCAGTGGGGCCAGACCCTCCTTCGTGTAAGCTACCTCTTCGACTTCGATCCGGGTTCCCGCATCGCTGAAGCTGCCACCCAGATACGCATAGAAGGCGTAACGCTCCATGAGGCCCAGGTAGATGCGGACCCTGGCGATCTTCACCGGCTCTTCCCATGCGGCCACGAACAGGCCGGCACCACCCCAGGCCACAGCGCCGGCGGCGGCATCGTCTTCGAGGGTGATGCCATCGGTGAGGGCCGCAACGTTGCCATCGTATGGATTCAGAGTCGTTGCCCGTGTCACAGCGTCAACCGTGAGATCCGTCTGGGCCGTGGCGCTCGTGGCCAGACACAGCAAGACGAGGCCTGTCAGGAAGATCTTCACAGATATTGCTCCAGCTATCGGGTCCAGTGCCAGGTCTGCGGAGGCCGCGTGTCCTGCCAATATCTGGACAGGTCGTCACTGGTCTCCACCTGGCCGGCATAGACCATGTGGGGGATATATTCGGGGGCGATCGCACCATACGCCGCGCCAAGGAGCGTACCGCCGATCAGGGTGACGCCGAGATACAGCGCGATGACACGCCCTCTCATCACGGCGAACAGGTTGAACAGTGTGCTGACCTTTGTTGCCGGCCCGGTGAGGAAGAAGGCCAGCGCTGCACCGGGGCCCATGTTCAGGGACATCAGCACGGCGACCGTAGCCACGGCCCCGCCGCCGCACACGTAGAAGGGGATTCCCAGCAGGCCGCCGATGACGGCCGATTCCATCTGTCGGCCACCCATGAGCACGGCGACCGTGTCGGCAGGCACAAAGACCTGCAGGGCGGCGGCGACCATGAGGGAGAGCATAAAATACTTGAATACGAACCGGCTCATGTGCCAGAACTCGTGCCAGAGTTCGGCGCTCACCCGTTGCCAGTGCGGTGGCTCGTTCTCAGCATGGTCGTGATGATGGTGGTGGTGATGGCGACCCCGATGTCTGTCTGCTTCAGCGGGATTGCGCACATCGGCGGTGAAGTCGACCCATCCCCGGCTGCTCAGAATCTGCGTGAGCCAGGCGGCGAGGATGGCCAGGGCAAAGGCGGAGATCGCACGCGCAATGGCCATGGGGGCACCCATGACGCCCCAGGTGATGATGAACAGCGATGGATTCATCAGGGGGGCGGCCACGAGGAAGGCCATCAACGGCACAACGGGGAACCCCGAGGCCAGCAGTGACCCGACGACGGGAATCGAGGCGAAGGTGCAGGCAGGAGATGCCATGCCCGCCATCGCAGCCAGAGCGGCCGCCCACAATCCGCGTCCCTCGAGGGCTTTGCCCACACGGTCGTCGTTGACCATCCGGGCGATGAACACACCGACCGCCGGTCCGAGGAGCATGAAATACCAGAGATTCGAAAACAGGGTCCAGAAGACGGTCACGATCGAATAGGTATACGATCCGGCAAACCAGTGCTGGAGAGTCTGCTCAATCCAGGCGTCGTAATTAGCCAGCAACTCACCCATGGTTGGAGTTAGAGTCAGAGCCGGCGGCGTCCTGCGTCACAGGAGCGCCGCCGATCCTGAGTCTCTACTTGAGCAGTCCGACCTTCTGCAGGTGCACGCTGCCACCGGCGACCAGACGGATCATATACACGCCACTGGCGACACTCTGACCACTTGCATTGCGGCCATCCCAGTGGGCCTCGTGATGACCGGCGACACCCATTTCATCCACGAGCACCTGCACGCGCTGTCCGGCAGTGTTCCAGATGCTCATCCGCACGGGACCATCTGCAGGCAGTGAATAAGGCAGGGTGACAGTGGCATTGAAGGGGTTCGGATATCCTTCCCCGAGGGCGGTGGCATTCGGGGTCGCGCTGGCGTCGGCATCCTCAGCGATCGCTGTCGCCACGACCGGTGCCAGTGCTGGCCGGATCTCCGGCAGCATGCGGACGCCATCGGTCAGACTCAGGCCGATACCACCACCGCGGATGTTGCCGACCGTCTTCACCAGGACGGTGTTCGTGCCCTGCTCGAGAGGAACGTAGCCGGCCCGCGACGAATAGCCGCTGCCAGAATAGGTCTCAAGGACCAGCTCACCATTGACCCATACACGAGCGGCCCCATCAGAGCCAAATTTGAGCTTCGCCTGCTGCGGCTCATCACTTTCGACATAGGTGAAGGCGTAGAGGGTCTTGTCGTCGAGAGATCCCAGCTCCAGATGCGACATGTCGGTGTAGGGCTCAGGATACCCGGGGCGGTGAGCGTAGGTCCACCACGCTGTATCCCCATTCTCCAGACCCGCCACAGGGCGAACCTCGGTCTCGCCACCGAGATGATCGACTTCCATATCGTCTTCGTCGAAGGGGCCGATCATGAGGAATTCCTGGAAGCCGGATGGCTTGAAATTCGGATTGCCAGGGAAGCGGTGCATCAATTGTGCCGGGTTGCCATCCATGACATCGTAGTCGTTCTCCTCGAAGGAACCGAGGCCCACATCACGTGCAAGCAGGATCTGCTGCAGGTCGCGTGGGTTGAAGCCCATGATCCGTGCAGCGACCGCCTCAGCAGCCACCACATTCTGGCCGGCGATCACGATGTTGTGGTTGATGTCACTCGTGCCGCCATACCAGCCATCACTCGACCAGAATCCGGCGGCCACATTGTAGTCGGGTGGCCGGATGCGGACCATGTCCATATAACCGGCCATGATGGCCACATTGTCGATGACCGATCCCTTGCCGGGGCCGGAATTGAAGCCGCGCATACCCACGGTGCCCACGTAATTCTTCAGGAAGACCGTGATGCCCGGCGCCGTCGTCTTCAATGTCGCCTGATCGATGAGTTTATCTACAGCCAGCAGTGACTGCGGGACCCACCACTGACCTCGGGGAGCACCGAAACCGGGCTTGAAGTCTTCGTAACCCCACTGGCGCTTCTGGCCGCCCAGCAACTGCAAGCCGCCCCCGGGAACGTCGGTCAACACGGGGTCATCGTCGTTCAAGTCGACGATGTCGACAGTGCTCACGCTCTGTGTGGTGTTGAATTCCTCAACCATGCCACGGTAGGACAGTCCGTCGAACTCATCCCACGTGATCATCCAGCCGTCAATGTCATAGCTGTCGTAATACTCCGACCCTGTCTGCGCGATCTCGCCGGAACCTTCCATGATCGAGATACGTTGCGGGCCGACGCGTTCGATGAGGTAGGAGATGATGGCCTTGGTCACACGCAGGTCACTGACACTGCCCCAGTGAGGGACACCATCGACCTTGCCATTCCAGAATCCACCGATCTTACGATCCTTAATGATCAACGGGGCAGAGACCATGTTCACTTTGATGCCGACCCATTCGTCTGCGCTCACAATGTGACGCAGTGCACCAGGAGAACTGTCCCTGTCCAGAGCCAGGTAGACCAACTCCTTGACCTGGTCGTAGGACACGGCCGGATTGTCCAGAGCAATGGCCGGGGACAGATCCTCGGATGTGGCCAGGGCCACGAGGGGACGTCCTTCCTGACTGGCGCTCAACTCGGTGATCGAGAGATAGCTGCGCTGATTGTGGGTCATGGTGAGGTCGAAGCCGACCAGAATCAGCAGGGCAGCTCCAACCAGTACAGTCAGGGCTCGCTTACGGGATGATGGCATCATGATCTCCTATACAAATCGTGTCAGGTCGATTCAGCGACCTGTCTTCCGTCTGTCTTACCATACCAAAACGCCGGCCTTCTGTGCAAGAAAATGACCGGCGACGTCATGTTGCACTATCGCTGTGTCGCCCTAAGTAGCTGTAAAAAAAGAAATTAGGCAGAACTACTTGCCTGCAGTTCCACCGACACGGTCATAGGACCGTCCACCCCTCATATTGGTCAGATTGAGGTCCCGCGCCTTCTCTTCGGCATAGATTCGGGCTCCCGTCGATGTCGGGTAGTCGGCGGTGACGCAGGCCGTACAGAGGCTGCCGTGGGGCAGTCCGATCGAGGGGGCCACATCCTCTACGGGCAGGTAGCGGAGAGAATCGGCGCCCAGACGGTCTGCCATCTCCTGGCTGGCCTGGGCCAGATCGGCCGGTGTATACCCCTTCTCCAGGTAGTGCGGGGCGAACAGCTCACCCAGAGTCGACATGTCGATGCCGTAAAAGCAGGGCGCCACGACCGGTGGCGAGCCGATGCGGACGTGAACCTCTCGTGCATGGCCTTCGTCGCGCGTCCGGTGGATCAGATCCCGCAGGGTCGTGGATCGCACCAGCGAGTCCTCGACGAGGAAGACGCGTTTGTCGCGCGTGACACTGGGAAGCAGCGTGTATTTGCGCCGGACTTTCAGCGCCCGGTCGTTGCCCTCGATGAATGTTCGGCCCACGTAGCGATTGCGCACGATCCCTTCCAGGGACGGCACATTCAGAGCGAAAGCGAAGGCATCGCCAATCGGCTTGGCCGTGTCCGGCACGGCGACGACGACACAATCCTCATTCATCGTCAGACTCTCATCCCGTGCCAGATGTTCGCCGAGGCGCCAGCGGGCATCGTAGACGGTGCTGCCATCCAGGCTGGAACTGACATGGGCGAAGTAGACCCACTCGAAGAAGCAGTGGCGGTGTGTGCGTGCCGGCGAAAAGCGTTCCACATGGATCTGCCGCGTGGCGTAGTCGACGCGCACCATCTGGCCCGGTTCGACATCGACAATCTCGTCGATGCCCATGTTGTGAAGTGCAACACTCTCCGAGGCGACGGCGAACAGATCTCCCTTGCGGCCATAACACAGCGGGCGGAAGCCGAGTGGGTCACGGGCGGCAACCAGATCACCGTCAGCATTCAGGAAGACGATATTGCAGGCGCCATCGAGGGTCTCGGTCAGTTCCCTGAAGGCGTCGACGAGGGGCGGCTTCACCTCGCCACGCATGGCATAAGCGACGTGATGGGTGAGGATCTCCGTATCCACACCGTGGACCATGTGGTAGCCACGCTCGGCGGTGAGATGGTCTCGCAATTCGGCGTAGTTGGCGAGATTTCCATTGAAACCGAGAGAAAACCACTTCCACGTGCGACTGTGGGGCCGTTCGAAGGGTTGGGCGTATTCGACCTGATCCCGGCCGCTGGTGGCATAACGCACGTGACCGATAGCAGCCACGCCCGGATGCTCGCGCACGACGGCCTGGGCCTTGGCCTCGTGGGTCAGACGAAATACTTCGCGTACGGAGCCCGTATCCTTGTGGGTGCGCAGGCGGTGCGCATGCGATGGGTCGAAGGCCGTCATGCCTGCGCCGAGCTGACCGCGATGCTGCAGGTCGAGCAGGGCCGGGGGGATCAGGGAGGAGACGGACACATCCTGGGACGCGTCGAGGTGGTATACACCGACAATTCCGCATTCGTCAGCGGCCTTGTCCGGCAGATTGTCTGCTGGATGGTCTGGCAGATCGGCGGCGAGTTGGCACGCGGGACGCGTCAGGGTATCTCTCCTTCGGGCGCTGGTTCAGGGTCGGCGATCACCGCCGACGCACAGCCAGAGTATCGGCTATCTGAGCCATTCGGCAAGACAGGGCGCCATCTGCTGGTCTTGACCTGAGGCGCTTCGTTGCAGAGCGTCCTTTCGAGGGCCGGTTGGCGATGCGGTTCACGGCGAGAGGGGAATCCGGCCCCGAAACCCTTCTGCAGGAAGTGATTGGATGAGCGCTTGCATCTCGTAGACTGGCTGATCGTCGCTGTACCTATGGTTCTTGTCTTCTACGTCGCAATGCAGGCGCAGAGGTTTGTAAAAAGCGTTTCTGATTTTCTTGCTGCCGGGCGTGTGGCAGGCCGCTATGTCGTGGCCGTCGCCAGTGGCGAAGCGGGTATGGGGCTGATCAGCGTCGTGGCCCTCTTCGAAGCCTACTACAACTCCGGCTTCGCCTACTCCTTCTGGAACCAGCTGTATGTC
>JABHDC010000090.1 GCA_018673255.1 Gemmatimonadota bacterium
CCCACCAACGAACCACCCCAGATCACCAGCGCCGCCCCATCTCAGGCCTTCGAAGATTCCGCCTTCACGTATTCGGTGGAAATCCTTGAACTCGACGACGACCCTGTGACCTTCGCCCTCCTGAGCGGCCCCGAGGGAATGACGATCGACTCGGTGGGCGTGATCCGTTGGACACCGACACAGAGCGATACCGGTTCAGCGGCGATATCATTGAGTGTCACGGACACGGGTGGGGAATCGACGACACAATCCTTCGCCCTGTCCGTCCTCAACACCAATGATGCCCCCGTCTTCACCCCGGTTGCCGACACGAGTGCAACAGAAGACATGGTCTTCACCCTCCAGTTGGCAGCCACCGATATCGACATTGCCGACACGACGTTCGTGTTCATGTTGAAGTCGGGACCAGACTCGCTCACCATCGATTCCACGGGAGCGCTCACCTGGATGCCCGTGCAGGCCGATGTGGGGACCAACCTCGTCACGGTCCAGGTGGAAGACCCACAACAAGGCGTGGACTCGACGAGCTTCACCATCAGCGTCATTCAGGTGAACGATCCGCCCATCATTTCCAGCGTGGCCGACACGTCAGCACCTGAGGACGCCGATTACGCATACACGATCGTGGCCACCGACGAAGAAGGCGAGACCATCGCCTACGAGCTGGTCACGGGCCCCGCGTCAATGTTGATCGACTCGACCGGCACGATCAGCTGGACACCGGTGCAGGCCGATACCGGCCGCCATGACGTCGAGATCCGCATCAGCGATCCAGCAGACAACCTCGTGTCGCAGTCTTTTTCGGTCATCGTGACACCGGTCAATGACGCCCCAATCCTGTTGAGCCGGGCGCCCGCCGATTCGTTCTTCTCGTTCGAGCCGGGCCAGGCGATTATCTTCAGTGTCACCGCCTCGGATGAAGAAGGGGATGCCCTGAGCTTCCGCTGGCTCGTGGATGGCGTCCTGCAGACGGACACGGATAACGACTTCCTCCACGTCCCTGACACGACATCATCCGATACGGTCGTGACGCGCATTCTGGATGGCACCGACTCGACCGTGGTGCAGTGGGTCGTCGACGCTCGGGCAATCCCCATCGCCCTGATTGAGCCGGACAGCATCGACTTCGGTACCGTCCTCTTGGGTGACTCAGCCTCAGCGACACTGACGCTGACAAACCCCGGCAGAACGACATTGCTGATCAGCAATCTTCGGGTCGACAATCTCGAACTGACGTCCGTCTTCAGCGCCAGCCAAGTCCTCAAGGACGAGTCACAGACACTTCGCGTACGCTACATGGCCGTCGCACGCGGACCACTGGCCACGACCATACAGTTCGATACGAATGACCCTGATCGATCCACGTTCAGCATTCCTGTCACGGGTTTTGGTCAGATCGCAACGCAGGTCGCCGTTGACATGGATCCGGCGGCAGGCAACCAGAATGCCACCACAAGCGGCGGGGCGACTGGCGACACGTTGGGTGTCGACCTCTACATCAGTGACGCCCTCGATATCACCCAGTACGCCGCCGAAATCACCTATGACGCGGCCGTGCTGAGTGTGGTCGGCTTTGAGACCACGGGCGCTGACTCGAATCTGCTGGGTGAACCCACCGTCACGCTCACCGATACGACAGGGCGCGTTCGCGTCGCCGTGGCCGCCGACACGATATCAGGCACCTCGGGCGCGGGCACTCTCGGCAGACTGCTGCTGGTGATCGATGCTGGCGCGCAGCAGGACACCCAGACCCTGCTGCAGCTCGACATCGTCGAATTGCTCAGCGAGGGATTCACTGCTGCGGACACTCTGAGACCCGAAACAGCCGTGCAGATCCGCATCCGGTCTCGCCTACCGGCCGATCTCACCAACAACGGGATTGTCGATTTCGACGACTTCTTCCTCTTTGCCGACTACTTCGGCAAGATCGAGCCACTTGGTGATCTCAACAATTCGGGCGGGATCGTCGATTTCGACGATTTCTTCGTCTTCGCTGATTCCTTCGGCCAGACTGCCCGACTGGTGGCCAGCGCCCGCGACAGCGGGATGCCGGGACTTGGACTGCAGGTTGCCGATCGTCCCACAACCACGGATCAGGTGGAGGCACAACTCACCTGGTCGGGTGATCTCGACCTGAGGGGGCTGGCGACTTGGATCGAGTATGACCCACGTCAACTGAGCTACGCCGGCCTCAAGTCCAGCCTGGGATCTTCAACCGCAGCGCCTCCAGCACTCGTCTGGAGCCGGCAACTGCGGCCCGGTGTAGTGCAACTCGCCTTCGGCAGAGGTGGCAGTGAGGCGGCCTACTCGACAGATTGGCCAATCCTCCAATTCGACCGCCACGACGCAGGAGAGACGCAGATCCGCCTTCTTGATGGCCTCGGACACGGCACCTCGGCACTGATTCCCCTGGCGGCGCCGGCCACAACCACAGTGGCAGCACTACCGGCCGAATTCCTGCTCTACCCCGCCTATCCGAATCCCTTCAATCCGGAAACGACGATCGCTTTCTTCGTTCCCGTCGGCCGTGTCGGCCGGCAGGTAACAATCCGGATCTACGATTTGCTCGGGCAGCCCGTGCGCAATCTGGTCAATGAGACCAGGTCAGCTGGACACCACGCGGTCACCTGGCACGGCAGGGACGACAGTGGTCGTGCCGTGGCTGCCGGCGTCTACCTCATAGAGATGGTGACGGCAGAGACCCGAATCGTGCATAAAGCCCTGTATCTGAAGTAGTTTCACCCCATCGGTGGTATGTCAGGAGGCTCCGGGACACGTTGACAGGTTTCGGAGCCTCCTGTATATTCGCCAGTTCGAATTATGAATGACATTTCTGCGCGCCGGATCTGCTACAGCGCGCCCACCGGAATCCTGTGAACCATGCCCAAGCTGAAGACCCACAAAGCGACCGCCAAACGTATCAAGCAGCGAGGAAGCAAGTCTCTGAAGCGGCGTCGTGCTTTCGGGGATCACTTCCTCGGCAAGCGCTCGACCAAACGCAAGCGGAAGTTGCGCCAGAGTTTTGAAGTATCCTCAGCCAACATGCTCAATGTCCGGCGTTCGCTGGGTCTGAAGTAGGAGAATCAATCCATGCCCCGTACACGCCACAGCGTCGCGACCCGTCGCCGACGCAACAAGGTTCTCAAGAAGGCTCGCGGCTATTTTGGCGCGCGCAGCCGCCTCTTCCGCACGGCCCGCGAGGCCGTTGATCGCGCCCAGGTCTATGCCTATCGCGATCGTCGACGCCGCAAGCGCGAGTTCCGCCGTCTGTGGATCGCCCGTATCAATGCTGCCGCCCGCATCAATGGCGTCACGTACAGCCAGTTGATCTTCGGACTCAGCAAGGCAGAGATCGACGTGAACCGGAAGGTTCTGGCCAATCTCGCCGTTCGCGATCCAGAAGCATTTAGCGTCATCGCCGAGCAAGCCAAGGCCCACCTCTCGTAACACGCCTGCAGTCAGGCGTGTGATCCGGCGCTCGCCGGAGTTGTCAGGAGGGGTGAGTCTTCCCTGGGATACATGTCCATACTGATGGATGTGCCTTCCCATGGTGTACTCAGGCATTTGGCCAATTCGTGCATCTCGGCCCATCCATCCTGTCTGCCCCCGCCGCAAGTTTGAGCGGCAACGTCGGATCATCCACCCGACCTCGCGGTCTTGATCGGGGCTGATATCATGGTGCATGAAATCGACGATTTGCGGCGGGTGGCGATCGAGACGATCGGCGATGCTGCTGACCTGAAGGTTCTCGAAGATCTCCGTGTCCAGTATATGGGTCGCCGCAGCCGATTGCGCGAGATCCTGAGCGGCATCGGCAAGCTTTCGGCCGAAGAGCGGCCCGTCGTTGGCCAGGCCGCCGGCCAGGCGCAGCGAGAGATCGAGACCGCTCTTACCCGACAACAGGAAGTGCTCCAGGCCCAGGCAGAGATCGCCGAGGCCTTTGACGTCACCCTGCCCGGTCGACGTCCCCATCGCGGCCACAAGCACCCCCTCACGGCGATGACCGATGAACTGGTCGACGTGCTGCGCAGCATGGGATTCTCCGTCGCCGATGGACCTGAAGTTGAGGACGAGTTCCATAACTTCGATGCTCTCAACACGCCGCCCGATCACCCGGCTCGGGACGAGCAGGATACGTTCTACCTCGATGACGGTCACCTGCTGCGCACGCAGACCTCAACTGTGCAGATCCGGACCATGCAGAAACAGGCGCCGCCCCTGAGAATCATCTCACCGGGCCGCACCTACCGGAACGAGACCGTGGATGCCACGCACCACATGGTCTTCCACCAGATCGAAGGACTGTATGTCGATGAAGGGGTGTCCCTGGCCGAGTTGAAGGGCACGCTCACAACGATGGGCCGGCGCATCATGGGCGACCGCACTCAGATTCGTTTCCGCCCTCACTTCTTCCCCTTCACAGAACCAAGTGTAGAATTCGACTTCTCCTGCACGATCTGCAACGGGCAGGGCAAAGTCGATGATTCACGCTGCCGCGTCTGCAAGGGAACAGGCTGGATCGAGATCGGTGGGGCGGGTATGGTGGACCCGAATGTCTTCCGTGCCGTGGGGTATGATGCCGAGAAGTACAGCGGCTTTGCCTTTGGTTTCGGTGTCGAGCGTGTTGCCATGATCCGATATGGCATCGACGACATCCGCCTGTTTCTCGAGAGCGACCTTCGTTTCACTCGACAGTTCGGAGGCTGAGGGCCATGAAAATCACAAGTTCGTGGCTGGCAGACTACGTTGAGGTTCCCTGGGATACGGCTGAACTCGTCGAACGATTGACCATGGCCGGTCTCGAGGAAGAGTCGGTTGAGGACCTGGGCGCGGGGTTGTCCGGCGTCATCGTCGGCCATGTCCTGGAACGCAGCCAGCACCCCAATGCCGATCGTCTGTCCGTCTGCACCGTCGATGTAGGCGAACAGGCACCCCGCACGATCGTGTGTGGCGCACCCAATGTCGCCGCCGGGCAGAAAGTGCCGGTGATCCTTCCCGGCAACACACTGCCCGATGGCACCAAGATCGGCGAAGCCAAACTGCGAGGCGTGCATTCCAGTGGCATGATCTGCTCCGAGATCGAACTGGAACTTGGAACAGATGGCGACGGGATCATGATCCTGCCCGACGACTACGTACCAGGCATGTCCTTCGCCGAGGCCAGTGGCCTGAATGATGTGGCCATCGATTTCGAGGTGACGCCGAATCGTCCTGACTGCCTGAGTGTTGTCGGCATTGCGCGCGAGGTGGCCACCCTGGCTCAACGCCCCCTGCAATTGCCGACGGTTGACCTGCAGGACGATGGCCCAGCCGTGGCTGAAGCGTGCCAGATCGACATCGAGGATCCTGAGGGTTGTCCACGCTACGTCGCCCGGATCATTCGCGGCGTGCACATCGGCCCGTCTCCTGCATGGCTGCAGAATCGCCTGCGCTCGGTGGGACAACGACCGATCAACAACGTGGTCGATGTGACGAACTTCGTCATGCTGGAACTCGGGCAGCCATTGCACGCCTTCGACCTGCATCGACTGCGCGAGCAAAGAATCGTCGTGCGCCGGGCCAGGCCGGGCGAACACCTGGAGACCCTCGATGGTGCGCAGCACAAACTGGATGAAGGAAGCCTCGTCATCGCTGATGGTGTCGGTGCCATCGCCCTGGCTGGCATCATGGGTGGCGCCAACTCGGAGGTAGACGAGTCGACGACGGACATCCTTCTCGAATCTGCGTACTTCGACCGCCGAATCGTGCGCCGAGGCGCAAGTCGTTCAGGGATGCGTACCGAGGCCTCTTCCCGCTTCGAACGGGGCGCCGATGTGAACATGGCACCTGTCGCCTCTGCCCGGGCAGCGGCTTTGCTCGCGGAGATTGCCGGTGGCACGGTCGACAATGGCTGCCTGGACGCATATCCCTCCCCTGCCCCACTGCGGTCAATTCCTCTTCGTCCCAGCCGGGCCCGACAACTGCTGGCCGCTCCTCTCGACTCTGCCGAATGCCGACGTTCCCTGGAAGCCCTCGGTTGTCAGGTCGACAACGGACCGGATGATGAGTTGGTCGTGACGGCGCCCACATTCCGCCCTGACCTGGAGCGCGAGATCGATCTGATCGAAGAGGTCGGCCGGATCCACGGATACCACGAGATACCTGGAAATGAGAGCCTGCGCGGGCCTATTCCAGCACAGCCCGCCGGTGGCTACGAGTTAGCCCGGAATCTTCGCGAACGCCTGGTGGGTCTCGGACTGGACGAAGTCGTCACCTCCAGCATCGTCGATGACCGCTGGATCGAACTGGGTGGCCTGCCCGGATGTCGATTGGCCAATCCACCCGCCGAAGGTGTCAGCCAGCTGCGTACAAGTCTGGTACCCGGACTTCTCGACGTGGCAAGACGCAACTTCAACCAACGACAGGCTGGCCTGGCTCTGTTCGAGGTCGGTCGTGTATTTGCCCCGCGCACCAACTCAGCACCGCAGGAAACCCTGATGGTCGCCGGTCTGCTGGCCGGTGATGCCAGTGCCTCTCCCTGGCGAGGCGACCGGCGTGAGGTTGACCTCCTCGACATCAAGGGGATCCTCGACGTCCTTCTGGGTGCCGACTGCACCTTCGCACCTGCTGAAGCAACCGAGAAATTCCTCCGTCCGGGACAGGGCGCTTCGATCCGGATTGGCGAGGCGCTCATCGGCTGGTGTGGTCAGGCGCATCGCGACCTGTGTGCCACTTTTGATGTGGACCACGACGTCTATATCTTTGAATTGAATGGCCCCCTCGTCACTGTGCAACCATCGCAGAGTGCCGAATACGCTCCTCTCCCCAAGTTCCCCCCCATTGAGCGCGATCTTGCGATCGTGCTCGACACCGGCATCGCCGCCGGACAGGTCCTCGATGAGATCCACCGCGTTGACCCGCAACTGGTGGAACATGTTGAGATCTTTGACGTGTATAGCGGCGATCAGGTCGAGACCGGCAAGCGATCACTGGCTCTCTCCCTGCGGCTGCGGTCTATCAGCGGCACGCTGGAGGACCGGGACGCCGATCAGGTCATCGACCGTATCCTGAAACGTCTGGGTGACGCCTTTGGCGCCCGCCTCCGCTGACGAGAGTGACCATGTCTGAACTTGGTGTAGATGGCAATTTCAAGCGTCTCGAAGACGAGGTAAATCGACTTCTCGAGGTCCTTGAGCAGTTACGTTCCGAGAACCAGAGTCTGAAAGAACGCGTGAGCCAGTTGGAGGGCACGCAATCTGAGCTTGAGGGCGCTCGCTCCCGGCTCACGCAGGTTGAAGGAGATCTTCAGCAGTCGCAGCAGAGCCGCGAGGAGGTTCGTACGCGGCTTGAGCGTTTGATCGGAGTCATCGAGGCCGCCTCGTCCACTGCCACTCCCGGCGCCACCGCCTGACACCACCCATCGGTCATGGCACTTCCAAGTGCCCTGCCCCAGGAGTCTGACGCATGTGTGCCGCGACCCGCGCCGTAAAGGTGACCATCCTCGGCCGTGAATACGCCTTTGCCTCCCAGGGCGGCGACGCGGATGCCCATGTACGCCGCGTCGCCGAACTCGTCGATGAACGAATGCGAGAGGTCTCTCGCCGTGCCACCCGTCAGGGGCCGCTGGGCGTGGCCATTCTCACAGGGCTCGAGCTGGTCGATGAACTTCTGAGCCTGCAACGCGAAGCTGACTCTGTCGAAGAGCAGATCGCCGAGCGGACCTCCCGTCTGTCGAGTTCACTGGGCCAGTTGCTGGGCGACCTGGATGATGACATGGCCTCCGACGCGGATGCTCAGCCTCGGCAGGATGAGGAGGAGGGCCATCGCCGCTTCGACCTGCCGTCTTCTGCTTCCGACGGACCACGCTTTCGCACCGATGAAGCGCCGGTCACGTTGGATGCCGTAGATCCAGCGTCAGACGGAACACCCGATCCATCAACAGGCGGTAAACCGGCCTGATGCAGTCGTCGATCCCCATCCCCCTCATCCTCGGTGCCGTGGGTATGGCACTGGCCGTCCTGGGTCTGGGATTCCTCGCAGGCTGGCTGATGAACAGTCGCTTTCGGCGGAACCGGCTTGGGTCGACACGTGACACGGTCACACGGATGCTGGATGAGGGACGGCGTGAAGCTGAATCTCTGAAAAAGACCGCCGCCCTCGAGGCGAAGGATGAGTGGCGACGCGAGCGCGAACCCCTGGAACTGGAGTTGGAACGAAGCAAGCGGTCCCTGCGACAGCAGGAGACGGGTCTGACCGAGCGTGAGCAGCAACTGGACCGCAAGGTCGATGTCCTGGAGAGCAAAGAGCGAAGCCTGCTGAAGACCGAGCAGGAACTGGGGCGACGCGAAGAAGAGATCAGTCATGACGAAGAACGCGTCCGGGATATGCTGCGCCAGAGACGCCTGCAACTGGAGGAACTTGCCGGCCTGAGTGGCGCCGACGCACGCCGCCTCGTGATCGAACAGCAGGAAGAGAGTGCTCGTCAGTATGCAGCACGGCGCGTCCGGGAGATCAAGGACCACGGCATCGCAAACGCCAATCGCGAGGCGAAGGAGATCATCGCTCGTTCGATCCAGCGCTTCGCCGGCGAGCTGGCAATGGAGAGCACGGTCTCTGTCGTGAATCTGCCCTCCGATGACATGAAGGGTCGGATCATCGGCCGTGATGGTCGCAACATCCGCTCCTTCGACATGATTACCGGCGTTGAGGTCATCGTCGATGACACACCGGGGATCGTCATGTTGTCGAGCTTCGATCCGCTGCGACGAGAGGTCGCCAAGAACACGCTCGAGAAACTCATCGTCGACGGACGGATCCATCCGGGCCGTATCGAAGAGGTCTACGAGAAGTGCCTGGAGGACGTGGAAGACCTGATTCGCGAGTCTGGCTCGAAGGTCGCTTTCGATCTGGGGATCCACGACATGGATGAGGCCCTGCTGGAAAGTCTGGGCAAGCTCCGCTTCCGAACCAGTTACGGGCAGAATCTGCTCGTCCACTCCAAGGAAGTTGGTCATCTGGCTGGAATGATGGCCGAAGAACTCGACATGGATGTGCAACTGGCGCGCCGTGCTGGTCTCCTGCACGACATTGCCCGTGCCCTTGACCACGACATCGGCACTGATGCCACGCAGGCCTCAGCCGCCCTGGCGCGTAAGTGCGGTGAGCCGGCCGAGGTCGTTGAGGTCATCGAAACCCACACACACAATGCCCCTGGCCGTCGTGCCGTAGCGATCCTCGTGCAGGCGGCCGATGAGATCTCCACACACCGTCCGGGCGCCCTCAAAGAGAAGGTGGAGGACTACATCCGGCGTATGCGGCAAATCGAAGAAGTCGCCGTCAACCAGCCGGGCGTCGACGCCGCCTACGCTCTGCAGAATGGCAAGGAGGTCCGGGTTCTCGTGAACAGCGAGTCCGTCGACGATGCCTATGCCGACCAGCTGGCGGATGACATCACACACCTGTTGGAAGAGGAACTGGGCCAGCACGGCCAGATCAAGGTCTGTGTCATCCGCGAAACCCGCGCCGTCCACTTCGCACGCTAGGCTCCCTCTTGCGCATACTGTTCGTTGCCGATATCTACGCCCGTCCTGGGAGACGGGCCGCCGCCGAGATCATCCCTCGATTGATCCTCGAGCGTGACGTCGACCTGTGCGTCGCCAATGGCGAAAATGCCGCCGGCGGCTTCGGCATGACCGACAACATCGTTCGCAAGCTGCGCGCCTATGGCGTGGATGTGGTGACGTCAGGAAACCACGTCTGGAATCGTGCTGACTTTGCCCGGCGCCTGGACGCCGCAGAACACGTTCTGCGGCCCCTGAACTACCCCGATGGCGCCCCGGGTCGGGGTAAGACGATTGTCGAAGCCCGTGACGGAACCCGTGTCGGTGTGGTGAATCTCCAGGGACGCACATTCATGCCGGCCATCGACTGCCCCTTCGTCGGCGGCGCAAAAGCAGTAGCTGAACTGCGGGAGGAGACACCGGTGATCCTCGTCGATTTCCACGCCGAAGCTACGGCCGAGAAGATCGCCCTGGGCTACCATCTCGACGGTCAGGCCAGTGCGGTCCTGGGTACGCACACTCACATCCAGACAGCTGACGAACGCCTATTGCCCGGAGGGACGGCCTACCTGACAGATGCAGGCATGACCGGCGTCCAGGAATCTGTTATCGGCACACGGGCCGAAATCGCCGTGCAACGCTTCATCGATGGCGTGCCGGCTCGCTTCAAACCCGCCGACGGCATCCCGACCCTGTGCGGTGCCCTGGTCGACATCGACACCGTCACAGGCCGCGCCAACGCCATTGAGCGCCTGCAGATCCGCGTCGAAGAGGACGCGAATTCGCAGCCCGATCCCGCCAGCACCGACCTGGGCGACGAGGACTGAGAGATGGACACATCGGCGGCGGCAGGCGCACCGGCCGGGCCGCTGTCTGTCTCGGAGATCACGGCCCGGATCAAGGGCACCCTCGAGAACACCCTGCCCTATTGCTGGATTCTTGGTGAAGTGACCGATGTCGCCCGACCTGCCTCTGGTCACTGCTACGTCACACTAACCGACCGGCGCAGCCAGCTCAGTTGCGTCATGTTCCGCTTCTATGCTCAGCAACTGCGATTCACACCTCAGGTGGGCTCGCAGATCCTCGTCTACGGGAATATTTCCGTCTACGAGCGGGGTGGCCGGTATCAGTTGTACGCGGTCAGGATGCGCCCTGCCGGTGTCGGCGACCGGGCCATCGCCTTTGAGCAACTACGCGCTCGTCTCGAGGAAGAGGGCCTTTTCGACGTTGAGCGCAAGCGCCCTCTCCCTTCCCACCCGCGACGGATCGGCGTGGTAACGTCAGCCAGCGGAGCAGCCATCCGCGACATCATTCAGATCCTGAGTCGCCGGGCACCAGGTTTGCAGGTGACCCTCGCTCCCGCCCTCGTTCAGGGCGAGGGGGCCCCGGATGAAATCGCCGCCGCCATCGGTCGGTTGAACCGGTTTGGTGGCATCGATATACTGATCGTCGGTCGGGGTGGTGGTTCACCGGAGGATCTGTGGCCCTTCAACGACGAATCCGTGGCGCGGGCGATTTTTGCATCCAGGATCCCGGTCGTCAGCGCTGTGGGCCATGAGATCGATCACACCATCGCCGATGATGTGGCGGACGTGCGCGCTCCCACTCCCTCTGCGGCGGCCGAACTGGTCGCGCAGGAGGCCGGTGTCCTTCGGCGGCGCGTCGCCGATCTTCGGCTGCGACTGGTTCGAGGCATCGAGCAGCATCTGGAACGTCTGCAGAGAGAACTGTCGTATCTAGATCCACTCAAGCGTCTGGAGCGGCTCCGAGATCGAGCCGATCAGCAGTCGCAACGCCTGGATGAGGAGCTCGCAACCCTGATGGATGCCGGCGACTCAGCCCTGATCCGGCACCAGCAGCGCCTGGGGCTTGCCGCGTTGCGGCTGAGTGATCTGAATCCGCTGGCCAGTCTGGCGCGAGGGTTCGCCTATTGTGAACGAGAGGGCGAACCGGTGCACAACGTAGCCCAGTTGCAGCCCGGCGATCCATTGCGGCTTCGATTTGCCGACGGAAGCGCCGCGACCCGAGTAGAGGAGATAGAGAGTTGAGTCACGAGTCGCCTGAACAACCCGCTGCAGGGGCAGAGACGGCCACATTCGACAGCAGCATGGAGCGCCTCGAAACCTGCGTCGAGCGACTGGAAACGGGACAGCTGAGCCTCGAGGACGCCCTGGCTGTTTTCGAGCAGGGCATCGCCGCCTCACGTCAGTGCGCCGGTCTGCTGGATCAATCCCGGAAGCGTGTGCAGGTCCTGGTTGAGAAAGCCGGTGGAGAGTTCCAGCTCGAATTTCTGGAACCAATCGATGAAAGTGAAGAAACACCCGACACGGATCCGGATGACAGCGCCTGACGCCAAATCCAGCAGCGGCGATATCAACGGCGGATTGTCCCGTCTGCGTATCGACAGCTTTGCCCTGATCGAGTCGGCTGACATCGAGTTCGGCCCAGGGCTCACGGTCATCACGGGTGAAACCGGCGCGGGCAAGTCGATCCTGATCGGCGCCCTGCAGTCGATCCTCGGAGCCACCGTTTCTACCGATCTTGTCCGTCGTGGCGCCGACCGCTGCCGCGTGGAAGGGACCTTCGACATCCGTGCGGACAGTGCAACGGGGCGCCGACTGCTCGAGGCTGGTATCGAACTCGACGAAGGACAGTTGGTCCTGTGCAGGGAGATTCGTGCAGAGGGGCGGTCCCGGGCCTTCCTCAATGGTGAGCTTGTGCCCGTTCGACGCTTGCGCGAGGCGGGTCGTCTCCTGGTAGATCTGCACGGCCAGCACGAACATCAATCTTTGCTGAACCCCGATAGCCACGCCCGCTTTCTCGACGAGTGCGGCGGTCTGACGCTCCAGGCGGATGCCGTGGCTGCTGCTTTCGAGGAATTGGAACAGGCGCACTCGGCCCACGCGCGTCTGTGCACCGAGCGACGTCGACTGGCCGAAGAGGCTGAACTGCGGCAATTTCAGCTCACCGAGATCGAGCAACTCGCACCGGTCGTTGGCGAGGACGAACGCCTCGAAGCTGACATCCGGCGTCTGGAGAATCAGACGACGCTCGTCGAGACCGCTCACACCATGCAAGCAACCCTCTACAGTGAAGAGAACTCGATCATCGATCGACTCGGCGGTGCTCGACGAGAGTTGGAGCAACTAACCGATCTCGACGAGACACTCGCCCCCCACCTCGAGGCGATGAATGAGCTCGTGTATGGTGTTGAGGATCTCGCTCAGAGGCTGCGTAGTTACGCTGATGGACTCGAAGCCAATCCGGAGGGACTGGAAACAGGCCGTGAGCGCCTCCAGGAGTTGAGACGCTTGATGCGTAAGTACGAGACCGATCTGTCCGGTGTCCTGGCTCGAGCCGAATCGATGCTGGCCTCGACCGAACGAGGCCAGGATCTGGATGCAGAGATCTCCGCCGCCGAGAAGCGGCAGATTGATGCGGTCAGTGCCTTCCATCTCACCTGTGCCACCTTGTCCGAAGGACGCGCCGAAGCCAGCCAGAGCCTGAGTGGGGCCGTTGCAGACGGGTTGCGCGCCTTGGGCATGGATCATGCCGAATTCGCCATCCATATGGAGCGTCAGGAAGATCCTGACGGTCTGTTCGAGGAGGATGGCCGACGGTATACGGCAGATGCCGGTGGTGCCGAACAGGTGGAATTCCATGTTTCGGCCAATCGCGGCGAATCGCCACTTCCCCTGGCCCGGGTCGCCTCAGGAGGAGAGTTGTCGCGTGTTATGCTTGTCCTGAAGGAGATCATCGCCGAACGTGATGCGGTCTCAACTGTCGTCTTCGACGAAATTGACACGGGCATCTCTGGTCGCGTCGCAGCCGCTGTGGGCCGGAAGCTCGAAGCACTGGCTCGGACCCGACAGACCCTGGTGATCACCCATCTGCCCCAGATTGCCGGTGTCGGTAGCCATCACCTGTCGGTCCGCAAATCCGACCGGGGAGACCGGACGGTGACGGAAGTGACCCCGCTGGACGCTGAAGCGCGCGCCGAAGAGATTGCCTCTCTGCTGGCAGGTGACACTGTCTCCGATGCTGCTCGACGCCAGGCTCAGGAAATGTTGCGCTGACATGCCAGCCTCGCCGCTGATCCTCGCCAATCTCCTGAGCGCCTGCCGCCTCCTGCTGGCACCCGCCGTTCTCTGGTCCTTGCACCGGGAGGGTACGGGCCACACGACTCTGATGCTGCTATTGGCTGGAGGTGCGACTGACCTGCTGGATGGTTATGCCGCCCGCCGGCTGCGTCAGGTATCCCACGCGGGGAAGATCATCGACCCCGTGGCTGACAAAGTCTTCATCGGCGCCGTATGCTCAGGCCTGGCAGCCTGGCACGGTTTCCCAATCTGGTTGCTGGCTCTGCAGATTGTCCGGGATGTGGTGATCGTCGTGATTGGCGCGTTGCTGCTGCGTTCCCGGGGCCTGGTGATCGGCGCACGGCCACTCGGTAAGGCCGCTACCGCCGTCATGGGGTTTACGCTGCTGACGTATCTGGTTCCTGCACCGGAACTCTTGCGGGAGGTCCTCATCCCCACCACAGGCGTGCTGCTTGTTCTGTCCGCCGCCCGATATGCGCAGCAACTCATCCTCCTGTTGCGCGAGGATCCGACAGGCATCGCCTGAGGCTTCCGGGTAGTTAGGCGTCTCCCAGTTCAGCCAGTCGAGACGCTGCAAAGTCGCCTTCTCTCGAACCGACCCCGAAACGTGTCACCATCGACTCCAGCACCGCACGTTCAGCCTCGACCTGGCCACTCTCCTTCAGGGTCCCGGTCAGATTGATATAGGCCTGCCGGAAGTCGGCATCCACGATCAGGGCGCGACGAAAACTGGCGATGGCGGCCGTCGTATCGCCGGATTCCCGGTGGACCTGCCCCAGGTTGTTGATCGCCTCGACAAATGTGCTGTCGCAGACCAGCGCCTGCTCATACGCTGAAGCCGCCTCGGCGAGACGACCCATCTGTCGATAGATGAAGCCACGATTGTTGTGAATGCTGGCATCGCCCGGTGCAAAGCGACTTGCCTGCTCGTAGGCACCAGCAGCCATCGTCAGCTCTTGTTGCTGGAAATGCAGATCGCCACGTCGCTGATGGGCTTCGGGAAAGGCCTC
This sequence comes from Gemmatimonadota bacterium, assembly GCA_018673255.1. Next base: position 14,650 of record JABHDC010000090.1, read on the forward strand.
ATGCAGCAGAACGCTGCGATCGTAGGCCGCCAGAGCCGAGTCCGTCATCGCATATCGCTCGTAGATCTGACCGATCTGGTAGTAGAGGATGGGAGAATTCGGCTGTGTCTCCATGGTCCGGCGCACACCGGCCAACTCTCGGGACATCTGACTGGGTGCTGGATTGGCCGCATCATCGTCGCCGCCACAGGCCCACAGCCCTACGGTCAGTAACCAGGCGACACATTTCATCGCGCCTTTCACTGCGCCGGATCCTGCTGCTTGCGCCAGAAAGCCCGGACGCCGTAGCGCCACCCATACATGGAGAAGGGCGCCCTGGAGATAAATGGCCGTTGCAGGGGTTCAGTCGAGATCAGGCTCTTCCAGTTACGAACCTCACGATACCCTACGGTTCCCTCTTCCGGCATATAGAAGCCAAAGAGGCAGGGGTACGTCAGAGGAATCGGCTCGGGCAATTCGAATCGATTCGCGCCGAGATTTCGGGGCACGACCATCGGACTTTCGCCGATGATCTCGAAGCTCTCTTCGCCGCGAACGGGCCGCAACACGAGCATCTTCACCGGATTCAGGGCGCGCGCATTGAACTCCCAGGCGAAGACCTCACCACCATTGGCCTCGGGCGGAAAGACACGCGTCGTCTCGATCACGAGCAAACCGCGATCGTCGTTGAGCGCCACCCCCTCGGTGATATTGACGACGCCCACGGTATCCACCTGCCAACCCTGCAGAACAGCGGTCATCACAGGATCGGAGCCACCTTTCTGAGTCTCGCCGCAGCCCGTGACCAAAGAAAATGTGACCAAAGCGAGTGCGACCAGAACAGGTGTGACCCGAGCCAATGGGAAGAGAGCTTCTCTGACCAGACGTGAGATTGAGCAGATCAATTGGGCAGCACCTTCTGACGCCACACCTCCCAGGCCGAATCAAAACGCCGGCGCGCGGAGTGCGCTCGCAGCATCTCGATCACCTTGAGGCGCAGAGCAAGTTTGCGCAGGTCGACACGTGGCATAAGTCTGTCTCCGAGTGCCCTCTCAGACACTAGTCAAGATGGCGCAACTGTGCGATCTGTGAAGCAGCGCCGAGTAAGTCCTGTGGGAAGAAGCCGAAACCAAAGTAGATCCGGTACTTGTCGACTTTCTCCGGTGCATCCGGATCGTCCAGTGCAAGCCCCGCTTCGCGCGCTTCCAGCCGCTGCAGCCGGTTACGATTCAGCGGGTGCGCGACCTGAAGGAATACGCGCATGGGGATTCGGTAGTTGGTGAACATCTCCATCCGCAATTCACCACCCACATCCGTCAGGAAATCACTCGAATCGAAGTCTCCCACATCGACTTTGGTGAAATTACCGACAGCACCGGCCTCGGCGAACACTTCCGCATACATCTTGGCGAATGTGAAATTGAGGAAACTCGATTTCAGGCGGCGGAAGACGGGAAAGCTGTAGGAAACCCGAGTGTAGAGGATCTTTGATCCAGATATCGTGAAATAGGGGTATCCACTGAGCAGGTTCATTCCACCCAGATAATAACGCATGGGCCAGTAGAATCGCCCTTCAAAGAATCCACCTTCAGGGATGAAGCTGTTCTTCAACCTGAGATTTCGATAGGCCCCCATGACCTGGAACGACAGGCGGTTGTTGTATGGCAGCCCAATGCGCTCGACGTAGTTACCGACGTATTCGTTCACCGTCAGCGGCCGCCGATCCTCGACGAAGAAATCCCTTGGAACACCATCGGACGATACCTGTTGCGCCAGCGAATCTGCCAGTGACGCCTTGGAGTACCGATAGATGAGCGTCAGCGCCCTACCCGTCGGATTGATCAGAAAATCGGCGGTCGTCTTCAGATACTGATGACGAAAGGCGAAACTCAAGTCATGCGAATCGAAGTAGTCGAGTCCCTCGTAGAAGGCGAATGGTTCGTTGGGATCCACAAGCAGCGTATCCTGGCGCACCAGATTCTCTGGCAGAGAATCCGTAATATCCACGCTGTCCTGGATGACGAAGAAGCGAGTCTGCTGACGCAGGCGCTGCAGGGCCCAGTCCTCGTTGTAGTCACGACGCACATACTGGACGAATGCCATGGATCGCCGCGTCAGTGGCACCTCAAGACCGAGGGCGTAGGTCGTGTAGACGTCCTTGAACTTGTCTTTGCGGCTCTCGGCCTCGATCCGAATCTGCTCTGCATCGGGGACGAGAAGATCCGTCGTATCCGTCGGCACGGGGTAGAGTGTGCCGACGCCAAAACTGTCGGCCGTCACTGTATTGTTGGCGATGATGAAATCGACCTCGCGCCGCCGAACGGCGGCAAAGAGACTCGGTCCGAATCCCGTATTGTTCCCCTCTACGGGTCGCAGGGACTGTTCCCACATCAGCATGAAGTCCGTGTTCAGATCCGTATCCTCGCGGAAGTTCTTGCCGATGATGCCCTGGGCAACAAATCGGGATCCCCCCAGTGCCTCTCGCGTGGACAGGAATGCGCCACCACTGACCTGATTCAGTCCGAACTGGTTGCCCACAAAGGTCGGTCCCACCTGCAGCAGTGGCACGAAGCTGTAGAGCTTGCGACCCCGGTAGGGCGAGATCCGATATTCCTCGGCCAGCTTCGGGTAATCCAGCTTGGTCTGATAGTCACGCTCCAGCGGCGCCTGCCATGGCCGCTGTTGGCTGCGTTCCTCCAGATTGAACTCGTAGAGGTCATAGTTGTTCGCGTGGTAGTTGGCGTAGGCGACACGGCCATCCTGCGCGACAGTCGGCGAGAACGCGCCTCCAATGACATTGGTCAGCTGGCTCACCGAGCTGTCGGCCAGGTCATATCGGTAGATGTTGAAGATGCCTGTCGGATCGGACGCGAAGAGAAAGCCGCTGCCATCCGGCAGCCAGTAGGGATCCCGCTCATCGTCGTCGGATGCCAGCACGAGGCGGAAGCCCGATGTGTCCGCCGCCGGGTAGGCGACACTGTCAGGCCAGACGTCGACCGGCTCTTCGCTCTTCGTACTGTCATCGGCGCCGGTCGCCCAGCCCGATCTCCGTGGCTGCCGATCACGGATTCCCCAATCCTTTGGCTTGGGCGGAGAGTCAGCACGAATCATCGCGATATCGCGGTCATCACCGCGGAAGATCGAGAACAGCAACAACTGGCCATCAGGAGACCAGCGCGGCGCATAGATCTGCTCACCATCCTCGTAGTCGGTCAGTTGTACAAACCCTGAACCATCACGATTGATCAGACACAGATTGGTCGAGCCATCGCCATTTCGAGTGAAGGCGATACGCTTTCCGTCAGGAGACACATGGGGGTCGCGCGCCCTGAGATCGGCGCTGATGCGACGCTCCTTCTCGGTCTCGAGATTGTAGATGTAGATGTCGTTGAGTCCCCCCTTGCTCCGGAGGAAGACGAGCTCCTCGCCATCTGGAGACCAGGAGATTCGTGTATCGACGAACTCGTCGAGGATCGTCCGCTCACCCGTCTCGAAATCGTAGATCGCCAGGTGTGGGATCCGATAGTCACGATCCTCGCTGGTGATATACGCGAGTTTACTGCCGTCAGGTGAGTACATGGGATGGAAGTCAAGGACCCCGCCATTGAGGTCATCCAACGGACGCCCCTCGAAGTAGCCGTCACTGCGCACCTCGGCCACCTGCTGACCGTATTGGTCCTTCAGGAAGCGATTCCAGTCACGATAGAATTGCTCGGCACTGATGCCGAGGACCCGCTTGATCGCGACCTCAAAGCTGAAGAGTCCGATATGCTCCTGCAGCTCGTCGACCTTGTCCCGGCCATACTGTTGCGCCATGTAGACCAGCATGCTGAATCCCTGATTGTAGACCATCTCGGCACGGTAACCGCCGGTCCGGTTGTTCAGGGTACCCAACTCCTCATAGGTGTGGAGATCATCCTCGAGGACCGCCATACGCAGGATCATATCACGGTGGGAGTCCCACGTATCCCAACCGAAGCCATACGACCCCATCTGTGCGATTCCCTCCACCCACCACTTGGGCGTGCTCAGATAGTAGAGGGGGAAGTCGAAGGTGATATCAGGGTTGGAGTTGGTACGATTGACCGAGATCATCGCGAACTGAAAGGGCCACTTCTTGCGTGCCTTGTCTATGGTGAGGACGTGGGTGATTTCGTGGGTCAGGACATTCTTCACCCAATCGTGCTCGCCCCGGATCTCCCAATCCAGATTCGAGGCCCAGAAATAGACGGTGTTGGAGTAGTCGTCGGCGGCGCCATTGCCGAAGTCCGTGTCATCGAAAACGATGATGTGGAGTGGCGAATAGTCGTCGTAGTAGCCAAAGGAGGCAGCCAGGTGTGGGAAAATCTCTTCCGCGACCTCAGCAACCCGCCGAGCGGTGTTCTCGGTTCCTGGGAAATACGTGATGCGATAGTGATCCGTATGGATCGTCTGTACTTGGCCATGCGCGGAGGCAGTCCAGCCTGTAAGGACCAGCATTGCCAGCAGCAGGAATCGGCGCAAAGAAATGGCCTACCTTTCTGGTTTTACTGCAGTTAGTCACCGTAACCCGTGAAAGATACCGGGGCCCAGAGAGGGTGTCAAAACGCGACCGAAACCCTTCCATGAGACATCTGAGTCGGGATTCCTGAGTCAGGATCCTGTGAACCAGAATCGCACCGGTTCAGCGGTATTTCTCCAGATCTCCTTCATACTGCAGACCCAACTCGGTTCGGGAGCGTTCTACATTGCACGTCTGTGATGCCTCGGGCGTACCCACGATGTGGAAGACGTCGAAATCGATCTCACTGTCGATGGCCAGGCAGGCAGCTTCAGCCAGGTCGTGCCGACACACCCAGCCATTGCGCGTCTCGTGCCCGGGTGATCCCAGCGTTTCCCGCTGCCGCCCCATCCCGATTCGTGTGTCCACGATGTAGTCGGGCCGAAGAACGATCTGCCGCAACTGGAAACCCTCCCAGAATTGACGGCACATCTCCTCCTGGAGCCGCTTGGTGACCGCATACATCGATCCGTCCGGGCGACGCACGTCAGCCGTGAAGAACTCGCCTCCCGGATGCACCGTCTGACAGGAGCCGATGTGGACCACCCGACGCATGTCAGCCTGTCGGGCCACATCCAGCACATTCCACAACCCCTTTAGGTTGATGAGAAAAGGACGGTCATCGATTCGCGCCGCCACCGGATCGCCCGGCGGAAAGAACACGGCAGCGTGCACGATCGCCTCCTGACCTTCCAGGGCTGCCGCCACCTGGTCGTAGTCAGCAATGTCGGCGTGGACCACATCCCCGTTATACGCACCGTCCACATCCTCCCACGCGGCCCAGGCCTGCTCACCATAGTCAATGGCCCGTACCTGGTGTCCGTGGTCCTCCAGATGGGTCAGAATGGCGCGGCCCAGCCAACCAGCGGCGCCGAATACGGCAGTTTTCACAGTTCTCTCTCCTGAAGAGGTGTCTGACGCCCGTCTATGCCAGGTGGTTCCCCTGGCTCAGACGGCTTCAGGCTCGGTAGGCGTCGGCAACCTTGCGCAATGCCGCAATCGCGTCATCGGTATCTGCATCGCCCCAGTTCTCGTGGATGGACAGGATAAAGTGGCTCTCCACGGACTCCACAGCATTCGGGCAGGTGAACTGGGCATCACGGTCGCCCTTGTAGTCCTGCAACCCCCACGGATAGTCGCTGGGCGGGAACACATTGCGCTCACGGAACCATTCCGCTTCAGCAGGCAGATGGCGATAGGATGGATTGACCGGGATGCCTTCGGCAGCAACCGCAGCGGCCAGTGCCGCCTTGTCCTTCTTGAAGACCTCTGCCGTTACAGCGATTCGCAGGAACCAGTAGACACTCTCTGCACCCGCTGCTTCCAGTCCCAGAGACAGCCCGTCACAATCGGCCAATCCCGCCGCAATCCGAACCGCCACGTGACGACGGCCGGCGATGATCTTGTCAAGTTTCTGCAACTGCACCCGGCCCACGGCCGCAGCCAGATCACTCCCGTTGAGATTCAGTCCAGCCCGAACATTCGATCGCCCCGGGAGTCCGAAGGGTTTGCCACGATCTGCAAAGCGACGGCACCGACCGGCGAGATCTTCATCAACAGAAAAGACGACGCCACCCTGGGGGCCGGTGGCATGGTGCTTTCCGCTCATCGTCGAAAAGGCGGCGACGGCGCCCATCGTGCCGACCATCTGCCCTGCATAGCGGGCGCCGTGAGCCTGGGCGCAGTCTTCCACCACAGGGATACCCCTGGAGTTGGCCAACTCGAGAATGGGACCCATGTCGGCCGGCTCACCGGCGATATGGGCGACGACGATCGCGCGCGTGTGCGGCGTCAGCACATCCGCAATCTGTTGCCCACCGATATTGAAGGTTCCCGGTGCCGCATCGGCCGGTACCGGCACCAGGTTGTGCAAGGCAACGGGCATGGCCCCACCCGGGTCGGTGATCGGTGGGATGACGACTTCTCCCGCCGGCTCCAGTTCGAGTCCGCCCAGGGCGACATACAGCGCACTGGTACCTGAGTTCACCAGATCGGCAAAGCCACCGCCATGCCATTCGGCAAAAGCCTGCTCATAGGCCTGTTCCTCCGGGCCATTGTAGCCGATCGGATCGCCGGACTCGACAGCCTGATCAAACAGAGCCATCGCTGCATCCCGTTCCTGTTCACCGAACAACGCACGTTTCGGATACGGCGTAGTCCGTACCGCGGTCCCACCATCAATTGCCAACATGTCCACATCTCCTCCTCGTCAACCCGGGGTTGCCGACGACTCCCACCGGCAACCACAAGACCACTGTGGTATATTTTCGCGACTTAGGATAGCCTCTGCTGCGAAAGGGTGAAAGGTGTACGACTCCCGCACCATCCCGGTAAACGGATGACGATCTCTCTGCTGTTCCCCATGCTGGCGCTCGTCGGCCTCGCAATCAGTGCAGCCAGCGTGCCATTTCTGCGCCGCGTGGCCCTGAATACGGGGCTCGTCGACGATCCGGCGTCCGGTGACTATAAGACCCACGCCCAGCCGACACCCTATGGCGGCGGCATCGCCATCGCCCTGGGTGTTCTGATACCGGCGATCGCCACACTGTGGTGGATCGTGACCGTGCGCCCCTATCTGATGTGGGAAGGGGGACGCCTGCTGAATCCCTGGTCTTCCCATATCCTGTTCCCCCTTGAGCCCCTGAGCCCGACGATCTTGCAGTTGAGTCAGACGATCAGCCTCCTGCTTGCCGCCACGGTCATCTTCGCTCTGGGCCTGGCCGACGACTGGCGACGCCTGCCCGCGGGTCTACGGCTGGCCGTCCAAGTTGTGGCGGCCACATTCCTGGTCGCTGCCGTGCCCGGATTCCGCCCGCACATCACCGGGTTGATGGTCTTCGACAGCATCGCCGCCATCGTGTGGCTAGTCGCCATGACGAATGCCTTCAACTTCCTCGACAACATGAATGGGCTTTCCGCGGGTGTGGGGGCCATCTCGATCGCGGCACTGGCATCGATGGCCCTTGCCTGCGCCCACCTGCCTGCGGCGGGTGTGGGATTGCTCATCGTCGGCGCTGCCGGTGGTTTTCTACTGTACAACTTCCCACAGGCTTCGATCTTCATGGGTGATGCGGGCGGCCTCTTCATCGGCTTCATCGGTGGCGCCCTGGCCCTGCTGGTGACCGGGCGTGTCCAGGATCTGTCTGATGTCGCATCTGAAGGACTGGTCGCCTGGCTTCCCGTCTGCTGTCTGATCGTGGCGATCTACGATCTATCCAGCGTCGTCCTGCTGCGACTCATGCGACGCGTGCCACCCTGGCGCGGGGACACCAATCACATCAGCCACCGACTCGTGGCCCTGGGCCTGAGGCGGACCGACGCCGTCCTGGTCATTTACCTGACGACCTCTGCAACCGCGACAGCGGCAGTCGTCGCCTTCAGCCGCCCCCAGTGGGCACTGTGGTCAATCCTCTGCCTCATCCTGTTCATTGCAGGCACTGCGATTGCCGACGTGCGTCAGATCCGGCGAAGCGCTTGACACTTCTCGGCAACGCCGGATATACTGCGCCCCTCAGCCATGCCGCCCCCCACATCAATCACTGTGCACACCATACCGAGACGAATCTATGAGTTCGCGTAAGAAGCTTTTCATCACCGGCGCAGCAGGCCTGGTTGGCAGCGCCCTGCGCCTCCACCTGCGTGACCGTTACGACTTCCGGCTGCTCTTCCATCGAACCATTCCCGAGACCGAACCGGGAGACGAGATCATGGTGTCCGATGTGGCGAATTTCGAGAACATGGTCGAAGCCTGTGAGGGGGTTGATGCCGTCATTCATCTGGGGATCGCCATCGCCGGCCGTGGCACGCCCCGGACCCGGTACAACCAGATGATCATGGAGACCAATATTCAGGGGACCTACAATGTCTTTGAGGCCGCCCGAATTCACTCTGTGCCGAAGGTCATCTTCGCCAGCACGAATCACGTGACCGGGTACTACGAGAAGGAGGGCATCGTGACCGGTGACGATGTCATGGTTCGCCCGGACAGCATGTATGGCGTCAGCAAGGCGTATGGTGAAGCACTGGCCCGTCACTATCATGATGCCTTCGGCATGTCCTGTTACTGCCTGCGGATCGCCAACTTCCCCAATACAGACGAAGTGAACAGCAAATACGAGACAGGCAAGAATCGCTGGCTATCGGCCCGTGACTGCTCGAATCTGGTCACCTCCTGCCTGGAGGCACCCCATCCGCAATTCGGCATCTTCAATGCCGTGTCCCGAGGCGCCGAATTGAAGTGGGATCTGTCGAGTTCCAAGCGACTGGTCGACTGGGAGCCAGAGGACCGGGGCGCGCCATCTCCGTGACGGATGTGGCAGGACTCGGCGGCGGCTATGCTGACAGCAAGCCAGACGCTGCACCAACAGTATCCGCCGTCCTCGATGCAGCGTGTCCCGGGGCAAAGGGCGCCCGCCTCGTCGTCATCGCCGGCCCCCCGGGCGTGGGCAAGAGTCTGCTCGCCAGGGGATTGTGCGAACACCTGCCGCATTCGACGTGTGTGGACAAAGACTGGACGGCGGGAGGATTCATACTGGCAGCCGCTCGCCAGGCGGATGCCCCGCCGGACCAGGCCTACGGCAGACAGGATTACTGGCAATGCCTGCGTCCCCTGGAGTACGCCGGCGCGACGAAGGCGGCCTGCGCCAATCTGATCGGTCGCCGCGTCGTGCTGCTGGTCGGGGGATGGGGACCGGAGTTGAGCGTCGACGAGCTGTGGTCGGGACTCAGCCAGCAGATCGCCCCGGCCCAGCTGATCGTGCTGCATCTGAACGCTCCCCCCACCGAGATCTGGCGCCAGCGGATGGCCGGGCGCGGCTCCCGATCTGAGGATCCCTGGTTCGGCCAGTTCGCCCTTGCTGTCACCAGCCACCCTGTCTGGCCCGGCGCCCACCTTCTGGCCAGTGCAGGATCTTCCCACACTGTCCTGCAGAACGCCCTTCATATCCTGTCCGAGTGAGTCCACCCATGGAAATGCTGCACAGTGCAATCGGCTATCTCGTGCTGCTGGCCATCGCCCGGCTCTTCGGACGGCACGTGGGTCCGGCACCCTGGCGCACGATTCTGATCGCCTCGGCCCTGCAGATCACGATGTGTGCGGCACTGCTGCTGACGAGTCTGCGTCTGCATGTATTCGGTGCCGTCGGCGCACTGACCGAGCTGCTGAAGACAACGTCGCAAAAAGCCAGTGAATCTCTGCTGTTCATCGGGGTCAGCAACCCCGAGTTCACCAGTACCTACGGGCCAATCATCGCCCTCGAGATTGCCTCGGTCATTGTCTTCGTCGCTTCCTTGTCCCGGATCCTCTACCACTATCGCGTGTTGCCCTGGGTGATTGGCTGGCTCAGTCGCTTCATGCAGCGTGTGCTCGGCATCAGTGGCGCCGAATCGGTAGGCGTCGCCTCCAACGTGCTGCTCGGTATGACGGAAGCCCCGCTGCTGATCGGACCGTACATACAGCGCCTGACGCTGAGCGAGTTATTCTGCCTCATGGTGGCGGGCATGGCGACGATCGCCGGAACCGTGATGGTCGTCTATGCGTCGATGCTTTCCGGTGCCCACCCAGAGATTGCCGGCCATCTCTTCACCGCGTCCCTCATCAGCGCCCCTGCAGCAATCGCCGTGGCCAAGCTGATGCTACCGGAAACCGGCGTTCCCGAGACTGCCGGTGAGAATGTGGAATTGCCACCAGATGACACCCTCAATGGTCTGGATGCGGCGGCCCGAGGGGCAGCCGAAGGCATGCAGCTGTTCATCAATATCCTCGCCATGCTGATCGCCTTCATCGGCCTCGTCGCACTTGGCAACGCGGTCCTGGCCTGGATCGATGCGACGCTGCATGGGGGCGCCGCCGGCGCGTGGACTCTACAGGCGGCGGCGGGATGGATCTTCCGTGTGCCCGTGTGGTTCATGGGGATCCCCTGGTCAGAAGCTGGCACCGTGGGCAGCCTGATGGGAATCAAAACCGTTCTCAACGAATTTGTCGCCTATGTCGAGCTGTCCCGGCTGATGGCTCTCGACGCGCCGCCAATGAGCAATCGCAGTTTCCTGATCTCGGTGTATGCCCTGTGCGGTTTCGCCAATTTCGGATCCGTGGCGATCATGATCGGCGGAATTGGCGGCATCGCCCCGGAACGCCGTGGGGATCTTGCCCGCCTTGGCCTGCGGTCGATCATCGCAGGATCGCTGGCCACGATGCTTACCGGATGCGTGGTCGGCCTGTTTCTCTGAAGCTCACACGTGACACAAAAAAGCCCTCTCGTCGTAAGCCGTTGTGGGCAAGCCGCTTGAGCACTTTTTCAGGGTATGGTGGACCGGCATGAGGGCAGATTGTGTCTGTCGGGATGCCCTGCCAATGCTTAGGTTATTGCTCTGCGAACCCCCAACGCTAGAAAGCGGCTGCACAGCAATGGCCAAAGAACGAAAGTCCGCCTACCGCGCGCAGTTCGACGGTCACCGCCGCCTCGCGGCAGCCGTCATCCTCCAGGCGATCAAAGATGTGTCCTCCGGTCCCTCTCCGCAGGAGAAGGAAACGGCAGCCGAGTTCCTTCAGGGTGATATGTGGCCCTTCTCCGACGTGCTGGATTTGCCAGCCGACGGGGCTGCCCTGCAGGATTACCTCAAGAATGCCGATCTCAGTTCGATCGAGGCAGATCCAGCGACGAACTGACCTCAGGCAACTGCGCAATGTCTTAGTGGTTGCGCCCGGTCAACACCCGATCCAGCACGTGGCTGAGTTCGACGATGTCGTAGGGTTTGGCGACGACATCACTGAATCCGTATTTCGCGTAGTCGGCCATGACCGGGTCGTCAGAGTAGCCACTGGAGACGACGGCGCACGTTTCCTCATCAAGATCCAGCAGGTGACCGAGTGCTTCTCGGCCTCCCATCCCGCCCGGGATGGTGAGGTCCATGATGACAACGTCGAACTCGTCACCCCTCTCCAACGCATTCCGGTATTTCGAGATGGCTTCGCTTCCATCAGAAGCGTAGTCAGCCACGTACCCGAGACGTGTCAGCATCTCTCCCGCCAGTCGCCGGATTTGCCTCTCGTCATCGACGACCAGCACCCTTCCCTCGCCTGTGATCATCCCCCGTTCGTCGGTCGCATTTTCGCTGACCAGGTCCGTCGAGGCGGGCAGATAGATTGCAAAGGTCGTTCCCTGATCGGGCGATGATGTGACCGTCACGTGGCCATCATGATTCTTGATGATCGCGTAGGCCGTGGCCAGGCCCAATCCACTTCCCTCACGCTTCGTGGTGAAATAGGGATCGAAGATTCGTTGCAGATGCTCTTCGGAGATCCCGATTCCCTGATCACGCACGACGATATGTAGATAGAGACCAGCTGCTAGTGGCAGGTCCTCGCCGTCGCCCAGGGCGAAATTGTGGGCATCCAGGAAAAGTCGCCCGCCGTCGGGCATGGCCTGGTCCGCATTGATCACCAGATTCTGAATCACCTGGCTGATCTGACCCGGATCGACTTCTGCCGTCCAGAGGTCCTCATCGATGTCAAAGACGCAGGCCACATTCGATCCACGAGTCGTGAAGGTGGCCGAATCACGCAGCAACTCCGCCATGGACGCGGCTTGCTTTACCGGTGCCCCTCCCTTGGCGAAGGCGAGCAACTGATGTGTGAGATCCGTCGCTCGATCTGCTGCCGCCTCGACCTGCGACAAGTGCTCGAAGAGGCCACTGGCCGGCTCGATCTGCCCCTTGGCCAACGACAGATACCCGATGATCGTGGTGAGGATGTTGTTGAAGTCGTGGGCAATACCCCCTGCCAGCACACCGAGAGATTCCAGTTTCTCGGTCTTGAGAAGTTCCTCTTCCATCTTCCGAAGTGCAGCCACGTCACGTGAGACCAGCACGACTCCGATGGTCTTGCCCTCGTCATCACGAATTGGCGCCGTGCTGGTCGAAATGAGACGCTCCCTACCATCGCGAGCAACCAGTATGGTGTGGAGATCCAGGTCGATGGCAGAGCCGGTGACGAGGGCGCGATCCACAGGATTGTCTTTCGGCTCACCAGTCTCTTCGTCGCGCACATCGAAGATCGCCGGGAAAGTCTTCCCGATGGCCTCTTTCTGACTCCATCCAGTCAACGATTCAGCGACGCGGTTCATCAACACGATCCGGCCATCCGCATCGGTAGCCACAACGCTGTCCGCGATACTGCGCAGTGTGACCGCCAGCCGTTCGCGCTCTGCTTCCAGATCGTGCAGATCAGCCAGGCGTCGGAAACCTTCAGACAGGGCCTCAGCCAACTCTTCCAGCATCGCCACATGCTCATCGCTGAAGGCGACCGGTTTGCTGCTGTTGACGGCCAGGGTTCCGTGCGAAAATGGCACATCGAGAACACTGCAGATCTCGCCGTAGTAGTCGGTGATCCGCCCGAATTCGTGGTGGGGATCCTCTTCCCGCAGTTCCTTCCGATAAACTGTCTGCCCACGTTTCCACATGCTGACGACTGCCTCCGCCGCCCCGTCATCATCCCCAGGCAGGACACGTGGCCCTGAACTCTGATGATCGTACACGGTAACGGGTGGCGCGGAGATCTTGGGATCGATGACCTGGATCACGCAATTCTGGAATGGCAGGCCCAGTAGATCGAGTCCTTCCCAGATACTGGTGACGACATTGTCGATGTCACCGCTGGTTCGCATCCGCCAGACCTGTTCACGCACACGGGCGAGTGTCGTGCGACGCAGGTCGCGCTGCGTACGCTCGGCGATCTCACGTTGCAGCGCCTCATTGGTCTGCTGCAGTTCGGCCGTACGCTCGGCGACTCGCAACTCGAGCTCGTCATGCGCCTCCCGCAGCGCCTGTTCTGCTTTGTGCTTGTAGAGAGCGACTTCGATCGTCGTCTGCAACTCGCGCTCTTCAAAGGGCTTCAGCAGGTAACCATAGGGTTCTGCCAACTTCGCGCGCTCGAGGGTCTGGTCGTTGGAGAATGCCGTCAGGAAGACGACGGGAACCCGCAGTTGATTGGTGATCTGCTCGGCCGCCTCCACACCGTCCATGGGGCCGGCAAGACTGATGTCCATCAGGACCAGTTGCGGCCGTTCGCTGACAGCCGCTGCAATCGCCGCCTCACCTGTTGCCACAACGCTGGGCACACGGTAGCCCATCTTCTCAAGCCGTTGCTGGAGATCCAGAGCAACGATGGGCTCGTCTTCGACGACGAGGATATGTGTTGGCGTTGGATTCATGACGATGGCCAGATGAGACAAGAGGGGGCGTTGCCAGCAGGCAGAAACCTAACGGGGGCATGCGGCCCAAAGCAATGATCGGAGTCCGGGCGCTCGACGCTGACTGCGCAAAGCCGGCAGGTCGGTGATGTATCTGGCCGTATTCCCGAACGGGAGGCCTCACAGAGGTGCCCGACAGAAATTGCTACGCAGAACAAAAACAGGGGGTCACGGCCAGATCGCCGTAACCCCTTGTTTTTATATGGTGCGCCCACAGGGACTCGAACCCCGGACCAACTGATTAAGAGTCAGTCGCTCTACCAACTGAGCTATAGGCGCACACATCTGGTGGCCGTAGAGCATAGGACACGCGGGGAGACATGTCAACGCAAAGAGTTCGTAGAATCAACCCAAGTATCTGTTTCTTCTCGACATTGGGCACTCTTCACTCGTTGGTCGACACCTTGACAATCCGCTGCCAGCGGCATAGGTTTGGCGGCTGTTTTTCCCGATACAAGAGGCTATGTTCGAGCGCTCCGCCAAACTCGAGAAGGTCTTCCGTCGTCACCCGGGCGCACCGGTCTTTGCACGGCTTGCCGAGCATGCCCTGCGCAGGGACCGCCTGATGCGGGCCCAGGTGTTGTGCGAGGAGGGCTGCGAACGATTCCCAGACTACCCCACCGGGCATGTCGTGCTTGGTCGAGTGTACGAAACCCAGGGTCTGTGGGAGGAAGCCCGGGCTGCTTACGATCAGGGCCTGAGACTTGATCCGGACCAGCCGGCTGTCTATCGCCGGTTGTCGAGAGTCTACTGCGAGTTGGGCAACACGACGCTGGCCCTCAAATGCCTGGAGAGTGCCGCACGACTCGATCCACTGAGTGAATCGGTTTCCCGGCAGCTGGAGGAGATGGCCGCCGTCGCTCGGGCCCAGACTCCGGTCGAGACTCCAGTCCAGGCGGCCCTGGAACACGGACAGGCCGAGGTCCGGGCTGAGTCAGTGACGGCAGCGACAACACCTGACCCTGTCGCCTCCGGGCTCGTCGAACTTGCGACTCCGGCCCCTTCGGTACCAGGACTGGAGACTGATCGTCCAGCTGAGCAGATGCGCACTGCTGCTCAGCCGCCAGGAGAAACGAGCGCGGACGGCGTCACGCAGGATGCCGAGGTCTTTGCGCAGACGGAGCCAGAGCAGGAGCTTCTGCCCGAACCAGTACCTGAGGTAGCATCTTCGGCGATCGTGGAAGACCCGGTTGAGACATCTGAAACCCGGCCCCCCACAGAGCCATTCTCGGCGGTGCAGCCACTGCCAGAGTGGAATGAGCCCTTCAGTGAACCGGATGCATCGACCACATCTGGTCGAGTTCACGACATATCTGACGACGTGACCGCCGATCTGGCCGACATTCTGGCCAGTGATCAGACCGACGGCCAGGATGCCCACGCGCCGGGGCCAGACCTCTTGCCAGCCCCGCATGTCGGCGATATGCTGGCTCAGCCCGGGGCCGGGGAAGAGAGGGCGACACCGGCGGAATTGCCAGATGCGTTCGACGATGAACTCGACGGCGACTCCGGTAATGAATTTCATAGTGAAGTGGCGGCCCTCGGTGAGGGTCTATTTGAAGAGAGCGAGTCGGAAGTCGAAGAGGCGGCATCTGCCGCACCGGCGCAGCGGGCAAGACCTGCACCAAGACCAGCGCCCGCCGTCGAGTCGCCAGTCCTACCTGTAGTCGAGCCGCAAGTCCTACCCGCCGTCGAGCCGCCAGTCCTACCTGCAGTCGAGTCGCCAGGACTGCCTGCAGTCGAGACGGCGATACCGGCCGAGGTCGTAACAGCAGATCCTGTCGTCGAGCCGTCAGAGCAGGAGGTCACGCCGGCCGAGCCAGTTGTGTCGGTGGAACCCACTCCTGAACCGGACAATCCGACTTCGGGCACACCAGCCGTGGCAGGATTCGCGCGGCGTGCGGATGACAGCCTTCGGCAATTGGTTGCCGATATCGATGCGGAAAAGAGTGCTGACGAGGCAGTGGCCGAGGAGGAGTCACACCCGATTGCCACCATCACATTGGCCCAGTTATACGATCGCCAGGGATTCGGAGATCGGGCAGCACAGATCTACCAGCAGATCCTGGCAACCGATCCGACCAATGCGTCGGCTCTGGCCGGGCTCAATAGCGTGAGCGCTGCCGGCTAGTGCCCTGTTAAGGAACTAGGCAGCGCCAACACATCACCTGAGCATCGACGAGACCATGGCAGACACAAGTAATTTCAGGAATGGCTTCACGATCAAACTCGATGGCGAGCTGTTCGCCATCGTGGAATTCCAGCATGTGAAGCCCGGGAAGGGCGGCGCTTTCGTCCGGACTCGATTGAAGAATGTGCAGACCGGTGCCGTCATCGACCGCACATTTCGATCGGGCGACAAGGTGGAAGAAATCCGCATCGAACGGCGCGCGAGTCAGTTCCTGTATGCCGAAGGCGAAGAGTACCACTTCATGGACTCAGAGAGCTACGAGCAGAGCGTGATCACCAGGGCAGTGATCGGCGATGGTGCCAGCCTGCTCAAGGAGAACGAGACGGTGGATGTCCTGGTGGCCGAGGATCGACCGATCGGTGTCGAGTTGCCCAACTTCGTCGAGATCGAAGTGGCCCAGACAGATCCAGGCGTCCGTGGCGACACGGCGACGGGTGCGGTGAAACCAGCAAAACTGGCGACGGGCGCCACCGTGTCGGTTCCTCTCTTCGTCAATCAAGGCGATGTTCTCAAGATCGACACGCGCTCCGGTGATTACGTCACTCGTGTGTAGAGAACGGGCAACCCAGCAGCCGGCATCCAGCCCGGCGAACGACGGAAGGTGGCAATAGTGAAGGAAGCCAACATCCGGAAGCTCATCGAGATCTTCCAGGAGAGTGGTGTTGAGGAACTCGAATACCAGGAGAGTTTCTGGCGCGGCATCAGACTGAAGCTGTCGCGCAATCGCCGCGTCGAAGGCGCGACGACCGTCGCCCTCCAGGCCCCGGCCGGATCTGCACCGGTGACAGCGCCTGCGTTGACTGCACCTGCTGCAGCCCCGGTCCCCGAGAGTGCTGCTGACGACGGACTCCATTCGGTGACCTCTCCCATGGTCGGTACGTTCTACCGTTCGCCCTCCCCGGAGGCGGAGTCCTTTGTCAACATTGGCGACCATGTGAAGACGGGACAGACGATCTGTATCATCGAGGCGATGAAGATCATGAACGAAATCGAGGCGGACGTCGATGGCGAGGTGGTCGAAGCAGACATCGAGAATGGCAGCCCCGTCGAATACGGTCAGGTCCTGCTCCGTATTCGGCCGGTCTGACGAGACACGCCCGTGTTCAAGAAAATTCTGATTGCCGACCGGGGTGAGATTGCCCTGCGGATCATCCGGACCTGTAAGGATCTCGGAATCGGTACCGTCGCCGTGTATTCGGAGGCTGACGCACATGCATCACACGTGCTGTTCGCTGATGAAGACGTCTGCATCGGGCCGCCGGCCGGCGAGGCCAGCTACAGGAATGTCAACAACATCATCTCGGCGGCTGAACTGACCAACGCAGACGCCATCCATCCTGGTTATGGACCACTGGCCGAGAATGCCGATTTTGCCGGGGTCTGTGAGTCCAGTGGCATCAAGTTCATCGGCCCACCTGCCGCAGCGATCCGCAGTATGGGCGACAAGGCGACGGCGCGCAGTTCCATGGAGGCGGCGGGGGTACCCGTCATCCCCGGCAGCGAGAAAGTCATCGCGTCTGTCGAAGAGGCCCGCAAACGTGCCGATGAGATCGGTTACCCCGTACGCCTTAAGGCAACCGCCGGCGGGGGCGGCCGCGGCATGCGGGTCGTCGACGCGCCCGAAGAATTGGAAGAGGCGTGGAATCTTGCCCGCCTCGAGGCGCGGTCAGCCTTCACGACTGACGCCCTCTATCTCGAGCGATCTATCGCTTCGGCGCGACACATAGAAGTGCAGATTCTGGCAGATGAGCACGGCAACGTCGTTCACCTGGGTGAGCGGGAATGCTCGATTCAGCGTCGCCACCAGAAACTGCTCGAGGAGAGCCCGAGCCCGGTCATTGATGAAGATCTGCGTCAACGAATTGGTCAGGCCGCCGTCGATGGCGCTCGCAGCATCGGTTATGCCAGTGCCGGAACGATGGAATTCCTCGTCGATGAGCATCTTGATTTCTACTTCATGGAAATGAACACGCGGATCCAGGTGGAGCACCCAGTATCGGAATCGGTCTGCGGCCTGGACCTGATCGGCCAGATGATTCGGGTTGCCACCGGCGAACCCCTCGGATTCGATCAGGCCGGCGTACACCTCGGCGGACACGCCATTGAATGTCGGATCAATGCCGAAGATCCATCCCGCAATTTCATGCCCTCTGCCGGTAAGATCACAGCCCTGCACGTCCCGGGTGGGCCTGGGGTCCGCGTCGACAGCCACATCTATCAGGGCTACGATGTGCCACCCTACTACGATTCCCTGTTGGCGAAACTGATCACTTTCGGCGAGAATCGGGATCAGGCGATTGCCCGGATGCGGCGGGCTCTGGACGAGTTCACCATAGAAGGTGTCGCCACGACGATCCCGTTCCACAGATTCATGATGAACAACGTGGACTTTCTGCAGGGACAGTTCGATACTGAATGGGTCAATCGCAGTAAATACGGCAGCGCCGTCGTCGGCTGACGACGGGCAGCCCCTGCGGCCAGGAGAAAGGACAGCTCGATGTCAGAGGCACAAACCAAGGTCCCCGACGAGTTGAAGTACAGTGAACAGCATGAATGGCTCGCTCTCGACGGGGATGTGGGTACAATCGGCGTAACCGACTATGCGCAGTCACAACTCGGCGACATTGTGTTCGTCGAACTACCCCAGGTCGGAGATCTGCTGGAGAAGGGCCAGTCTTTCGGCACGATTGAGGCGGTAAAGACCGTCGAGGAGCTCTACACGCCAGTCGCTGGCGAGGTCATTGAGGTCAATGAGACGCTCGAAGATGATGCCGAACAGGTGAACAGCGACCCCTATAGTGATGGCTGGATGATCAAAGTCCGGCTCTCAGACATTGGCGATCTGGACATGATGCTGTCTGCTGAGGACTACGAAGCCCTGATCGAAGACGCTTAAAGAGACGCTGGCCCCTCGCCTTGACCGTGTGAGGGCCATGGCGCTTGATTTTCCAGTTCGTCCGGGTCAGAGAGCCGATAGTGCCCCCTGACCCGGTTGTGTGCCTTCCGTCTCCGGCCGGAGACCACCTTGCTGGATCGTGCCGTCCTTGTTCTGAATCAGAACTACGAGCCCCTCAATGTCTGCTCCGTGCGTCGTGCCCTGGCTCTCATGTTCAGGGGGAAAGCGAGCAATGTGGAGACAGGCCTGGGCGTGGTTCGGAGTGTGGCAGCCTGTTTCGACGTGCCGAGCGTTGTGCGGCTGGAGCGATACATCCGGGCGCCCCGTCGCCGTGTGGTCCTGTCGAAGCGCAATGTCTTGCGACGAGACAACTACGTGTGTCAGTACTGCGGTATCAGGGATCGAGAGATGACGATCGACCATGTGATCCCGAAGAAGGACGACGGGCCCTCAACGTGGGAGAACCTGGTGGCCGCATGTGCTACGTGTAACGCTCGCAAGGGAGGCCGAAAACCCGAGCAGGCGGGATTGTCGCTCATCAGAACTCCGAGACGGCCAAACAACGTGACCTTCATTCGCAACTACGTCGGTGCCTCCGACTATCGATGGAAGCCCTATCTCTTCCTTGACTGAAACTCCCGCCAACGAATCGCTCGACCCGGAAGACGAGGGCAGCGAAGCCACCACCACGCCCGAGATCCCTTCGGAAGCAGGTCCCGTCACGGTCACCGCTGGTGCCACTGTCGATCATGGCGAGGCGCTCACCGATGAGAGCCAGCCCGCTGAAGCAGCCGACACCAAAGCGGCGATCGACACGTACGGTGTCAATCTCGATGTCTTCGAGGGGCCACTCGATCTGCTCCTCTACCTGATTCGCAAGAGTGAGGTAGACATCTACGACATCCCCGTGGCTCGGATCACGGCCCAGTATCTGGCCTTCCTGCGCGGCATCCACCTGTTGGATCTGGAGGGAGCCGCCGACTTCATCCTCATGGCGGCGACGCTGATGAAGATCAAGTCGCAGATGCTGCTCCCACGTGACATCGAGGGAGAGGATCTCGACGAGGGCATCGGTGATCCGCGCGAAGAACTCGTCCGCAAGCTCCTGGAATACCAGCAGTTCAAGGAGATCGCGGACTGGCTGAGCGACCAGGGCACAGAGCAACGAGACATCTATCAGCGCCCCGGTGGCCTCCCCGAGGATACGGAGGACGCCGAACTGCAACCGGTGTCTCTCTTCGATCTACTCAAGGTCTACAAGCACGTGATCGATCACGTGCCTCAGGCAGCCGTACACCGAATCGTCGAAGAAGAAGTTGCGATCGAAGAGTGCATCGAACGTGTCCTGAGTGAACTGGGCCAGCGATCTCGCCTCCGGTTCTTCGATCTGATCAGCGGTCAGTCACGAGTGGCCATGGTTGCGACATTCATTGGCATCCTTGAGTTGCTCAAGTCACAGCGCATTCGTGTACACCAGGCTCAGCCCTTCGACGACATCTGGATCGAGGGTCGCGAGCCTGATGAGGATCAGCCTGAAGCAGATGCAGATGCAGAGGGCGATGCCGAGACCGGAGAGACAGCCGAATCTGACGACACCGTATCTGCTGAACCGGTCGACCAGACGAGCGAGGGACAGCCCGCGATTACCGTTCCGATGCCAGAGGCAGAGGCAAGCATCGCAGGTGCGGGAACCAAGACGGATACGGACGCCGAACCGGTTGCGAGTACCGAGTCGGATTCAGAAACCGAGATCGCTGCAGTCACCTCTACGACCTGGGGCACCGAGTCAGATACGGATGCCGAGATCGCCACAGACACGGCCCGGACCGCCTGGGGTGCCGAACCGGATTCGGAAACCGCGCAATCAGCATCCCCTGCGGCTGTGCCGGAGGCCGGCCAGTTACTGGATGACGAGTTAGTCGATGATGGCCAGATCGAGACGGAACCTGCTGCTGAGGAACCGGTTGATGAGGTGGCGGTCGATCACGGGCAGGAGGCCGACGAGCGGGGTGATGACCCAGACCCAGGTCCGGATCCAGATTCCGAGCAATCTGCCGATGTAGAGTCCGGTCTATGGGCGGCCGACCCGGCTGATGTGTCCGGCGAATTCGAATCGCTGACGCGATCCGAATTCGGCTCACAGATATCGACACCACCGGCCCTGCCCGGCCCCGAGGACACGGCGCGTGATTCAACCGTATCAGACGCAGACGGAGAAGACCCGCCAGCCCAGACCGCACTGGCATCACCGGAACCGGACGATCTTGAAGCAGATGCATCCAGACTGGTGGATGCCGCCGAGCGCCTCGGTGACCAGGCCGTCCCCCAAGCTCCTGTAGTTGGCCAGACTGTTAACCAGACAGTCGACCAGACACTTGGCCAGGCCGAAGTGCGGGAAGATGAGGACTTGGACAGCGGTTCACCCATCGAAGAGGATTCGCAGGCGGCCGGGGCGCAGGCGCCGCCGCCTCCCGCTCCAGGTGTCGATGGTCTGACCGGTCCGGAGGAGAGGGCGTGAGCGAGGACAAGTTCGAAGCTGACAAACTGCGCGGCATCGTCGAAGCGGTACTGATGACCGCTGATCAACCGGTATCGCCGGGCAAGCTGCAATCTCTGTGCAAGGGAGCTAACGGGAAGGATCTACGACGCGCCGTCGACGAGCTCAATGAGAAATACGGCGCGGGCGAGCACGCCATGACGATCACCGAAGTCGCCGGTGGTTTCCAGTTCGTCACTCTCAAAGAATTCGGCCCGTGGGTCCGCAAGTTCCATGATCGATCGCAGGTCCGCGTCTCTCAGGCTGCCCTGGAAACCCTTGCCATCATCGCCTTCAAGCAACCCGTCACCCGGATAGAGGTCGACAGCATCCGTGGTGTCGATTCAGGTGGTGTGATTCGTACGCTGCTCGAACTGAACATGATGCGGATCGTTGGAAGATCCGAGGGCGTCGGCCGCCCCATGTTGTTCGGCACGACACGCGAATTCATGACCCATTTTGGTCTGAAGAGCCTGGCCGATCTGCCTCGCCCCAAAGAACTGGAAGAACTGCTGGCCGAAGGCGAGCGCAAAGCACACGAGGCAGAAGCGCAGACAAGTGAAGCCCCGGACGCCAACCCGGAGGCCGCCACAGATGAGGATGGACAAAGGTCCGAGGCGGATGATGCCGACGACGCATCAGACGACGCATCAGACGACGCATCAGACGACGCATCAGACGACGCATCAGACGACGCATCAGACGACGCATCAGACGACGCATCAGACGATGCATCAGATGGTGCATCAGATGGCGACGTGATCGATGACGAGCAGCCCGATGGGGAAGCGCCAGAAGAGGATGCAATGACGGACTCAGTTGACGAGTCCGCCGAGCCTTTGGACGATGACGTGACTGAGGCCGACAACAACGTGGACACCGACTCAACTGACGAAGATTCCGTCGAACCGGAAGATGAGGATCTCGCTGATCCGGTTTCCGATGACACCGACAGCGACACTGACACCGAGACAGACCAGGATGGCCAAAAGGCCGAAGGCGAAGGCTGAGGAAAGCGGGCGGATGCGGCTCAACCGCTTCCTGGCCCGGGCTGGCGTAGCCTCTCGACGACGTTGTGACGAACTGATCGCCGCCGGATCCGTCCGGGTCAATGGCAAGGTGCCGGGACCGGGAGACTCAGTCGACGGTGATAGTGATCGCGTCACCGTCAATGGCAAACAGGTCAACCTGCCGCAGAAGTGCGAATACATCCTCATGAACAAACGGCGCGACACGCTCGTGACGCGCAGCGATCAGCGTGGCCGAACGACGATCTACGAGGATGTCCCGAGCCTGCGTCCCGCCACAGTTGCCGTCGGCCGGCTCGACCGGGACACGACGGGCGTGCTGTTGTTGACCGATGACGGCGAATTGGCCTTCCGCCTGACCCACCCTAAATACGGTGTCGACAAACGGTATATCGCCGTCGTCGAGGGATTTCCCAGCGAGGGGGCTCTGACGAAGCTGGCGCAGGGCGTTGAACTCGAGGACGGCCCGACAGCCCCGGCCGACATCACCCTGCTTCCCACGCAGGATCGCCGTCGCGCCCGTATCGAGATGGTGTTGCACGAAGGACGCAAGCATCAGGTCAAGCGGATGTGCCTGGCCGTAGGCCACAGAGTCAGGTCGCTGCGCCGGGCAAGCTTTGCCGGACTGCAGGTGGGAGACCTGCGCCCGGGGCAACACCGCCAACTGCGGCCCGAGGAGATCCGGCGTCTTCTCAAGCAGGTGGGACTGGATCGCTGATGGCGGGGCCCAGAGGACTGGTCATCGCCATCGACGGCGTCATCGGATCCGGTAAATCGACGGCCGCACGAGGCGTCGCCCAGGCGCTGTCCTACCGCCACCTGGACACAGGTGCCATGTATCGCGCCGTAGCCTTGAGGGCGACAGCGCGTGATCTGCGGCCCGATGACCACGACGGACTCGTCCTCCTGCTGAAAAGCCTGCAGATCGAGCTCACACCGCTGGATGAAGGGGGGCGGATTCTCGTCGATGGCGAGGACGTGAGCGATGCCATCCGGCTCCCCGAGATTACACGTTGCGTGGGATCCTATGCGGATCGCCCCGAAGTGCGTGAGCGCCTTGTCGAACACCAGCGGTCGCTGGGAGCCGAAGGGGGTGTCGTGGCCGAAGGGCGCGACATGAGTTCCGTCGTTTTCCCTCAGGCCGACCTGAAGATCAAGATGCTGGCGGACCTGGAAGAGCGGGCACACCGGCGGCATCTGGAATACATCGCTCGAGGCATCGACATCAGTCTCGAGCAGGTTAGGGTGGATATCCAGACGCGGGACCAGGAAGATGAACAGCGGGACTACGGCGCCGATGGTCTGCCCCTGGACATCGTCGAGGTCTCCACCGACGGACTCGATGCAGCCGCTGTGACGGCACGAATCGTCGAACTGGCACGCGAGCGCGGCGCCTGAGCCACTCAGTTCGCCCCGCTCACCCGTAGCAGGACGCCGCGGGATACCGCAAACCATTGGAACACACTATATTTGGAGTTTCCCATTCCTGGGGAGTATACCCGCCTGCCAGGCCCTTGAGGCCGTCAACCGGGGCTCCACAGGATCCCGCTCTCATTCCCGGGCCCCGGCAGGACCCGGACGCGTGTAGCGCAGGCAGTCTCATGCGCTTCCACGCAAATCACGGAAGTCGAGAATGACCGAAGAAACGACCACAGAAGAGCCCCAGGCCTCGACAGAGGCCGTCGTTGAGCCAGCCGCCGTTGAGACGCCTGCTGCGCCACCCGTCTACGGACAGATCAGCATCGAGGAATTCGAGGTCTCCGAGTATTCAGAGGCCGAGATGGAACAGCTCGAGGCGATGTATGACGAAAGCTTCTCCGGTATCCGCCAGGGCGAGATCGTCCAGGGCCGCGTCGTCAGCGTCAGTCCGAACGAAGTCCTCGTTGATATTGGTTTCAAGTCCGAAGGCGCCATCTCGATTCGCGAATTTGGTGATGATCCCAGTGCGATCGAGATCGGTGCAGAAGTCGAAGTCTTCCTCGAGAATGTGGAAGACCTCGAAGGCCGCGTCGTGTTGTCGAAGCAGAAGGCCGACTTCATGCGCGTCTGGGACGGCATCAAGGAGGCTCACGACAATGGCACGACGGTCCGTGGTCGTCTCATGCGCCGCATCAAGGGTGGTATCGTCGTCGACCTGCTGGGCGTCGAAGCCTTCCTGCCAGGTTCGCAGATCGACATCCGCCAGGTCAAGAACTTCGATCAGTATCTCGGCAACGAGTACGAGTTCAAGATCATCAAGCTCAACAAGGCACGTCGCAATATCGTCGTCTCTCGCCGATCGGTCCTCGAAGAGGAGCGCGAGAAGATGCGTGGCGAGCTGGTGGCAGAGCTCGAGGATGGCCAGTTGCGCGAGGGCGTCGTCAAGAACATCACAGACTTCGGTGCCTTCATCGACCTGGGTGGTCTCGACGGACTGCTGCACATCACGGACATGTCGTGGGGACGCGTCAGTCATCCGTCCGAAATGGTCTCCATCGGCGACCGGATCCGCGTCAAGGTTCTCAACTACGACCGCGAGCGCGAGCGCATCTCGCTGGGTCTCAAGCAGCTGACGCCGCATCCCTGGGAGAATATCGGGGGCAAATACCCCGAGACGACACAGACACAGGGCAAGGTCGTCAGCATCACCGACTACGGTGCTTTTGTTGAACTCGAAGAGGGCATCGAGGGTTTGGTCCATATCTCCGAAATGTCTTGGACCCAGCACGTTCGGCATCCGTCGAAGCTGGTTTCCATCGGCGACATGGTCGATGTGGTTGTGCTGAAGCTCGACGTGGAGAATCAGAAGATCTCCCTCGGCATGAAGCAGACCGATCCGGATCCTTGGGAGACTCTGGATGCCCGTTACCCCTCCGGCACTCGTATGGAGGGCACGGTGAAGAGCCTGACCAACTTCGGCGCCTTCGTGGAAATCGAAGAAGGCATCGATGGGCTCGTCCACATCTCCGACATGTCCTGGACTCGCCGTATCCGTCAGGCCAGCGAGATGTTCAAGAAGGGCGATGTGATTCCCGTCGTCGTCACTGACATCGACGTGAAGCGGCGACGGATCTCGCTGAGTCACAAGATGGCCTTCGACAACCCCTGGCCGAATCTGGCTGAGAGTCACGCCGTGGGCACCGAGACGAACGGATCGATCTCCCGCATCCTCGAGCGCGGTGTCGTTGTGAGCCTCGAGAACGACGTCGACGGTTTTGTCCCGCTGTCGCAGTTGGGCATCGACGGCCTGCAATTGCCTCGCCAGGCTTTTGAGGCGGGTCAGCAGATTCCGCTGAAGGTCATCGAGTTCGACGAGGACCAGAAGAAAATCGTCCTGAGCGTCATCGAGTTCCTGCGCGACAAGGATCAGTCCGACGTCGACGCCTACGTCGAAGCCCATCCGATTGTGGATGTCCCCGAGCCCGAAGAGGGCGCCGAGGAGGACGAACTGGACCGCGACGAAGAGATGGAGAGCTGGGGCGGCGAGCAGTAGACTGCCCTGCACTCTATTTGCAGCAAGTATTGACCGACGTAAGGGAGCGTGGCCCGGTGGCCACGCTCCCTTTTTCGTTACCCAACGCTTCCGGCATCCCTTTGTAGGTGAGAGCCACCCCGGTTATCTTCTTCCACGAAGACTGCCAGCCTTTCCTCACGCGCCCGGCTAGAGAACTCCAAGAGCGATGTCGTCACCCAAACTGTCTCCAGCGATGGAGCAATACATGCGCTTCAAGCGGGAGCATGAGGATGCGATCCTCTTCTTCCGCATGGGTGACTTCTACGAGATGTTCTTCGAGGATGCCAAGGAGGCGTCTCGCCTGCTCGGTCTGACGCTGACCTCCCGCAATCACGGGAAGAGCTCTGGCGACATCCCGCTGGCCGGCATCCCTCACCATGCCTTGGAGGGATATGTCGCGCGGCTCATCGGACTGGGTCGCAAGGTTGCCATCTGCGAGCAGGTCGAGGATCCGAAGAAAGCCAAGGGCATCGTCAAGCGTGATGTCGTCGAGGTGATATCACCTGGTACCGCCTTGTCGGACTCGATGCTCGACCGGCAGCGCAACAACTTTATCGCCGCCATCTGTGCCAATGGTGAGACTGCGGGAGTCGCCCTGGTCGATCTGTCGACGGGCGATTTCTCCGTCGACGAAGTGGCGCGTTCGCAGTTGGCCGATGAACTGGAACGGATGGCGCCAGCCGAACTCCTGCTGGCCGACGACGGTGACGATGCCCTGCAGGATCAACTGCTTCCCCGCCTGCCCGGGATCGCCCTGTCTCACGTCGAATCCTGGCACTTCGAACACTCCAGTGCTCGTGAACTGCTGCTGCAGCAGTTCAACGTCCATTCTCTCAAGGGCTTCGATTGCGAAGACCTTGATCTCGGTGTCCGGGCGGCAGGGGCGGCACTGGCCTACCTGCGAGATCACCAGCGCTCAAGTGCCATCGATCACATCAATCGCCTTCGGCGGCGGCGGCGCACAGATCACCTTCTTCTCGATGCGGCCGCTCAGCGCAATCTTGATCTGCTGAACAACCAGCATGACGGTGGGCGTGAGGGATCGCTCCTCGAGGTCATCGACCATACGCGAACCGCACTGGGCGCCCGTCTTCTACGCCAATGGATCACTGCCCCTCTGCGAGACCCTAAGCCGATCGATGCCCGACTGGACGTGGTGACAGCCATGGTCGAGAACCGGCCGCATCGTGCCCGGCTGCGTGAGCAACTGGAACGGATCGGCGACCTGGAACGCATGATGGCCCGCGTCTGTTGCCGTCGCGCCTCTCCCCGGGACCTGGGAGGCCTGGCTGCCTCGCTGGCGGCCCTGCCGGATGTCGGTGCAGCCACGACCATCTTCGATACCCCTCTGGCCCGTCAATTGGGCTCCGAGGATCTGCCCTTCGTCGAAGATCTGCGCCAGTTGCTGGCCACGGCTCTGGTCGATGAACCACCGGCGAGCCTGACCGATGGGGGCGTGATCAGAGATGGCTACGATGCCGAGTTGGATGAACTACGCGATCTTTCCGCTGGCGGACGCGACTGGATCGCCCGCCTGCAGGTGGCTGAACGGGAACGCACAGGCATCAACAGCTTGAAGATCGGTTACAATCAGGTCTTCGGGTACTATATCGAGGTGAGCAAGGCGAACCTGGACCGCGCCCCCGATGACTACACTCGCAAGCAGACGCTGGCCAATGCCGAGCGCTTCATCACGCCCGATCTGAAGGACCACGAGGCAAAGATCCTCAAGGCGGAGGAGCGCATCAGCCAGCTGGAGTCAGACCTGTTCGTCACGATTCGTGATGAGGTCGCAGGATTCGCCGCCCCGGTTCAGCAGGCGGCCCGTACAGTGGCTCAGATCGACGTTCTCGCCTGTCTGGCCGAACTGGCTGAGGTGGAAGGCTATTGCCGACCCCAGGTCGACGCCTCGACGACACTGGACATAGAGGGCGGACGTCACCCGGTTGTGGAACGACAACTCCGGGACGGTCGCTTCGTCCCCAACGACATGCAGCTGGACACACAGTCGCAGCAGATCATGCTCATCACGGGCCCAAACATGGCGGGGAAAAGCACGATCATCCGACAGGTCGGACTGATCGTCCTGCTGGCCCAGATGGGAAGCTACGTGCCGGCCCAGCGCGCCCACATCGGTGTCGTCGACCGCATCTTCACGAGAGTGGGCGCCTCCGATAATCTCGTGCGTGGTGAGAGCACATTCATGGTTGAGATGAATGAGGCCTCCACAATCCTCAACAACATCGGCCCCCGATCGCTGATCCTGATGGATGAACTGGGCCGGGGCACCAGCACGTATGACGGCTTGAGCCTGGCGTGGGCGATCGTCGAATTCCTCCACGATCATCCCGATGCACAACCGCGCACCCTGTTTGCCACGCATTACCATGAACTCACCGAGCTGGAGAGTCGACTCACGCGCGTGTGCAACTACAATGTGCTGGTTCGAGAAGAGGAGGACCGCGTCGTCTTCCTCCACCGACTGGCGCCGGGACCATGCGATCGCAGCTACGGCATCCACGTAGCGCAGATGGCGGGTATGCCCTCTCAGGTCGTGCGTCGCGCCACGGCACTGCTGGAGGAATTGGAAGCAGATGCATCCCCGGAGGGCTTGTCCCGTGAACGCACCGCACCGCAGATGGATTTATTCGGTGACGGGCAGACGCCGGCCCTGCTACAATTACTGGAGGAGCTTCGCGGACTTGATGTGTCGCAGACGACGCCACTGGAGGCGCTCAACCAGTTGTCGGCCTGGAAAGAACGTGTGGCCGGCGACGGGTCTGAATCACGATCGGAAGGCAAAGGCTGATGGCAGTCGACCGCTTCACGAAGATGCAGAAGGTAGCCATCTTCCTCATCGCTCTAGGGGAAGAACGGACCCGTGAAATCCTCACTGATGTCGACCTGGATACGGTCGAGCAGGTCAATGCGGCGATCTCATCTCTGGATAAGGTGACGGCGGAAGAAAAGGCGGGGGTCATGCTCGAATTCGCCCACTTCTTCTATGAGGACAAGCCAATCACCGCCAGCGGGACACCGGCTGTGCAACCTGCCGTTCCATTGCCGTCTATCCCCGCGCCGCCTGTCCCGCCCACGAAGGAGCCGACAGATCTGGGGACTCTCGGACAGATCCCGCAATCGGGTGCCCATGCCGAGGATGAAGAACAGGCGATTCTGCATACCCTCGAACACCTGCGGCGGCGTCTCGATCCCGGGAAGATCGACTGGGGCCGGGCAGGTTATGATTTCGGCGACGGCTTCAAGGGACCGTCACCCGATCGGCGTTGAGAATGACTACTGCAGTTCGTGTACTCGCTCGACGAGGGCACGGGTAATGGCCGTCAGCGCAGCCAGACCGAGACCCAACTCGATCAGCAATGTCATGGTTTCCATACGAGGACACTCGTGGAGAAGAGTCACTTCAGTGGCTTTGGCATACAGTTCAATGGCTTCTGCACGACAGATAGCAATTTGGGGACCGGAACCACACACATACTCATAAGTCTTTGAAAAACAGGATCATGACTCTGATACAGCCACCACCCTCAACATCCCATCAGGGGGAAATCTCTCCCCATCTGGGGAGCCGATTGCCGTCACGGGTCCACCGATGAGTGATCCCGAAGAGGAAGTCCTGGCGGGTCGGCGCGCCGTTCTGGGTGCCCTGGAGTCGGGGCAGCCGATCCGGCGCCTCCTGCTGGCGCGATCTGCCCACGGTGAGGCAGTCGACTCCATCCGCGATCTGGCCAAGGCGGCAAAGATCCCCTTTGACCTGGTCGACCGCGTGTCCCTCGACCGGGCCAGTGGAGAGGTCAAACACCAGGGTGTTGTCGCCTTCCTGTCCGCTCGCCCTTACGCTGACTACGCGACATTGCTCCAGCACAAGAGCCCATTCCTCGTCTATCTGGATGGGATTCAGGATCCGCACAATCTGGGTGCCATCATCCGCAGCGCCCACGCCGTCGGCGCCACCGGCATCGTCCTCCCCCAACGAGGCGGTCTCAGTGGGATCACCGCCGCTGTCGCCCGAGCCTCGGCAGGTGCGGCCGATCGCCTCCCGGTCTGTCGTGTCGGTAACCTGCGACGGGCGTTGGACGAGGCGCGGGAGGCTGGCATCTGGATCACCGGTCTGGCCGCCGAGGGCGATCGGGAGGTGTCCGAGATCGACTACCAGGGCGGTGTGGGCCTGGTCGTTGGAGCCGAAGGCAGTGGACTTCGTCGACTCGTGCGCGAGGGCTGCGACTTCGTCGCCCGACTGCCAATGGCACGGCCCGAGGCGGGATCCTTCAACGCATCCGTTGCGGCCGGCATCGTCCTCTACGAGATCTTTCGTCAACGGCAGGCGGCCAACACGTCGTGAAATCCGCGGTCTGGCGTCTGACGGTCTGGCGTTTGGCGGTCCGGCCTTTGGCCGTCCAGCTCGGCGTGTCCCTCTGGCTGGGCACCATCGGCACCGCCTTCGGACAGAAGACGGTGCCCGATTCCAACGCCACCAATCAGCCGACCATCGCCGACGCACAGACCAGCGACGCCGACCATGACGAAGATGCCGATCTTCGCGCCGTCACACTCCTGCTGGACTCGGCTCGGCCGACGCAGGGCGATGGCTTCGACTACAGCGCCGACCGCTTCGTTGATCATGTGGATGGTGATTCACTCGTACTCGAAGGCCATGCGGTCGTCCTGCACCGGGGGGCACGCCTGGAAGCGGCGCGCATGGTTTTCTTTCGGAATCGACACCAGATTCTCGCCACCGGCGCAACCTTCGACGAGCCCGCCCGCGGCGACCCACTGGAAGCATCCTCGGACACGGCCGCTACCAGTCAGGTCGATTCGAGTCAGGTCGATTCGAGTCAGGTCGATTCGAGTCAGGTCGATTCGACGCTGGTCGATTCCACCCGCAACCAGCGTCGAGGTCCTCCACAGGCCCGTGGCACGACCACCTCGCCACGGACTGGCAAACGCCCCCGCCTGTCGCGCGGCGAGGATGTACTGGAAGGTGATGCCATCCTCTACGACACAAACACGGGCGAGGGGTGGATCACAGACGGGCGCATCGCACACGATGACGGTTTCTTCGCGGGTCGCCGCATCCGGGCGCTTTCTGAAGAGGAATTCCTCGTCGGCGCAGGCTCCTACACCACCTGTGACGCCGACGCTCCCCACTTCGACTTCTACTCACCGCGGATCAAAGTCCTGGTGGGTGATATGGCGATCGCACGGCCGGTCTATTTCCGCATTGCTCAGAATCGGCTCATGTGGATCCCATTCTACGTCTTCTCTCTGCGCGAGGATCGTCAGTCGGGTATGCTGACACCGAGTTACGGTCGGCGCCCTCTGTCTTTTGGGAGCACGACGACAGAATGGGAAGTGCGCAACCTTGGCTACTACTTCGCCCCCAGCGACTACTGGGACCTGACGCTGGCGGCCGACCTGCGTCAACAGACCGGCTGGGTCGGTCGCTCGAAACTCTCCTATGCCCGGCGTTATCACTTCAATGGTGCCGTCGAGGGTCGGGTTCAGAACAACATCGACCAGCGGGCCTGGTGGTTATCTCTGCGTCATCGTCAGCAACTCAGTGACAGCGCCAGCCTGCAGGGCTCGGGCACATTTCAGGGTCAGCAGGATTTCCAGCGGGACAATGGCACGTATCTCGATGATCGCCTCAAGCGGACCATGCGATCGAATGTCCGCTTTGACAAACGATGGCGAGAGGCGGGTTGGTCGCTGAGTGCCGGTGCCAGTCAGACGAAAAATCTGGATACGGAGGTCTCGGACATCGTGCTGCCCGAGTTCAGCCTGAGGGCCAACCGCAAGGCGCTCTTCGGCGATGCTGGGCGCGATGGCCCCTGGTATACACGTTTCTACTACGACGGCAATGCGCGACTGCGCAACACACGCAAGACCACACCGACCGAGGAGACCGACCGCACACGAGCAGATGCAAGTGTGCGGCTCTCGACGCAGCAGCGACCAGTGGAGTGGCTGAATCTGAATGCGTCCTTCAACTCAAGCTGGCGCGACCAGGACCTGCGCTCCGGTACTGCAGAGGGCATTCGCACCGATCAACTGTCAACGACCGCCACATTGTCGCAGACGGTCTATGGGCTTTTCCATCCAGGTATTGGCAGAGTGACGGCCCTGCGTCACGTCGTCAAGCCGGATATCGGCATCACATTCGGCGCGACACGTGCCGATTCGGGCGGCATTGGATTCTCAGGACGCAGCCGTCCCTGGGATGCCACACGCCGTCTGACCCTGCGCCTGAGCAACAGTCTGTGGGCCAAGTATCTTCAGGGCCCGGATGGTGAGGAGGAGGCCAAGGCGCGGCTGGCGCAACTGAATCTCTCCACATCCTACGACTTTGACCGTGAGCAGCGTCCCCTGTCCGACCTGGTGACCAGTCTCACCCTGGAAGCGGGTCGCCGGTTCAATTCACGACTGAGTCTGCGTTCCGAGTTCTACGATGACGAAGACGAACTGCAGAGCCTGCCGCGGGTCCGTCAGTTTGAAGTGACCACGACATTCCGCGCCGTGAATGCACGAACCGGGCGATCAGGACGATCCGGACAGGAGAATTCCCGCAGCCGGAACTCGGGTACCAGTCGTGATGATGACTTTGGATTCGAGAGCGGCCTGCAGGAGGATATCGGCGACAGGGATCGGGGACGCAGCTTCCTCATCAGCCACTACTATTCGCGCCGACGTTCACTGACCACGACCAGTCGACGCTCGTGGTTGCGCGCATCGGTGGGTACCAGTGTCGCCCGTGTCTGGAATCTGAACTACTCCATCAACTACAATCTGCACGCCCCGGGGCTGTCTCTGACGCAACGGGATCGGATCACAGCCGAGTTGCTGTCGATCCAACGTGCATTCCACGACTGGACGGCGACACTGAATATCGAGCCCAGTCGCCTCATTCAGGATCGGACCTTCTACTTCAAGGCACAGTTCAAGGAGATCCCTCAGCTGAGATTCGAGCGTGGTGATCGACGCGGAGTGGGGTCTTGAGACTCGTCGTACAACGCGCTCTGAGCGGCAGCGTCGAGGTGGCCGGACAGATCTGTGGCCGGATCGATGCAGGCCTGGTCGTACTGGTCGGCATTCACGCCGAGGATGAGGATCAGGACATCTCATTCTGTGCCGACAAGTGCGTGCACCTGCGCATCTTCGACGACGAGGATGGTCGTATGAATCGGTCGATCCTCGATACAGGCGGCCAGATGCTGGCCATTTCGCAATTCACACTCTACGGCGACTGTCGCAAGGGCCGTCGTCCCAGCTACGATGCGGCTGCCAGACCAGAGCACGCCAAACCACTGTATGAGCAGTTCGTCGATCGAGTCGCCAGCCACGGTGTGCACGTCGAATGTGGTGTATTCGGCAGCTACATGAAGGTCAGCCTTGAGAACGATGGCCCCGTGACCCTCATCATCGAAAGCCCGGAAAAATGAGCCACCTCGTCCTCGCTTCAGCCTCGCCACGGCGCGTGGATCTGCTGCACCAGCTGGGCCTTTCCTTCGAGCAGATCGTGAGCCCCGTGGACGAGCCCCCGCCGACGGGAGACCCCGTTGAGCACGCCGAGCACTCAGCCCGGCTGAAGGCCCTTGCCGTCATCGGGATCCTACCCGGCGACTTGCGCACCGAGCCCACCCACGTCATCGGCGCCGATACCGTGGTGTGCGTCGATGACACACTGCTCGGAAAACCGTCATCGCCCCAGGAGGCGCACCGGATGCTGCGCCTTCTGAGCGGACGGGACCATACGGTCTGCACCGGCCTGGCCGTAGCTGACACTGCTGGGAATGTGCAGACCGCAGCCGAGGTGACCCGCGTCTTCATGGCCCCCCTGAGCGATGCACAGATCGCCTGGTATGTCGCCTCAGGTGAGCCCCTCGACAAAGCAGGCAGCTATGGCATTCAGGGACTGGGCGCGCGTTTTATTGAAAGGATCGAAGGCTGTTACTATAATGTGGTTGGTCTGCCGCTGTTCAGACTGACCACCCTCCTCGCGGCAGCCGGCTTCGATGTCGACACCCCACCCCATTCAGACTTGAGTCCACCGGACGGTTCATGACGGAGAAGAACGCACTCTCCATCTCAGAGGCTCTTCGCCGTGGCCGTGAGGCCCGCGGTGAAACCATTAAACAGGTCCAGCAGCAACTCGGAGTCGCGCTGAAGATCCTCGAAGGGATCGAAGCGGGCGACTTTGACGTTGTCGAGCCGATCTATGCCCGGTTGACCATCTGGCACTATGCCGAACACGTCGGCCTGGGTGGCGATGCCATGGCCACACGTTTCGAGCAGGAGGTCGGCCTGCCGGAAGAGCCGGTGGCGATGCGGACCGACGATCCGTCGCCCGTGCCCGTGGCGTCCACCTCGCCTGTTGTCACGTTCCTGCAGCGTCAGCCCCTGAATCGTCTGTTGGGCGCTGTCGTGCTCTTCATCGCCCTGCTCGTGGCAGCCGTGGCTCTGGTGCAGCAGAGCGGCTCGCAGACCGAATCCTACGATCAGCCGGACGACTACCTGTCCAGTCCCCTGTCCTCCGGCAATGGCGCAGCCGACCCAACGGCCGACGCGACCACCTCTGACGCGCCTGCACCGTCCTCGGTCGTGTCCGCTGAATCGGCATCCCAGACGCCGACCTCCCAGGCCCCAGTGACCCAGGCCCCAGTGAGCCAGATCCCGGTGAGTCAGGCCTTGGTGAGTCAGGCCCCGGCAACGGAATTGCCCGAAGTTCAGACTCCAGCAACCCCGTCACCGGTGGAACAGACCCCCGAGGCCAATCAGGGGACCACGCCAGAGTCCGCTTCGACAACGAGTTCAGACCCGGAGGCCGCGTCGATCAGCCTGGCTGACGATCGGGAAGTATCATCATCTCAACAGCCGGTCGAGCTTCCCACTCCGGCGGTACCCAGCCTGACCACGGCGACCGGTCCGGTAGAAGCAGCGCTGGCCACGCAGGCGCGTTCGCCAGCGATCCAGGACACCACATCCACACCGGCGACCAGGACCAGCGGCAACGTCATCCTGGAAGTACGCGCCATCGACTCAACCTGGGTCCAGGTTCAGTGGGATGGCGTGGATGGGATCGAGGAGATTGTCCCCAAGGGGGAGATCCGGCGGTGGTATGCAGATCAATTCTTCATGGTTCGCGCCGGCCGGGCACATGGTGTGCATTTCCGCCTTCAGGGCATGCTGCTTGGCGATGGCCGCCTCGGTGAGGCCACGAAGGTGCTTCGTTTCCGGGGTCTGGCCGACGGCTATCAGATGCTGGGGCCGGAATTGGAACCCCTGGGCGCCTTCACGCCCCTCCCTCCCCCCCAGCCTGCAGCGGAGTCCGTCGACGCGGAGCATCCGTGAGCCGACGCCTGGTGGAGGTGGCCCTGCCGCCACCGCTCTCTCGCCAACTGACCTACGCCGTCCCTGCTGATCTAGCTGATCGCATCACCCTCGGATCCGTCGTTCTGGTACCCGTTCAGCAACGACTCGTCACGGGATTCGTCGTTGGCGACACCGAGGATGCGGGCGCCCTGGATGCGCGCGCCATCCGCGAGATCAGCCAACTCATCGACGACGCCTTGCTGAGTCCCGAGATCGTGCAGCTGTGTCGTTTTCTCGCCGACTACTACCTGGCGCCCCTGGGCTCTGCCTTGGCCGCCGCATTGCCCCCCGGTGTGCACATCACGTCGCGGCGCAGGGTGCGTATCGGCGCGCAGGCACCGGCCAGCGGCACCCTCGACAAACTGTCCCAGCGCCTCTGGGAAGAGGTCAGCGCGTCGCGGTCGCCCCTTACGGTGACGACACTTAAGCGCCGTCTCGGATCTCGCGGCCTGGAGGGGGCGCTGCGACGCATGAGTCAGCAGGAATTTCTCAAGATCACGCCTGATCTGCAGGAAGCGAGTGTGTCCCAGCGGACACGCCAGGCGGTGCGACTGCTCGACCTGGATAACGCAGAGGCGACAGCAGAAGACCTGCAACGAGCCCCCCGCCAGGCAGCCTGTGTACGCGCGCTGGCAGCGGCAGGGGGCCAACTCCCCAAGCAACAACTGGTGGAAGATGGATACGGCTACGCGATTCTGCGGAGCCTCGAAAAACGCAGCCTCATCGACAGCATCGACGAACAGGTCATCCGCGATCCCCTCGCCAATCTCAGCGAACTGGATGCACCGGACCTGAATCCGACCGAAGACCAGCAACGAGCTCTGGAGATTCTCACGACGGCGATTCAGGAGCGCGACAGTACGCCGATTCTCCTGCGTGGTGTGACGGGATCAGGAAAAACCCTCGTGTACCTGCGGGCCATCGAACATGCACTGTCCCTGGACCGCGGCGCGATCGTACTGGTGCCAGAAATCGCTCTTGCCTGGCAGATGGTCCGTCGATTCCGCGCCCATTTCGGACAGGACGTCGCTGTTCTGCATAGCCAGCTATCGCTCGGTGAACGCTACGACACCTGGCAACGCCTGCGGCAAGGCGATCAACGAATCGTCATCGGGGCGCGCTCGGCGCTGTTCGCCCCGGTGCGAAATCTGGGTGTCCTCGTCGTCGACGAAGAGCACGATGGCTCGTATTTTCAGGACGACCTGGACTCACGTCAGCCGCTGGCCTATTCAGCTCGCGATCTGGCCGTTGTACGAGCCAGGCTGGCGTCGGCGACGGTCGTGCTGGGTTCGGCAACACCGAGCCTGGAATCATATTGGAATGCCCACCAGGATAAGTATCGTCTCGCCTCGCTGCCTTCACGCATCGATGATCGGCCGCTGCCTCGGGTCGAAGTCGTCGACATGCGCGATGAACCATTCCAGCGACGTGAACGCGTCCTGTTCTCAAAGACGCTGCGCCTGAAGATCCGCGAGCGACTCGAACGAAAAGAGCAGATCGTCATTCTGCAGAATCGCCGTGGTTTTGCACCCGTCGTACAGTGCGGCGAGTGTGGCGAGTCCGTCGAATGCCCGCGGTGTGGGGTCTCACTGACCTGTCATCGTGCCGACGGTGAGGACCTGCGATGCCATTACTGCGATCATCGCCAGCCCGTACCGGATCGGTGTTCGCACTGCCAGAGCGCCGAAGTCAGACTTCAGGGCGTGGGCACGCAGAAGGTTGAGACGGCGCTTGAGGAACAGTTTCCCGATATCCGCGTCATTCGTATGGATGTGGACACGACCGGCTGGAAGGGCGCGCACGACGATCTGGTCGAACGTTTCCGGCGCCATGAGGCTGATGTCCTTCTCGGAACGCAGATGGTGGCCAAAGGATTGGACTTTCCTGGCGTGACCCTGGTCGGCGTGATCTCCGCCGACACGGGATTGCACATGCCCGATTTCCGGGCAGCGGAGCGAAGCTTTCAGTTGCTGACTCAGGTCGCCGGCCGCTCAGGACGCGGAGATAAACCGGGGGAGGTCGTGATCCAGACGAGATTGCCCGATGAAGCCGTTCTGCAGGCTGCAGCAGGCCAGGACTTCGACAAGTTTGTCGAATCTGAACTGGTCGAACGACGGGCGGCCGGTTTCCCGCCCTTTGGACGTCTGATCGTCTTCCGCTGGCGTGGCGAGGCTGTGGCCGCTGTTGAGCAGGCTGCCCACGAAGGGGTCATCCGTCTTCGTCAGACATGTCAGCCCGGCGTACAGTTACTGGGGCCAGCGCCGGCCCCACTGGCGCGCCTGCGGGGCAAACATCGATTTCAGGCGCTGCTGATGGGTGCCTCAGCCCGGGCGCTGCGTCAGACGACCACTGCGGCCCTGGCGCCAATGCGACAAGCCGCAGGAAAATTCGACGTCGACCTTGCCATCGTCGTCGATCCACAGACAACGATGTGAAACAGCCACATTTCGATGTGAAACAGCCACATTTCTATGTGATACAGCCACATGAGGTGAGCATGGGCTCCAGATACAACATCATTCCCATTCTGTTCGTGCTTTGTCTGGCCGCTGCGGTGTCGGCTCAACTAACCGTCGATACAGAGTGGGCGGCCTTCACAAGCATGTCTGATGCCAACGACATCGTCGTTTCAGGCGATGACGTGTGGCTGGCAACCACAGGTGGGGTCCTGCATTACAACCGCGCGACGGATACCTACCGGCGCTTCACGCGGATAGACGGCCTGGGCGGCAATCAGGTTCTGTCCGTGGCGGCCGATGCTGCCGGTGATCTGTGGTTCGGAACGGCTGCCAGTGGACTGAGCCGGTTGCGTGCGGGGGCATCACACTTCGATGCGCCATTCCTGGAATTCCGCGATCGCGACATCCACACCCTCCTGGCCTACGGCGATCGACTGTATGTGGGAACCGACCGGGGCCTGAGCGTCTTTCTCCTGGGCAAAGAGGAGGTCAAGGAGAGTTACCGCAGGCTCGGCAATCTGGCCAAGGATGCCGCGGTGAATGCCATTGCGATCCGCGACGAGATGCTCTTTGTCGGCACCTCCGAGGGAATCGCCTGGGCGGACCTGTCCCAGTCCAATCTGCAGGATCCAGACAGCTGGACATCGGCCACGCAGCTGGGTCCCATCAGAGATCTGGTACAGGCAGAAGGCGGCCTGGTGGCCGTATCCAAGCTGGGTGCCTACACGTACAATCCAGTGTCGGATGACTTCTTCCACGGCTTCGAGGAGCCGGTTCTTGCCGCGGGCCTGATGGGCGAGCGCGCCCTGGTCGCCACCGAAGCGGGCACCTTCATGCGCCGGCTGAGCCCCGGTCTCTGGCAGCGGGTGGCCAGCAGAACTGTGATCCGCGATGTGCGATCCATATCAGACATCTCAGACGAGTCCTCGTGGCTCGCCACCGACAAGGGTCTGCTTGTCCTGGGCGCCACGGCACCGGCGCCATCCAGTGAACCCGGCTCCAGTCGATTCTATGATCTGCAGCTGGTGGATGGCGACCTGTGGGCCGCCAGCGTTCCTGACGATCAGCAGCGAACCCTCTCGGCCGGGGTCTATCAACTGCACGAGGGCGACTGGACCATCTTCGACAGATCGACGGGCATGCCTAACAATGAACTGGTCGCCCTCACAACCGATCAGGCCGGGCGCGTCTGGGTGGGCAGCTGGGGCGCCGGCATCTCCGTCCGAGGTGGCGGCACGTGGCAACAGGTCAACGAGAAGAACTCCGCCCTTCAGGGCATCGGTTCCAAAGGTGATTTCGTCGCGATCGGTGATTTGGCGACGGATGCAGACGGCAATGTCTGGGTCGTCAATGTCGCTGTCGGCGTTGCGGTGATCGACGGCTACCCGCAGCGCAACGGATTCATCTTCAGGCAGACTGACCTGGGCCAACCCGCCGGACTGGATCTGTATCGCCTGGCCTTCTCACCTGACGGCCTCAAGGCGCTGGCCAGCCGGACCCACGGCCTGGTCCTTCTCGATGACGGTGGAACACCCTTCACCGGCGGCGACGATCAGTTCATCGTCGTGAATCGGGCTGTCGACCCGCGCCTTTCGAGCAATTGGGCCGTTGACATCCTTGTCGACGAGGATGGGACCTACTGGCTGGCGACCAACAGTGGCCTCAATGCGATCGTTGGCAGTCTCGACCGGGACCGTGGTGATTTCGACATCGACAGCTGGAGGGTATACAACACCTTTGACGGTCTGCCGTCCGACGAGATCAACGTCGTAGAGTTGGACGGGAACGGGCATCTGTGGGTCGGCACGAATGGCGGACTCAGCCGGATCGATGATGGCGAGGTCGCCTTCACCCTGACGGCCAGCAATTCAGGCCTGATACATGACCGCATCACCGGACTGCTATTCGATCCCGACACCAACGAGTTGTGGATTGGCACCTTCGACGGGCTCAGCCGCCTGCGTCTGGGCACGGCCCCCGACAACGGTCCGGATCCACTCGGGCCACAGGCCGTCTATCCCCATCCCTTCGTCACCGATGGCCGATCTCAACTGACCTTTGCCGGTCTCCCCCTGGGTGCCTCCGTAGAGATCTACACGCTCCAGGGCGAGCTGGTCAGAACACTGGCTGGTGAGCCGGGGCGTGGCACTGTGGGATGGAATGGACTCAATGATGCCGGATTCCTCGTCAGTTCGGGTATCTACCTGTACGTGGCCCAGGCCCCGTCATCGCCGGCGATCCGCGGACGCATCGCCGTCATCGATGGCGTGACCCCCTAGGCTGCTGAGAGTGACGCTTGCACCCATGTGCCATCGCAGGAAATGGTGGCCTGGCCTTCCCGGTCTCCTGCTGCTGGTCCTCTCGACGACGTGCATTCAGGCCCGGGCGCAGGTCCCGACCACGGGATTCACGATCGCGCGCGTGCAATACGATGGGGGCGGAGACTGGTACAGCGACCCATCCTCGCTGCCGAATCTGCTGCGTTTCATCGGGGCCAACACGACGATCAGTGTGGCCACCGAGGAGGCCCGGGTGCAGATCGACGACGAGGATCTGTTCGCCTACCCCTACCTCTACCTGACAGGGCACGGCAATATCCACCTCTCCGATCAGCAGGTTCAGCGCCTGAGACGGTATCTTGATGCCGGTGGCTTCCTGCATGCCGACGACAACTACGGCCTCGACGAGTCCTTTCGACGCGAGATGAAGCGCCTGTATCCCAGCAAGGATTTCGTCGAATTGCCGGCCGACCACGAGATATTTCACTGCCACTTCAGTTTTCCTCGAGGGCTGCCGAAGATCCATGAACACGACGGCTCCCGACCTCAGGCGCTGGCCCTCTTCGAGGGGGAACGAATCCTCGTCGTCTACACCTACGAAAGCGACCTGGGAGATGGCTGGGAGGATGCACACGTCCACGACGACCCGGAACCGTCGCGCCTTGCCGCTCTGCGAATGGGCACCAACATCGTTGTGTGGGCACTGAGCCGCTGAATACCTCATGACGGCCGATCCCACGACATTCGATCAGATCCTGCACCATCTTCGGCGCCTGCGTCGTCGCTTTGTCGCGATCGAGGCCCTGCGAGCCGGGTTGTGGTCCAGTGCGGCGCTGCTGGCGCTGGCATGGATCGCTGTCCTGATCGAGGCGATCGCCTATCTGCCACCTTACTTGCGATGGGTTCCACCCGGGCTGGCCCTGACCAGCGTGGTCGTGATAGCCCTCCTCCTGTTGCGCAGGAGCATCGGTGCCGTATCTGACGAACACGCGATGGCCCTGCACGTCGAGGCACGGGTTCCAGCATTGCGCCAGCGGCTCATCACCGCACTGGAACTGACCGAGGCGTCGCCCTGTTCACCGGCACTGCTGGCTGCGACCCGATCCGAGGCGCTGCAGGCATTGCTGGCGGCACCGATCAACCAGATCGTTCCACGCGCACGTCCACGTGCCGCCACCACGGCCGCAGGCCTGAGCCTGCTGTTGTCGATCCTCTTCATCGGGCTACTGCACCAGACTCTTGTCGATGTGGGTCACCGATGGCTGCATCCAACCCTCGTCTTCTCTCCTCCCCAGCGGACCCACATCGCATTCGATGTGAAGCCAGGGCCCTACATCGCCGGAGATGATGTAGATATTCGCATTCATTTGAATGGCGACATTCCCTCGTCGGCGACGCTGCGACGCCGTCACACAGGGGAAGAGACCTGGCTGGAGGAGGAACTACTGACGGAGACTACCTCACCTGCATCATCGCAGGTGACGACCGAGGACAGCGCCCAGGCGCGCTACGTGTGGCGTGACATCCAGCAGTCGTTTGAGATCCAGGCCTCGGCGGGAGACGGCCTGACCCAGGTGCAGCAATTGACCGTCATCGATCCGCCCGTCGTCACGGGTCTACGCCTGGAGTACGACTACCCGCCCTACAGCGGACTGCCGCCACGTGTCGAGGCGGAGGGCGGCGATATTCGAGCCCTGGCAGGGACACGCATTCGACTGACGGCCGCCTCTACCAAGATGCTGGCCTCTGCTGAGCTGGTTCTTGACGATTCACTTTCTATTCCTGCCGATGTGGTGGATCGCCATGCCACAGTGGAGTGGACCTTGCCACGGCGTTCGTCCGGGGACTCCTCCGGTGTGCGTCGATACCACATCCGCCTCGTCGATATCAGTCGCATCGAGAATCGTGATCCCATTCACTATGCCATCGAGATCCTCGACGACGAATCACCCGTCGTCGCGATCTCCGTGCCCGGCCACGACAGCGATCTGCCAGAGTCCGAACGCATCGCCCTCGGCGTGGAGGCATCGGACGATTTTGGCGTCGCCCGGGTCGACCTCGTATACCGGATCAACAGTGGAGAGACGCATCGGCGCCGGCTGTCAGCTCCCCCATCGCAGCAGGTGTCACTGCGAAGCCCGTGGGACTTGACCGGCAATGATCTGTTGCCGGAAGACCGCATTCACTACCACGTGGAAGCCTTCGACAACGACGCGGTCGGTGGCCCAAAACGGGGCATCAGCCAGACATATACCTTGCGTTTCCCCTCCCT
Source organism: Gemmatimonadota bacterium (assembly GCA_018673255.1). Next base: position 56,958 of record JABHDC010000090.1, read on the forward strand.
CTATGAATTGTTCGACGAGGTCTCCAGCGACCAGGAAGAACGCCTGGACGCACTCGAGGAATTAGCGAGCGAGGAGGAGGCAGCACGGGACGTGGTGGAAGGCCTCCGGCGTGAGGTGCTCAAGAGCGAAGAGCTGAGCTGGCAGGAAAAGAAGGAACTGGATGCGGCCCTCGCCGCCGAAGCCGAGCGGGCCGAGGCCGTCCAGGAACTGGCCCGCGACATGGCCGAAACGATGGACCAGCTCGAAGAGAATGGCCTGGGCTCCGAGCAGTTGATGGACAAGCTCGAGCAAATCCGCGAACTCATGGCCGCCGTCACCTCACCGGAAATGCAGGAAGCCCTCCAGGAATTGCAGCAGGCGACGCAGGGAGAACTCGATCCGGAACAGTTGGCCGAGGCCCTGCGCAAGTTTTCTCAGGATCAGCAGAAATTCCAGGAACGACTTGACCGGACGATTTCACTGCTGCGGCAGGTTCACGCCGAGCAGCGCCTGATGGCGGCCACTCAGCAGGCTGAAGATCTTGCAGCGCGTCAGGAGCAGATCAACGATGCCCTCGGCGATGAGACGAAGGACGCCGACTCGCAGCGACTGGCTGACCAGGAAGCCCGACTGGCGGCGGACACGGATCGACTGCAGGACGAACTGGAGGATCTCGGTGAGGAGATGCAGGATCTGCATCCCCCGACGTCCCAGGGCCTGCAGGCACAATCTGACACGATGGAAGCCGGTCAACTGAGCCAGCGTATGCGCTCCCTCGACCAGCAACTTCAGACTGGCGAATCCCAGCAAGCACAACGACACGGTGAGAGCTTGCAGGATGACCTCGGTCGCCTGTCCGAGGCGATGCAGAAACTGCAGGCCGATTTCTCCGCCGGGCAGCGGCAGGACATGATCAGCGCCATCCGGAAGATCGCCGAGGACGCGCTGGATCTCTCTATGCGTCAGGAGAGCCTGCAACAGCAGATCGACACGCTCGATGCGCCACGAGCCATGCTACAGGCACCTCGGCAATTCGCCCTGGCCGGATCACTGCGACGTCTGATCGAGGCCCTGGCCGTCGTGGGTCGGCAGACGATGAGTGTGCATCCGGGACTGCCTGCAACCCTCGGTTACGCGCTCAATCACACTCAAGCGGCTGCGGGCCACCTGAGCCAGCAGGAACGCCACAAGGCCGTGGAGTTGCAGACAGAGGTGACAACCCGCCTCAATGAGGCCGTGCGCATGCTGCGCGAATCGGCATCCGATCTGGCACAGGCACAGATGCCATCTGGTTTCGCCGAGGCGATGCAGAAGATGATGGGCCTGTCGCAGCAACAGGCTGCACTGAATGAGGCGACACAGCAGGCCATGCAGCAGCAGGGTCGACAACAGGGAGAGGGCGGACGCGGCGGCCTGGAAGAGCTCATGGCGAAGCTGGCCGCCGAGCAGCGGCGCATCTTTCAGGCACTGTCTGAGATGGAGCGTGGCCTGCGCGGACAACGCTCATTGCAGGAGCGCGTCAGCGAGATCCAGCAGGAGATGAGTGATGTGCTCCAGCAACTGGAACGTCGTCGTCCCGACGGCAATCTGCCACAGCGGCAGCAACGGATCCTGCAACGGATGCTCGATGCCAGTCGCTCGATCCACTCCCGGGGTTTCGAGAAGAAGAGACATTCCCAGGTGGCGACCCAGCATGAGGGTGGGGCCCCCGATGGCCTGCCAGCAGGTCTCGGACAGCATCCAGACCGCTGGCGGGAGGCGATGAATCAGGCCCTCTCAGGCGACTATCCAGACGGGTATCGACGGCTCATCCAGCACTACTATGAGACCGTCTATTCAGATCTGACTCCCGCCGGGCAGGAGCAACCGTGAGTAAGATCCTCACAGCCATCCTTGTCACCGCTCTGCTGGTGGGTCCCGTCGTTGCACAGGATCGTGGCCAAGTCATGCGACGATCCCTGGAGTTGCGTCAGGCGGGAGATCTGAGCGGAGCAGAGAAGCAACTGCAGGACTACTTCACGGATCACCCGGACGATGTCCGTATTGCTCTGCCCCTGGGTGACATGATCGCTCGTCGAGGTGACCCGGAGGCAGCCATCGCCGTATGGACGAAGATGCTGGAGCAGGTCACGCCGCGTCCGGATCACTACGTCAATGTCTCCCGTCGACTGCAACGGCTCGGACACCCCGATCTGGCGGTCGAGATCCTGGAGGACGGGGTCCAGGGCGTGGGAAGTGAAGACCCTTTCACCTGGGACCTTGGTGAACTGTATCTGGTGACGGGCAACCATCACGATGCCGTGCGCCTGCATCTGCAACTGCTGCAGCGTGACCCCCATCGTCTGCTACAACTGCAGGGATTGCTCGACGTCCTCTCGATGCAGGAGGCGGCCTCTCCCGGCGCCCACAAACGCCTCGTTGACTACACCCAGTCTCTGCGTCATGCCCTGAAGACCAGTTCCCAGCCGATTTCCCAGCTGCTGCTGGCCCACGCACTGCTGCTGACGGGCCAACCCGGCTCCGGCTATCAGATCCTCGAAAAGCTGACGATGGTGCAGCCCGCGCCACAGGCTGAAACGATCGCCTCGGCTCTGACTCGCTTTGCGGAGCGCTGCGAGCAACTGGGGCACACCGGTTTCACGACTCGAACCTACGACCTCCTTTCCCGTGTATCGGGAGATGGCACATTCACCGAGACGTCGCTGCAACGGCAGGCGACCCTGCAGTCACGTCGCGGCAACGAATCGGTTGCCATCAGCTTGTATCGCCAATTGATCACAGTGGCGGCACGCCGACCCGATGCGGCGCAGAGAAAGTCAGATGTGGCGGCCTATGAGCTGGAGCTGGCTCGTTTGTCCCTGCTGGCAGGTGAGGCCACTGAGAGTCGGCAGATCCTCGACCGACTGACCTCGACCGGCATTCTCCAGGAGCCACAACAGGTGCAGGCCCTGCATCTGTTGGTGGAGAGCCTCTGGTCGCTGGATGAGTCCGAATCTGTAAGACCGAAACTGGAAGAGATGGCTGCCCTGCCTGGTGGCGTCGGCATAGCCGCCCTCGGCCTGACCGAATGGGCTGTCCTGTATGGCGATCTTGAGATGGCTCGCCAACAGGCCGACAGCCTCACCAGCCAGCATCCGGAGTCACCACAGGCCAACGACGCCCTCCAGTGGCTGAGTCTGCTCGACGAATACCTTGATTCGCCAACGGCCCTGCAGCAGTTCGCTGAGGCACGCCTGCGTACCCGACAGGGCCACGATGAAGAGGCCACGCGTCTGCGACAGCAGTTGCATGGCGATGGTCATGCGGGGCTTGCCCACCAGTTGCGCCTGGAAGGCGCGCAGCGAACGCAACTCACGGCGCCCGCTGCAGCACTGGGGTTGTATGAAGAGATTCTCGAAGACGAACAGGCGCCCGATCGCCTGCGCTTCGCAGCCACTGTTGCCAGCGCGCGCCTGCAGGCCGACACAGGAGACATGGACGGGGCGATCCAGCGGCTGGAAGCCCTGCTGCTGCAGTGGCCGGACGATACAAGGGTCCCGATCGCATTGGATGAACTCCAGCAACTCAAGCAACGCTAAGCAGGACGGATGATGCCCTCTCGCACATTGATGATGACGATCGCCCTCCTGGCGAGTCTGATCCTGGGACCCGCCACACCGGCCGCAGCCGAGCGTGTTCTGATCCCCATGGACCTGCAGCAGTCGAACCATCTCAAGGCCTATGGGCTGGCTTTCTGGATCCTGGAGGCGGATGTGCCGGTGGAATGGCTTCTCAACTACCGTGGCGGTGCCTTTGCCGTGGATGCCATCGATCGTGTCATCCGCGAGGCTCAACTGCGTGGCGTCACCTACACCATGATCAGCGAGGCCGAGATGGCCTCGATCTACGCCCAGGTCGACGCCGCCAACATGGATGTGGTGCGACTCGAGAAATCACCGCGTATCGCCGTCTACACACCGCCGAACTCTCAGCCGTGGGATGATGCGGTGACCATGGCGCTGGAATACGCGCAGATCGAATATGAGACGATATGGGATGAGGATGTGTTGTCCGGTCGGCTGTCCGAATACGACTGGATCCATCTGCATCACGAAGATTTCAGCGGCCAGTATGGGAAATTCTTCGCCAGTTTCCGCAACGAGCCCTGGTATCGCGAGCAGCAACGGTTGTATGAGGCCGATGCACGGCGCCTGGGTTTTGCCAAGGTGTGGCAGATGAAACACGCCGTGGCCCAGCGTATCTATCACTACGTCGCCGGAGGCGGGTTTCTGTTCGCCATGTGTTCGGCGACGGACACCTTTGACATCGCCCTGGCCGCCGGTGATGCCGATATCGTCGCCACCCCTTTCGACGGCGACCCACCTGCACCGGGCGCCCAGCAGTTGCTCAACTTTGATCGCACCGTCGCCTTCGAGGGCTTCCGACTCGAATCCAATCCGATGGTCTACGAACACTCGGATATCGACACGACGCCGCAGGACCCACGCCATATTCGCACAGCGGAAGCCGAGTACTTCACGCTCTTCGAGTTCTCGGCCAAACACGATCCCGTGCCGACGATGCTGACACAGTGCCACACCAGTGTGATCAATGGTTTCCTGGGACAGACGACGGCCTATCGACGTCACCTGATCAAGGATTCTGTCGTTCGCTTGGCCGAAGAAGAAGGCACCGACGCCGTGAAGTACATCCACGGACAGGTGGGCCGCGGTACGTTTACTTTCTATGGTGGTCATGACCCGGAGGATCACAAACATCACGTCGGTGATCCTGCAACCCAGTTGTCACTGTATCCGAATTCACCGGGCTACCGGCTGATCCTCAACAATGTCCTATTTCCGGCGGCGAAGAAGAAGCCGCGCAAGACCTAAGGAATCTCTATGACGCAGTCGGACGTCGACGCCGTCGCAGATCTCGAGCGGGCGCGGCACACTCTCGAAGAGCAAATCTCCCGCATCATCATCGGTCAGCGCGAGATCGTCGACAGCCTTCTCATCGCCCTGCTCGCCGGTGGACATTGCCTGCTCGTGGGTGTACCGGGCCTGGCCAAAACCCTGCTGATCCGCACACTGGCTCAGGCACTGGATCTGGAATACGGCCGCATCCAGTTCACCCCGGATCTGATGCCGTCCGATATCACCGGGACCGATGTGCTGGAGGAAGATCCGCAGACGGGTCGCAGAGTGTTCCGCTTCGTCAAGGGACCGATCTTCGCCAATATCATCCTCGCCGATGAGATCAATCGAACCCCGCCCAAGACCCAGGCAGCCCTGCTGGAAGCCATGCAGGAACACGGCGTGACGGCCTCGGGCCAGACGATGCGACTCAGTGAGCCTTTCTTCGTGCTGGCCACGCAGAATCCGATCGAGCAGGAAGGCACCTATCCCCTGCCCGAAGCCCAACTGGATCGCTTTCTCTTCGAATTGCGGATCGACTATCCCTCTGAGCTTGAGGAAGAGGAGATCGTGCGCACCACAACGGCCCTCGATCAGAAGCCGGTCGAGCCCGTGCTGAATGGGGAGCAGATCGTTGCATTCCAGCGTCTCGTCCGACAGATCCCCGTCGCCGATCACCTGGTGCGGTATGCCGTTCGGCTGGCTCGCGCTTCTCGTCCGGCCGATGAGGCGGCACCTGACTATGTGAAGGAAATGGTCAATTGGGGAGCCGGTCCGCGTGCATCACAATATCTGATCCTGGCGGGCAAGGCCCGAGCCGCACTGGGTGGCCGCCATGCCGTCAGCCAACAGGACATCGATGCGATCGCCCTGCCTGTCCTGCGCCATCGCATCGTCGTGAACTTCCACGCCGAGGCACAGAATACGAGTGCCGATGATATTGCCCGGCGCCTGCTGGCCGACATCCAACCGGACAGCGTGTGAATCTCGGCACCGACAACTCGACCGATTCCTCGGCTCCGAGTCTGACCGACTATCTGTCACCGGACATCGCCTCGGGCCTGGGTCGACTCGATCTGGTCGCTCGTCGAGTCGTTGAAGGCTTCATCACCGGCCTGCATCGTTCTCCCTACCACGGCTTCTCGGCCGAGTTCTCCGAACACCGCCCGTATCTGCCTGGCGACTCGCTGCGCGATCTCGACTGGAAGGCACTGGCCAAGAGTGATCGTCTCTACGTCAAACGCTACGAGGAAGAGACGAATCTTCGCGCCCATCTCATCGTCGACGTCTCCGGATCCATGGCGTTTGGTGCCGAGGGCCGCATGACGAAGTTCCGATATGCCACGTGCCTGGCCGCCGCCCTCAGCCTGCTCATGCTGCGTCAGCGCGATGCCGTCGGCCTGGCCCTCGTGCAGGACAAGGTCACCAGCTTCGTACGCCCCCGATCGGTGCGATCCCACCTGCAGACACTGCTGCTGGAATTGACCCGGGCCGAACCGGCCGCCGAGACACGGATGGCACCCGTCTTTCACGATCTGGCGGAACGGCTGTCACGGCGAGGCCTCGTCATCCTGCTGTCAGACATGCTCGACGACCCTGAACAGATCCTGTCCGGGCTGCGACACTTCCGGCATCGGGGACATGAGGTCGTGGCGCTGCAGATCCTGGATCCTCGTGAGCGGGACCTCGACTTCCGCCGCAGCGACACACGATTCGTCGACCTGGAACAGGCCGATTCCGACATCACCACCCAGCCGTGGCACATCCAGGAAGCCTACCAGGAGCAGATGGACGCTCTGATTCATCGCTATTCCACCGGTTGTGCGGAGGCGGGCATCGACTACGCCCTCATCGACACCTCCACACCCTTCGACCTTGCCCTGAGTCGCTACCTGGTCCGTCGCCGCAAGCTCGGCTGACAGCCTTCTCGGACCTCGAATCCCGACATGCCTGCTTGAATCTTGACTTTTTCCGCAGGATTCAGCATACTCCTCTCTCAGGCGTTGTTGACTCAACGCCATTTCTTTGGCAGTGAATCTTGCATTTTTCCGCAAGATTTGAACCTATCCTGCGATTTAACAGACTGTTACAGAAGTCACATACCGCCGGGAAACCAACTATGTCTTCCGATCCAGCGTCGCCGACCGAGCCCCTCACCGATACACAGATGTTGGAGCAATTTGCCCAACGGGAATACAAGGAGGGGTTCTACACCGACATCGAATCCGAATCGGCGCCACCGGGTCTGAATGAAGAAACGATCGCCTTCATCTCTGCGAAGAAGCAGGAGCCGGAGTGGCTTCTGGAGTGGCGCCTGAAGGCATACCGCCACTGGCTGACGATGGAGGATCCGACCGAAGGCAAGGAGTCTGAGCGTTGGGCCATGGTCGATTACCCGAAGATCGACTACCAGGCCATCAGCTACTTCTCAGCGCCAAAGAAGAATACCCTCAATAGTCTGGATGAGGTCGATCCGGAGATATTGGAGACCTACAACAAGCTCGGGATCCCCCTGCAGGAGCAGATGATGCTTGCCGGCGTCGCCGTCGATGCCGTCTTCGATTCTGTTTCGGTGGCCACGACCTTCAAGGACAAACTCGGGGAACTTGGGATCATCTTCTGTTCCTTCACCGAGGCCGTTCACAACCATCCCGATCTGGTACGTCAGTATCTGGGTTCAGTGGTTCCCGCCAATGACAACTACTACGCCGCACTGAATTCGGCCGTCTTCACCGATGGCTCCTTCGTCTACATCCCCGAAGGCGTGCGCTGTCCCATGGAGTTGTCCACCTACTTCCGCATCAACGCCGCCAATACGGGACAATTCGAGCGCACCCTCCTCATCGCCGACAAGGGTGCCTACGTCAGTTATCTCGAAGGTTGCACGGCGCCGATGCGTGATGAAAACCAGCTGCACGCCGCCGTCGTCGAACTGGTCGCCCTCGATGACGCGAAGATCAAGTATTCGACGATCCAGAATTGGTATCCCGGCAATGCTGAAGGCGTGGGAGGGATCTACAACTTCGTCACCAAGCGTGGGGCCTGTCGCGGCGACCGCTCGAAGATCAGCTGGACTCAGGTCGAGACCGGTTCGGCCATTACCTGGAAGTATCCCAGCTGCATCCTGCAGGGCGATGAGTCCGTGGGCGAGTTCTACTCCGTCGCCGTGACCTCAGGCAAGCAGCAGGCCGACACGGGCTCCAAGATGATCCATCTCGGCAAGAACACGAAGAGCACGATCATCTCCAAGGGAATCTCTGCTATGCAGGGACAGAATACCTACCGGGGAGCGGTGCAGGTGATGAAGCGGGCGACAAATGCGCGCAATTTCACCCAGTGTGACTCCATGCTGATCGGCGATCAGTGCGGCGCCCACACCTTTCCCTACATCACCGTCCGCAATTCATCGGCCACTGTCGAGCACGAAGCCAGCACGAGCAAGATCGGCGAAGACCAGATCTTCTACTGTAATCAGCGTGGACTGAGCACCGAAGACGCCGTGAGCATGATCGTCAACGGCTTCTGCAAAGAAGTGCTCGCAGAGTTGCCGATGGAGTTCGCCGTGGAAGCGACCAAGCTACTCGGGATCAGCCTCGAAGGCAGTGTGGGATGATCCTCGTACACGACTTGAATGGAGACACCGCACCATGTTGAAGATCACCAATCTGCACGCCTCAGTCGAAGGCACCCAGATCCTGAAGGGGATCGACCTGGACGTGGCCCCGGGCGAAGTCCACGCCATCATGGGACCCAATGGTTCAGGCAAGAGCACGCTGGCCTCCGTGCTGGCAGGCCATGTGGCCTACGAGGTCACCGAGGGTTCGGTGAGTTATCTGGACAAGGATCTGCTGGACATGGCCCCGGAGGATCGGGCGCGGGAAGGTGTCTTCCTTGCCTTCCAATACCCTGTCGAGATCCCTGGAGTCAATACCACCTACTTCCTGCGCACCGGTCTCAACGAGATTCTCAAAGCGCGCGGCGAAGAGGAGATAGATGCCTTCGACTTCCTCAAGCTCATCCGTGAGAAGCTTCAACTGGTCGAGATGGATGAGAGTTTCCTCAAGCGTTCTGTCAATGAGGGATTCTCAGGTGGGGAGAAGAAGCGTCATGAGGTGCTGCAGATGGCCGTACTCGAGCCGCGTCTGGCCGTGCTGGATGAGACAGACTCCGGCCTCGATATCGACGCGCTGAAAGTCGTCGCCAATGGCGTCAACCAGCTGCGGGGCCCGGATCGATCAGCCATCGTGGTCACACACTACCAACGCCTGCTCGACTACATCGTGCCCGATTTCGTCCACGTATTGATGAATGGCCGCATCGTTCGCTCCGGCGGCAAGGAACTGGCACTTCAGTTGGAGGAGCAGGGCTACGACTGGATCCGCGAGGAAATCGCGGATCAGACGCCGAGCGTGTGAGGACAAGATGAGCAGCAACAACCCGATCACCAGTATCGAGCACTACGCCACCCTTTTCGAGACATTCGAATCCCGTCTCAATGGGGGTGCTCGCCATGCCATACACGCCGTACGTCAGGCTGCGCTGAAGAGTCTGCGTGACGAGGGCTTCCCCACCCATCGTGACGAGGCCTGGCGCCATACCAATCCGGCCCCCCTGTCCACACCGGCTTTCACGCCGGCCGAGACCGTCACGGCCGATCCTGAAACGATCAGCCCCTGGACGGTCGCAGGACTGAGTGCCGGTCCGCGTCTGGTGTTCGTCAATGGCCGCTATGTCGAGGACGCATCTCGCGCCGCCCAATTGCCTGAGGGTGTCCGCGTGCGGCGCCTGGCCGAAGCGATCACCGCTGGTGACGCCGCCGTCACCGAGCACCTGGGCAGGAGTGAGAGCCACTGCGCCGGTGGATTCGCCGCCCTCAATACAGCCTTCCTCGACGACGGTGTCCTTGTCTTCGTCGATGCGGGGGTGACACTGGAGGCGCCTGTCGAGATCCTCCACATCACGCGGCCCGACTCGACGCCGACGCTGGTGACACCACGCACACTCATCGTCGCCGCAGCGGGCAGCCGCCTGCAGGTGATGGAAACCTTTGTGAGTCTGGGCGAGGGCGACTACCTGACCGCGCCAGTGACCGAAGTCGTGCTGGCTGCCGGCGCTCATGTCGAGCACACCCGCCTGCAGAGTGACACCGATGTGGGGCACCACGCGTCCGTGCTGCATGTGCAGGAAGGGGAGGATGCAACCTTCATCTCCCATTCACTGGGACTGGGTGGCCGACTCGTCCGCAACGATGTGACCACCGTGCTCGCAGGTGAACGCATCAGCTCGACGCTGAATGGCCTGTTCCTCTCTCGCGGCCAGGAGCATATCGACAACTACACCAGCATCGAACATGCGGCACCGAATTGCGAGAGCCACGAACTCTACAAGGGCGTGCTCACGGACAAAGCACAGGGCGTCTTCCGCGGCAAGATCCACGTACACCAGATTGCCCAGCAGACCGACGCCTACCAGTCGAATCAGAATCTGTTGCTGAGCGACGATGCCGGGATCATGTCGAAACCTCAGCTCGAGATCTACGCTGACGACGTCAAGTGTTCACACGGTTCCACAACCGGTGAACTCGACGAGGATGCCATGTTCTATCTGCGGACCCGGGGCATTGGCAAAGCGACGGCGATGCAGGTGCTCACGCGAGCCTTCGCCGACGAATTGGTGGACCGGATCAGCAACCCGGTCATCCGTCAGCATGTGGAGCTACTGGTCACACGACGCCTGAACGAGTTGCTCGACGGGGGAGCCACATCGTGACGATCACGCAGGCGGCACCGTCGACCTCAGTCCCATCAACTGAGACAAAGCCCATCCTCGACGTGGAGAGCATCCGCCGTGACTTCCCTATTCTGGGGCGCGCGGTCCGCGATCGTCGACTGATCTATCTCGACAATGCGGCCACGACGCAGAAACCACGCTCCGTCATCAATGCGATCGAGCGATTCTACGAGGAAGACAACGCCAATATTCATCGAGGCGTGCACCTGCTCAGTCAACAGGCGACCTTCGCCTACGAGCGGGCCCGTGGCCGGATCGCCACCTTCATCAATGCGCCCGAGAGCAGTGAGTGCATCTTCCTGCGCGGCACGACAGAGGCGACCAATCTTGTCGCCCACGGACTAGGCCGGCCTCGTTGCGGCGCAGGCGATGAAATCATCATCACCCACATGGAGCACCACTCCAACATCGTTCCCTGGCAGCTTCTATGTGAAGCCACAGGCGCCAAGCTGAAGGTCGTACCCGTCGACGATGAGGGTTGCCTCGATCTGTCTGCCTACGAACAGATGCTCAGTGAGCGGACGTTCCTGGTCGCCGTCGCTCACGCGTCCAATGTGCTGGGAACAATCAATCCGATTCGGCAGATGTCAGACCTGGCCCACGCCCATGGCGCGATGCTGCTGGTCGATGGTGCGCAGGGCGTACCTCATCTGCCTGTCGATGTGCAGGCGCTGGGATGTGACTTCTACGCGTTCTCGGGTCACAAGATGTTCGCCCCCACAGGAATTGGCGTGCTCTGGGGCCGACGTGAATTGCTCGACAGCATGGCGCCTTACGAGGGGGGGGGCTCGATGATCCAGTCGGTGACCCTGGAGTCCTCGACCTTTGCCGATGTGCCGACGCGCTTCGAAGCGGGCACGCCTGACATTGGTGGTGCCATCGGGCTGGCCGCCGCCGTCGACTATGTGAACCAACTCGGTATGGAGACGCTGGCCGCCTACGAGGATGAGTTGCTGGTCTACGCGCAGCAGAAGCTGTCCGAAATGGAGGGCATCCGACTCGTCGGCACGGCACCGTCAAAGGTCGCCGTTGTGGCCTTCTCCATGGATGATGCGCATCCGCACGATATCGGCACGATCCTCGACATGGAGGGAATCGCCGTGCGGACGGGTCACCATTGCGCCCAGCCGTTGATGGCGCGTTTTGGTGTACCGGCCATGGCGCGGGCGTCCTTTGCGTTCTACAACACCCACGCCGAGATCGACGCTCTCGTGGCGGGCCTGGGCAAGGTGAGGAAGGTACTGGGAGGATGACGGAACTACGTGAGCTCTATCAGCAGGTGATTCTCGATCACAATCGCAACCCCCGGAATTTCGGCACCCTCGTTGATGCCAATCGCCACAAGGAGGGTTTCAACCCTCTGTGCGGCGATCATCTTCATGTGTATCTGAAGGTCGACGCCGAGAATCGCATCGCCGAGATCCAGTTCGAAGGCTCGGGATGTGCCATCTCAAAAGCCTCTGCATCACTCATGACGCAGATGGTGAAGGGCAAGACCGCCGATGAGGCACGAACGGTCTTCGAGAAATTCCACGACCTGGTGACCAGTGAGCTGGACACCCCCGTGGATCTGGACTCGGCAGGAAAAATGGCCGTCTTCGCCGGCGTCCGCGAATTCCCCATGCGGGTAAAATGTGCGACGCTGGGATGGCACACGATGAAATCCGCTCTGGACGACGATCCAGCTGCGAACGTGACCACGGAATAGGGAGAGCAACCCACATGGAGCTTCAAAAAGAATACCCCGAGGGCAGTGTCGAGGCCAAGATCGTCACCGTCATCAAGACCTGCTACGATCCGGAAATTCCCGTCGATGTCTACGAACTCGGCCTGATCTACGGCATCACGGTGGAGGAGGGTGAAGATGGCGGCAAACTGGCCCGCATCGCCATGACCCTCACATCTCCAGCCTGCCCCGTGGCGGGTACACTGCCACCCGAGGTTCAGAACAAGATCGCCGACGAAGTGGATGAGGTGGACTCGGCTCAGGTGGATATCACCTGGGATCCGCCCTGGACAATCGATCTGATGTCTGAAGCGGCGAAGTTACAGTTGGGAATGATGTAGTCCTGTGAAACTCACTGCGCAGGAGGAATACGGCCTTCGGTGCCTCGTGCGGCTGGCTCGCCGCGCGCGGGGTCAGACCCCGGGCAACCAGAGCACGACGATCCCTGAGATCGCTGAGGCAGAGGGCGTGTCACCGCACAATGTGGCCAAATATCTGTCGGTCCTGCGCAAGGCGGGATTCATCGACAGTGAACGGGGCCAGCACGGCGGCTATACACTGGCACGTCCCGCCACTGAGATCAGTGTGGCCGATGTGGTGGCCACACTTGGTGGCCCGCTGTTCGACACCTCCTTCTGCGACCACTACTCGGGCACGGACGATGCCTGTCAGCACACCGCCATCGACTGCTCGATCCGCGGCGTGTGGATGCGCGTCCAGGGGGCGGTGGACACCGTGCTGCGACAGACCACACTGCAGGATCTGCTGCAGACAGCAGAGCAGCACGAACGAGCCCACGGCGACTCGCCCGTCGGTCTCGTTTCTTCTGAGTTGTTACAGGTCGAGGGCAGCTGAACTCAGCGCGGCATGCTGGGCGCGCCATCGGATCCATCCATCGCCTTCTGCACCCGATCAACAATCTCCATGACCGGCAGACATTCCGAACAGGAGGTCAGCGCAGGGCGATTCTCCGCGATAGCGGCGAAGAACTCGGCGTCCTGCAGGTCGACTCCTGAGGGTCCCTCATCGACGGCCACGGGATTGCCCTGGTGATCGGTGAGCGAGCCCTTGTCGAAGATGTAGGTCTCTTCCTCACCGATGAAGCGGTAGTAGCCGTGGATCCCTCCGTGATTGTTGAAGGACTGCGCCGCTGTCACCAGCGTGCCATTGCTTGATGCAAGGCTGATGGTGATATCCATGGGAATCTTGAGTGTAGGGTGAATCGGCCCCATCCGGCCCCACGCTTCCATATTCGGATCTTCCAACAACCAGTAGATCATGTCGACCATGTGGCACGCCTGGTGCCAGAGCAGATCGTCGACCCAGGTGCGCGGCGTGCCGAAGCGATTCTCGTTCGTGCGCCGGAAGAAGAAGGTCTGCTGTACGATGTGATGCAGATGCAGATCTCCCGCCTCCATCATCGCCTTGATCTTCCGGAAAGGCAGATTGTATCGCTGGGTGTGGCAGACCATGGCGACTTTACCCGAGGCCTTCTCCGCCGTGATCACACGCTGGGAATCAGCCAGGTTCAACCCGATGGGCAGTTCCAGCAGCACGTGTTTTCCTGCCTCCAGGGCCATGACCGTCTGATCGGCGTGCACGTGATTGGGTGAGGTCAGCACGACAGCCTCAACACCGGGTTGTGAAATGGCCTCCTCGTAATCCAGTGTCCAGTGCGGTATCTCCCACTGCTTGGCGAAGGCTTCCGTATCGGCCTCTAAGCCACCGGCCAGCGAGACGATGTCGATGTCGTCCATCTTGCGCAGTGCCTCAATGTGGGTCAGCCCCTGTGCCCCTTCTCCTACCAGACAGATCTTCATGGCGCTACTTCCCTTTCTTCTGGCCGCCTGTGATGGAACCGTCGCCCTGGTTTGTTATCCGAGTGACGGCCCTTTGAATCAGGCCGCTGGTGGATCGGCCACCGATGGTGGCCACGATGTCAAATCACGTGCTCGTGTCGCCAACGTGTCATACGAACCGGGTCGTTCGCCCGGCCATTGTGTTTCGCGCAGATCGTATCCAAATGCCCGTTTCGACAACACGATCAGCGGTGGCGCCTGGACTCGCTTGAAATAGCTGATCCGCAGTTGCCGATCCACCCACTCCAGGTCGGCGAGCCAGCTGTCCACGTCCGGGAAATAGCCGGCAAAGGCCGCCGGATCGGACCAGCCGAGACGCTCGAACAGCTCTCCGGACAGCACCCACTGAATCAGATCCGCCGGATGCTGGCGATACTCGATCAGCTGTCGCAGTATGGCATCGTGATAGCCGTACTTGATCGGATCCCCCAGTCCCTGCGTCACATCCTGTGCCTGGGACAGCTCCGCGCTGGGAACGATCTCCTGATCCAGGAGATTCCGAGGGATCACCTCCTCGCCGTAGAGGCCGTTGAGATATTCTCCCAGCTCGAACACCTGGACCTTGTAGAGATCTGCGATCGGTGCGATGGCACCGGACAGGTCACCGTAGAGGGTCGTGTAGCCCAGGGCCAATTCGGTCTTGTTGCCATTGTTCGTAAAGAGCAGGTCATGCTTTGCTGCAATACCGGACAGAATGTCGGAGAAGCGTATCCGCGCCTGGATATTCTCGTCCACCAGGCGAGTGTAGTCCCCTTCGGATCGTGGGAACTTCAAGGGTCGGATGATATCGACGACACGCCCGTACAGATCTTCAATGGGGACACTCAGGTAGTCGATCCCCAGCTTTCGGGCCAGCTGCAGGGCATTGTCCTGGGTGATATCTGCATTGTGACGTGTCGGCATATTCACGGCAAAGACACGCTCCGGCCCAAAGGCCCGCTCAAGCAGACATGCGACAACACTCGAATCGACACCACCACTGAGAGCGACGAGGTAACGTCCACCGCCACCACGGAGTTCGTCCAGATGGCGCAATCCGGTGACCGTAGCACTCAGGATCTCTTCCACTTCAGTGCCACTGGCGCGAACCACCTCAGGTGGCTGCCCGCCTGGTGCCCGAGCTGGCTTGGCAGTCACCGGTGGTGACTCGAGGGCCAGGACCTCGCTGCCTCGCCCACCACCAACACACAGTAGGCCCTGCGTCCAGGCCCGGGCGCGCGCCGCACGACTGCCATCCGCCTCATAGGCCGTCGTGTCGCCGTCAAAGACGAGGATGTTCTTCCCGTTGTTCTGAGCGCCGACCTGATTCACATAGAAGAACGGGACGGATATGCCACGCTTGGACTGCCGGGAGAGAATCTGCTGCACCGTCCGGTGGCGCTTGTCATTCTTCTGCCACGTCCAGGGCGAGGCGGACAGGTTGAAGACCGCATCGACACCACGCTCTGCGAGCAGACCATATGTGTCCAGTGGTGCTGAGTCGAGACAGTAGTCATCACACCAGAGATCCTCACACAGTTGCGTGCCGAATCGAAAGATGCCCGTCGTCGTTGGCACCTCAAATGGGAGAATCCAGTCGGCCACATCCCTGCCCTGGGCGGCGGCCAACTGACGCAGCGAGAAGAAGTGTCGATCGTCGTCGAAGAAGCGATAGTTGGGATGCAGGGTCTTCGGGTGTGCTCCGGATGGCAGCCCCGGGGGTAGCTGTTCACGATCGAGGAATCGACCATCGTGGGCCACCATGACGGCATTGTATTTCCGACAACGTCCATCCTGACCGATGGCATCCGGATCGATCGCGACATTTCCGAAAAGAAGCGTCAGCCCCTGACTTGCCTCGCACAGGCGGTGAGAGGCAGCGGCCCAGTCTTCGACGAGCCGATCGATCTCCCACAGGTCGCCGATCAGGTAGCCGCTGACGCACATCTCTGAGAATACGACCACTTCAGCACCATCGGCCCGAGCCGTGTCGATGAGCCGCAGCATTACCTCCACATTGGCATCAGCACAACCGGGTTGCACCCGCATCTGTGCCAACGCCAGGCGTGGCAGGTCTGCGACGGCCACAGACTCGCTCCTAACCGGCAGCGGCGAGGTCGGCGCTGCCGGCGCACCGTGCCTGCCGAATGCAGTCAGCCAGGATGGGGATCCCCTCGTGGATGGCTTCCAGGGGTGGGTAACCGAAGGCGAGTCGCAGATTCGGCAACTCGGCACCATCGATATGGAAGGCAGATCCGGCCGCGTATTGCACGCCGGCTGAGGCGGCCAACTCTCGCAGACGCTGGTGATCGACATCACCGGGCAGATCAACCCAGACAAAGAGTCCACCCACCGGGCGCGACCAGGTGCAGATGTCGCCAAGATGCTCCTGCAAGCCATCGAAGACCGCATCACGCTTCTGCTTCAGCGCAACATTCATTGCCGCCACGTGTTCCCACAGACCGTCGCCAAAGAAGGAGGCCAGCACCGATGCAGCCAGCAGGCTGTTTCCTCCATCGTAACGACGGTCGAGAACTTTCTTCAGCATCGGTGGCCGCGCGTGCACATATCCCAGTCTTACACCGGGGCCGAGAATCTTCGACAACGAACACAGGTAGATATGGGGATGGTCGCTGTCGTCGAGGGCATACAGCGACGGTTCCTTCTCGCCCTCGAAGTGCACATCGGCGTAGCAGTTGTCTTCGACGATGGGAACACCAGAACGTCGGGCCACAGCCAGTAACTCGAGGCGCCGCGCACGCGGCATGACCGATCCCGTGGGATTCTGATAGGTGGCCAGCACGTAGATGAATCTGGGCGGCGTGCCGGCATCTGCCAGGCCCTTGAGGACACGCTCGAGATCGTCGATACACATGCCGTGTTCATCGACTCGAACGCCTGCCATCTGCACCCCCAGGCGCCGGTAGGCACCGATCGTACCGGAGTACGTGAGTTCTTCAGTGACGATGATGTTCGGCTCACCGTCGACGAGGAAGGCCTCCGCCGTCAGGGTGACGCCCTGCATGGAGCCATTCATCAGCGCAATGTGATCGGGATCGACCTGAATGCCTTCACGGTCAGACTCTCGCCGTGCGAGGATCTGACGCATGCCGAGATGACCGAGATCGCCGGGGTAACGACTGAATTCGGTACCCACCTCGAGGATACCTTTGGCGGCCGCCTTGGCCAGGGCCTCGACGGGGAAGGTCTCGGGATTGGTGCAGCCACTGCCAAAATCGTAGACCGGGCTCATGGGTCCCTCACCTGCTCAGACGATAGATGTGGACATCGTACGGCTCGAAATGATCGACGAATACGGCTTCGGCCAGGGGGAGCGTGCGCGACTCGTCGACAACCTCAATCTTCGAGAGAGCATCCACACCCGCACCAGCGAGCGAAAACGTAGCACTTACCCCACCTTGCCGCATGCCGACGGCAAACACGTAGAGATCCCCGTCCACCTGCCGCGTCATCACATCCACCGGAATCTGTGCATCATCGGTGGTGACGGTGACCTCGACCATTCCCGGTCCGGCATTGAGGACCGGCGCCAGAGAGTGAATCCGGGCATTGGTGGCTGCCACACCCTGCCGCATGGCCTCATCCTCCAGCAGGCGCGCTTCGCGAAAGACAGGATTCCACTCGTGGGCAAAATACACGATGCCCTGCGATCCATGGATGATGGACATCCATACTTCCGAATCGACCTGCGCAGGCGTCGGACCCCGCTCCGAATTAATGCGGGTCGTCTCGATCACATTCCAGACGACTTTCTCATCTGAACCCCAATGGCGGAGACTATCGACACCCTTGGCAACCCACCACAGATACTGCTCGCCATCCTGCTTGCGGATCCCTGAGATGGGGTAGACGTCGAAGGACACAATGTCCGTTCCGGCCACGTAGCCGGGATAGGTCTCACGGGGGGCAGCACGTCCGACCCACTCATCATTGGCCACGCCTTGCCCGAGATTCAGCCACACAGGACGTGTCGGATCCTGCTCGCGGATGTCAGTGTAGTCCGACTGGATCGAGGCGGTAGGCACGGCGTCTCCCCAACCGCCTTCTGGCAAGGCCTGCGCATTGTCCGGTTCGTCACCATGCATCCAGGCGACGATGGTGTGGTCGTCGAGGTGTTGACGCCCGACATCATTCAGGGGACAGATGGTCTGCATGCCGGCCGCCGCGAGATCCGACAATTGTTGTTCAGTCGGTCCCTGCCACAGGCCGACGTAGAGATTCACACCGATGTTGCGGTAGGCCTCGGCATTGCCCGGGCTCTGCAGCCATACGCCAATCGGGAAATACGCAGGATCGGTATTGGGGCCATTCGACCAGGCTGAATATGGGCTCACGGGATATTCCGTCGCAGTTGACGATGAAGGACGGCTGGCACCACAGGCGCTCATGAGAACCAGGCCTGTCATCAGGATGACACAGATCCCGGTGGACGTCGACGACTTCCGGCTCATTCTGTTTCCTTCGCACGGGCAATATAGAGCCCGCGTCCCGTTTCATCCGACGCCAGGCCCAGCGCATCGTAGTCGAGCAGGGCCAAACCCGCCTCATCCAATCCCTGTCGCATGTGCTCACTGGTGAACAAACCCACTTCGTGACGCTCCTGTCGATGGGTGACCCCTTCGCCTGGCGTACCGATCAGGTAGTGACAGTCGATGACCGAGATTCCTCCGTGACGTCGACCGTGGGCCATTCTGACGATGTGTGAGCCGTCACGTTCGTTGTGCAGATGCCGGATCGCATCATTGTGCCATCGCTCCGGCTCGACCCACGGCTCGATGATGACGACGCCACGTTGTGTCAGATGCTCCCGACAACACCGCAGTGCCGAAACCAACCGACCGTAGGTCTGCGCATACCCGATCGAGCCGAACAGACACACGATGGCATCGTACATGCGGTCAAGGCGGAAGTCGCACATGTCCGCCTCGTAGTAATGTCCCCCGGGATTGCGTTGCCTGGCCCGCTCAAGGAAGCCGGTGTGCAGGTCGAGTCCATCCACTTCGTAGAACTGACTCAGGATCTCGTCGTGCGCCCCCGTCCCACAGCCCAGGTCCAGCACCTTCTGCAATCCGGGCTCAATACGCCACAGCCGATCGCGCAGATGATGAGCCTCGCGTTCGTATCTCTTGTGCGAATGGAGAAGATCGTAGTGGTCGGCAGATAATTCGAACAAGGCGGTATACCCGAAATGGGGGAAATGCAAAAGGCCCGGGAACGATCCCGGGCCTTTCGATATCATCCGGCAAGCTTCATCGACAGCGGGCCCGCCTCGGCTAGCGATATGTGATGGTACCAATCGCCCCGCACCCGTTGTCGGCAGCACTCTATTGCAGTGCAACGGACGCGTCCAAACTAGAGTCACCTGAGCTAGGCGTCAAGGAGTTTTCTGTGTCTATTTCCCCTCTGTACGCTAGCGGATCTGCCACATTGTATGAGCTGTTGGTCGCACCGCCCTGCAACAGAACAACCTACGTCACTGGCGCCACGTGAACGGCTGCCTCGCGCAGGACTTCGGATAGTGTCGGATGCGCGTGCATCGTGCGAGCCAGGTCCTCGGCACTGGCGGACAATTCGAGTGCCAGCACCGCTTCGGCAATCAGGTGGGACGCTTGTGGGCCGAAGATGTGCACACCGAGCAGACGATCCGTCTCTGCGTCGGCGACGATCTTTACGAAGCCATCGATTGTGTCCATCGCATGAGCCCGTGCATTGGCTCGGAAGAGCATCTTACCCACACGCACCGGCCCACGATCCGCGGCGTCCTGTTCGGTGAGTCCCACACTGGCGACCTCGGGGTGGATATAGACGACGCCGGGCACGGCATCGTAGTTCACACTGGCGCCGCTGCCCGTCATGCGCTCCACGGCGACGACCGCTTCCGATTCGGCCTTGTGCGCCAGCATCGGTCCCGGGGTCAGATCACCGATGGCGTAGATGCTCTCCACGTTGGTTCGGTAATCGGCATCGACCGGAACAAAGCCTCGCTCATCGCAGGTCACGCCGACCTCATCCAGGCCCAGCCCTGCCGCATAGGGGCGGCGCCCCACGGCAACCAGAACGTGATCGAAGGCCAGCTGCTTCTCCTCACCCCCATCGCGCGGCACGAGCCTCAGGTGGATGCCATCTTCCTCGATACGTGCGCCGGCTGCCTGTGTCGCCAGATCGAAGGACAACCCCTGCCGCTTCAGCTGTCGATGCACCTGCGTGCGGATCTCTTCGTCCATACCGGGCAGCACGGAATCCGTAAACTCGATCACGTGCACCTGGGTCCCCAGGCGTGACCAGACGGAACCCAGTTCCAGACCGATGGCCCCGGCACCAACGACGGCCAGTCGTTCGGGCACTGCCGGCAGGGACAGGGCCTCGGTCGAACTGAGAATTCTGCGTCCGTCGAAGGGCAGATCCGGCAACTCGACGGGAATGCTCCCCGTCGCCAGCAACAATCGCCGACCACTCAGCACCTGGGCACCGCTCTCCGATTCGACGCGAACTGTCGTTGGTGAGGCAACGCGGGCCGTGCCTTCGACGAAGTCGACCTTGTGGCTCTTGAACAGTCCCTGGATGCCCTTCGTCATGGTGTCGACGATTCGCTGCTTGCGAGACATCATCGCTGCCAGATCGAGACGGACCGAATCCACACCGATCCCGTGATCGTCGAGACCGCTCTGCAATTCGTGATATCGATGACTCGACTCGAGCAGGGCCTTGCTTGGAATACAGCCGGCCTGCAGGCAGGTGCCCCCGATCCATCCTTTGTCGATACATGCAACGCGCATGCCCAGTTCGGCTGCACGAATGGCCGCCACATATCCACCGGGGCCGGCACCGATCACGATCAGGTCATACATCGTTTCGCTCACGATCCCCTCAGATCTCCAGCATCAGCCGGGCCGGATCCTCGAGCAGCTCTTTAAGGCGCACAAGGAATCGCACCGACTGCTGACCGTCGACGAGACGATGATCATAGGTGAGGGCCGTATACATCATGGGCCGGATTACGACGTCACCGTCTACTGCGATGGGACGGTCCTTGATGGCATGCATGCCGAGAATACCACTTTGCGGTGGTGTCAGGATCGGCGTAGACATCATGGATCCGAAGATGCCGCCATTGGTAATCGAGAAGGTGCCGCCACTCAACTCATCCAGGGCGAGCTTGTTGTCTCGAGCGGCAAGGGCGAGGCGCTTGATCTCGGACTCAATCTGCGCCATCGACATCTGGTCGATGTTACGCAGGATGGGAACCAGCAGTCCGCGTTCAGTCGAAACGGCAATGCCGAGATTCACGTAGTCGTGGTAGACGATGTCATCTTCTTCAACCGAAGCATTGACCGCCGGGATCTCCTGCAGGGCGATCACGACAGCGCGGGAGAAGAAGGACATCAGTCCCAGCGATACACCGTACTTGGCCTGAAAGGCTTCCTTGTGCCGCTTGCGCACGGACATTACCTGCGACAGATCGACCTCATTGAAGGTCGTCAGCATGGCCGCCGTCCGTTGCGCCTCCACCAGCCGGCTTGCCACCCGCTTGCGCAACCGCGACATCGGCTCACGCCGCACACCACCGGACTCTGACGCGACAGCGGGTCTGGGCACGGGTGCACTTGGTGCCGGTGTTACAGGTGCCGGAGCGGCCTGGGCCGGAGTCGTCTGGGCTGGCAGAGGTGCGGTTGGTTGAGGTGGAGTTGGCGCGATGGCAGCCTCCCTGTCGCGCTCGTCACGCTCCCGTTCCTTCAGATAGGCCGTGATATCCTGCTTGATCAGACGACCGGAACGTCCCGTGCCCATGATCTGACCCGGGTCCAGGTCATTCTCCTCAACCAGGCGACGCACGGCCGGACTCAAGCCATCCAGGTCTGCAGCCTCCGTCGATGAGGGCGCCTCAACCGGTGCCACATCGCTTGCCGAGGGAATCGCTGCCGGCGTGGAATCCTGAGGAAGTGACTCGGGCGCAGGCTCCGGGGTCTGAGGGGTCGACGTCGGTTCGACTGGAGTCTGGGCTTCAGGCGACGCTGTCGGCTCGGGATCTGCAGAGGCTGTGGGTGTGCCCTCTTCGTCGATACGTGCGAGCAACTGGCCCACACTGAGCGTATCGTCGATCTGCCTCAGCTGCTGCAGTGTGCCGGAAGCGGGCGCCGGCAGATCGACATTGGCCTTATCGGTTTCCAGAACACAGATCGGCTCGTCCTTTTCGACGAACTCCCCTTCCGACTTCAGCCATTCGAGGACCGTAACCTCGCTGACAGATTCCCCCATCTCGGGAACATCGACGTCGATGACCATCTTGCCTGTCTCGTTTCGTGGAACGGTTTTGTCGTATCGCGGTGGTAGTGCCAGTTGCCGTACCGGTAGATCAGGTGCCGCTACTGCCGCCCTGACCGTCGGCCTGTCGATTTCGGTGCGTGTCCTCGAGTCGTAATTCCCGATTGTCGACATCCAGGGCCTGATCGACAATCTCGGTCTGCTCTGCCAGATGTTGCCGGGCGTCACCGACGGCGGGACTGGCCGCCTCGTCGCGGCCGACGTATCTCAGATCCACCTCGGGCGGCAGCAACTCGTCGAGCAGGGGCTGGATGAAGTACCACGCCCCCATGTTGAGCGCCTCCTCCTGCACCCACAGGAATTCCTCAGCCTGTGGATAACGCGCGATCGCTTCCCTCAACTCATGCTCCGGGAAGGGGTAGAGCTGCTCGATTCGCACCAGAGCGACCTGGGACAGGCCACGCTCTTCACGCGAGGCAAACAGGTCGTAGTAGATCTTCCCCGTGCACAGAATCACGCGGCGCACCGTCTCCGGTTCAGCCATCGTCGCATCATCGATGACATTCTGGAACCCACCCTTCGCAAAATCCGCGATCGGCGAAACGCACAACGGATGGCGCAGCAGACTCTTGGGTGTCATGACGATGAGAGGTTTGCGGAAGTTGCGGTGGATCTGTCGTCGCAGGACGTGGAAAATCTGCGCCGGTGTCGTCGGATAGGCGACCTGCATGTTCCCCTTCGCACACAGCTGCAGGAAACGCTCCAGCCGAGCGCTGGAATGCTCCGGCCCCATGCCTTCATAGCCGTGGGGCAGCAACATGACCAGACCGCACATGCGATGCCACTTGGCTTCGGCGCTGGAGATATACTGATCGATGACGAGTTGGGCCCCGTTGGCAAAGTCACCGAATTGTGCTTCCCACATGACCAGGCGACGGGGATCAGCTGAGGCGATCCCATACTCGAAGCCCAGAACGGCCAGTTCGGAGAGCATCGTATTGAGACAGACGAACTCGCCCTGCCCGTATCCGAGGTGGGCGAGGGGCGAATAACTCTCACCCGATTTCACATCGTGCCAGACGGCGTGGCGGTGTGCGAAGGTGCCGCGCTGGGCATCCTGCCCGGCCAGACGCACCGGCAGGTGCTCCAGCAGCAGCGAGCCGAAGGCGAGCATTTCAGCGCAGCCCCAGTCCACATCGCGCGTGCCGGCGATCATTTCCTGCCGCTGCTTGTTGATCCGTTGCACCGTGCGATGTGCCGTAAACTCGGGCGGCGGCGTCGTCACGACCTTTGAGATACGCTCCAGCGTCTTCATCGGCACAGACGTATCGGAGGCCCAGTCATGCCCGGCCCACGACATCCCCTGCCAGACGCCACCAAAGGTGTTGGTCCGGGGCTTGACCCTGAGACGCTTCGCCTTCTCCTGGCTGCGTTCAAGGGTGGCGCGTACATCGGCCCGCATTTCATCGACTTCTTCTTCACTGATGACGCCACTGGCGATCAATTCACGCGAATAGATCTGTGACACCGTCGGATGATCGTCGATCTGCTGGTACATCAGTGGCGATGTCACAGAAGGATCATCCGCCTCGTTGTGACCGTAGCGCCGGTAACACTTGAGATCGATCAGGACATCCCGCTGAAATTCCTGACGGAATTCGATGGCCAGTCGCGCCGCGTGGATCACCTGCTCGGGATCATCGGCATTGACGTGGAAGACGGGGGCCTGAATCTGACGCGCAATATCGGTCGGATACGCAGTGAAACGCGTCTCTTCAGGGCGCGCCGTGTAACCGAGCTGGTTGTCGATGATGACGTGGATCGTGCCACCATTCCAGTAGCCTTCCAGCTGGGACAGATTCAGCGTCTCGGCGACGGTGCCCTGACCGGTGAACGCAGCCTCACCATGGACCTGGATGGGGACGACCCGATTGCGCTTGTGATCGTGGAGGTTGTCCTGCTTGGCCAGCACGATCCCTTCGATGATCGGGTTGACCAACTCCAGATGACTCGGATTCGGGCTCAGGGACAGGTGCATGCGGCCACCGCCTCGGGTCACGAAATCGTACGAGTAGCCCTGGTGATATTTCACGTCACCCTCGTCTTCAGCCCCATCGCCCCTCGTCGCCCCTTCGAATTCGGACAGGATGACTTCGTAGGGTTTGTGCATCAGGTGGGCCAGGACATTGAGCCGGCCCCTGTGGGCCATACCGACGACCATCTCCTCCACACCGAGCGTACTGCCGCGCTCGACGAGGGCATCCATCAGCGGCAACAGGGCGTCGCCCCCTTCGATGGAGAAGCGTTTCTGCCCGATGTAGCGCGTGTGAAGGAACTGCTCGAAGGCTTCGGTCTCGATCAGCAGAAACAGCAGGCGCTGGCGCTCTTCCGGCGAGAAGGTGAGGCGGCCCAGATTGGGTTCGACTCGCTCCTCAAGCCAAGTCTGCTGCTCTTTTTCGGCCGTCGACATCGTATCCAGACCGAGGGTGCCACAATAGGTCCGACGCAGATTGTCGAGAAGATCTCGCAACGATCCATCGGTCTTGTTGCGAAACGTGCCAAAGCCGACGCCCTTGTCGAGATCCTCATCCGACAGGCCGAACTCCGATAACTCCAGGAGGGGATGGCTGTCACGATTTTTGCCGAGAGGATCCAGCTGGGCGATGTAGTGGCCGCGATGCCGATAGGCACGCACGACGGCAACGACACCCTTGTCGGTACGCTCGCGCTTGCGGCGCTCGGGACCGGTATGCGCAGGCTCTTCGGTGGCCGCTGGCTCGGGCGGCACTGAGACGTGTGGAACCGCAGTAGGCGGCGCCTGAGCAACGGGCGCAGCCGTTGGCGGTACCGATGCTCGTGTGGAAGCCTCGGCGTCCCCTTCTTCCTCGCTCAGCTGGAAGCCGTAGTCGAAACCACGGAAGAAGGTGACCCACTCGGGATCGACAGAGCTGGGATCGGTGCAATACTGCTCGTAGAGCGCCTCGATGTAGTCTCGATTTGCGCTGGAGAGATCACTGGGACGCATGGCGCCACCCGGGTTGGGACGTAGGAGAGATGATCGAAATAGCGGCTGGTGCCAGACCATTTGCCGACATGGACACCAATCTATACACGGGCCACGTCAGATCGTCGGTCAACCTGAAATACGGGGTGGATCGGCACGGGGATCCAACGGAACAGGAGTGCCACACCGCCGGCCGGAGGAATGCTCCTAACTTCAGGTGAGCGTAGAACATACATGTCCATCAGATGTTGGTAAAGCAGATTCACCCGCTGCGCTTGAAGGGATCGATCATCGCCTCTACGTTCTGTGTCTCCCCCTGCTCGATCACACATTCCTCCCCATGGGCGAGTCCTGGATGCCGCTGCTGAGTTTCGCTGGTCCCGACGCCCTGTCGGCCTTCCGCCTCGAGGCCCTGTACGCGCGCTGTCGCGCTCGGGTCTCCAGTATCGATGGCCTGACAGCACACTACGTCTATCTCGTGCACGTGGCCTCAGTCGAGGGTGATTCAGTCGACGATACACTGATATCCCGTCTCGAATCGATTCTGGGCGCACCCTATCAGCCACTCTCACCCGACGCGGCCCGCCTGCTGGTGACACCTCGTCCGGGGACGACCTCTCCCTGGTCGACAAAGGCAACTGACATCCTGCGCAATTGCCGGTTGGATGAGGTCGAGCGTGTCGAGCGCGCCACGGTATATCATTTCACCGGCGATCGTCTCGACACAGGATCTCTGTCGTCGCTGGCCGACCTGCTCCACGACCGCATGACGCAGGCGATCATCGACGAACCTGAGGTGCTGTTCCACCATGTGGAGCCGCGCCGATTGCAGACCATCCCCGTCAGTGCCCAGGGTCGCGCTGCCCTGGAGAGGGCGAATCGGGACATGGGACTGGCTCTGGCCGATGATGAGGTCGACTACCTCTTCGAAGCGTATGCGACGCAGTTGCAGCGGGATCCGACGGACGTCGAACTGGTGATGTTCGCCAACGTCAATTCCGAACACTGTCGTCACAAGATCTTCAACGCCGACTGGGTCATCGACGGCACGGCACGCGAGCATTCGCTGTTTGGCATGATCCGCAACACCCACGCGGCCCATCCCGAGCACACGGTGATCGCCTATTCGGACAACTCCGGCGTCATCGCCGGCCATGCAGCCGAGGTCTTCCGGCCGGATGGTGAAGGTTTCTCTTACCACTTCCGCGAACAAGCAACGCACATCATCTGCAAGGTCGAGACCCACAACCACCCCACGGCGATCTCGCCATTTCCCGGCGCCTCTACCGGTGTCGGCGGTGAGATCCGCGACGAAGGTGCCACCGGCCGCGGCGCCCACTCGCAGGCGGGTCTGTGTGCGTTTTATGTGTCTCACCTGCGCCTGCCGGAGGCCCTGCAGCCCTGGGAAACCCCCGTCGCCGACCACCCCACGCGCCTGGCAACTCCACTGGAGATCATGACCGAAGCCCCTCTGGGTGGGGCAGGTTTTGGCAATGAATTTGGCCGCCCGAATCTGCTGGGGGTCTTTCGCACCTTCGAGCAGATCGTGGATGGCAACCATCGCGGCTATCACAAGCCGATCATGGTGGCCGGTGGCGCCGGGCTCATCGATGCGGAACTGGTCGACAAGCAGGCACCCCGTCCGGGAGATGCGGTGATCCAGATCGGTGGTCCCGCCATGCTGATCGGACTCGGTGGCGGCTACGCCTCTTCCATGGACACAGGAAGCAATCTGGCGGAGCTCGATTTCGCCTCCGTACAGCGGGAAAATCCTGAGATGGAGCGTCGCTGCCAGGAACTGATCAGTCGGTGTGTCGAACAGGGACCGAACAACCCGATTCGCTCGATCCATGACGTGGGCGCCGGGGGCCTGTCGAATGCCTGCCCGGAACTGGTGGAGGATGCAGGCGCCATTTTCGACCTGCGCGCCGTGCACAATGACGAACCGGGCATGAGCCCCATGGAGATCTGGAGCAACGAGGCGCAGGAGCGCTACGTCCTCATTGTCAGCGCCGATGATCTGCCCCGCTTCGAGCAGATGGCCACACGCGAACGCTGTCTCTACGCCTTGGTCGGCACCGTGACCGACGATGGCAGAATGACGCTGAGAGACAGCCTCCTGGACGGTCCCGAGCCCGTGGAGGATCTGCCCCTCGACGTCATCCTCGGCAAACCACCAAAGATGCTGCGAGATGTGCAGACCCCGGAGCCGGCAGATCTGCCTGTCGACCGTAGCGATATCGATATAGCCGACGCCATCGACCGGGTCCTGCGATTCCCAGCCGTCGCCGACAAGTCATTCCTCATCACCATCACGGACCGCACCGTGACCGGTCAGGTCGCGCGGGATCAGATGGTCGGCCCGTGGCAGATTCCGGTGGCCGATGCCGCCGTCATGACCACGGGATTTCGTGCCACCACCGGGTCAGCCATGGCCATGGGTGAACGAACCCCCGTAGCGGTCACGGATGGACCGGCCAGCGGCCGTCTGGCGATCGCTGAGTCTGTCACCAATCTCGCCGGTGTCCCCATCGGCGAGATCGAGAGGATCAAGCTGTCGGCCAACTGGATGTGCGCCTGTGGCGAAGATGCCGAGGATGTGACTCTGTTCAATACGGTCGAAGCGGTGGGCATGGATTTCTGCCCTGAACTGGGTGTCTCGATCCCGGTCGGCAAGGACTCCCTCTCCATGCGAACCCTGTGGGAGGATGGGCAGGGCCGTCCTCATACGGTGACGGCACCGATGAGTCTGGTCGTCTCCGCCTTCGCAGCCGTCACGGATGTCCGGGATGTGGTCACCCCGGAGCTCAAGCCCGAAGCTGGAACCCAGCTCCTGTTGATCGACCTGGGGCGCGGCAGAAATCGACTGGGGGCTTCCTGCCTGGATCAGGTTTTCGAGCGCCATGGCAGCGATGTACCCGACGTGGAAGCAGCCGATGTCCGCAATCTCTTCGCTCTCGTACAGACACTTCTGCATGAAGGTCATCTGCTGGCGTGTCACGATCGATCAGATGGCGGCTTGCTGACGACGATCACAGAGATGGCCTTCGCCGGACGGCAGGGCGTGGAGATCCATCTGTCATCGGACGATCCCCTGGCTGAGTTGTTCGCCGAAGAGATCGGTGTGGTCCTGCAGATCCGAGACGAAGCGAGTAATGCCATCGACACCATCATTGCCAAGCATGGCCTGACGGATCTCTGTCGTCGTGTGGCCAGAGTCGATGGCAGTCTGGATGCGCTGCAGATCAACGACGCCGAAGGCCGGCAGATCTACCACCGGAGTCTGGCAGATCTGCAGCGCGCCTGGTCTGAACTGACGTGGCACATGCAGTCGCGGCGGGACGAACCCACCTCGGCGACAGAGCAGTATGACGCGATTCTCGATCGCGACGACCCCGGGCTGACGCTGACGGCCCCCTTCGAGTTCGGAATCACCCGGAGCAAGTCAGATCTGCGTCCCCGTGTCGCCATTCTGCGCGAACAGGGCGTCAATGGGCAGGTCGAGATGGCCGCGGCCTTCACGGAGGCCGGCTGTGATGCTGTGGACGTGACGATGACCGATCTGATGGACGCACGCGCCGACCTGAGTGATTTCGTCGGCCTGGCCGCCTGTGGTGGATTCAGCTATGGCGACGTCCTCGGCGCCGGTGCCGGTTGGGCTCGATCGGTGCTCCACCACCCTCGCCTGCGCGACATGTTCGGTGCCTTCTTCGAACGTCCGGAGACCTTTTCACTGGGCGTGTGTAATGGTTGCCAGATGTTCTCACTGCTGGCCGAGTTGATCCCCGGCACGGCAGGGTGGCCCCGGTTCCTGCGCAATCGTTCAGAACAATTCGAGGCGCGCCTGTCGACGGTGAACATCGAGGCCAATTCGAATTCCGTGCTGCTGCGAGACATGGCCGGTGCACGCCTGCCGGTACCGGTTGCTCACGGCGAAGGTCGCGCCCAGTTCACTGACCCCGGCGATGCCGAACGTCTGATGGCGTCAGGACAGATCGCTCTGCGCTACGTCGACAATCACGGGGCGATCGCTCAGCAACATCCCGCCAATCCCAATGGCTCACCGGCGGGCATCACAGCCGTCACCAACGCCGATGGACGCGTGACCATCATGATGCCCCATCCTGAGCGCGTCTTCCGCAATCTACAGTTGTCGTGGGCGCCCTCGGACTGGGGCAACAAGTCCTTCAGCCCGTGGCTGCGCATGTTTGAAAATGGACGTGACTTTGTACTTCAAAGCTGACTCACACCGGAGGACTCCATGACCGACCCCATTCGCTGGGGCATCCTTGGCACGGGGAACATCGCCAAACAATTCGCCCGTGGTCTGACCAGCGCCGACGACGCCAAGCTGGTTGCCGTGGGCTCGCGGGCCACGGACACGGCAGACAAGTTCGGCGACGAATTCGACGTCTCCCATCGACACGCCAGTTACGAGGCACTCGTAGCCGACGATGAGGTCGATGCGATCTACGTCTCCACGCCACACCCATTCCACAAGGACAACAGCATCCTCTGCCTGCAGCATGGCAAAGCCGTGTTGTGTGAGAAGCCCTTCACAGTCAACGCCACAGAGGCGGCCGCCGTCATCGAGGTGGCGCGGGCTCAAGGCGTCTTCCTCATGGAAGCCATGTGGACTCGCTATTTGCCTGCCGTCGTGCGCCTGCGCGAATTGCTGGCCGATGGTGCCATTGGCGAGGTACGGATGATACAGGCCGACTTCGGCTTCCGAACAGGTGTGAATCCCAATGGCCGGTTGTTCGATCTGGCTCTGGGTGGCGGTGCCCTGCTGGATGTGGGGATCTACTCCCTGTCTTTTGCAGCGATGATCCTGGGATGTGACCCGGTTCAGGTCGCGTCGACTGCAGATATGGGTGAGACGGGCGTCGACGAACAGTCGGCCTTCCTGCTGCGATATGGCGGTGGCGAACTGGCCGTGCTCAGTTGTGCCGTGCGTACCAGTACGGCTGTGGAGGTCAGAATCTTCGGCACCGATGGCAGCATCACCGTGGAGTCGCCCTTCTTCAAGGCCGAGTCACTGACGATCAAGCGCGGCGGCAAAGAGTCCCGAGAGGAACTGCCACTTGTCGGCAATGGATACAACTACGAAGCGATGGAAGTGGGCACGTGCCTGCGGGAAGGCCGCACGGAAAGTGCGATCATGCCGTTGGACGAAACCCTTGCCCTGATGAAGCTCCTCGACCAGATCCGTGCACCCTGGGGCCTCACCTACCCCAGCGACAGCTAAGAGAGACGAGATGGAATACGGACAACCAGAATGGAGTCAGAAGCGGATCTCCCGGATCCTGCACGGGACGATCATGCTCACGGAACGCGAGAAGGAGAAGGGATTCGAGTTGCTCGACACCGTGTGGGCCGCCGGTGTGAATGCCTTCGACACGGCAGCGCTCTATGGCGGGGGCTCGTGCGAGCGGGTGCTGGGCCAATGGATGGAGGAACGCGGCGTTCGTGAACAGGCCTTCGTCCTGGGCAAGAGCTGTCATCATTCGGGCGACCGCAAGCGCGTGACCTCTTTCGACATCGCTGCCGATCTGGCCGATTCCCTGGCGCGGCAGCGTGCCGACTACCACGATCTGCACATGCTGCATCGCGACGACACGGATATCGAAGTCGGCGTGATCGTCGATGCCCTGAATGAGCAACTCAATGCCGGTCGCATTCGCGCCTTCGGTGGCTCCAACTGGACGACGGCCCGCATCGAGGCAGCCAACGAGTATGCCGAGAAGAAGGGTCTGACCGGTTTCGTCGCCTCGAGTCCGAACTGCTCGCTGGCCGATGAGAAGGAGGAGCCCTGGGAAGGTTGCCTGAGCATTTCAGGCCCCGGTATGGCTGCCGACCGCGCCTGGTATGGCGCCCGGAAAATGCCCCTGTTCACCTGGTCGAGCCTCGCCCGTGGGTTCTTCTCAGGCCAACTGACACGTGACAATGCCGAGTCGCTGCGCAAGAAGGTCGACGGCTCCTCGGTGACCTCTTACTGGCACGAGGACAACTGGCAACGTCTGGATCGCGTGCACGAACTGGCCGCCGAGAAGGGCGCCAGCGTGCCGCAGATCGCCCTGGCCTGGGTCATGCAGGATCCGGATCTGGATGTCTATGCACTGGTCGGGGCCCGCACACCGGCCGAGGCAGACAACAACATGGAGGTCTTCAACATTGAGCTGACCGCCACCGAGCGAGACTGGCTCGACCTACGCCGCGACGATCGGTAAGAGATAAACGATCGGTAAGAGATAGAAGGCTTCAAAGCAGCACGAACCACAGGAGGGGTGCTCACCAGCGTGAGCACCCCTCCTTTTCGTTAACGCAGCAACCTTCTCCATCAACAGGCCAGGTCCGACGCCCAATGCAATGATCCGCGCAACGCCGACGAGATGCACTCGATTCAGCTGAGTTCGTCCACGACGGCCTGGGCGATGATCGTGTGACCCGTGTGATTGGGATGCACCGGCTCGGGACAGAACGTGTCCGCGTCGCGGTATTGCAGATGACGCTGGAAGACATCGTGCAACTGCACGAGCCGTGTGTCGTATTTCTGGCTCATGGACACCACCGTGTCGATATAGCTGGGTAGCAACTCCTGCACGCGCCCACGCATCGTATCAGAGCCCCGCTCAGTGGAGATGTAGAATGGCGTGAGCAGGACGATGGGCAACTGGCCAAGCTCGTCACGCGTGATGCCTAAGATTTCATCATAGAGTTCGGCAAATCGCTCCGGAGAAACGCCCTCTGGGGATGCGCGAAGATGGGTGTGCAGATCGTTGATGCCGATCTTGATCGACAACCGATCCGGCTTGTGATACAGCACATCGTCACGCCACCGCTCACGCAGATCCGACACCTTGTGGCCGCCGATGCCCTTATTGATCCAGCGAATCTGTCGGTCGGGATAGCGACCGGTCACCAATTCGGTGACGGATCGAACGTAGCCTGCGCCCAGTGGGGCTTCGGCGCCGCGTCGTCCGCAGTCTGTGATGCTGTCACCGATAAAAAGGAAGGTGGTGTCATTCTCGAACCAGTCACTCATCGTCTTCTCCTGGGATGATCAAGGGAGCCTGCTGCGGATGTGCATCTCGAAGCAACAGACTCGAAGCGGCCCAAATTACGAAAGTCCTTGCGAACGTCCAGCATCTGCGAGGTATTTGGCCATGGATACTGGACCTCCGGAATCACGACAATAGATATGCGTCTCTTAAGACTGGTGGAGTTCACGATGCAGTCACCCCCCATCCCAAGCAGCAGATTCCTGTTCCTGACCGCACTCACATGGATGGTAATGAGTGGACCGGCCACAGCCGGATCGCTGGATCTGGCCATTGCCGGCACCGGACTCAGCCTTGGCGATTCCGAACAGATCCGCGGTGTCCGGATCAACCTGTTCGATCGGCATCTGCGACATGTGGACGGGATCAACGTGACATTGCTGAAGAGCCTTGATCCGTGGCAGGGTACGGTGCACGGCCTCGCGCTGGGTGGAGCCCCGGGCCTCAAGCGGCTCAATGGCGTCGGACTGGGGCTGCTTGGCGTTGGGACCGAGAAGGATCTCAATGGCGTGGCTGTCGGCGGCGTCGGTGTCGGTGCCGGTGGTGATGCGACGGGGATTCTGGGAGGCCTCATCGGGGCAGGTGTCGGTGGTAACGCCCGAGGACTCTTCGCCGGTGGCGTCGGCTGCGGCATCGGAAATGACCTGACAGGTATTGCCTTCGGCCTCGTTGGCGCGGGCGTGGGCGGCGATGCACACGGCGTGGTCGTCGGCGGTGTCGGCAGTGGTATTGGTGGCGACCTGACCGGCATCAGTGTGGGTGGCATAGGCGGCGGCATTGGGGGAGACCTGCGCGGCCTCTCCTTCGGCCTCATCGGCACCGGTGTCGGCGGTGATGCAGCAGGCGTGCTCATCGGTGGCGTCGGCCAGGGCGTGGGTGGCGATTTCAAGGGCCTCTCTCTGAGCGTGGTCGGTGCCGGCGTGGGGGGCGATTTCCACGGCATTGGCGGCGCCCTTGGTGGCCTGGGTGTCGGGAACCATCTGCGCGGCATTGCTGTGGGAGGCATCATGCTGATCGCCCCCGATGTCGAAGGGATCACGGCGGCCCTGCTCAATGGCGCCAGCTTCAGCAACTTCAGTCTGGATCGCGTCAACGATCGCTATCGGGGGCTGGCGATCGGCGGCCTCAATTACAGCCGTGAACTACATGGGATTCAACTGGGCCTGCTCAACTACGCCGGCAACAACCCGCCCTGGGCACGCTGGCTGCCATTCATCAACGTTCACTTTTAGTGTCCTGTCGCAGAAATCTGTCGACGTTCGGCGCCCGATCCATCCCGGTTCGCGGCGTTGCGCTCACTCTCTGTATCCCACTGATACGCATCGCTTGCGCGTCTTGCGAACCGGGCGCCTCGACCGCCGAACTTTGTCATCTTATCTCTGCGGCAGGACACTCGCGCCACCATATCGACACACGATATCGAAGAGCACACGGGTCGCAAACAGCAGCTCGCTCACGGGTGTGCGTTCGTCGTGGCCATGGATAAGATTCTCTTCTTCCAAACCGGGCGCCTGGCGATAGGGCATGAATCCGTACACCTGCGTGTCCGGCCGTCGCGGCACGATGTGTTTCGCATCCGTGCCCCCCGTCGACAAAGACGGGATCACGGGCACACCTGGATCCACGAGATCCATCACCTCCTCGATACATCGAAACAGTGGCGCATCCGCTGAGGCCTCCAGAGGCGGGCTGTACTGATCGACGTCGATCTCCACCCGATCACCGATGAGCCCACGCAACTCCTGAAGGAAGCTCTCCTGCGTCTGCCCCGGCGCCAGACGACCATCGATCCAGGCTGTCGCCTCCGAGGGGATGACATTGATCTTGCTGCCCGCGTCCAGACGTGTGACGGAGACACTGTTGCGCAGCAGCGAACGCAGTGACAACCGCGTCTTGTCAGCGATGGGCAGTCGTTGCAGAGCCTGATCGCTCATGCCCGGGTCGAGGACGGCCATCAGATCGGCGGCCAGCATCGATGGCTGCCCCTGTCCGAGTCCGGTGAGAAATGCCCGCAATCCGTCTGACGGATGCAGGGGCAGGTCCGTGGTGGCCAGCGGCGCCAGGGCTGCACACAGCAGCGTCACCGCATTGTCGGCATGTGGCACCGAACCATGTCCGGGACGACCACGCATGGTCAGGCGCAGACGACAGATCCCCTTCTGGCCGACCTGACAGGTGTAGAATCGTTTCCCCTCGAAATCCAGATCGTGCCCTCCCCCTTCGGTGAGAATCACGGGGGCATCGATCTGCTCAGGATGGTGGTCGAGCAACCAACCTGGTCCGTGCTCTCCCTTTCCCGCTTCTTCGTCGGCCGTGGCAGCATACATCAGATCTCGATCCAGCCGGATACCCAGTCGTTTGATCAGCAACAGAACGACCAGTTCGGCGGCCACCATATTCTTCATGTCCAAGGCGCCACGGCCCCACACACAACCATTCACGAGAGCACCGGAGAAGGGCGGATGTGTCCACTTGTCCGGCTCGACGGCGACCACATCGGTGTGACCGAGCAATAGCAGTGGATCGTTGCCTCCACCGGGCAGGCGCGTGGTAACATTTCCGCGCCCCGGTGCCGATTCGGTCAACGCCGCCGGCAATCCCTCCGCTTCGAGCCTGCCGGCGATATAGCGTGCCGCCTCAGTTTCGTTACCAGGTGGGTTCGTCGTATCGATGCGGATGAGATCCTGCAGCAGGCTCGTCACTTCCGCTTCCACGACGCCCCAGTCGATATCGTAGCGATCAGATGGTCTTTTCATGGCGTGTAGCCTACGGACTCGACGGATCCCGGGGCAACCAGTACCCTTGAATCATGCACCGAATCCACCGAGAAATCGCCTACGCCGCCTGCCTCCTGATCCTGGCACTGGGAGCCTGCAATGGCTCCGACCCTGTCGATGTCGATGGCTCCCATGACGACGCGAATCCGCCTGAAGAGCCGCAGGGCATTGCGCGCTACACCTACCGCATCGTCAATGTCTTCCCCCACGATCCGGACGCGTGGACCCAGGGATTGGTATTCGACGCGGGGCTCTTGTTGGAGGGTACCGGTGGCGGCGTCAGGTTGGCCAGACTTCCAGATCTGCCGCCGTCGAGTCTTCGCGAAGTGGAAATAGAGACCGGTCGTGTCCTGCGCCAGGTCTTGCTCGATGAGCAGCTTTTTGGCGAAGGCATCGCGCTGTGGGGTGAGCGCATCTTTCAGCTGACCTGGAAATCGCAGGTGGGGCTGACCTATGACCGCGACAGCTTCACCGCCGGCGATGGCTTCACCTATGCATCAGAGGGCTGGGGGCTGACGCACGATGGGCAGCAACTCATCATGAGCGATGGCTCGGCGTCCATCACCTTTCGGAATCCGGATACCTTTGCCGAGACGGGCCGAATCGAGGTCTCCGCAGAGGGACAGTCGATCCGCAATCTGAATGAGCTGGAATATGTGGAGGGTGAGATCTGGGCCAACATCTGGGGCACCCAGATCATCGCTCAGATCGACCCGGCCACCGGCGCAGTCGTGGGCTGGATCGATCTAACCGGCCTGCTCACCTCCCGTGAGCGTGCTGGAGCGGATGTGCTCAATGGCATCGCCTACGATCCGGCGACAGGCAGGATCTTTGTGACGGGGAAACTCTGGCCATGGCTGTTCCAGATCGAACTGGTCGCCGCCTGACCTGTTACAGCAGCCATTGATCGAGGGATCTCGCCTCGACACCGTCTGAGTCCTGAGATCACCACCGAACGAAGAGGACCCCCGCCTCCATCAGGCCACGCACGAGGGTCCAGCCTCCCATGGCACACACGAGCAACGCGCTGAGGACGGGGATTCGCGCCACCCATCCGTCCGCTGTCGTCAGCCACCTCTCGACCAGGGGCCGCGCGTGGATCACGAGCACACCGACACCAGAAAGTACCAGCGCCAGACCGAGGCTGAAGGCGAGCAGGAGAAACAGGCCGTGCTGTGCCCCAGACTCCGCCGTCGCCATCGTGAGCAAGGCAAAGGCTGAGGCGCAGGGCAGAATGCCACCGGATAGCCCCAGCAGCAACAGGCCGCGCGTCGTCACAGTCGATGGCAGATGCAGATGGATGTGCGGATGGGAATGCTCGTGGGCGTGCACGTGGTGCTGAGTTCGCACCATCGGCGGCCCACCGCGTGCAGGTCTCAGCGCAGAGCCCTCGTGCTCGTGTTCGTGGTGGGCGACGTGCGTGACAGCACTCAGGTGGCGAATCAGCAGCCAACTGCCCACACCGATGATGAGAATCCCCGCCGCTGCGCTCAACCATGGCGCCACTTGCCGCACGGGCAGCCACTGCTGGGCCGTGAACAGAACCAGACCGAGTATGGCAACCATCATGACATGCGTAGCGGCGACGATGAGTCCAAGCAACAGTGCGTGTCGTGTCGTGCCGCGTTCACCAACAAGATATGCGGCAGCCATCGTCTTGCCGTGCCCGGGCGCCAGGGCGTGCAAGGCGCCCAGGACCAGTGCCAGGAACCATATCCACGCGGCTGGACGGCGATCCAGACCCAGGCTGATCGCCTCTGCTTTGCCCGGGACTGGCTCGGTTGAATCCGCCGACCAGAGACCGGCGGCAGGTACGAAATCGACGGTCACATCGATCTGTGCATCGAACCCCTCGATCTGCAGTCCCTTCACGTGGCCGCCCGATTCCAGACGGGCCGGATCCAGGCCTGCCAGATCGATCAGATCCGCCGCACTGATCACGACGGTTCGGTGGCCTGCCCCCTCGATATCGTTCGCCTCGCGCAGGTGTAACGTGCGACGCCCGTCCTCAAAGGCCAGCGGTACCTGCCACTGGAACAGAAGAGCCATGGGAATGGCCATGGCCGTCGCCCCCCCTCGTGGCATAGCCTCCAACGGCTTGAGTTCGACAGGGATCAGGGCGCCGTCGATCCACAGGTCAATGCCCGAGGACCATTGCCGGGCGCGAGCCTCGATGTAGGCCCGCTCTTCTTCTCGCCCAAGCAGACCATCTGCATCGGTATCGATCTGTTTCCGAAGGGCAAGAGACGCCAGATCCCCAAATTGCACCTCAAAGCTGCCGGAAAGTTGGTCGACGTCTACATCGACCCGCGTCACGGTGGCCGCCGCCGTCCCTGTCAGTGAATGCGCGCCCACAGGCGACGCTGCGGCCATACAGAGGACCAGCACACCGAGCACCGATCGGACGGGCGAGCGAAAAGCCTTGAGGAACAAGTGGGCGTTGATGACAGACTCCCTGACATGTCGAGGCGAGACGGCTGGAGGCAATGGAGGAGGGGGCTCAGGAGACCTGAGTCATGGGGTCCGAGCAACATCAATCAAGGTAACGGTGGTAAGTGACCACGTGAAGGCATGCCCCTGCACTTGGGGGAAATGCGACAGAACACGGCGCTTCGGGGATGTTCATTGAGGCCTGATGATCCGGACGGGTTCTCGCTTGGGCCTTGCGTTGTGCTTGCCCTGTTCCCGGAGGGCCACCATGTTTGGGCCACCGACTCGAACACCCAAGACCCATCAGCAATCGGACTCACCAGAAATCACATCCCGGTCATGCGAGGCTGGCGCCCTGAAGACAGAGCGTACGCCCTGACCCACCGGAGGAGACCGCAGTATGGAAAGCATCCTCATCGCCGTCGTTGCCTTCGTCGGCTACCTGATCGCCTACTACACGTACGGCAAGTATCTGAGCCAGAAGGTCTTCGGCCTCGATGCCGCGCGCCTGGTACCGTCACACGAGCTCACCGACGGTGTCGACTACGTGCCGACGAAGAAGCAGGTCATCTTCGGCCACCACTTCACCTCCATCGCCGGCACGGGCCCGATCGTAGGACCGGCCATCGGCATCATCTGGGGCTGGGTGCCGGCACTGCTGTGGGTGTTCATCGGCTCAATCTTCATGGGTGCCGTCCACGATCTGGGTGCACTGGTGATCTCGCTGCGGCACAAGGGCCACACCATGGCCGAGATCACCGGTCTGGTCATGAACCGGCATCTGAAGATCATGTTCTTCATCATCGTCTTCCTCGCCGTGCTGATCGTCATCGCCATCTTCGGTCTCGTCATCGCCATCATCTTCGACATGTATCCCCAGGCCGTGCTGCCCGTGTGGCTGCAGATCCCCATCGCCATCGCCATGGGCCGCGCCATCCAGAGCGGCAAGGCGAATCTGACGCTGGTCACGGCACTGGCCGTTGCTGCCATGTATGGGACGATCCTGCTGGGCAATGTGGTACCGGTGCCTATGCCCGAGGTCTTCGGAATCCCCTCTACGGGTGTATGGACGATCCTGCTGCTCATCTACGCCTATATCGCCTCCACCCTGTCTGTGACAACGCTGCTACAGCCACGTGACTTCATCAACGCCTGGCAGCTGATGGTCGCCATGGCCCTCGTCGTGCTGGGTATCTTCGTCGCCGCACCGGCGATGGTGGCGCCCGCCTTCAACCTGGCACCTGAGGGCGCACCCCCATGGATGCCCTTCCTCTTCATCACCATCGCCTGTGGTGCGATTTCCGGCTTCCACTGTCTGGTGTCGAGTGGGACCTCATCGAAACAGATCGACAGCGAACCGGACGCTCGTTTCGTCGGTTACGGCTCGATGCTGACAGAGGGATTCCTGGCCACGACGGTCCTGATCGCCTGCGGCGCCGGCCTGGCACTGGCCTACACGGGCCCTGATGGCCAGGTCCTGACCGGCGAAGCTGCCTTTGCGACCCACTATGGATCCTGGATGGCCTCCAGCGGCCTGGCTTCGAAGGTGGCCGCTTTCGTCGTCGGCGCCGCCAACATGATCTCATCACTGG
Source organism: Gemmatimonadota bacterium (assembly GCA_018673255.1). The sequence goes on from JABHDC010000090.1 coordinate 96,334, forward strand.
GCATGCCGAAGGAATTCGCCATCGTGCTGATGGGTGTCTTCGTCGCATCCTTTGCCGGCACGACACTGGATACGTCGACCCGCATTCAGCGTTACGTCATCAGCGAACTGGCGAGCGATCTGAAAATCGAGCCTCTCACGCGACGACACCCGGCGACACTGCTTGCCGTCGTCACCGCCGCCTCACTGGCCTTCTACAATGGTGCTGGCGGCAAGGGTGCCCTGCTGCTGTGGCCCCTGTTCGGTTGCATGAATCAGCTGCTTGCCGGTCTGGCGCTGGTTGTGATCAGCTACTGGCTGCGTAAGCAGAGCCGGAATTACTACGTCACCTTGATCCCGGCATTGCTGATCATGGTCTTCACCTCATGGGCCCTCGTCATTACCCTGGGCAGCCTCTACGACAGCAGCAACTATCCCAGCCTGGCCATTGGAGCCATCGCCCTGATCCTGCAGGTCTGGTTGAGTATCGAGGGGCTGAGCCTGCTGATACGGAATCCGGATGCCGATGCTGTCGAACCGGCGACGGGCGGTTAGTTTCCGCCCAGCCTCGCCTCTGTCATGCCTGCCAACGCGCCATTCAGGGCGTTGGCGGCACCGGATCCACTCGGCGTAGAACGATCCTGTTCGCCTTCTCAGAATGCTGAAGGGCGTAGTGGACGGCATTGATGAGCAGTCGCATCTGCGCTTCGTTACCATCGCTCTGCGCCAGGGAATGCACGTAGCCACGATCACTGAAAAGGGCGACGAGTCGGCCCTCCAGGAACAGGCCCTCCAGGGCGTGTCGTGGTCGTGCGAGATCCAGGCCGGGGGGAGCGCCATTGAAGGCGTAAGGGGCTGCGAAGATCGGGTGATGATCGGCGATCCGCCGCAATTGCGCCCTGCGGCCCAGGGCGCGGCGGAACATGTCACGAAGGGCAGCCTCTGCCTGGCTGAATTCCAGATGCGGTTCGGCACTGTCGACGAAGAGAAAGCCCCCTGTCTGCAGGTGAACCTTCAGTGAGGCCGCCTCAGCGTCGGTGAGTTCGAAGGCCCGATCGGCGGTGATGAAGACAAAGGGAGACCGCTCGAATTCGGGCGAACCGATGAACATGTGGCGATCCACGATCGCCGCGATCCGGGTCTGTCGCGCCAGGGCATCGACAAGATTTGGCATCGCCTTGGCTGCAGACGGGAACTGCGGCCTCAGTGTCGTTGACCAGGCCTGCGCCAGACGGACGAACCCCAGCAACTGGTCACCGCCGGCACCGAGCACCCGCCCGCCACGCACCTGCTTCAACTCGCGACTGGCCTCGGAGGCCACGCGGGTGAGCCAGTCACTTCCTGACGCAGAAACCACGTGCAGCGTGTCTCCAGGCACCAACAGCTGGCTGGCGCGTCTCACACTGGCACAGGGCTCCTCGCCGGTGCACGGGGACAAATCCTGACCATCAGGTGCGATCGTGTAGATGGTGGCATCGACGCCAACCGGCCAGGCCAGGGCCAGGCAGACCAGGGCCGGGCAGAGAGCGATCACGTTCCGGAGCCACATGCTTCTCTCCTTTGGGTTGCAACTGCAATACCGACACCGACCTCATCACGAGTGACGCCGACCGTAAGGCTGCGTAAGATATAGTGAACGAAGAGCCCATGACCTCATCCTGCTTCCCTCTCTCACTTCCTGTGCAACTGTCGCGTCTGCCATGGCTCGCGCTGCTGGCCGTGCTCTGTCTGCTGGTCTCACGCCCGGTGGCAGCGGATCTGATCGGTGTCTCGTGGCAGGACTACGACCACCTTCGGCAGCTGTCTCAGACGCAGGGACTGGATCTGAGATACGTAAATGGGGACATCGCCCTCTTCGATATCGATCCGGGCACCTCGGTCCCCGGTTCTGCTTTACTCTTTCAGGACCGCCTGGGTTCCGGGGAGGCCTATTTCCTCGTAGATCACCTGCACGGGCACACGCGGCCACCGGGCACTCATCTCGTCTACGCCGACACAGATGGGTGGGCACTGTTTCGATTGCCGACACAGCAGTTGGCAGAGGTCCTGAATCAGGAGCATTTCCTCTATCCCCTGCCAGCGACATTCCAGTTGGGGACACCGCGCGCACGCGCTGCCCGCCCCCTCGACCGTGACCCCTCGCCCGCAGTGGCCTCTCTGATCGCCCAGGTCGATGCCGGCCGCCTCGAGGAGTATGTGCAGGATCTCAGTTTCTACGACCCCTCACTGGGCGCAATCGCGGGCAATGTTCGCACGCGGTATGCCCGTCGTCCCGAGACATTCGAGAGCACGCAGTATCTGCAGCAGCAACTGGCAGCGATGCTGCCCACCGCGACGGTGACGCTGGACACCTTCCGGATCACACCGGACGATTCGCTGATGTATAACGTCGTGGCCGAGATGCCGGGCACAGACCCGGAGGCGGGATCCTACATCATATGTGCCCATTACGACGCCATCGGCTCGCGCTCTCGATCCAGTCACATGGCTTCGATCGGCGAGACCGACTGCGACCCGGATGCCGGCATCTACAACGACTGCAGCTGGCGCTGGCAGGATCACCCGGCCCCCGGGGCAGACGATAATGGTTCAGGTGTCGCCGTGGTGCTGGAGGCGGCCCGCGCCCTGGCCCAGGCCCCCACGCCGCCCTGGTCGATCCGTTTCATCGCCTGGTCCGGCGAGGAACTCGGCCTGTGGGGCAGCAAGCATTACGCCGAGGCAGCACGACAGGCCGACGATCACATCCTGGGTGTGCTGAACTTTGACATGATCGGCTTCAACGATCTGGCCAACCGGATCGAGCTGGTCTCCAACCCCGCTTCCCAGTGGCTGATCGATCACCTGATCGCGACAAATAATCGATACGATATTGGCCTGCAGATCGACGTGCTCGCCGATCCCTTCGCCGGCCTGAGCGACCACGCACCCTTCTGGGCCCGCGGGTATGATGCGATTCTCGGTATCGAAAACTACCTGCCCACCGACAGCACCCATGCCAGCGTCCTGAATGGCGACTACCGGGTCAATTCCCAGTATCACACGGTCGCCGACCTGCCCGACAGTATCAACTGGGAACTGGTGGCTGACATCACCCGCCTCACCGTAGCAGCATTGGCCCAGTTCTCTCAGGAGCAGGGCCTGGCCAATCTTGCCGTATTCACCGACGATGTTCGCAGCGTGGACGACGAACTACGGATCCACGTTACGAATCTGGGTGTGGCGGATGTCACCGATCCATTTGCCCTGCAGATCTCCAGGTGTGCCGCCGATTCCACATCCTGCCAGATCGTGTATACGCAGGAAGTCACCACGGTGTTGCCCGCCGGGGGTGTGGCGGCGGTCGAGATTCCCTGGCGACGCTTCGGAGATACGGTCCTGCTGGTGGAGGTCGATCCAGATGATCGCATCGTCGAAGAGGGCCTGGCGAGTGACAACTCGACCTACCAGCACTTGCGGATCGTTCCCACCTCAGGTGTGGTCGTGTTCCCCAATCCCTATCGTGTCGGTCAGGATGACGGGATCTACTTCAGCGGACTGCCCTTGTTCAGCCGCGTCCAGATTCTGTCGCCCCACGGGGAATTGATCTGGGAGGGCCGCGAAGAAGATCAGGGTAAGTTGAGTGGGGAAATCCGCTGGGATGGAACCAATGAAAATGGCTTCTCCGTCGGATCCGGGGTCTACATCTATATGGCAAGCAGTTTCGAAGGAGAGATGATCCGGCGTGGTAAAATTGCCGTCGTGCGCTGAACACGTGAGTCACCCCTGGTGGGGACTGGCAGCCGCTATGGTGCTCGCATCGTCGAGCCTGCCAGTCATGGCAGGTGTGAAGATCGCCGATGCCCATGCCGCCGGCGTCCTCGACGCACATACGGCCGCAGCCTACCAGTTACTCGAACGCCGCAATCCGGATGCCGTGCCGGGGATGTTTCAGGAAACCCTCGAGCCGCTTCGCTGCGCCACACATCTGGCCGTGGCCGCCAATGATCTGCTGTCCAGTGCCTCTCCAGCAGCCGGCAAGGTGCTGCTGGAAGCCTTACAACGCCCGCGGCTGGCGCATTCAACCCTGTCACCGTCGGGCCACTTCAGGGTCCACTACGACACAGAGGGTCGCGAAGCGGTTGAGGCCGTCGATGTCAACCTCAATGGCATCCCCGACTATGTCGATGCCACTGCCGACATTGCCGACAGCATGTGGGCGCTGGAGATCGATTCGCTCGGTTACCGTGCGCCGCCATCCGACGGCGACGCCGGTGGTGGGAGTGAGACCGATATCTACATCCTCGATCTGGGCCGAACTCAGAATTACGGCATCACCTACCCCACTTCCAGCGGCTCCACCGGTCCCAGCTACATCGAGGTCGACAATGACTTCACCAATCCGATCTACGGATCGACCTTCGCCTGTCCGGGCAATCCGGGCACGCGGGAACTGGACGCACTGCGCGTCACCCTTGCCCATGAATTCTTCCACGTCATCCAGTTCGGCTACTACCAGGGCGTCGATGGACGCTGGTGGCAGGAAGCATCGGCCACGTGGATGGAGGATGTCGCCTATCCAGCACTGGACGACTATCTGCAATACGTCTGCACCTTCCTGCTCGTGCCCCGGCGCTCCCTCGATTCAGGCCTTCCGGGCGCCGGAGACCTGCACCCCTATGGTGCTTCCGTATTCGCTCACTTCCTCGACCAGCGTTACGAGCGCGATGTGGTGCGCTGGATCTGGGAGGAGAATGGCGAACGTCTGAACAGTTCGCTGGATAATTTCCACCGCGCCATCCTCAATGTCGATGAGGACGGGTTGGATGGCGCCTATGCCGATATGGGCGTGTGGTCCTACTTCACGGGCGAACGTCACCAACCCGGATTCTTTTCCGAGGGTGAGAAATACCCGGAGAACTACATCGTCCCCTTCCCCGTTGCAGCCAAGACCGCCATTGCCGACAGTGGCCGGATCGATCACATGGCTACGGCCTACGTACGATTCGATCCACGTCTACTACCGGGTGGCGTCACGATTGAGACGCAGCTGGCACGAGGACGCTGGGCGCGGCAGCTGGTTCTGGTCTCGGATGCCGGCGTCGAAGTACGGGATGTGGACGATGTGGGAAGCATCGTCCTGCCCGGCTGGAATGCCTACGAGGATGTGGCTCTTGTGATCAGCAACGTCGACTTCATCGGCCTGGGACTCAACTACAAGGTGACCGTCGAATACGACCCGGATCTGAGCGATGCCCCGTCCCCGGACAGACTCGCCTTGCTGCCCAGCTATCCCAACCCCTTCCGTCCTGCCGCCGATCAAAATGCGCAGATTCCCTTCGAGCTGAATCACACAAGCCCGGTGACTCGTCTGTCGATCTACGCCGTCGACGGCACCGTGGTGCGGCTATTCGATCTGGGTGCGCGATCCGCCCGACGTTATTCGCAGCGCTGGGATGGGACCAACGACGAAGGTGTGCTGGTCAGTTCCGGGGTCTACCACTATGTGCTGGAAGCGGCAGGGCAGGTTCGCCGTGGCTCACTGGCATTGATCCGTGACTGAGTAGGCCAGTCCGCAACTGAGTCAGCTACGCGCATCAACACACGAAAGGCCGCATCCCCATCCGGGAGTTGCGGCCCTTTCTATTCCCTGGTCTGCTGCTGAGGCTGAGCGACCCAGTCGGTCGATCTACTCTTCTTCGCCGCGTTTTTCCCGGCGCTCCTGGAGTTCGTCTTCCTCCTCACGAAGTTCACTCAGCCGATCGTCCATCACCGTCAGTTCGTGGGTGAAGTCGCGGATGTCGCTCGACACGGACCGCTCTAGTAGAGCTGCCTCTTCGACCTTCATCTCAGCTTCGCCCCGCCGCCGACCGATCTCTTCCCGTTCGGACATCATGGTGATGATATGGCGCTGCCGCCGTTTCTGAATCATCGCCGTCTGCCATTTCGCCCCCGCGGCGATGATGACCATCATCAGGCAGACCATGAGCACCAGATTCTCCATCTTTCCCTCACAACTCCAGCGGTGATCCGCCGATGTGGCGGCGGGAGTAGCGTTCCTCGAGTTCTTCCAGTTCCTGCCGCTTCATCAGCACCTCATCCTTCAACGTCTCCTTCTCTTCCTGCAATTCCGGTAGACGATGACGGATGGCTTCGCCCTCTTGTTCAGCCTTCTCCAGCGCATCGGAATTTCGGCCGATCGAACGATCAACAGCATCCACCTCGGCCTGAATCTCCCTCAGGCGCTTCTGGTGCGACCGCACGACCTCGTAGACCATGACGGCCAGACCAACTGCGATGATACCGTATACCCAACTCATCGTACGTCCATGGGGTTATGATACAGCAGGGTGGTGGGAGTCAAATCGGACATGACACCAATGTAAGGGCGAAGGCCGCGGTTGTGGTAGACCCCGGATCCACTTGGGGCCACGCCTAGCTTGCTCGTACGGACGCATCGTAGGTATACTTCTGATCCAGTGCCCATTTGGGCATTCCACGGAGATGCGACGTGATTCAGCGAGTCCTACCGCCAGAGGATGAGTCCCAGGACGAACTCCTCGACTTTCCTTCCTCGATCCAACGTCTACCGGATCCGATCCCGGCACCGGAGATCTCTGCCACAGATGCGGCCCTGCCGGCTGATCCAGATTCGGACCCGGTTCCGGCCGAGGATGAGTCGATTTCTGCCCAATCGGGGCCACCCGACGATCTCTCCGCCTCTCTGGCCGTCTCGCAGGTGGCCGCATTTCGCACGTATCTGCAGCGTACGCTCCTGCAGGATACGGTCGTGCACGAGCAGACCATCGCGCCAACACCTGAACGTGTCGCTACCGAGACACAACACCTCGGCCCCGAAGCGGAGCGGGTCATTGCCGCCGCCGGCATCGAGAGTCTCTGGAGTCATCAGGAAGAGGGTATCCGTCTCCTGCAGGAGGGCCGGGACGTCGTCGTCGCCACGCCAACGGCCTCGGGTAAGAGTCTCATCTACAACACGGCTGTATTGGCAGATCTGCTACAGAATCCGGCCGGCTGCGCCATCTACATCTTCCCCCTCAAGGCACTCGAACAGGACCAACTCGCCGAGTTGCGAACAGTCCTGGGCCGTCTCGCCTGCGGTCTGACGGCTGAGATCTATGATGGCGACACCAAACCACATGTGCGTGAGAAGATCCGCAAGCAACTGCCCAATATCCTCATCACGACCCCCGACATGCTGCATGCCGGGATCCTCGCTTTCCACGAAGCGTGGGAGGAGTTGCTGCGCAATCTGCGATGGATCGTCGTCGACGAATTGCACACATACAATGGCATCTTCGGCTCCCACGTCCTGCATCTGTTTCGCCGCCTCAACCGATTGTGCACGAGCTACGAATCGACCCCTCGTTACGTCAGTTGCTCGGCCACGATCGGCAACCCCACGCAACTGGCCGAGCGCCTCTTCGGTCGAACATTTGTCGCCGTCACCGACTCCGGGGCACCCACCGCGCCGCGGCACTTCCTCTTTGTAAATCCCGTCGAGAGCCCGAACACCGTGGCCGCGCGCCTGCTGCAGGCCGGTGTCCTGCGACAGCTGCGCACGATCGTGTTCACGCGAGCTCGCGTCATTACTGAACTCGTCTATCGCTGGGCGACACAACATCGCCGCGATCTGGCCCAACGCATCAGCTCCTACCGGGCCGGCTATCTGCCAGAGGAACGTCGACAGATCGAGACCTCCCTCCATTCGGGTGCACTGCTCGGCGTCGTCACCACATCGGCCCTCGAGCTCGGCATCGACATCGGCGGTCTCGACGTGTGCGTCCTGGTGGGCTACCCCGGTTCCATCGTCAACACATGGCAGCGCGCCGGTCGCGTCGGTCGCCAGGGACGTGAATCGCTCGTCATCCTGCTGGCCAGCAAGGACGCCCTCGACCAGTATTTCATGAAGTATCCGGAACAGTTCTTCGGTCGTGACATCGAGGATGCCGTCGCCGACCCGGGCAATCGCTACATCCTCAAGAATCATCTCCCCTGTGCGGCACGCGAGTTGCCACTCACGGCTGATGAACCGGAATACACCGGCATCTCCGGCTATCATGAAGCGCTCGCAGAGCTGACCCGCAGTGGGGAGTTGTTGCAGAGCGCCGATGGTGACGCCTGGTTCGCCGCGCGCAAGCAGCCCCATCGACTGCTCAACATGCGCGCCATCGGCGAAAGCTGGTCCATCGTGGCCGGCGCCAGCACCCGCCACGCACCTCAGCCCACGTCGGGCGACATCGAGCTCTCGGAACTCGGGGACACGCAGCCTGGGATCGGCGAATCTGGAGCCGGACACCCTGCGACCGGTGACTGCGGATGTGGCGACTCGGGATGTGGCGATCCAGCACACACCTCAGAAATACCCCGGGGGCAACCGGGTCGATCAGGCACCATCGGCCAAGGCGCCGGCAACCAGGGCACCGGACAGAACGCAGACCTGTTCAGCGAAGCCACACCTGTCGATCGGCCCAGGGTCGAACCACCCATCGTGCGTGATGCCACCACCAACTACGCGGATACTCCCCCACAGCCTCAGAGCGAGACGCCCGGCCGATCCCGCCGCTACACGATCGGTACCGTCTCGGGAGGCCAGCTCTATACAGAGTGCTACGAGGGGGCCATCTATCTGCACCGGGGGCGGCAATACCTGATCGGTGAACGTCACGGCGCCCGACGGCAGATCGATGCCAGCGTCGTTGATGTGCCCTACTACACACGCCCCAAGCAGGAGAAGGATACGGAGATCCTCGAGGAACTGGCCTCCAAACCGATGCACGGCTACCTGGCCAAGCTCGGTCGCCTCAAGGTCAGCTCCCAGGTCATCGCCTACGAGAAGGTCCGCGTGGGCGACCAGATCATCATCAGTCGTCACCCCCTCGAGTGCCCGGTCCAGACCTTCGAGACCATCGGCTTCTGGTTGGAGATGGATGCCCCATTCAAGAAACACCTCAAGCGTCGGGGCCATCACCACATGGGATCATTGCACGCGACCGAACACGCCACCAAGTCGCTATTCCCACTGCTGGCATTGAGCAAAGGCACAGACGTGGGCGGTATCTGCTACCCCATGCATCCGCAACTTCGCAAGAGTGCCATCTTCATCTACGATCAGTATCCCGGAGGCATCGGACTGGCCGAAAAGGGCTTCGAGATGCTCGACCGGTTGCTCGAACTGACCCTGGGCATGGTACAGGGTTGCGACTGCGAAGAGGGTTGTCCTTCCTGCATTCACTTCCCCACCTGTGGCGCTGGCAATCACCCTCTCGACAAGGCGGGCTGCATCCACCTGCTCGAGTTGCTCTCGGGGCGCGCCGAACTCGACCCCGAAGCACTCGACGTGCCGGATATCGAGGATGAACCGCCCCTGTTCGCCGACTGGGAAGTGGCGAAGAAGGAGGAGACGCCGGACGAAGAGACCGAAGAGCACGTCGTCGTCTTCGACCTCGAGACCCAGTTGAGTGCCGCCGACGTGGGTGGTTGGAACAAGACCTATCTGATGCGAGTCTCCTGCGGCATCGTCTGGGACAGCCGCACCGATGATTACACCAGTTATTTCGAGAAGGATGTGCCGAAGTTGATCGAACATCTGCAGGCGGCCGATCTCATCGTCGGCTTCAACTGCATCGGCTTCGACTACTCCGTATTGCGCGGCTATTCCAGTTACGACTTCAGCAAACTGGAGACTCTCGACATGCTGCGGGAGATCAAGGAACAGCTCAACTACCGTGTGAGTCTCAACAGCCTTGCCCAGTCGACGCTGGATGAAGAGAAGAGTGCCGACGGACTACAAGCCCTGCGCTGGTGGAAGCAGGGCCGTCTCGACCTGATCGAGAAATACTGTCGCGACGATGTGCGAATTACTCGCGACATCTGGCGTTTCGGACGAGACAAGGGTTACCTGCTTTTCGATCGGAAGAACGAGGGCCGCATGCGCGTGCCCATCGACTTCCGCGAGAAGATCGTAGCACTGGACTGACGATTCGAACCTGACACGATGCTGGCGCGCCAGCCATTGAGCTGAGCTCGAGCGTTTTCGCCCGGTCGATGCCACATGTCTGATTCGACCCCGTCCCTCACGTGACCGGCCAGCCTCTTGCCGTCACGGCGCCCAGGACCTATCTCACGAAATAGCAGCATGGCGCCGTACGGACCTCGTGCGATGCGTTGAAGGGTTGGACTCCGTGCGCTGTGGCACGGGAATCCCGTCAAACAACCTCAGAGAATCACCCCCTCAGAGGGGAGACAGAAGAAGATGCCAGCACCCCTTGTGACCCCACCGCAGCCCCATGGTCCTGTACCGACTACACGACAGCTGCAGTGGCACCAACATGAGTTCTATGGCTTCCTCCACTTCGGCGTGAACACCTTCACCGATCGTGAGTGGGGCTATGGCGATGAGGATCCAGCTCTCTTCAATCCCACAGATTTCGACGCTGACCAGATTGCCTCCACCGCCGCCGCCGCCGGCATGACCGGTCTGATCCTGACCTGCAAACATCACGATGGCTTCTGCCTCTGGCCCTCACGCTACACGCAGCACAGTGTGCGGCACAGCCCTTGGAAGAATGGTGAAGGCGACATGGTTCGGGAGATATCCGACGCCTGCGCACGACAGGGAATCCGCTTCGGCGCCTACCTGTCTCCCTGGGATCGGAATCATGCCGAATACGGCAGGCCGCAGTATGTGGACGACTACCGGAAGCAGTTGGTAGAACTGACGACCGAATACGGTGATCTCTTCGAGGTCTGGTTCGATGGTGCCAATGGAGGCGATGGCCACTACGGGGGCGCCAACGAGACGCGGCACATCGATCGACGCACCTACTACGATTGGGAGACGACGTGGCAGATCATCCGCAAGCATCAGCCAGGTGCGGTCATGTTCAGCGATGCGGGCCCGGATGTGCGCTGGGTGGGCAATGAGAAGGGGATCGCCGGGGATCCCTGCTGGTCGACCCTATCGACGAAGGCGCTGTATCCAGGATTCGGTGGTGACTGGAATACGGGCTTCGAACCGGACATGGTCAACGCGTGGGCCTCGGACGGGCAGATGCTGAACGAGGGCGACCGTGGTGGCGATGGCTGGCTGCCGGCCGAGTGTGATGTGTCTGTTCGCCCCGGTTGGTTCTACCATACCGCGGAGGACGACCAGGTTCGCACCCCTGAACAACTGCTTGAGCTCTACTTCCATTCCGTCGGACGCGGCGCTTCATTCCTGCTGAATGTGCCCCCCGATCGACGCGGTCGCTGGCACGAACAGGATGTGGAGAGCCTGCTGGGCTTCCGTCGACGATTGGACGACATCTTCACTCGGGATCTGGCCTGCGAGGCTCAGATCAGTGCCAGTCAGACCCGTGGCAATGCCGACGAGTTTGCGCCTGGTCGCCTTCTCGACGCCGATCCACTGACCTACTGGTCGACGGATGATGACCAGGTGAGCGCCGAAGTCACCCTGCAATTCCCCTCACCCGTCACGCTGAATCTGATACGACTGCGCGAGCATCTGCCGTTGGGCCAGCGCGTCGACAAATTCATCCTCCAGACACGACAGGGAGATGAATGGCAGACCTTCGGCCAGGGCAGCGCCATTGGCAATTGCCGCCTCCTGCGGGGACAGACAACGACGACAACAGCAGTACGTATTGGCATTCTGACTGGTGCCGCCTGCCCTGCCCTTCAGGAAATAGGCATATTCTATGATTCTGATGCAGCTGAATAGGCGTGCCGGAATCGACTAGCGACATACTTTATATACAATACCCTTGCATAAACACCGGCCAACAGGTGATACTGCATCTGGTGGTTATGAGAAAAAGCAACTTCAGAACAATGGAAGCAGGCACACAGATACATGGCTAAGACGGCCGATAAGAGCTACGCACTGGTGATTGTAGAGTCACCGGCAAAGGCACGCACGATCGAGGGATATCTCGGCGAGGGGTTCATCGTGGAGTCCTCCGTGGGGCATATTCGCGACCTCCCCTCCAATGCACGCGAGATCCCTGCAGCGGTCAGCAGCGAGCCCTGGGCGCGACTCGGGGTGAATGTTGAGGATGACTTCAAACCGGTCTATGTGATCCCTGCCAGCAAGCAATCGCAGGTCACGAAACTGAAGAAACTGCTGAAGGGCGCCGACACGCTGTATCTGGCGTGCGACGAAGATCGTGAGGGTGAAGCCATCGCCTGGCATCTGGCGGAGGTGCTCAAGCCGAAGGTCCCCGTGCGACGCATGGTCTTCGACGAGATCACAAAAACGGCGATCCAGGCTGCCATCGACACGACCCGTGACATCGACCAACGTCTGGTCAGTGCCCAGGAGTCACGTCGCATCCTCGACCGTCTCTATGGATACGAGATCTCGCCCGTCCTGTGGCGAAAGGTGAAACCGAAACTCTCCGCCGGTCGTGTGCAGTCGGTGGCCACGCGTCTGGTCGTTGAGCGTGAGCGCATCCGCATGCGTTTCAACAAGGCTGAGTACTGGGATCTGGAAGCCGAGTTCTCCACCGAGGATGGTGGCAAGCTGACGGCGGGGCTCATCGAGCTCGGCAATCTGCCCGTGGCGACAGGAAGGCACTTCGTCGAGACGACGGGACTACTGGAAGATGCCAGTGCCGTCGTCCATCTGCAGGAGAATGATGCCTCCCAGTTGGCTGCTGACCTGCTGGCCCAGAGCTTCAAGGTTTCCCAGGTGACGGAGAAACCCTTCACCAACAAGCCCTACGCACCATTCATCACCTCGACGATGCAGCAGGAAGCAGGGCGCAAGCTTCGCTTCACGGCGCAACGCACGATGCGCCTGGCCCAGAGTCTGTATGAGAATGGCTACATCACGTACATGCGAACCGACTCGACAACCCTGTCCTCGCAGGCGCTGAATGCCGCCCGGACCCAGGTGGCCGAACTCTATGGCAAGGAGTATCTGCCGGATGAGCCCCGCGTCTATCGATCGCGATCGAAGAATGCACAGGAGGCTCACGAAGCGATTCGCCCCGCAGGCGAGGCCTTCCGCACGCCCAGGCAGGTCAGCAACCAACTCGATCCTGACCAACTGAAGCTCTACGACCTGATCTGGAAGCGCACCGTCGCCTCGCAGATGAAGGATGCCCAGGGCATGCGCACGAATGTGCGAATCAGTGCACCGGCAGGCGAACGGGGCGACGCAGTCTTCGCCACATCAGGAAAAGTCATCAACTTCCCCGGCTTCCTGCGTGCCTACGTCGAAGGCAGCGACGATCCGGCAGCAGCTCTCGATGATCAGGAGAAGGTCCTGCCGGCCGTAAAGCAGGATCAGCAAGTGGCGACGGAAAAGGTCGACCCTCAACAGCACTTCACGCAGCCTAAGGGTCGTTACACCGAAGCCAGTCTGATTCGCGAACTGGAAGAGCGTGGGATCGGTCGCCCGTCAACGTATGCGTCGATCATCCAGACCGTGCAGGATCGTGGCTACGTGCGGCAGAAGGGCACGGCCCTGGTACCGACCTTCACCGCCTTTGCTGTCGTCAACCTGCTCGAAAAGCACCTCCCCGACCTGGTCGACTACGGTTTCACGGCTCGCATGGAAGACGGTCTCGACACGATCTCGCGTGGTGAGGCAGATGCGATTCCCTGGCTCCACGACTTCTACTTTGGCGAGGATTCCGGCCAGCAGGGCGATCGACTCGCCCAGGTCGGCCTCAAGGACCTGATCGGCACCCATGCCGACGAGATCGACCCCCGGGCCATTTCGGCCATTCCCCTGGGTCGTACCGAAGCGGACGAGGAGATCGTCTGCCGCGTGGGTCGTTATGGACCGTATGTACAGATCGGCGACCAGGATATCCGAGCGACCGTGCCCGATGACATCGCTCCCGATGAATTGACCGTCGAGCGCGCCATGCAGTTGCTGGCCGACGCGGAGCAGGGCGACAAGGAACTGGGGATCGATCCGGAGACCAGCAAGCCCATCTATCTCAAGACAGGCCGCTTTGGCCCATATGTACAGCTGGGTGACCCTGAACTGACACCCAAGGGCAACGTCAAAGCCGGTGGCAAACCGAAGATGGCGAGTCTGTGGCCGACCATGTCGATCGAGACAGTGACCTCCGAGGAAGCGCTGATGCTACTCAGCTTCCCTCGAGAATTGGGCCCTCATCCGGAATCGGGTGAAATGATCACCGCCCAGGATGGGCGTTATGGCCCGTATGTGAAGATGGGGGTCGAAAGCAGATCTCTGACCGATCACGCGCAGTTGGCGTCAGTCACCATCGCAGAGGCCATCGAACTCCTCAAGCAACCCAGCAAGCGTGGTGGTAGTCGCTCAGGAACGGTGTTGGCCGAACTCGGCAAGCACCCCGAATCAGAGGCACTGATCCAGGTCAAGAGTGGTCGCTTTGGCCCGTATGTCACCGATGGTGAGGTGAACGCGACGATCCCGAAAGAGCGCGAGCCCGAAGAGGTCACTCTCGAGCAGGCCCTGGATCTCATTACGGCACGCGAGCAGAAGATGCGTGAGCAGGGCAAGGACCCGCGCGCGAAGAAGGCGCCCAAGAAGAAGAAGGCTGCGGCAAAGAAGAAGGCACCCAAGAAGAAAGCGGCCAAGAAGAAGGCACCGAAAAAGAAGGCCACTGAAGAGTAATGGGGCCTCACCGCGCTCAGAGACGCTCTGCATAACGTGATGGGTCAGAGATCTGCCGGCCCGAATCGCGTGAGTCACCCTCCATGCAGCTGATCTCCGAACAAGGTAGCGAGCGGGCCACCAACGACAGTGGCAAGATCATCACCCATGATGGTCAAACGCACGTCATCTGGCAGGATGTCACGCGGGATGGCTACTTCAACCGTATCCGCTCCCTTGACCACACAACCGGCCTGTGGTCTCCCCCTGTCACCCTCGACCAGGGCATCGACAACCACGCGCGCGGCGTGATGACGATCGATCCGCAGGGCTTCATACACGTCATCCTCGGCGGACACGGCTCGGCGGTCAGTTGGTGTCGATCTTTGTTGCCGAACGACAGCTCCGGATGGACTCAACCTCAGCCCATCGGCACCGGTACCTATCCTATTCTCCTGTGCGACCCGGAGGGCACCCTGTTACTGACCCTGCGGGGGCAGGGCGACCAGCGCCATCAGCGTGGCCTGGACCTCTATCGGTGCGAAGCGGGAGGCGAGTGGGAGGCACCACGTCGTATCGTCAAACTGGCAGAGGAATACGGACAGGCCTATGCCGGTTTCCATACGCAGATGGACATCGGTCCAGATGGGGTTCTCCACGCCATCATCGATTTCTACGAAGGTGAAGACGAACACGGGAGAGGACTGCACCAGGCAGTCTGCTACGCCTGCAGTCGCGATGGCGGCATTCACTGGCAGAAGGCCGACGGGTCATCGATCCAACTGCCGGCACGTCCCGAGGATCTGGACACGCTGGCACGAAACGCATTCTCGCGTCACGAACCACTGCCGCCACCCGAGATCAAACACGGTGGCATCGTGGTCTCGGCTTCAGGGCGGCCCTTCTTCTTCTACCTCCACCACACCCTGGCACCAGGGCATGTGAGTTTTGGGACCGTCGATGAGGAGGGCGTCATCAGGGAGCAGGTCGTCTCCCACCATTGGGAAG
>JABHDC010000091.1 GCA_018673255.1 Gemmatimonadota bacterium
ATCGCTGGGTAGCTACGTTCGGAAGGGATAAACGCTGAAAGCATCTAAGCGTCAAGCCCACTCCAAGACTAGATATCCCGTAGGGTTAACCTACCTAAAGACCCCTCGCAGACTACGAGGTTGATAGGCTGCAGGTGGAAGCGCAGCAATGCGTGAAGCCGAGCAGTACTAATCGGTCGTGAGGCTTAACCATTTATTTCACGTCGTGCGCGACGAAGAGACAATCTACGGACTTCGTGTGTGAATCTGTGTTCGAATAATCCGCAATTGGCGGATTAGGCACCCGGTTAGCCGGATGCCAACAAGAAAATAGATGTACACTAGCTTTTCCGGTGGCTATAGCGGAGGGGAAACACCTCTTCCCATTCCGAACAGAGCAGTTAAGCCCTCCTGCGCCGATGGTACTGCCGGGGTCACCTGGTGGGAGAGTAGGTCGCTGCCGGGATTTACTTCGAAAGGCTCTTCCCTCATCGGGAAGGGCCTTTCCTTGTTCTACCCCTCGGAGCGCGGGGCCCTGCGTTCGCTTCTTGCTTGGTTCAACTTATCTGACACGCCCCACTTGGATCGGCTTCGCTCAGGGCGGACCGGACAGATTCGTGCAGTCGGCGCAGCTTCCCCATCTGCAGCAATCGCGGATAGCGTCCCACCATTGCGTCGTATGAGGTGAACCACATCTGGAAGTCCGGGAATCGAACATACCGGCGCATTGCGGACTCGCGCTGAAAGTACCAGGGCTTGAATCCTGCGAAGTGAGACCCCCAGACCAGCCGCAAGTCAGGATAGCCGTTCAGTGCGCTGAAACGTGCGTCGATGCTGCGCCACTGCCCCGACCAACGCATCGTCAGATACTGCATGTCCGGCCAATCAAACTGGTCGCCAACAAGGCCGGCCACCTCGGGTCGTTTGACGTCAGCGAGAATGGCTTCGAATTCTGCTTGGTCAGGCCGCATCACGAAGAGAGAGCCATTGATCCCCATGTTGGTTGGATCTTCTGCCACCCGATCGGTGATCTCTTGAGGAACGGTCTCCCCGTGCGGACAGACACGGTAGATGTCGTGCCAGCGCCACTCGCCTGTTTCCCAGGTGGCGGCAGGTACTACGTATCCGCCGTCCGCACCGGTCTCCACGAAGTTCTCTTTCCGCTCATTGAGGACCCCCGCCGGGGCGGGTACCTCGAACAGCGATTGGTAACGTGAAAGCGCCAAGACATCGGCATCGATGACGACCACTCTTTCACAGTTGAAGCCCAGTCCGCCATCGGCCCCCAGGCGAAGTACCTGAATCCGGGTGAAGTAGTAGGGTCGGTCCTGGCGTTCCTGCCGGCGTGCGTGTGGAACGAAGATCCGATCGACGGGCACAACGTCATCGAATAGCACTTCCAGCGCCTGAATGGCCGCATCGCTGACCCCGTCTGTCGTCAGGCACACAAGGGGCGCCGTCACGCCCTGCGTCCGAAGACTGTGGGCAAGGGTGAGGGCACCAGGCAGGTAGTTATCGTTCAGCATGAGGAAGGTCGCAAACAACTCCGTGGCACTCCGAGCCGCCTGTGACCCCTGAAGTTCTGTGTAGTCGGGCATGTCTTCGTCTCGATTCTCACCGGTGCGTTGCCGGATTCTTGACACTTCTTCCTGCTCTCGGCTTTATTAAAGCTCCCGCATCGCGAGTCACGGCCGCGAGACCCAAACTGCTCCAACGGTGGCCGTTCCGCGAACGCGTTCAAGCATCCCGCACCGATCCCCGCGTGACGTGAGTTCACGCCTTTCCCCAGGGGCAAGCGCTGTGGCACACAGTATCGAGCAAGTCCGCAACATCGCACTTACCGGGCACAATGGCGCCGGCAAGACCACTCTCGCTGAAGCCATCATCTTCAATACGGGCCAGTTAAGTCGTCTGGGTCGCGTTGAGGATGGCACTACGATTTCTGACTACGACGCCGAAGAGATTGAGCGCAAGATTTCCCTGCGGTCCTCTCTACTGACTGGCGAGGTCGGTGGTTACCACTTCGACGTGATGGATACGCCGGGGTATGCCGACTTCCTGCCGCAAGCACAATCTGCCCTGCGAGTGGCAGATGGATCCATCGTCGTCATCGATGCTGTCGCCGGCGTCGATGTCGGGACTGAACGGGTCTGGAGCTTCGCGGCAGATCAAGGCCTGCCTCGTCTGATTTTCCTCAACAAACTCGACCGCAGTGATGTTGATGTCGAGGGGACCCTTGATCAGGTGAAAGACCGTTTTGGCCGTGAAGCGGTTCCCCTGCAGCTGCCAGTTGGCGCAGGGGAGGGCTTCCACCAGATCATCGATCTCCTGACGCAGAAGCTGCTGACCTACACAGACGGCAAGTCTACCCAGGGCGACATCCCGGCGGATATGGTCGATGAGGCCGCTGCGTTGCGCGAGCATCTGATGGAGGCTGTGGCTGAGACCGACGAGAGCCTGATGGAGATCTATTTCGGCGAGGGCGAACTCAACGCCGATCAGATGGCTGTTGGGCTGCGTCAGGCAGTCCTGACTGGCCAGGTTACTCCGATTCTTTATGGAGACGCCTACAACAATGTTGGTGTCGATTGCCTGCTGGCGACGGTCGGGTCCTACTTCCCGTCACCTGCCGAGAGCCCCGGACTCACCTACATCGATGCCGACGGAGAAGAAGTCACTCTCACGGCCGGTGGTGACCAACCTCTGGTCGCATTCGTTTTCAAGACCACTGCAGAACAGCATGTGGGCGAGCTCAGTTACCTGCGCCTCTACTCCGGAACGTTGAATCACGGAGACGAAGTCTTGAATTCGTCGCGCAACAAACCTGAGCGAGTGGGACAAATCTTCGAGTTGCACGGTCACGAGCGCCAGGAGGTAGACTCCGCCTCGGCCGGAGACATTGTGGCCTTGGTGAAGATGAAGGATACTCACACAGGCAACACTCTGTGTGCCAAGGGCGGCAATCACCAGTTGCCTGATCTGGAGCATGCTGAGCCGCTGATTCGCGTCGCCGTCACCGCCAAAGAAAAGGGAGGCGAGGACAAGATGGTCACCGGACTGCATGCGCTGCATGAGGAAGACCCAAGCTTCACCTTCCGGTTTGATGGCGACATTCGTCAATCTATCCTGGCTGCACAGGGAGACCTCCATCTGGAATCGCTCTTCCAACGTCTGCGGGAGCGGTATGGTGTAGAAGTCGAAACAGAGGCCCCGCGCATTCCGTACAAGGAAACCGTCCGTGTCCCATCTGAGGGTCATCACCGACACAGGAAGCAGAGCGGCGGGCGCGGTCAGTTTGCCGAAGTCTTCCTGAAAGTGGCCCCGAAAAGCAGGGGCGAGGGGTTCGAATTTGTTAACGAAGTCGTCGGAGGCAGTATCCCAAGCAACTTCATCCCTGCCGTCGAAAAGGGACTCAACGAGAGCCTCGTCGAAGGGCCCTTGTCGTCATCCCAGGTGATCGATCTGGCCGTCGCCGTCTACGATGGAAAGCATCACGCTGTCGATTCTGACGAGGTTTCCTTCAAGATTGCTGCTTCGCAGGCCTTCAAGGACGCCTTTCTCAAGGCGAAACCCGTTCTGCTTGAGCCCATCTACGAGATGACGATCACGGTTCCCGAAGAATACATGGGAGATGTCATGGGTGATCTCACGTCTCGCCGGGGTCGCATCAGTGGTACCGATTCGGATGGTCACTTCCAGGTGATCTCTGCCGAGGCACCGCTGGCCGAGATCGATCGCTACGCCACACGGCTGCGCTCGGTGACACATGGCAAGGGTGTTCATACGCAAAAGCTTGCCTATTTTCAGGATGTTCCTGCCGAGGAGCAGGCGAAGATCATTGCAGCCAATGCAGAACAGGCCGAAGTAGCGTAAACGCCTCGATTGGTTGCTTGAAAGAAAGACCCGGCGTCACGCCGAGCCGGTGTCCAGGGAGCGGCCCCGCCAGGGAGGGGGCCGCTCCTCTTTTTTTAACCTTGACGACTGTCTTTTGGGCCGGCCCTACCCCATTGAACCCGTTGAAGTTACCTCTCCCGATTCAGTTGCCTGGGGGCGGTCGAGGACGTAGATTTCCCCGACTCGCCAGCACTCCCCCAGAGCTTTCCCAGAGGCACGCAGACCAATATGTCCGGTCACTCCAAATGGAGTACGATCAAGCGCAAGAAGGGCGCCAATGACGCCAAGCGCGCTAAGGTGTTCACCAAGCTGATTCGCGAACTGACCGTTGCCGCCCGCAGCGGCGGTGGCGATGAAGAGTCCAACCCGCGTCTTCGTTCCGCGATGCTGAATGCCCGGGGCTCAAATATGCCTCTGGACACCATCGCTCGGGCTGTGCGGCGAGGAACAGGTGACGAGCCGGGCGCGGTCTACGAATCTTCGGCCTACGAGGGATACGGAACCGGTGGCGTCGCTATCATCGTCGAATGTCTCACGGACAACAAGAATCGCACCGTATCCGAAGTGCGCCACGCCTTCTCCAAGAACAATGGCAATCTGGCCGAGAAGGGTGCAGTGTCCTGGATGTTCAGTCAGAAGGGCCTGATCGAGGTCGACGCCAGTCTGATCGGTGAAGAGGATCTGATGATGGCCGTTATGGACGCCGGCGGTGAAGACATTCAGGCGGCCGACGAGGTTTACGAAGTGCTCAGCTCGATCGAGAATTTCGAAGCCGTCAAACGTGCCCTCGACGACGCGAGCGTCCCATTCGCGCAAGCCTCTCTGGCGTGGATCCCCCAGAACATGCTGGCCGTCGAAGGGGGCGAAGCCGAGAAGATCCTGCGACTTCTGGAGGAGCTGGAAGACCTCGACGACGTTCAGAAGGTGTACTCAAACTTCGACATTCAGGAAGAGGAGCTGGCCAAGCTCCTCGCCTGATCCCGAAGCATTGCTCGTTCTCGGCCTTGATCCCAGCACCACATCGACAGGCTACGGTCTTGTCGACGGCGATGGTCGCCATGCCGCCACCTGTATCGATTGCGGCTGCTTCCGACCTCCTCGGAAGGTATCCTTTGATCAACGCCTGCGCGTCATTTTCGACGGCGTGAACGAAGTCCTCCGGACGCATCGCCCCGACGCCGTCGCCCTCGAGAGCAGTTTCTACGGGAAGGATGCTGACGCTGCGGCCAAGCTCGGCGAGGCCCGGGGTGTATTGAGACTCGCCGCCAATCTGGCAGGACTCGAGGCCGTCCTCTATAGCCCGGCCGAAGTGAAAAAAGCGCTGACCGGCAGTGGTCAGGCGACAAAGGAATCCGTGCAATACATGGTCGCTCAGACTCTGAAGATGAAAGAGCTTCCTCGGCCCCTCGACGCATCCGATGCACTGGCCGTCGCCGTGTGTCACCTCCACCGTCCCGGCGTCGGCACTTCTGATGGTCGTGCCCGCAAGCCAGAGATTGAGGCGCTGCTCCGGCGTGTCTCTTCACGATAGCCGAAGCACGCAAGAACATGATCGATTTCCTGCATGGGATCCTCAGCGAGCGCACAGCGACCAGGGCCGTCATTGATGTGGGTGGCGTCGGATACGGTGTCGCCATCTCCCTGACAACCTATGAGCAGTTGCCGGCAACAGGGACTGAAGTCCACTTACAGACCTTCACCTACGTGCGTGAGGATCGACTTGAGCTCTTCGGCTTCGCCGACCCAGAAGAGCGTCGGATGTTCATCCTGCTGCTGAGTGTATCCGGGATTGGCCCCAATTCTGCGCAGACGATCCTTTCTGGCATGTCCGTGGCAGATCTGCAGCGGGCGATCACGCAGGATCTGGTTACTGAACTGACACAGATCCGCGGTGTGGGCCGCAAGACGGCCGAGCGTATCGTGATCGATCTCCGCGACAAGGTCACTGCCATGTCCGATCCATCCCCGACCCAGGGCCTGAGTCGGACGGGCGGTGTGGCTGGGGAGGCGGTGATGGCGCTGGTTGCCCTCGGGATCGCTGAGGCAGCGGCGAGTAAGTCTGTCGACAAGGCCATGGGTCGCGCTTCGAGTGAGCCCACCATTCAAGAGCTGATCAAATCCGCCCTGCGAGAGCGTTGAGGGACGCTGACGAGATGGAGGAGCGCGTCGTGGACCCGGACGAAGTACCGGCAGAAGAGACCGAACTTGATCGAACCCTGCGGCCCCAGCGCTTGCAGGAAATGCTGGGCCAGTCCAAGGTCAAAGAGCAGTTGCGCATCTCCGTGTCGGCCGCACGCAGTCGAAGTGAAGCCCTCGATCACGTCCTCCTGTCTGGCCCACCCGGGCTGGGCAAGACGACCCTCGCTCACATCATTGCCAACGAGATGGGGGTCGATCTTCATGGGACATCAGGTCCTCTGCTTGACCGCCCTGTAGATCTGGCCGGCATGCTGACGAGTCTGGGCCCCCGGGACGTCTTCTTTATCGACGAAATCCACCGCGTGAATCGAGAAGTCGAAGAGTATCTGTATTCGGCCATGGAAGACTTCCGCATCGACATCGTCATCGATCAGGGTCCGCGGGCCCGAACGGTGCCTATCGAACTGGAGCGGTTCACACTCGTCGGGGCAACAACTCGCCAGGGGTTGCTGGCAGCGCCCATGCGGTCACGTTTTGGTATCACCGCGACACTCGACTACTACGAGACGGACGAACTGGCCCAGATCATCCACCGTGATGCCCGACTCCAGGGCTTCAAGGTTGAGGAGGATGGCGCCACGGAGGTCGCCGGACGTTCACGGGGGACGGCGAGGCTGGCCAAACGCTGGCTGAGGCGTGTTCGTGACTATGCGCAGGTGGAGGGCGATGGCACCATCAATGCCGAAGTCGCTGCTGAAGCGCTGGCGATGCTAAAGGTCGATCATCTGGGCCTCGATGAGATTGACATCCGCCTCCTCGAGGCGATCATCGACAAGTTCGATGGGGGGCCGGTCGGTGTGAACAACCTTGCTGCTGTGATCGGCGAGGAAGAAGACACGTTGAGCGAGGTCTACGAGCCCTACCTCATCCGTCAGGGTTTCCTGAAGCGTACTCCCAAGGGACGGGTGGCTATGAGACGTGCCTACGAGCACTTGCACCGCACGCCACCCGCCAGCGACGATGAGACGGCCATCAGCGGCGACGATCAGATGAATCTGATATGAGCTCGGGTACCATCCTCGCGATCGATACGGCGACCCCCCAAGGCGGGATCGCCCTGTGGCAGGGAGACCGTCTGCTGACGCAAGCCCTGCTCACAGTTCATCGGGAGCACTCCAAGCGCCTCTTCGTGGAGATCGATCAGGCGCTGATGGCGACCGGGACCGAAAGAGATCAGATCGCCGCCATCGCGGTGACGATCGGCCCCGGCTCTTTCACCGGACTGCGAATCGGTCTGAGTGCGGCCAAGGGCCTGTGCATGGCCCTGGATGTTCCCCTCATTCCCATCTCCACGCTCGAGGTCCTGGCGGCACGCCTGCTCTGGGTCCCTCAGCCTGTTGTCTGTCTGTTGGATGCTCGGCGAGGAGAAGTGTATTCAGCCGTCTATGACACGTCCGATGGTTCATTGCGATGCCTTGAGGCACCACAGGCCACGACGGTGGCAGATCTACTGGTGCGATGGAGGGGAGATGGCGTACTGTTCACCGGTGATGGCGTTGATGCTTATGCGGATCAGCTGGCATCATCCTCCGGGGCATCGCTGGCCCCAGCCTCTGTCCGGGGTCCGGATGCGGCAGCCCTTGCCTGGCTCGCCGCGGATCGTCTCCAGGACGGTGTGACGGCCGATCCATCCACCGTCGAACCCGAGTATCTGAGGACGCCGACGTTTGTAACAGCGGCCGAGCAGGCGGCCCGTGTCGGCTGAACCTGAGATCCAGCCACTGACACCGACGCCGCAGGCACTGCAGCAATTGGAGAGGATCGAGCGGGCCAGTTTCTCTGAGCCCTGGTCGCTCGCTGAGTTCGATTTTCTGGCGGCCGATGAGAGGAGTCTTCAGGTCGGCGTGTGGTACAACGAACGTCTCGTCGGCTATGCGATGGCGTTAGTCGAAGATCTGGGTTGCCATCTCATCAACCTCGCCGTCGAAGGGCCCTATCAGCGCCGTGGATGGGGGCGACGTCTGGTGCGCTCACTCACGGCACTGGCGAGCGCACGTGGGGCACACAGCTGCCATCTCGAAGTACGAGCATCGAACGAGGCGGCACTCCACCTGTATTCCGGTCTTGGTTTCCATCAGGTGGCGATCCGGCTACGTTATTACACCAGACCAACCGAAGACGCCCGAATTATGGAATGCTCGCTGCCACTGACGGCAGTCGAGGACATCGATCTGTCGTAAGGAGAGTGGAAATGGCCGAAGTCATCCTCAAGAACGTGCGCAAGGTCTTTGATCGCGATGTTGTCGCCGTCGATGACGCGAATATCGACATCAAGGATCAGGAATTCGTCGTCCTCGTCGGGCCCTCTGGCTGTGGCAAGTCGACGACCCTGCGGATGGTTGCCGGTCTTGAAGAAATGACCAGTGGCGAGATCTATATCGATGGCAAGCTCGTCAACGATATCCCACCAAAAGACCGCGACATTGCCATGGTCTTCCAGAATTATGCTCTCTATCCGCACA
>JABHDC010000092.1 GCA_018673255.1 Gemmatimonadota bacterium
ATCAGCCTGTCTCTGTTGGTCTGTGTCGTGGGCATCACCAATGCCATGTTGATGTCGGTGACCGAACGTTTTCGCGAGATCGGCACGATGAAGTGTCTGGGTGCTCTCGACTCCTTCATCATCAAACTCTTCCTGCTCGAATCGACTTTCCAGGGTGCTGCCGGGACTATGGTCGGCATCGTGATCGGCCTGGTGATGACGATGCTGCTGGCAATGGTGGACTACGGTCTGTTCGTCTTCGAGTTCTTCCCGACTTCCGGGATTCTTCGCTCCGCTATTGCCGCCATCTTCGCCGGCACGACGCTCTCCCTCATCGGCGCCATGCTGCCGGCCTACCAGGCGGCAAAGATGGAGCCGGTTGAGGCCATGCGCTCTGATACGTGAGACGAGACCATGACTGAGAAATCTACCGATCAGGCGACGCCGGCTGTTGCACCGGACGATGACGAGAAGCGCACCGTCGTGCGCACCCAGGGCGTCAAGAAGATCTACACCATGGGGTCGATGGAGGTCCAGGCCCTGCGCGGTGTGGATCTAGAGATCTACTCCGGCGAATACATGTCGATCATGGGCCCTTCCGGGTCGGGGAAGAGCACGCTCTTCAATATGGTCGGCGGTCTCGACAAGCCCTCTGAGGGCAAGGTGTATATCGACGAGGTCGATGTGGCCCAGCTGGATGCCTATGAACTGGCCTGGCTCCGGTGTCGGAAGATTGGCTACATCTTCCAGTCCTTCAATCTGATCCCCGTCATGACGGCCCTCGAGAATGTGACGTTGCCCATGGTATTTGCCGGACTCACCAGCGACGAGTCCCGGGACAAGGGTGTTGACTTGCTCAAGAAGGTCGGCCTGGGTGAGCGCTACTCACACAAGCCCTACGAGTTATCAGGTGGTCAGCAGCAGCGGGTGGCCGTGGCTCGTGCCCTGGCCAATGATCCGGCTGTTGTTCTGGCCGATGAACCCACGGCCAACCTCGATCTGAGCACGGGTACCGAAATCATCGAGTTGCTGCGTACGATGAATCGCGATTTCGGTGTCACCGTCATCTCCGCGACGCACGACCACAAGATGCTCTCCGTGTCTGATCGGGTGGTCTGGATCACTGATGGCCAGGTCGATCGGATCGCTCTGCGCGAAGAACTCGATATCGAGACCGTCTCTGTGGCCGGAGAAGAGCACTAGACATCTTCGCAGTTGCGATTTACTTTGTAGCACCTCTCCCCCACCGAGAGGCGGGCCGAGGCCCGGGGCTGGCCACTGATGCCGATCCCGGGCCTCGGTGTGTACCCCAAAACGCCTGAGAGTGTTCGTGGAATTTCTGCCGGAATATCCCGCGTGGTTCTGGCCCGCCGCTGCGGCGGCCGTCGTCTTCATCGGTGTCGCCAAGGCGGGATTTGGCGGTGGCGCCGGGGTACTGGGCACGCCACTGATGGCGCTGACGATCCCCGTGGGCGACGCCGTGGCCCTGCTGTTGCCTCTGCTCATCTTCTGCGACGTCTTCTCTGTCTGGCACTACCGCACCACCTTCCATCGCCGCAGTGTGCGACTCCTGCTGCCAGGTGCGGCACTCGGGATCGCCATTGGCACGATGTTCTTTGAGCGATTCCTCGGCAATCAGCAGGTGATGCGGGCCGGCATCGGTTCCCTGGCACTGCTCTTCGTCATCTACCAGGTCATCCGCACGCGCCTGGCCGGGGCGATCGAGGCACGTCATCCTCACCCAGTCGAGGGTGTGATCATGGGGACGATCTCCGGCTTCACCTCGACCCTGGCCCATGCCGGTGGACCACCCGTCGCCATCTTCGTGCTACCCCAGCATCTGCCGCGGCAGATCTTCGTGGGCACGACGGTCATCGTCTTCACGGCGATCAACCTGATGAAGGTGGGGCCCTATATCTGGCTCGATCTGTACCACGTGGGCAATCTGGCGACCGTCGTCGCCCTGGCTCCTCTGACCTTTATCGGTGTTCGCCTGGGAATCTGGCTCAATGCCCGCTTTACCGATCTCTGGTTCACGCGTGTTGTCTACGTCATCCTCGCCATCACTGGAATTCGATTGCTGAGTCAGGCTTTCACGTAGTACAGGACACGGATTTCTTGACAAAGGCAGGGCCGGCCGCTACAATGAGTCCCTCTGAACAACCTGTATAGCAACTGCACAGCAACTACACGAAGACGAGCGCCTGAGAATGTTCAACCGCACCCTCACGACCCCGCCGCACCGATATTGGTGGCGATTCTGGTCCCCCGGATTTTCTGGGCAGGAGTGCGTCCACCCGTAGTATTGGCGATCGGTCTGATGATCCCCTACCCGCGGACGCTCCTGCAGCGTCAGCGGTTTTTTTGTGCCCGGGCGCCTGCACCTGGCACCTGAGTTGGGTGAGCATCACCGGGATCAGAATGACCGACATGACGCACAATCGCCGACTGACAGAGCTATGGCAAACACCGAATCGAGTCACAACATGCCGAATGCATCATCACCGTCCGTGGACGATCTGCGGCCGACTGCAGCCGAATTCGCCGGATTGGCCGCCAACGGTCACACCGTACCGGTGGTCAAGGAAATCCTGGCCGATACGCAGACACCGGTTTCGGCCTATCTCAAATTGCGGTCGCAGAGCGACTTCACCTTCCTCTTTGAGAGTGTGGAAGGGGGAGAACGGGTGGCCCGCTACTCCTTCCTCGGTATCAAGCCGTCGATCATCTTCCGTTCAAAGGGTCAGTTGGCCACCATCGAGGATCGCGAGCGGGGCACGACCGAAACGATCGAGGGAGATCCACGCCAGGCGCTGCGCCAGTTGATGGCCAAACACAAGGGCCTCTCCCTGGAAGGCCTGCCACGTTTCACCGGTGGCGCCGTCGGTTTCCTTGGCTACGATGGCATCCGGCTGGCCGAAGAGATCCCCGACAGCTGCACCGATGATCTGGGACTCGACGACATGGTCTACGGCCTCTTCGAGACCGTCGTCGCCTTCGACAATCTCCGCCACACGGTCCTGCTGATCACCAATGCCCACACCAACGACGGGGCCAGTGCCGAGCAGGCCTATGCAGCCGCCGCGGAGCGCCTTGCAGAGCTCGAGGCGCTTCTCGAGCAACCGCTGCCATCGCCGCGTCTGCCTGGGGGGCAGCAGATGGGTGAGGTGCGCTCCAACATTACACGCGAGCAATACACGGCTGCCGTCGAGCGGTGCCTCGAGTACATCCGCGCTGGCGATATCTTCCAGGTCGTCTTCGCCCAGCGTTTCCAGATCGACTACGCATCCGATCCCTTCGAGATTTACCGCGTCCTGCGCACGGTCAATCCCTCTCCGTACATGTTCCACATCACCCAGGGCGATCTGCAGATCCTGGGGGCCTCACCAGAGATTCTCGTGCGCGTCGAAGATGGCACGCTCGAGGTGCGGCCCATTGCCGGCACACGGGCCCGGGGCGCCGATGAGGCAGAGGATCGCCGCCTGGAGGATGAGCTGCTGGCCGATGAAAAGGATCGCGCCGAGCACGTCATGCTCGTGGACCTGGGTCGCAATGACGTGGGGCGGGTCTCCAGCTTCGACACGGTCCGCGTCACGGAGATGATGTCCGTCGAGCGCTATTCACATGTCATGCACATCGTCTCCGACGTGCGGGGCCAGTTGCGCCACGACATGGATGCGCTCGATGCGCTGTTCGCTTGTTATCCGGCTGGCACTCTGTCCGGTGCGCCGAAGATCCGGGCCATGGAGATCATCGATGAACTGGAACCGACGCGACGTGGTTTGTATGGCGGCGCCGTGGGATACATCGACTTCTCCGGGAATCTCGACACGTGCATCGCCATTCGCACCATGGTGGTGAAAGACAAGATCGCCTACGTGCAGGCCGGTGGCGGTATCGTGGCTGACTCCGACCCGGATGCTGAATTTCAGGAGACGGTGAACAAGGCCATGGCCCTGTTGCGGGCCATCGAGATGGCGGGGCGGGGGACGATCGCGCCCAGTGGCCAACGCCTCAGTGGTCTGCAGGAAGGCACCGAAGCGAGCATCCTCGATCCAATTTCCGC
>JABHDC010000093.1 GCA_018673255.1 Gemmatimonadota bacterium
CATCGACAAGAATGGCATCAGCATCCCCCAGGTAGGTGACCTGCCACTGGGATGCGCCGCCATCTGCAATACGTCAATCTCCGTGCAGAGAATGGCCATGGAGGCCGCCGTCCATGGCGACGTGGATCTGCTCAAGCAGGCCATGATGATGGATCCCCTCGTCGGCGCCGTCTGCAATCCACCGGAGATCTGGCAGATGGTCGACGAAATGCTCGTTGCCCAGAGCCAGTGGCTGCCGCAATACAGACGCGAAATGCCCAAAGCAAAGAAGCGCCTGGCCAGCCAGAAGCGCCTCGGCACGAAGAAGACTGCAGGCGCCGCCCGCGTGAAGACGAAGACCGCTGCTCAGCTCAAGAAGGATCGAGCCGCCGCTCGACGAAATGCCGATGCCGCCGACAAAGGCAACATGATGGGCAAGGCAAAGAAGAGAGCGTAGCCCAACAGTGTCTCAGGTGCGGGCCGGTGACGCCGGCCCGCCCTGTTCTGCCTGTTCAGACCCGCGATAGGGACAAGGACTTGTCGGCCGCCATCACGGCCGCGACCTGACACCGGTCCTCGCCCATGCCGATGTCCGGAAATCCACCGACGTGGCTGACAT
Organism: Gemmatimonadota bacterium; assembly: GCA_018673255.1. The sequence continues at coordinate 599 of JABHDC010000093.1, forward strand.
TTTCAGCCCGACGAGCGCTTCAGACAACCGGGAACGGCTGTGAGGGGTGAAGCGGCTCGTGCTCACTACACGCGGTTGTCCTGGATCTCACCCCCATGCTGCACCGATCCCTCACACTCTGGCAAAGGGGGCCCTTGTTTTTCCTATCTGCACAGTGATCCCCGGCGATGATGGTGATCCATCACCATCAGCTGCTCTTGTGGCGCTCCTCGAAGACGTTGATCGCCGTGCGTGCGGCCAGCAGGGACGCATTCACCCGGTTGTCGAAGCCCGTCGTCATGCCCGTCTCGATGGTGAAGGCAGGACCATACTCCAGGGCGCCAAAGTCGGAGAGGTTGAAACCTTCGCCCCGCTTGCGGGGGTCGAGCCAGTACACACTGTTCCGGCTCTTGCTGAAGAAGGAGCCGGGCAGGTAGTCATCGGGCATCAGGTCGAATCCGGCTTCTTCGACAGCGCCGATCATGACGTCGGCCATTCGATGCTCCCACTGCTCGTCATCGTCGTTGCCCTGATGGCGCGCGGAGAACCAGAAGCCGTCGCCGCCATGTTCATGCAGATCCAGTATCAGCCCGGGATGGATCCGCGCCAATAGATCGCGCGTGACGCGCGCTTCCGCCGGCGCCCAGGCGGTGTCGTGGAAGCGATTGATGTGCAGGATCTGACCCTCCGGGTCAACGATCAGCGAGTAGGCGCGCTGCAGCATGGCCGAGCCCTCGATCTTCTCGCTTCCCGCCATACAGTAGATGCGCCGACCCTTCAGTGGCTCCAGCGCCGGCACCTGCTCGACCGACCATCCATGCCGCACACGGCTGAAGTAACCATGCTCGCCGATGATCGCCACGAGCAGATCCTCTTCATCGTGCAGCACCTCGCCCCGCTCGCGCAGCAGTGCCATGGCGGCATCCTGATCGGACATTTCCGGTTCATCGTCCAGGCTCAGACTGAGGGCATAGTTGAAGCCGTTGAGGCCGATGGGATCGCGGCAGGGGATCACGTAGACCTGGTGTTCCGTGTCCAGGGTGTCGATCAACTCCATGGCGGCGCTGACGCCCGCCTGCTCGGTGGAGTGACTGCCGGCACTGATGAAGATGGCGGGTGTCTTGTCGCCACCGGCTCGAACGCAGACGATGGGCGCCCCATCGGGCGCACGACCCAGAATGCGATGCTCGTGTCCCCTGGCATCGAGTCGGCCGAGGAGCTCGTGATAGCGATGGAATATCTGCACGACAAATGCCTGGTCAGGAGGAGGGGCGGTGACGACCTGAGTGCAAAGTTGGGAGTGTCCTGTGGCAGAGAAACCACGGTAAGTTACAACATCATCACCAAACCCGGCATGCCTCTTGCGTCATTCTGTGTTCGTGGAAGCTTGTGGCAGGGATGTCCGTGCTGACGTACGACGGCTTCCACCAGCGCCTGGACCGGATCTCCGCGTGGTACGGGAGGATCTCAACGGCCGCAGCCCGCAGATCATGGATCTCGACATTGGCTTCGAGTTGGCCGAGCAGTTCCCAGGAATCCGAAGCGTGCGCGCACCAGGGGATCAACCGAATACCTCCGGAGCGGGGAGGACTGGGACCCTTGTTCTACCTATGCGCCTCTCGGCCTGGCGGGTCAGTCCAATCGATCACTTGAGCCGGAGCGTGTCAGCGATCCGTCGAGCGACATCGAGCGAGGGGGGCCACAGGGCACGGAGCCTGGCCAGCGCCTCCTGTTGCGACTCCCCCTCGTTGAGAAAGACGGCCTGGTTCGCGCTGATCTCCATCGACAGGTCGCCCCAGACGACGAGCCGCTGGTATACACTGGACGCCTGGTCGCTGTAGAGCCACGTGGTCTCGATCTCGACGACGTCGGGCCACCGATCCAGGACGACAGGACCATCGGTCAGCAGCTCAACAGGGGGAAGGTCGGGTCGGAGACGCAACATCCGCTCGAGGGTTTCGGTCGTGGTCTCTCGAGGGCCGTTCTCGCCGCTGTTCACGGTGACGGGAACCAGGCCCTCGACGCCTTCCGGCGGCATGAAGTGGAAGTTATAAGACGTCTGACTCACGGCAGGATTCCGGTCGGCCTTGATCGTCCACCCGGCGTCGACCAGATCCTGCGGCAGACCGACGCTGAACCCGAAGCCATCGTGAGTGACGTAGCGACCCTGTTCGACTCTGACCGGGGATTCTGCGCAAGCCGTCAGCAGAAGCGATCCCGACAGCAAGAATGCGATGCCCTTGTTCATCGTCACACTTCCTCTCTCAGGTAAGATGTCCGGTCGGGGGTGATCATCGTCAACTGGTGGCGCAGAGATTTCTGTCGCCTGAGTTCAGGGGCTACGACCACCTTCACCGGACCGCCTGTGCCGCGAGTGGGGCGTCTCTATCCCACGCTTCTTGCAGAGACGGGCGAGAGTGCGTGGCGTGATGCCAAGGGCGGCAGCGGCCTCGGCATTCGTGTACATCCGAGCGACACGAGTGATCTGCTCGACAGGCGTTCGGTGCACAGGTTCCCTCCGGCGAAGGTAGCTCACGATTCTATCAAGGACACGCCTGAGCGGGAGTTTGGTTGCGCGGCGCTATGCACGGGGAGCATAGCGCGCTGGGAAGCAGGGAAACACCATCTCATCACCCCAGCCACGTCGCCAACAAGATGCTCCACGTCCTCTTCAGCGTCCTGAAAAACAACCGCCCCTTCACACCCATCCTCAACTGATTGGAGACTCGGTCCCTGCCCACGATTGGTGTTGACATGTTGCCACTTGTCTATGCGCTCAACGACGCCAGGATGATCTGCGCCAGATCAGGTTGATGGGGTTGCCGCCACCGTCGGTCTCTCTGTCGCCGTAGGCGCGCATGGCGTCGACCATACCTCTCTACGACCATCGCTCAAACACAGAGACCGCGCAGCGGGCTCGCCCACCCGGTGATCTCCACACGGCCGTACCCCGACTGCTGACCGTAGACGCTGCGCGCCGGAGGCGACAGAGAGACCGACCAGAAGGTGTCGCCAACCCCACCAACCCCCCATATTTGCGAACAAACAGCCCCCACCCCAAGCGTGGAGCACAGACCATGACTGACTTCCCCCGCACGATGGTCGGCGGCGTGTCGATGCCGCGACTGCTTGTCGGCACCAACTGGTTTCTCGGGTATTCGCACACCAGTCGCGCCCAGGACAAGTTCATCAAGGACCTGCAGACTCGGGAGCGGATGGCTGACATCCTCACGGTCTTTGCCGAGGCCGGCGTCGACGCGGTCATGGGGCCCCACATGAGTGGCGACCTTGGCGACGCACTCAGTGATGTCGAGCAGAAGACGGGCAAACCTTTCATCCGCATCATCACGCCCCACTTCAACATCACTGAGGGCGGACCCGAGGAGATGGAGCCGGATCGTGTCTTCACCGACTGCAAGGCCCAGGGCGCGACTTTCTGCCTGCCGCACCAGGGCATTACCGACGCTCTCGTCGACCGCCGGGAGAAGGTCATCCGCGATCTGGATGTGTATACGAAGAAGATCCGCGAACACGACATGATCCCCGGGCTGTCCACACACATGCCGGAATCCATCGTGTATGCCGACAACCAGGGCGCTGACGTGGCGACCTACATCCAGCTTTACAACGCCGCTGGCTTCCTAATGCAGGTGGAGGCAGACTGGGTCATGCGCATCATCAACAACGCCCGGAAGCCTGTCATGTCGATCAAGCCGCTGGCGGCGGGACGACTGCTGCCTGTGGTGGGTCTGTCCTTTGTGTGGAATACACTGCGAGATCAGGACATGGTCACCATCGGCACAACCACTCCTGACGAGGCGCGGGAGATCATCGATATCTCGCTGCAGTTGCTGGAGCGCCGCACACCCGAATACGAGTTGCAGGCGACGCGCAGCAAGTCATCACTGCAGACGGCTGCCGGATAGTATCGCCAGATCGTGGCTCCAGGTAGTGACGAGGATCGTGGCGCAGGCAGTGATGGTCGATCTGATTCTCACACCTCGAGTCACACGCCAGCTGTGACCGACCTATCCGCCCATCCACAACCGAACGGCCTAGCCTGAACCCGGGATCTATCGCCCCATAGCGCCCTGCCTAAGGGCTAGAGGTAGGGGCTATAGGTATTCAATCATGCCGTCATGGGCATGGTTGACCTGGACGGTGCTGCCCATGTCACGCATGACCTGCCTTGTCAGGCTCAGCTTGTGCTGCAGATCGTCGTCCGTGTGATCCGGGTCGTGATGGGGGATGATCCAGCGCTCCGGCTGTACGAGTCGAGCCAGGGCGCACGCATTGCCCACGCTCGAATGCCCCCAGCCGATCTTGCTGGCATATTCAGGATTCGTGTACTGCGCCTCGTGGATGAGAATGTCCACATCGGCCAGGAAGGCCAGTTGCTGCCGGTGCATGGCCAGCTGCTCGTCGTGCTCGGTCAGAAGTGCCGGATCCCCGCGATACCCCTTGAGAAATTCGTTGTCGGGAAGGAATGCCAGGCGCCGTCCTCCCACTTCAATCTTGTATCCCACGGCCGCGCCGGGATGCACGGCGTAGGTCCAGGACACCGTCACATCACCGATCTTCAGCGACTCTTCGCCCAGGTCATCGAAGCGCAATTCGGCTTGCATGTCTTCGATCTGGACGGGGAAATACGCTCGATCGAGCTGACCGACAAAGATCGATTCCACATCCTTGTCGACATTGTGCGGTGCATGCACATCGATCTCGAAACCAGGCATGTAGGCGGGGGCGAAGAAGGGGAACCCCTGGATGTGGTCCCAATGCGTGTGTGTGATGAAGAGGTGGATGGGCCGAGCCCCCTCGGCGGCCAGAGCCCGGCCGGCATCACGGATGCCGGAGCCGGCGTCGAACAGGATGTGCGTGTCCCCGTGGACGACTTCCATGCACGTCGTGTTGCCCCCGTGACGCACGTAGTCCGGTCCCGACACGGGGATCGATCCCCGCGTGCCCCACAGGCGGATCATCGTGGACGTGGCCGAACGGATCTGAGGATCGTAGATCTCACCCGGCGCCTCGGCCGGGGTAGCTGAAGTGGTCGCATCCGGCGTGGAGGGTTCCAGCGCCTTACGCACCGCCGCGACCAATTTGGGGCGCTCAACCGGCTTTGGCAGGAAATCGACGGCGCCAAGTTCGCCGGCCTGTTCGGTCTCGGTCTTGTAATCTTTCGCGGAGCAGATGATCACCGGCATGTCCGCCATCAGTGGGTCCTGCCGCAACTGCTCCAGCACCTGCATGCCATTCAGCTTCGGCATCATCAGATCAAGGACCAGTACGTCCGGGCGACGCGACCGGGCCTTGGTCAGGCAATCCTCGCCGTCGACGGCACGATCAACTTCAAAGCCCGCTTGCCGCAGCGTCGCCATCATCATCATGGCCATGACATCGCCATCTTCACTGAGCAGCACGTAGGGTCGATCTGACATACGCCTTCAACCTTCACCACGGGGATATCGCTTGCCTGCGGGCAAGCAAAAGGGATCGAACCTACTTCGGCAACCTGTCGCCCCTGTTAAGCTGAGGATCTGCGACCTTGCAGACAATACATGGCTCAATTTACACCAACGCCCCTGCCAGAAATGCCGATCGATGCCTACATTTTGTTGTTCTGGGAACCACCAAGGACCTGCCAGGGAGTTCAAGTCGTCGTGACCGCAGTCATCGAGCCGTGCCCCGACAGAATCACCGATCAGCATCGCAAGCAATATGCCGAATTGGGATACGTCGCATTTCAGGACGTATTGTCAGCCGAACAGGTCGCAGCCGCCTGTCTGGCCCTGCGAGATGTCAGCCACTCCCTGATGGGAGATCTCCAACGCGGTGAGGCCAGACTTGTCGCGGCGCCCGCAGGCGCCGCGCGAAACTATGCCGGCCCAAGGGTGAGTACTGAGAGCGGTTGTGCCATTCATTTCGAAGACGGTGTCGACCCGAATACACTGACGCCGGAAGAAGCGGAACTGAGCTTCCGCAAATTGCACGACTACGAGACCCAGCACGCCGTGTTCGAGGAACTTGTCGTTCATGAACGCATCCGTGGCTTCCTCGCCGACCTGATCGGCCAGGAGATGCTGCTGAAAGCGACGATGGCCCTCTCCAAACCGCCCCTCATCGGATCTGAGAAGCCCTGGCACCAGGACAACGCCTACTTCAACTGGCTCCCCCTGGATCTGGTGGGCACCTGCTGGATCGCTCTGGATGATGCGACGGTGGACAATGGCTGCATGCACCTGCTCTCGGGCCAGCACAAGCGCGGTCCCCTACGCCACCATCACACGATCGACTGTGAGATCCTGCCTGATCGCATCGATCCCAATGAAGCGGAGCCCGTCGAATTACGGGCCGGGGGCATCCTCTACTTCTCCGCCCTGCTGCCTCATCAGACGCCGCCAAACAACTCGTCGGTACGGCGCCGGGCCCTGCAATTTCAGTATCGAGGCGTCGAGGCCCGCCAGGTAACAGCTGAAGAATTTGGGAAGGTCTTCGCCGAACCGGATGGCCGGCCGGCCTCGTGCGCACTGGCGTATGAGAATGGCTGATTCCTCGGCCCACGAGGGGCCGTTTTCCCTCGAGTTCACCGCCTCTTGCGAGTCCCTGTAGCCTTGACTATCGTCCGTCACCCATGAGCACATACCCAGACTACGCATTCTTCGGAACTCTTCTCGTCATCGGGACGATTCTCGGCATCTTACCCCTGGTGGCGCCTCTACTGCTGGCACCACGATCCAGGGGTCGCAAGACACTCGACACCTACGAGTGTGGTGTCGACACCGAGGGCAGTGCCTGGATGCGATTCGACATCGCCTACTATCTATTTGCTCTCATCTTCGTCGTCTTCGAAGTCGATGTGCTCTACATCCTGCCCGTGGCCCTGGTCTTTAACACCAGCGCCTATGTCTGGCGCGATCTGGTCGAACTCTCCCTCTTCATCGGCATCCTCTTCCTCGCCATTGTCTATGCGTGGAAGCAGGGCGTGCTGCAATGGCGGTCCTGAACGTGGCCGAACGGGGACCGGAAGAGGAACTGGCCATGGTCGGCGCCGGCGTGGATCCGGCAGGAGACACCGATCCCGACGTGCTGCTGGAGCAGGTCCGTCCACTGATCCACCTGGATTCGCTCGAGAATCTGCTCAACCACGCGCGCGCCAACTCACTCTGGCCCCTGACCTTCGGACTTGCCTGCTGTGCCATTGAGATGATGGCCGTCGGCGCCTCACGCTTCGATCTGGATCGAATCGGCGCGGGCGTGTTCCGCCCCAGTGCGCGACAGGCGGATGTGATGATCCTGGCCGGGACGATCTCCCGGAAGATGGGCCCCGTGATCAAGACACTCTGGGATCAAATGCCCTCGCCTAAGTGGGCCATCGCCATGGGCGGCTGTACGATCGATGGGGGCCCTTTCAAGTATCCGGGCCAGTATGCCATTATCGAGGGGGCCGATCGCATCGTTCCCATCGATGTATATGTCCCGGGTTGCCCGCCCCGCCCCGAGGCCCTGTTTGCAGGAATTCTGAAGCTGGAAGAGAAAATCAAGGCCGGTCAGACGGGCTACAATCGGCCACGCAGCGGTGAGAATGCCTCGTGAGTGAACTCGTCACCCGGATCGCGGCAGTGGAAGGCGTCACGGCCTTCGAGGGTGAAGACGATCTGGCTCGCGGTTGCCAGCACCAGTACAACGCCCCGTCTGCAGCAATTCGGAACGTGGCACAGTGCTTCAGAGAAGCGGGTTACCACCTCGAGCACGCCAGTTGCCTCGACCTGCGCACGGACGATGGCGGCGGCATGCGCCTGGTGTACCAGTTCAATCGTCATGGTGCGCCGGATCGTCATCTGGTGCTCATCGATCTGGTCAGTGACGCTCACGGCACAAGCATCCGCGACATCTTCGCCGGGGCCGACTGGTACGAGCGCGAGATCTACGACATGCATGGTGTCGTCATCGACGGCCACCCGGATCTGCGCCGGCTGCTGATGCCGGAGAATTACACTGGCCACCCCCTGTTGAAGGACTTCCGCGACGAAGATGCACAGCGTGAGGTCTTCGCCGCACCCATGCCTGCAGAAGAGGTCGCGGCGGATGGGGAGGACGCGGGGGCCAATGCCTGAAGCCACGATGGATCTGGTCCGGGACGTCCACGACTCGGATACCTACTTCCTCAACATGGGCCCCCAGCATCCGTCGACCCACGGCGTGCTGCGGATCCGTCTGCATCTGGAGGGTGAACGGCTCCTCGCCGCCGACCCGGTCATCGGCTACGGCCATCGGGCGCACGAGAAGATGGCCGAGAATCGCGACTATCTGCAGTTCCTGCCCAATTCCAGCCGCATCGATTACCTGTCGGGGCTGATCTACAACCTCGCCTACTGTCAGGCCGTGGAAAAAGCGATGGGCATTGAAGTCCCGGAGCGGGCCCAAGTGATCCGCATCATCTGCGGTGAACTCAACCGGATCTCCAGCCACCTGCTCTGGCTCGGAACCTACGTCCTGGATCTGGGCGGCTTCACGCCCTTTCTGTATGGCTTCGACGATCGCGAAAAGATCCTCGACATCCTCGACTCTGTCACCGGATCCCGACTGACGTACTGCTATGGTCGCTTCGGTGGCGTCACGATGGATGTGGATGAGGAATTCCTTCGACGTACGGCCGACTTCTGCGACTATTTCAAGCCGCGGCTGAAGGACTATCACGATCTGGTCACGGACAATGTCATCTACCAGAATCGCACGAAAGACGTCGGCGTCATCGCGGCAGATCTGATTCAGGACTACGCCCTCTCCGGCCCGGTCCTGCGCGCCGCCGGCACCCGCAATGACGTGCGCAAGGATGAACCCTACGGCGGCTACGAACGCTACGACTTCGACGTGCCCGTGGGTGAGAGGGGTGGTGACTGCTTCGACCGCCACATGGTGCGCATGCACGAGATCGAACAGAGCCTGCGGATCATCGAACAGGCGCTCGGTCACATTCCCGACGGTCCGATCATGGCCCCGAAAGTGCCCAAGCGGATCCGCCCGCCGGCCGGGGATCACTACTTCGCCGTCGAGTCAGCCCGTGGTCACTTCGGGATCTGGTTCACCAGTGACGGCACCGATGTGCCGGTCCGCACGAAGCTGCGCACGCCGAGTTTCGTGAATGTATCGACCATGCCCGTCGTGCTTCCGGGGACGATGCTGGCCGATACGGTGGCCATTCTTGGCAGCATCGACATCGTCGTGCCGGAGATCGACCGGTGATGAACTTTCCACAGATCTTCGGGGGCCACTGGATGGCCGTGCTGGCGGCGACGGCGGCAATCATGGGATTCATCACCGTGAATGCCCTCGCCCTGATCTGGTTGGAACGCAAGGTGAGCGCGCGAATCCAACGTCGTTACGGGCCGACTGAGGTAGGACCCTTCGGCCTGCTGCAGACGCTGATGGACGTGGTCAAGCTGATCGGCAAGGAACTGATCACACCCGATCAGGTGCACAAACCCCTCTATCTGATCGCGCCATTGCTGGTCTTTGCCCCGCTGATGGCATTGCTGTCGCTGATTCCGATCGATCAGGACTGGCTCTTCCACGACTATGACATCGCCCTGGTGCTGCTGCTGGCCTTCTCGAGTCTGAACATCATCGGCATCTTTGCCGCCGGCTGGGGATCGAACAACAAGTATGCCCTGCTCGGTGCCGTTCGTGCCGTGGCGCAGAATATCTCCTACGAGATCCCGTTGCTGCTGGCGATCATTCCCATCGTCATCATGACGCGCTCTCTGAGTCTGCACGAAATCGCCAGCGCCCAGGCGGCGTATCCCTTCATTCTCGTACAGCCCCTGGCGGCGATCATCTACTTCATCGCCGCCACGGCCGAGACCAATCGCGCGCCCTTCGACATACCCGAAGCTGAATCAGAACTGGTCGCTGGATTCCACACGGAGTATTCGGGCATGCGCTTCGGCGTGTTTTTCCTTGCCGAATTCACGCATATGGTCATCGTCTGCGCCGTGGCGACGATCCTCTTCCTGGGCGGATGGCATGGTCCACTGCTGCCGGGATGGATCTGGTTCTTCATCAAGGTGTACGCGTTGATTCTGGTGATGATGTGGTTCCGGTGGACCTTCCCGCGACTGCGCTTCGACCAGCTCATGTCATTTGCCTGGATGATTCTCGTGCCCCTGGCTCTGGTGAATCTTCTTCTCACAGCTGTTGTGGTGAAGGTGTGGCCATGAGCGTGTACACACGTCGTCTCGCCATACCTGGCACCGCGACCGGATGGGCTGCCGTGGCGGGTTCACCATGCTGAGAGAGACCCTCAAAGGCGCCCGCTCACTGCTGACCGGCATGAAGGTGACTTTCAAGCACGCCTTCAAGAAGCCGGTCACGTCCCAGTATCCGCGCGAGCGGATTGAGATGTCGGCCGCCTACCGCAATGTGATCACCCTCGTCGAGAAGGAAGAGACCGGTTCGCACGACTGCATCGATTGCGGTGCCTGCGTGCGTGTCTGCCCCTCCTTCTGCATCAAGGTGGAGGGCGAACGGCCTGAGGGGATGAAACGCAAGCGGGCGACCCTGTTCGAGGTGGACTTCGCCCTGTGTTCGGAATGCGGCCTCTGTCTGGACGTGTGCCCCACGGACACCCTCGGCTACAGCCGCGAATACGATCAGGCCGGCTACGGGCGCAACGACTTCCTCTATGATCTGTTGATCCCCTGGCGCGATCGCGAGGAGAGTGTCCGCGACAAGCTGCGCCTCGCCGAAGCGGAGAAAGCGGCAGCCAAAAAAGCGACAGCAGCCAAGGCCGCTGCCGCCAAGAAGGCGAAGCAAGAGGCGGAAGCCGCTGCCAGTGATGCCACCGACGGTGCGCCACCGAAGAAAGCTGGAGATGATGGTTGAGCAGATCGTCGTCGGCGGCTTTGTCGTCGTTGCCCTGGCCGGTGGCCTGATGGCTGCCCTGTCACGGCACATCCTCTACAACATTATTGGTCTCGGCATCAGTCTCTTTGGCCTGGCAGGCATCTTCCTGCAACTCGGATCTCCTTTCGTGGCGGCCATGCAATTGCTGATCTACATCGGTGGTATCGTAGTCGCCATCGTCTTCGCCATGATGTTATCCATGGCCATGACCCTCGATCCGCCTTCCCGGCATCCACTCAAGACGCTGTTCGCCGCCATCGGGTCGGGACTCTTCCTCATCGGCCTGACCTTGCTGCTGCGCCAGACGGATTTCGTCATCCTGCCAGCGGCCCCTGAGTCGGCCTGGGCGGTCAGCCGTCTCGGGCAGGCACTGCTCGACCACTACAACCTGGTCTTCGAGACCCTGTCCGTGGTCCTGCTGCTGGCCATCATCGGCGCGATTCTGATCGCGCGTCGAGAGCAGACCACCATATGAGTCTCGAAACCTACCTGATCCTCGGTGCCGTCCTGTTCGCCCTCGGTCTGTTCGCCGCCCTGTCGCAGCGAAATCTGATCGGGGTCCTCATCGGCGTCGAACTGATGATGAATGCGTCGAGTCTCAACTTCATGGCCTTCAATCGCTTCAGTGTCACCGACCCGGCGACGGGGCAGGTCTTCGTCCTCATCATCATCGGTCTGGCCGCGGCGGAGGTCGCCATCTTCCTGTCCATCATCCTCAATCTCTATCGGCAGCGTCACACCATCGATGCCGAGTCCATCACCGAGTTGAGGCGCTGACGTGGACACGACCACGCTGATCCTGTCGACGACATTCGCCCCCCTGGTGGGTTTTGTCATCGCCATTCTCTTCCTGCATCGCTCGCCACGGGCGGCGCAGAGTATCGTGGTCCTTGCCGCCGCAGTGTCTCTGGCCTGCGCCAGCCTGCTCTGGTTGAATGGCCCTGCCGACGCCATCCGTCATCTGTGGTTCACCAGCGGCCCCATCGATCTCTACTTCGGCTTCCTCCTCGACGGGCTGAATCTGACCTTCGGTGTCGTCGTGGCCCTGATCACGACCTGCGTCATTGTCTATTCCATCGGTTACATGGCCGATGATCCGAGCAAGACTCGATACTTTGCCCTGCTCGCGTTCTTCGAGTGGGCCATGCTCAGCTTCGTCTACGCCGTCGATCTGCTGCAGTCCTTCATCTTCTGGGAACTGGTCGGGTTGGCCTCCTTCTTTCTGATCGGCTTCTGGTATCAGAAGCCCTCAGCAGCCGCGGCGGCCCGCAAAGCCTTCCTGATGACACGGATCGGTGATGTGGGTCTGCTGATCGGTGTGTTGCTGGTGATGATGACGGCAGGCCACTTCGACATTCCCGGCCTGCTCGACCCCGAACGCGGCCTGGTGGCGCGCGTCGCCCCGGCGACACTGACGGCGATCACGCTGCTGATCTTCATCGGCATCGTCGGCAAGAGTGCGCAGTTTCCGCTGCACACGTGGCTACCAGATGCGATGGAGGGTCCGACACCGGTCAGCGCGCTGTTGCACTCGGCGACGATGGTCGCCGCCGGCGTCTTCCTGATGGCGAGGCTCTATCCGTTGTTCCTGGCTGCCGAAACGACGCGGTGGATCATCCTCATCATCGCCACCCTCACCGCCCTGCTGGCCGCGACGATGGCGATGGTTGATCGAGACATCAAGAAAGTCCTCGCCTACTCATCCATCTCGCAGCTTGGATTCATGCTGATGGCCCTGGCCGCCGGTTCGCTGTTCGCCGGCGTTTTCCATCTGGTGACGCACGCCCTGTTCAAGGCGCTGCTGTTCCTCTGCTCGGGTCTCTATATCCATCACTTTGCCACCAACGACCTCGAGAAAATCGGCCGCGCAGGGGGCGCCCGGATGCGCGTCACCACTGCAGGGCTGCTCATCGGTGGCGGCGCGCTGGCCGGTGTGCCGCCTCTGAGTGGATTTTTCAGCAAGGAAGAGATCTTTGCCGCCCTCGGCGAAGGAGGCGGCATGGTCTTCGTCGTCGCTGCGCTGGCCGCCGCCTTTCTCACCGCCTACTACACGTTCCGCATGATCTTCCTGGTGATCCTGCCCGAGGCGATCGATGCGAACGACAGCCACTCTGAGCACGCTCACGAAGGATCTGCAGAGCCTTTCTCCATGGCGCTGCCCGTTGCGGTGCTGGCCGTGGCTGCCGCCGTTGCCGGCGGCCTGTCTGACGAGATCGCCCTTGCAGTCGACGCTCAGGTCGCATCACACTCGCTGATCTCCATGCTGCCCGCTCTGGCCGTCGTCGCCCTCGGCATCGGTCTGGCCTACCTGGACTTCGGCCGCGGCTCTCGGGTCGGCTTCCTGACTCGGATCCCGGCATTGCAGGCCCTGTTCAGCAATGGCTGGCACATCGATGCCATCTACCGCGCCACCTTCGTCCGCCTCACCAGTGCGGCCGCAGCCCTTCTGCAAGGGATCGAGGCGAAAGGCTTCGATGCTGGATTCGAGCGCTTCGGCTTCAGCATTCTGTGGGTGGGTTCCGGATCTCGGCGGCTGCAGAGCGGCTGGGTCCAATTCTATGGCGGTTGCGCAGTCGTCGTGATCGGTGTCATCGCCCTCTACGTCGGGATGGGAGGCTGATATGGACAGCCTGCCGCTACTGAGCGCCATCCTCCTGTGTCCCGCTCTTGGACTCGGCCTGGTCTTGCTCGTGCCTGGCTCAGCGGTCCGTCTCGTGCGCTGGATCAGTCTGCTTTCGGCCATCGTTGCCACGACACTCAGCATCCACCTGTGGCGTACCTACGATACCGTCGCCGGCGGGCTGCAGTTCGTCGAGCGTATACCGTGGGTCGAGGCAGTCGGCATTTCTTACCACGTGGGTGTCGATGGTTTTGGCACGATTCTGGTGATGCTGAACTCCATCGTCTACCTCACGGGTGTGTTGACGATGTGGGATCTGGCCGAGCGTGTGAAGGGTTTCTTCGGCTTCATGCTGCTTCTCGTGGTCGGCGTCTACGGCGTGTTCATGTCCCAGGATCTCTTCTTCTTCTTCTTCTTCTACGAAGTCGCCGTCGTGCCCATGTATCCGCTGATTCTCATCTGGGGATCCGGGAACCGCGACTACGCAGCGATGAAGCTGATGTTGTTCCTGCTCGCCGGCAGCGCCCTGCTCTTCCCGGGTTTGCTGGCGATCTACCATTCGGCAGGCCTGGGCACATTCGATATGGTGCTGCTGAGCCAGCATCACTTCGACACGGACTTCCAGATCTTCATCTATCCGCTGATCTATCTTGGCTTTGGTGTCCTGGCGGGCATGTTCCCCGTCCACGGGTGGTCCCCGACGGGACACGTTGCCGCCCCGTCGGCGGTGTCGATGCTGCACGCCGGCGTGCTGATGAAATTGGGTGCTTTCGGCATTCTTGCGGTGGGCATTCGCCTGCTGCCTGAAGGGGCCGCTCACTGGGCACCGACCTTCGCCGTCCTGGCCGCGATCGGGATCGTCTACGGCGCCTTCGTCGCCATTCGGCAGACCGACTTCAAATTCGTAATCGGCTTCTCATCCGTATCACATATGGGTATTGTGCTGCTCGGTCTGAATCTGGCGGCCCTGGGCCAAGCCGGAAGTGATGCCCTCAATGGCGCCGTCTTCCAGATGTTTGCCCACGGCGTCATGACTGCCCTCTTCTTCTCCACCGTCGGTTTCATCTACGACCGGGCCCACTCCAAGACCATCGCAGACTTTGGCGGCCTCGGCACCCAGATGCCACGGGCCGTGTCCATCTTCATCGTCGCCGGCCTGTGCGGTGCAGGCCTGCCGGGCCTGGCCAGCTTCTGGGCTGAGCTACTCGTATTCCTGGCTGCGCTGAAGACCTATCCCCTCGTGGGAGTCCTCATCATCGGTGGCCTCGTTCTCACCGCCGTCTATATCCTGCGAGTCTTCCACCAGGCCTTCTTCGGTGAGCCGAATCCAAAGTGGGAGTTCCTGCGCGATCTCGACATGAAGGGTTGGCAACTGCTGCCCCGTGCCATCCTGGTGGGGGTCCTCCTCCTCTTCGGCTTCTTCCCGCGGATCCTCCTCGACGTCATTGACGGGACCACGACTGACGTCCTCGCCCGGTTCTGGATGCAGTGATGGAAGCGACCTTGTTCACACCGGAACTCGTGATTCTACTCAGTGGCCTCGTGCTCTTTGCCGCTTCCATTCTGGGTGCAAGTACGACAACCACGTGGCGCCTGGCAGTAATGGCCGGCATCGCGGCGACAGTGGGGGCCATCTGGAGCTTGCCCCTCTCCGGGGAAGCATTCTATCCAGGCATCTACCGCATCGACACATTCTCGCAGAGTGTGAAGGTTGTGCTGGCGGCGGGATATCTGCTCGTCATCCTCGGCGCCCGAGAGCCCCTCACACTCAGGGATCGCGCCTGGTCGGAGCTGCCCCTGTTCCTGTCGATGGCGACGCTGGGAATGATGATGATGGTGTCGGCGACGGAGTTGCTGACCCTCTACATCGCCATGGAACTGGCCGCCTACCCCATGTATATCTCCGTGGCCCTGCACCGCAACCGGGATGTTGGCGGCGAGAGTTCAACGAAGTACATGGTCCAGGGCATGATGGCTTCCGCCGTCTCCCTGTATGGCATGAGTTTCATCTTCGGTCTTACTGGATCGACCTATTTCGATGCGATCAGCGCCCAGATCGGCTCCCTGGCCGGGACACCGCTTTTCTGGTTCGGCATGGTGCTGCTGCTGGCCGGCTTCCTCTTCAAGCTCGCCGTCGTGCCCTTTCACTTCTGGGCACCCGACACGTATGAAGCCTCGCCCCACGAGGTGACTACCTTCATCGCCAGTGTGTCGAAGGTGGCCGCCATCGCGTTGTTGTGCCGGATCGTGTCACTGATCATTCCAGCCGGCGTGGATGCGGCGGGCCTGCAGCAGATATTGATGTGGTTCAGTATTGCCGCCATGACACTGGGCAACCTGGCCGCCCTGCGGCAGGGCGACTTGAAGCGCCTGCTGGGCTATTCAGCCGTGGCGCACGCGGGTTACGCCCTGATCGGCGTGCAGACCCTGTCTGCCATGGGTCTGACAGCAGCCCTCTTCTATGGCGTCGGTTACGCGGCCATGTCCCTCACCTGTTTCCTTGTCGTTGCCGCCGTCGGGCATGACCAGGACAAGGTCAGCATCGAATCCATGTCGGGCCTGTGGCAGCGCTCGCCGTCGATGGCCCTCGTCTTCCTCATCGGTCTGCTCGGTCTGATCGGGCTGCCGCCGACGGTAGGCTTCATCGGCAAGTGGTTCCTCTTTGCTGCAGCCATTCAGCAGGGCCAGTTCGCACTGGTACTGATCGCGGCAATCAACGCCACGATCGCCCTGTACTACTATCTGTTGGTGTTGCGACAGATCTATCTCGTGGAAGCCTCAGCCGATGCGACCACCCTGCGCTGGTCACCGGCGCTGGCAGTGTCAGCCGCGACAGGAAGTGTCGTCGTTGTGGTGATGGGGATACTGCCTTCCGCCATCTGGGATCGAGCGGCTGAGGCCATTGCCGTCTTGCTGGGCTGAGCAAGACGGCGCCGCGCATTCCATCGATCCTGCCTTCAGCCGTCTCGCATCGAAGCAGTCCGACACGGTGTGAACGACGCGATATTCAACGGCCCCGCATGACCCCTTCACTCGACATCGAGCACGTATTTCGCGAGTGAGCCGACACGATCGGCCGTTTCCGGTCGGAAGTAGTCTCGCTGATTCGTCTGCTGCGGATGTTCTCGCGCGATGAAGGCACAATGCAGTAGACGTCGCGAACGGTCAGACGTCACATTTTGCCTGCATCCATGCCACGCATTGCTGTTGAACACGCCGACTGAACCGGCCGGCGCCGTGATGTAGATCTCATCCGGATGTGGTGCCACAGGATCTTCGACGGCATCCTGCACCGTCTCCGTGAGCAGGTGACTGCCCGGCACGATGCGCGTCGCACCATTGTCCGGCGTCACGTCGTCGAGCATCCACATGGAATTGACCACGTGATAGTCACCGGGGCCCCGTGCTCCGCCCCAATCGGCGTGCAGCGCCTGCTGGCCGTGTCCGGGCAGCGGATCGTGGGCATTGAGTGAATGCAGCTTGAAGGGTCGCCGCAGCACGTGCCAGACGGCGGCCAGCAGACGAGGTTGGAGATACACCGCATCGAAGACTTCGCCCTTGTTTGCCAGATCCGCGAGGCGTCGCACGCCTTCCACCTGCGCCACTTCCTTACCCGCCCGATCTCCCTCCGACCTGCACAGATGCTCGAAGGCCGCACGTAGGCCTTCCAGCCAGACTGGATCGATCACACTCTCGAGGATCGTGAATCCCTGCTCATCCAGCTGCTGTCGATGATCGGGGCTCAGTTCGACCGATTCGAGCCCCAACTCCGTCAGTCGCTGATCCTGCGAGGCCTGTGGTGTGCTCACGTCATGGCCATTGATCGTGGAAGACTTGATACCGGGCGACAGCGGCTTCGTCCAGTTCGACGCCCAACCCCGGTCCGTCAGGGACGATGGCGTATCCATCACTGACCAGCGGCTTGCTCAGCAGGCTGTGTTCGTGCACGAAATTCCCGCACAGGTCGCTGCCGAACGTGCAGTTCGGCGCCGCCGCCGAAGCGTGAAGACGAAATGCATCAAAGATGCCCAGATCGACATTCGATGCCTGCCACACGGGGATATCTGCAGCGGCAGCGATTTGAGCCATGTCGAGGAACCCCCAATCGGACGGTGCCACGTTGATGGCGTCGACTGCCTCCATCTCGACGGCCTGAATGACCTGACGCGGATTCTGGAAATGGGGTGCAACGGCCACACTGGATTGCTCGCGCAGCCGTAGATAGTCCATCAGGTCGCGCTTCGGCATGGGATCCTCGAAGACGACATCGAGCCCATCCAGGGCCCGGGCCAGTTCGAGGCTATTCTCCAGTGTGTGGAACCGATGACCGGGATCCATCACGATGCGCATCGAGGGCGCCACCTCGTGAATGGCGAAAGCCCGTTCCACGACATTCCCGTCGGCCCACATGCACTTCATCTTGATGCCGTGGAAACCCAGGTCCGCCGCCCGCTGGGCCGCCGCTGCTGTGTCCTCGACACCCATTCGCTGAATCCAGTAGTCGACGAGGACTCTGTCCTGCAATCGGCCACCGAAGATGCGGCACAGGGGCCAGCCAATGTCCTTGCCCAGCAGATCCAGCAGAGCCACCTGCCAACCGCCGCCACCGAGAGATCGCGGTTCGAAGGTCCGCACATCCAACCCGATGAGTTCAGGCGGTGCCTCTTCCCGCTGCTCGAAGTAGGGTCCACCCATGCCGAGACCGGTGTGGCCCGTGTCGGTGTGGATGTAGTAGATATCCTGCAGTCGCTCCCCGATGGGTTTCGGGTAGCTGTCGGTGAGCTCTTCATATTCCGGCGGTGAAAGAATACCGGGCACGAAGGGCACACGGACTCCTTTGCGTTCCAGATGAGTGATTTTCACAGGCACCTCCTCACATATCTTGTACCTGATTCCAGGCCTCTTCGCCATAGGCCGGCGCCAATGCGAGGGGATCGAGGGTCTCCTCCATGCGTTGTCGAAGCCAATGATGGTGCTGAGTTGCGGTCGTTCGGTGCGCCTCATCGTCGATGAGATTCCTCATCTCCCATGGGTCAGCCTCCAGATCGAACAGCTGCCAGGGCTTCGCGCCAAACTTGTCGCCGCGGACGGTGTACTTGTAGCGTCGGGAACGGAAGCCGCGCCAGACTTCATCGTAGAATGGCACGCCCGGGCGCAGTTCAGCGACGAATTCCAGCATCACGCCATCTCGGGCCAGCAACTCCTCGTCCCCTCGGACCAGGTGACTCAGATCGGTGCCTGGCAATGGATCACGAGGCTCGAGGCCGGTCAGTCCGAGGAATGTCGGGAACAGATCTTCCGTGCAGGTGGGATCGGCAAGCACGGTACCGGCGCGTTCAGGACGCCTCGGATCGTAGACGATGAGAGGCACGCCAACAGATTCCTCCCATGGACGCTGCTTGCTGACCAGACCGTGCGCGCCGAGCAACTCGCCGTGGTCAGCGAGGAAGACCACGATGGTGTCGTCTGCGAGCCCTTCCGCCTCGAGAAGGGCCCGCATCCGACCTACGTTGGTGTCGAGATTCTCCACCATGGCGTAGTAGATCTGTCGTTGCCGAATCAGCTTTTCACGTTGCTCGTCACTCTCGGCAGAGAAATTCGGCGGCAGCTGAATCTCTCGCGCCGTCCACTCTGCCTCCAACTCCGGTGGTGCTTCATAAGGTGGATGCGGCGCCTCCACGGACAGCACCATACAGAAGGGTCGGGATGAGTCTCGTCCTGTGCGCAGATAGTCACCGGCGACGTCGAAGAGTCCATCTGTCTGGTAACCGTTGATGGGAATCGGTGAGGGATCATCATCTTCGAAGTAGCAGGTATCGAAGAATCCATTGCGCAGCTCAAAGCCGAACCACTTTTCCCAGCGTCCCTGATACGGTCGACGCACGGGCGTGCGATTCGTCTGAACCGCCGAGCCCATGCGGCCGTGACCGCCATCCAGATGCCACTTGCCGACGTAGATCGTCTCGTAGCCGGCCTCGTTGTATTCATCCGCCAGTGTGCGCTCCGCCGGTGACATGCGCCACTCGATCCCGGGTACCAGTCGCGTGTGGGCGTAGTGGCCGGTCATCATGGTGAAGCGAAAGGGCACGCAGATCGGATAGGTGGAATTCGACTGCGCGAATCGCACGCCCTCGGCAGCGAGGTGATCGATGTGCGGCGTGCGGCTGTCCGGATCGCCGTGGCAACCCAGTGCCTGTCGTCGCAGCTGATCGCTGAGGATGATGAGTAGATTCGGTGTATCGGTCACAAGGATCTCCTCAGGCCGTCAGCGACACATACAGCAGGGCGCCCACGGCAGCCACGATGCTGCAGGAAACCCCCAGGGCAAAGGGCCGTGCACCCCCCGTCTTCAGAGCTCGGAACTCGGTGAGCAGTCCCACCCCCGCGATGGCCGTCGTGATCAGCCAGCCAGCGGCCAGGCCCAGGACCTGTGCCAGATCCATCGTGCGGTCGCCGGCGCCAAGCAGGAATCGATCCGTCATGTGGAATGTCACTTCAGGAAAGAAACCGGATGTGCGCAGACCGGCGGCCAGCAGGAACAGCAGGACAAAGGAGGGCACCAGCTTCCGATAGTCGATGCCGCCGCCCACGTAGGCCGCTTCGCGACGACGACGGTGGGCATAGACGGCACCGATGAGGAACAGGACCGGCCCCAGCAGCGAAATGCGAACGAGCTTCACGATCGTGGCGATCTCTCCCGCCGTCTGACCGTCCACAGGGTGTGCGAAACCGGCGGCAATGACCTGTGGTGTCGCATGGATCGCCAGCCCGCACCAGGCGCCGTAGATCTCCGGTGACAGCAGCAGGGCCGTACCGATTGCCGGGAACAGCAGCATCGCCACCGCGCCCAGAATGTTGACCGCAGCGATCGACAGAGCCACGTCCTCTTTCTTCGCTTCGATGACGGGCGCCGCGGCGGCGATGGCAGAACTGCCGCAGATGGCCGTGCCGATCCCCAGGAGCATGGCCAGCTTCCCACCAATCTTGAGACGTTTCTCGAAGAGGTGAGCGCTGGCCATCACCAGTGCGATCAGCAACAGCGCGCCCAGCAGCGCCCCAAGGCCGACACGGATCAGGTTGTAGAAATCCAGCCGGGCGCCCAGCAGAATGATGCCGAAGGGAAGCAGCTTGCGGATGACGACTTCGATTCCGGGCTTGAGCCACCGGGCCACGGGCAGCAGGTTGCCGAGGGCAATCCCGAAAAGCAGAGCCAGCAGGACGGCACTGACCGGATGTCGCCCATCGGCCATCGTAAATGGGACATAGGGCAGATGATTGATCTGGTAGGCAGACCACGTCAGCCCGGCGCAGACCAGGATGCCAGGCCAGGAGCTGTTCTGTTCCCACGTCATCAACTGACGACGAAGCCGCTGCTCGAAGCCCTGCTCTCTGCGACTCAGATTCATTCAGCCCGCCTCACAGCAGAGAACTCGGGCGTGAACCGGTATCGCGCTGGAAGTACTCGGCCACCGAGAAATAGCGTGTACCCGTATCGCAGAGGATCGTCACTACAGACTGATCCGGCCCCAACTGAGCGGCGACCTCGCGCGCGGCCAGCACATTGGCACCCGATGAAATGCCGACGAGCAACGATTCCTTGCGCGCCAATTCCTCCGTCATGTCGAAGGCGTCACGATCATCGATAGTGATCACACGATCGATCACCTCGCGATTCAGAATAGCCGGCACAAAACCGGCGCCGATGCCTTCAATGGCATGCGACCCGGGCTTGCCACCGGACAGGACCGGCGAAGAGGTCGGTTCCACAGCCACGATCTGACACTCGGGCAACGCCGCCCGGATGACCTCACCGGCACCGGTGATCGTCCCGCCCGTGCCGACACCCGCGACGAAAGCGGCCAGATCCGATCCAGTGGCCTCAAGGATCTCCGGACCCGTCGTGAGTCGGTGCACTTCCGGGTTGGCCGGATTCTCGAACTGGCGCAGTTCGATGCAATTCGGATTGTCCATCACGATCTCGTGAGCTCGTTCGACGGCGCCGGCCATGTCATGGTCACCAGAGGTGAGCACGACTTCAGCGCCATAACGCGTCACCAGCGCACGCCGCTCGAAACTCATCGTCTCCGGCATTGTCAGAATCAGCCGATATCCACGCTGCGCACAGATCATCGCCAGACCGATCCCCGTATTGCCGCTGGTCGCCTCAACCACAGCGATTCCGGGCCCGAGCTGACCGGACGCCTCGGCTGCTTCGATCATGCTCAGGGCGATCCGGTCCTTGACGCTCCCCCCGGGATTCAGGTATTCCAGTTTCCCCAGAATCGTCGCCCCACCCTCAGGTGACAGGGCCGACAACCGCATCAGGGGGGTGTGGCCGATGAGCTGCGAGATTCCTTCGTGAATCTCAGGCATTCTCAACACTCCTTCTGGTCGTCACGGCGTCCCGACGCCGGGCACATCGACGTCGACCATGCGGATTCGACCATCACCCGGGCTCCGTTCGACACCCAGGATCGTCGACTCACACAGAAACAGGGTCTTCATATCAGGGCCACCGAGGGTACAGGCAAAGGAGGCCGTATCCTCCACGTCGATGCGATCCAGGATTTCGCCCCCTTCCCGCACGCGCACGAAGCCACCCGAACCACCGTAGGTGTAGTAGGGAATCGCCACCCAGAGGCAGCCTTCGGCATCCATTGTCATGCCGTCAGTTGGTGCGCCGAGATCGGCCCAGATACGTCGATTGGCCAGCGACCCATCCGCCTGGATATCGAAGACGCTGATCCGATTGGCAAAGGTTTCAGCAACGATGTACTGCTTGCCATCGGGTGTGATGACGGGACCATTCGGAAAGGTCATTCGGTCAGCGACGGTACGCACGCGCCCCTGACCGGGACGATCCGGATCCGGTTCCACCAGGTGGATGTGGCTGAAGGGGGGCATGTTGCCGGGACCGGGCGTCTTCATCTCATCCAGTTCGCCGAAACTACCGACGTAACCGCGCCCCTGAGCATCCAGAACCATGTCGTTGCAGGGCAACCCATCCAGGGCCTTCAAGTCGGCCACGGGACGCGGGCTGCCATCCTCACCGATCGCCAGCAACTGGCCGTCGCCGATAGAGACGACAACAAGGGTGCCGTCGGGCCACCATCCCAGACCGGATGGCAATTCGGGTACTGCAGCGATCATCTCTGCGTTGCCTGCCAGATCGACACGCCGGACCTCACCAGCCAGGACATCGGAAAACCAGAGCCAGCCCTTGCCGTCATCTCCAACCCGCCAGCGTGGGCCTTCCGGGAAATAGAGATCACCAATCAGAAGTTCAGGAGTCCCTGCCATGTCTACGCCTCCCTGTGTCAGGTCACATGCATTTCAGGGCGAAAGCCTAGAACATTCTTTCGCTCTCGACAAAGGCAGATCAGTGGCGAGCCACATCTGAATCGATACAGCCATTGCCGGTGTGGTCGGGATGCGCGTAGAATTCGACCCATGACACAGATTGATGACAGCTGGTATCGACGCCTACCGGGTATTCCTGATCACATATCCAGTGGTGGCATCGTCGCACGCGCCGAGGGTGACGTGTGTCTCATTGCCCTGGCCGGCGAACGTCACAGCCCGGGCTACATCATGCCGAAGGGTACGGTGGAATCAGGAGAGAGTCTGGAAGAGACGGCACGACGGGAGATTCTCGAAGAGGCCGGGATTCGCGAATTGTCGCTCGTGCGGAAACTGGGCGTGCTGGAAAGACTGTCTTTCAACAAGGATCTGTGGGTGACGACCCACGTGTTCCTGTTCACGACGACCCAGGTCGAGGCGACACCGACAGACGCCGAGATCCACGATCACATGGTGTGGGGTCCCATCGACGATCTGCCTCACATTCTCTGGCCCGATCAGAAACGCTGCATCCTTGCCAATCGCATCGAGATCATGACGGTGTTGGGTCTCGATCCGACAACTTGAGCGCCAGAGCGCCTCGCTGGCCTCCCGCCGCCCGATGCAGCCACGATCCATCCGCACCAGATACCGAATCAGCCCCTCTTGATCCACCCCGACCTGGCTGCTGAGTCTCCTCAGCCCTCCAGTTCCAGCAGACGCTGCTTGCGCCACACGCCACCGCCATAGCCGGTTGGCGATCCATCGGCGCCAATCACCCGATGGCAGGGTATCACGATGGCCATCCGGTTATCACCATTGCTGCCTGCCACGGCGCGCACCGCCGTCGGTCGGCCGATCGCGGCGGCCAGGTCACGATAGCTGCAGGTGGTGCCATACGGGATCTGCCTCAGCTGTTTCCACACCTGCAACTGAAATGGCGTACCCAATGGACACAGTGGCACGCTGAAGGACTGAATCTTCGCCTCGAAATACTCACCCAGTTCCGAAGCCAGGATCGTGAGGATCTCGTTTGTCCCGGGCACCAACTGGGCCTCGAGCCGCCGACCGAGACGACGCACCTGCGGCTCGAGTCGTTCGGGCTCGGCAAACTCCAGCAGATACAGTCCGTCGTCACTGGCCGCTGCCACCATGGGTCCAAGTGGGGTCGCCAGGCGCTGCACAAACAGGGGGATCGCCGTCGTCGACGTCGGCGCCGCACCCAGCAGTTCACGAAAGGCCGCATTGAATCCACTCAACGATTCGTAGCCATGCTCGAAGGCCACTCGTGCGACCGGCAGCCCATCCTGCACACGATGCAACGCCAGTCCCAGCCGGCGGGCGCGCGCAAAGGCATGGAATGTTGTGCCGTGGGTGGTCTTGAACCAGCGTCGTACGCGATCCGGGTGCAGACCCGCCTCACGCAGATCCGCATCCGTCCAGCGTCGTGTGGGTTCCTCGTCGAGTCGGGCCAGCAGAGGCGTCAACCAGTCCGGCTCCTGTCCCGGCGTATCGAGGGGACGGCAGCGTTTACAGGCTCGGTAGCCAGCGTGCTCCGCTTCTGTGGCGGTCGGATAGAACTCGATGTTCTGGGCCTTCGGCTTGCGCGCCGTGCAACTTGCACGACAGAAAATTCCTGTCGTGCGCACAGCCGTGACGAAGACCCCGTCGTAGCTGGCATCGGCTGCCATGAAGGCACTCAGCATTTCTGCCTGGGATGGTAGTTGTGTTGTCATCATGCAGAACAAGATCGTGTGCCTGAGGCCATCTCTCTACCGAAAACTTCGCAGAGAACTCCATTCGTGGACAACCCTCCGGGATCTGTGCACCTTGAGCCAGGAAGCCCGACACGAGCCACGACGCCTGGAACAGACACGATGATGAGACCCTTGCTGGCCGCCATCCGCCTTGCCACCCCTGCCCTCGCTCTGCTCCTCATCGCTGCCGCGACTTCAGCCCAGGCGCCGGAATACGGGGGCCTGCCATCGAAGAAATTGATCGAATACGGCTGGGACGTTCCCTCCCCTGGTGAGGTGCTGGAATCGGTGCGCCAGATGGAGGAACGGCCCTTTGATGGTGTCATCTTCCGGCTGAATGACTACAACCACGCCTTCGACACGCAGAGGTGGCCTCGCGCCGCCCTCGAGCCTCAGATGGCCCAACTTGAGGCCATTGAGTGGGAGCGCTTCAGCGACAATTTTCTGACCCTCTATGCAGCTAACCGTGACGGCATGGACTGGTTCGACGACGACCACTGGGAGGCGATTCAGGCCAATCTTCGTCTCACAGCCGAAGCGGCACGTCGCGGCGGCTGTGTGGGCGTCGTCTTTGACCCCGAGCCCTATGGGCCGAATCCCTGGCTGCTGTCCGAGACCGCACCCGGCCATGATTTCGCCAGTACCGCCGCGCAGGTACGTCGCCGGGGCGCACAGTTCATGAATGCCCTGCAAGCCGAGCTGCCCACCGTGCGCATCCTGAGCCTCTACCAGCTCAGCGTTGTGTCGGGCATGTTCGAGATTGCCGATCCGGTTCGCATCGCTGCTCAGCTGGAAGGCCATCATTACGGTCTCCTGCCTGCCTTCATCGATGGCATGCTCGACGTCATCGGTCCGCAGGCAATGCTCATCGACGGCAATGAGCCGGCCTACTACTACGAGGACGAAGCACCCTTTGCGTGGGCCTACCAGTCTCTGACGCAGGGAGCCCAACGTCTGATCAGCCCCGCGAACCGGGCCACCTACCGGCGACAGTCCCAGGTCGGCATGGCCATCTACTACGATCAGGTTCTCGGCCTGCGCACTCCTCCACAAGCATTTGCCGCCCACTATCTGACGCCTGAGCAGCGCCTCGACTTTCTGTCCCACAATGTCTACTGGTCTCTGACCACCGCTGATGAATACGCCTGGTTCTATTCCGAGCGGGCCAACTGGTGGACCGGAGAGCTCGTGGAAGGTGTCGATGAAGCGGTGGCTCTGGGGCGTTCCAGGGCCCAGACCCGTCAGCCACTGGGTTTCGAACTCGACAGCATGATGGCCGCGGCCCAGCGCCACATGTCAGAAGAACTCAAAGCCCGAGTCGAGATCCGAACGGCGATGATTCCGCGACGCGGGGCCTCTCTGTCTCCTCCTGTCATCGATGGCCACTTCGATGATCCGGCGTGGTCGTCCGCTGCCCAGTTGGCCCCATTTCAGGAACCGGCAACTCGCTATCGCGAACTTGTGGCGACGACGACAACCAGAGTTCTCTGGGATGAGGATGCCATCTATCTGGCCGTCGATTGTACCGAGCCCGAACCGGACCGCATCGAGCGCCAAGGACAGAAGCGTGACGATCCGATCTGGGCCGGTGATGACCTGGAAGTCATCATCGGCGTCGGGGATGACGATGACTACGTGCACTTCATCGTCAATCCCGACAATGTGCAGTGGGACGGTCACTCGACGCCGGAGGGCGATGACCTGAGTTGGGATGCCGGCTGGGAGAGTGCGGTGACCATGTCTGCAGGTGGGTGGTCGGCGGAATTGCGACTACCCTGGGAGGCTCTGGAGAGCGAGGCGGGGGGCACCCGTCGTGTACAACTGTGTCGGGCTCGTGCCGGCAATACGGAACTCAGTTGCTGGTCTGGGGTGATGCGCCTGTTCCTTGAGACAGATCGTTTCGGCCAGTGGACCTTTGCGCCATAACCACGCCCCACAAGAAACCGACCAACTTGATGCGAAACTGCCGGGCTGGCCTCCTCTCCCTCGTCCTAACCATCGTGCCATGGCAGGCGATCGCCGAGGAGAGTGCCCCGCCCGAAATTCCGCCTGATGCAGTGGTGTCAACCGACAGTCTCACCATCCCACAACCAGCGAACTCGGCGCCCACCACGCCCACGCCCACGCCACGGCCGCGGCTGTCGGTGCCGACTGTCCATGGCGAGCCGACAGTGGACGGCGATCTGAGTGATCCTTTCTGGCAACATGCCGCGCGGACCAGTGGTTTCACTCAGTATGATCATGACAAACTGGCTCCACTACAGCCCTGGATTCTGATTGCAGCCACGGATGAGGGACTCTTCATCGCCATGGATGCCCCGCGTCCCGAGGGGGCAGTGACTCGAGCTCTACTGACCGAACGGGATGCAGCGATCTACACGGAAGACACCTTCGAGTTCTTCCTGCAGCCGCCGGGCCTGAGCGATGGCACCTTCTACCAGTTCATGGTCAGTGCCCGCGGTACTCGTTTCGATGCACTGCGCTCCTTTGAGCATGTCGACGTCGGTGGCTACTCACCTGAGTGGCGGGCAGCGACCTCACAGCATGCTGATGGCTGGACAGCCGAGGCCGCGATTCCCTATGCCGCCCTGGGGCTGAGCGGGCCAGTCAACCCAGGCCAGGTGTGGCGTGCAAACTTCTGTCTGGACAGTTCGGCCGGCTTCACCCACGCCGTGACCTGGTCCTACACGTCGGGCAATTTCGCCCTCCCGGACTTCTTCGGTGAACTGCTTTTCACCGGCACGTCACGCACACTGCGTCAGAGCGGCTTCGCTGGCTTTTCGGAAGGTGAGCCAGAGGTCTCCTTCTCCCTCGTCGGCGATTTCCAGCCCATCGTCACCGTCACAGGCGAGCTCCTCGACTCAGCCGGCACTTCGGTCTATCGCAATCAGATGCGCCTGCGGGACACGAAATCCGTCGATGTCCGACCACCCGCATTAACGACCGGGACCTACACACTGAGCCTCGATGGTCGTGATGAAGATGGCCACCCCCTCTTCTACCAGAATCTCAGATTTCGTACGGCCAAAGCCTTCGATCTGGCAGTCAGCAACTATCCCCATGCCGGCTACACACACTTTGCCGTCAACGCCCGCGGCATCAAGGATCCCGTCGACCGCGTACGGGTTCGGCTCACGGCTGAGGATGGTCGTGAAGTGGGTGAAGTGGATCTTCCGCTCGAGGCAGGCCTGGGCGAGGCGCGTTTCCCCCATCGCGATCTGACACCAGGTGCATACACCGTTCTCGCTCAGGCGTTGGCTGTAGATGGCACCGTTCTGGAAGAAGCCAGACAAGCTCTGCGAATCTTTCCGTTGCCGTCGTGGTGGGACAATGAACTCGGTATCGATCATTCGGTGCCTCCGCCCTTCGAGCCAGTGGCGGAGAAGGATGGTGTGCTCTCGATCTGGGGCAGGGACTATGCATTCGGACCCAGAGTGATCCCGCGACAGATCCGCAGTCAGGG
Source organism: Gemmatimonadota bacterium (assembly GCA_018673255.1). The sequence continues at coordinate 28,662 of JABHDC010000093.1, forward strand.
TCGGGAACTGCTGGCCCACCCCATCGAGCTGCTCTTCAGGACCGGGGATCAATCGATTGACTTGGCTGCCCTGACGGCAATACCAGGCGAGAGTTTCCCGGATGCCGTCAGTCGGCTGGCCTCAGCACCATTGGGGCAGGGCGGCTCGCTGTCGGTGCAGACAACAGTCGAATTCGATGGCTTTGTGCGCTTTGATCTCACCA
>JABHDC010000094.1 GCA_018673255.1 Gemmatimonadota bacterium
CACGGGTCGTCCTTTTGATCTGTGGGTCTACGGCGGTGAGACCGATCCGCGTTTTACGGGGAGTCGTTGGATGACGGGCCATCTGCATCGCATCCTGCGATCTGCGCGTCGTGTCTTCACCAACAGCCCTTTCACGACCCAGGAAATGATCGACTTCGGCGTGGACACTGAAACCGTGGTCGAAGTACCACTGGGTGTCGACCGCGACATATTCCGACCCCAGTCACCGCCTGATGAACTCGTTGAGCGCTATGAGCTTCGTGACCGGCTCGTTCTGCTCACGGTGGGCCGGCTCGTGCAGCGCAAAGGTGTCGATGCAGCCCTACGAACTCTCCATCAACTCGACGGCCGCTTGCCTCCCTGGCGTTACGTCATCGTCTCGGATGGCCCCTATCGAGACCAGTTGGAGGCCCTCAGTGCTGAACTCGGACTCACAGACCGGGTCGTGTTCACGGGGTATGTGAACGAAGAGGATCTACCGGGACTCTACAATGCATGTGATATCTTCCTCATGCCGAATCGCCAGGTCGCCGAATCGACGGATAGCAGTCTGTCGGTGGAGGGATTCGGCATCGTATTCCTGGAGGCCGCCGCCTGTGGTAAGCCGGTGATCGCCGGCCGCTCGGGTGGTGCTGTGCATGCCGTCGACGACGGTATCAGCGGCCTGCTTGTGGATGCCGATTCCGGTGAACTGGGAGCAGCCCTGCTCGAACTGGCCGACGGTGATCGACGTAGCCAGATGGGTGAGGCCGGGCTCAGATTTGCCGCGCGGTTCACCTGGGAACGTTCGGGTCAGGTGTTGAGCCAGTATCTGTAGGCGCCTGCCCTGTCAGGTATACAACTCAGAATGGCTTGGGATCGGTGAGCAATCCCAGTTCATCGGCCCGAGCCAGGGCCGGCAGCCAGTAGCGGTAGAAATGCGGCGGCAAATCGTGGACCGCCCCTTGCAGCATTCCCCGATGCACGAAGATGCGCTGTAACTCGGCGTATCCCACATCTGCATAACGTGGTTCGCCCGTCCTGGCCGTCAGAAACATGAGGGCCTCGAACCAGAAATCCGGCTCCGGCTCATAGTAGTTGCGGAAGGGGCTCGTGTTCTTGACCGAGAACCCCTCGGGCCGGAACAGTCCGGTTTCGTCGAAGTCGCGATCGACCATCTGTTTCAGTGCCGTCCAGGATCGCTCTGACCCGGTCACCAGATGATGTCGCATGAGGGCGCACGAGAGAATCCCATCGGACAGCGACGTGGCCGCCTTCACCACACCGGGTGGAGAATAGGCGTCGTATGTGTAGTGCCCATCTTCTCCACACCAATCCTGCAACCAGTCGAGGATGGTTTCGCACGTGGCCAGATACCTCTCATCGCGGTAACACTCATACATCCGCGACATCGCCATCAGCGGATAGCCGGCGACTCGTGTCAGGGTCTTGACCCGGTGATCCCCTCGGTCGATGGCAGCCATGAAGTGTTCGGCCCGTGCGACGGCCACCTCTTCGGCCCGGCGGTATCCCGACATGAGTCCGAAGAAGAGCGGACCATCGATCCACTCGTGACAGATTGAGGGACCGCGCATGGCTCCGTGTTTGGCAAAGTGGTATCGCTGCGCCCCGATCCGCCACGCACTCTCATCGTCGTGAATCGTGTCCACATCGATCTGATGGTGGATGATCGGCTCGACGATTTCCCAGATGCTGGCCTCGCCAGTACGAAGCATCTGCATCATGAGGGCCCAACCCTTGTCCATCTCATTGTTCTTCCACTGGCCACCTCGACCCGGCGTCCAGTAGTCGCCGTAGTTCAAGAACTGGTAACCGAGACTCGGATCGACTTCGACGTTGAATGTGTGGCTCTGCATGGCCGACCGCAGCACATATTCCCACCAGCGGTAGCGATCGGGCTGATAGCGGAACACGGGACCGAAGGCACCCGTATCGATCATCCAGTTGCGGGTGGCAACCATGGGCATCGGTTGCTTCTCAAAACCGGCGGTGAAAGCCAGGGCACGATCTCGATCTGCATCCGCCTCGTGGAGGCCGATGATGAGTTCGTGCGTCTTGGCCACGCCACGATGCCACTGGAGTGGCTCGGCCCAATCGGCATACAGTGACAGATGGGCCGCGTCTGTGCTGACAGCCATCTCTTTGGGTGCTTGATGCCAGAAGCGTCGACACTGGAGACTGATCCGCCGCTGGCCATCACTCAAGACTGCCGCAGCAGGGACCAGATTGCACCAGTTGGCCCCACCCCGCCGCTGCACCTGTCCCCCATCATCAGCTGGCCGGATTTCATACTGCGGATCTGCCCGTCGCGGCTGCTCCGGTGTCTCTTGCTCACCCTCAGCCGGTTCCCATGCAGGAAACTCCATATCCACCAGCCCGACGCGCAGACTGCGATACCTGCCGACGAGTTCATCCACGTGAGAAACGTGATTGCCCACATCGACGGAAGAGACCAGGAAAGCCTCTGCATCAACCCCAAGATCGGGACGGAGACTGATTTTGAACTCCTGCAGATGTACGACGCGCCGACGCATGCGGTGCGTGAGGGTCACGAAGACGCGCAGCCAGGGCACGCCGGCATAGGCATAGATCCGAATCGTGGCATCGAAGCCGGGCGTGCCATCACCCCCGAGAGCCAGACCGTCGACGCGTAACACAACCCGCACGGGGCCCGGCTCTTCGATCTCGATTCTTCCACCGGTGCGCAGCTCGTATTCCACGTCATCTACGCGCACAGTTGCCTGTATCCCGCCATCGGGAATAACCGCGTGATCACCGACAAAGGCGCGCGCAAATGGGAGGGGGCCGGAGGGAGTGATCGCCACCGATCGCTCGCCCATCTCGATGAAATAGGCTCCATCTGCCGTCTCGCGAACACAGACGGGTTGTTCAGGTGACGGACGCTGTGAACTCTGGGACCAGCTCAGCTGCAAGCGGTGATCCGAATCCGCCGCCAGATCCGCGAGGCTGTCCACCAGGATCCATTTGGCCGATCCGTCGGGCCAGGTGAGCATCGTCCGCGTCTGCAGCGGCTGGGGATGGCCATCGCTCGTCAGACTCAGCAGATGATCGCCGGACACGGCCCCTTCTGGGAACGGGATGCCGAGGGTCCAGGGCCAGCCCGGACGGTTGATCCCAAGAGGCTCTACAATCGATAGCTCGACCGATGTCGGCACGTTCACTTCAGCCGGTTCCTGCCCAGACTCAATCATGTCGTCCCCTGCGGATTCTCATTCTTTCTGGCGGCGTAGGGCGATAAGCAATGGGCATGGCCCCATCCCGTCCAGATGAGCCTGCCCCAGGTTCCCACCATCGCCCCTCGAAAGGATCCCGTCCTATCGACTGATGCCTGTTGGCGAATTTCGCCACTTGCCGATGGCAGATCCGCCGATCTCTCAAAGTGTACAGAATCTGATCACCTATGCTGATCACTGAGTGTACAGGGGTCTATCTATTTGTTTTATCAACGTGTTATGACCGACTGGACCACTCCAGTCCATACCAGATCGTCCGTTGCATAGGCATATGGCTACTGGAAGAACAGTTTGACTAAAGTCTTCAGAAAACTTACACAACCAATTGATTTTATTTCGCTTACACTGCAGAAGTGGACACATTCTGGAGATGTGGCACGAGATGTGCAAAGGAGATGACAACAGACAGCAATACACTCAACGGAGAGATGATCATGGCCACCGCACTCAGCATTCAGTCAACCATCCTGACACCGTCCCGCCAGCGTGAGATCCAAGTTCGCCGAATGCATACGCAGCACAGCCTTCGTACCCAGATCGTGTCCGGACTTCAGACAACGATCAAGGTCATCAAGGGCTGGTATCTGTAGCCTGGATCTCCGGCTCCTTGTGCAGCGCCACCTGGGAACAGGCCCCTGGGTTCGTTCCGGCGACGCGGTATCCCTGTGCCGCGTCGCCGGACGGCGTCTGCCCCTCGATCATGTCGTGAACGGTTCGCAGCGGCTACGTATCTTGAAGCAAGCGATCCGATGTTCGTCCCGCTCTGCTTCCTCACCCCCGGGTTGATGGTACGATGCGCCGACTGATCCGTTCCCTCATCAGCACCAGTGCTAGGGCCGCCTTACTGGACCTGCGACTCGCACTTGCCCTGTTCGCCCTGACAGCCGGCGCCCTGCCGCACAACGCCTTCGCCGAGACCATTGGTCGAGTCGCCTTCTGGGTGCCCAGCGAGCGACACGACGAATTCTCTCAGGTCTACGACGCCGAAATCGAGCCATTCCTCCTCGGTATCGGCTTCCGGCCGGCTCATGCTGAAGAACGTACTACCCTGGACAGCATATTCTCCCGCCTCTACAGCTTCGACTCGCCTGGTGACATACTGGCCGCCAGAGACTCGATGCGCTCGCGCTCGGATCTCATCGAACAGTTTCAGCGATACGGCCGGATGTTCGGCTCCACGGAGATCTCTGGCGTCCTCAAGTCCTCATTCCGCATCTACAGCACCGATGTTGGGGAGTTGCCCCGGACACCCCTCGGCCCGGGAAGTCGTCGCCCTCTGGGGCCGGGACATGGCCAGTGGAAGACCTTCGATGTCACCGACGGCCTGGCTGGTCCCATGGTCCAGGCCATGCTGCAGGATCGTCTGGGTCAGATGTGGTTTGCCACGAAAAACAATGGGATCAGTCGATTCGATGGGCAGACCTGGCTGACACTCGGTGTGGATGACGGGCTTCCCTCCAACGACGTGGAAGCACTCTTCGAGGACAGTGATGGCCGACTCTGGGTGGGAACGACCCATGGCCTGGCCCAGGTCGCCGATGATGCGGTGGTCGCCGTCCACGGCCCGCACAATGGGCTGCCTCAAGACCGCGTCCGACAGATCATCGAGGGTCCCGACCGAACGTTGTGGGTGGGAACAGTCGGCGGTGGCGTAAGCCGCTACGACGGCACATCCTGGATACAGGTCAGCCTCACTGATGCAGGTCCAAAGAACCTGATCATCGATCTGGCCTTCGATACAGTGGGTGATCTGTGGGCAACGACGGCTGTCGGTATCAGCAGATACGATGGGACCTCCTGGTCGGAAGTCACCGTCGATGGTGTCGATAGCTCGATGCAATTCGCCATGCATGGCAAGACTGTCAACGCACTTCTCATCGACCAGCGAGGCGATCGTTGGTTTTCCTTCGGTAACCACCGCACTGGGCTGGCTCGCCTGGGGATGGATGGGGCCTGGACGATCTTCAATGATGAGGACATGGGCGGGCTCAACCACGTGGTCAGTCTCTCGCTGGATGCACACGGGCGGGTGTGGGCAGGCACACTCGACCGCGGCGCCCTGGTCTATGATGACGGCAACTGGCGGGCCCTGGACTCGGGCCACGGCCTGGCGCACAACTCAGTGTATCAGGTACTGGAGGATGACGAGGGGTATCTGTGGTTTGCCACCATGGGAGGCGCTTCCAGGCTCGACGAACAGGGTCTAAGCGTCTTTGGCCAAAGTGATGGACTGCCGGCGGCCAACATTCACCAGCTGCGACTCGACACGACGGGCGCCCTCTGGATCGCCCATGGCGCCAGTGGTGCCGGCGTCACGATCCTGGCCGACGATACACTGACCACCCTCACGATGGACGACGGCCTGCCCGGCAATGTCATTGGCCGGACCTATGCCGATCGTGAGGGTCACACCTGGCTCCTGGGTGACGGTGGTGCCGTATCGATTCAGGGCGATTCCATTACCGCCATCGGAACCGATCAGGGCCTGCCATACAGTGGCGCCTACTCGATCATCCAGGACCATCGCGGTGACTTCTGGTTCGGAACCGGTTACGGCCTGGCCCATTTCGATGGTCGGCGGATGCAGTCCTATGGCCCGGCCGATGGGCTGGCAAGCGACGATGTCCTCGATTTGCACGAGGACGCCGACGGCAATCTGTGGATTGCCAGCATGGCAGGTGTGACTCGATACGATGGTGAACATTTCCAGGCGATCCGTGAGGCGGATGGACTGCCCAACGAATATGTCGCCGACATCACAAGTGGTCCCGATGGTCGGGTCTGGTTTGCGACGCACGGTGGCGTCGTCGTCTATGACGGCGAACAGTTCGCAGCGCTGACAGCCGATGATGGTCTGACCTCAAATGATGTGCACGCCGTTGTCATCGATGGCGAAGACCTCTGGGTTGGCACCGATGGTGGGGGCGTCAGTCGGTATGATGGTCGTGTCTTCCAGAGTCTGACAGCCAAGGATGGACTCCCCGACAACGTCAGCCTGACAGTAGCTGCCGATGAGGGTGGCGTGTGGATCGGTGGCAGTTCGGGCCTCTCGTACCACCGACCCAGATTCTCACCCGACGTCCCGGTCCTGATCGACGCCGTCGTCGCTGGCAAGCGTTACGGCGGCGACGAACAGATCGAGGTTGCCTCGAGCGTTGAGTTGATGGCTTTTGAATTCCGCGGGATCAGCCTGAAGACCCTGCCCGGCCAGACCGTCTTCTGCTACCGCCTCGTGGGATATGACGACCAGTGGTATCACACGCGAGAGCATCGCGTGGAATACACCGATCTGCCCCGAGGAGACTACCGTTTCGAAGTCCAGGCCGTCGATCGCGATCTGAATTACTCGGCATGGCCCGCCTCCATCGGCGTCGTCGTGAGATTGCCCTACGAGCGTATCGCCTGGGTCGCGTGCCTGGTGATCGCCCTGGGTCTGATCATCTGGCAGGGCTGGCGCGTCATGCGACGCGATCACCGCCTGCAGGAATCCAACCGAGAACTGGAAGAACAGGCTGCAGCGCTGGAGAAGGCGCACGGCGAGGTCGTACTGGCCAGCCAGGCCAAATCAGCCTTTCTCGCCAACGTCTCGCATGAACTGCGCACGCCGATGAATGCGATCATCAACTTCTCCTCTCTCATCCTCGACCGGGCCTATGGTGACATCTCCGAGGACATGCGTGATGCAGTAGAAGAGATCGATCGCAACAGTGACAGCCTGCTGTCACTGATCAACGACGTGCTGGACCTGTCGAAGATCGAGGCCGGTGCGATGCAACTGCAGATGTCGGCCGTGGCCCCTGCTTCCTGCATCGACACCGCCGTCGCCACGATGGAACACCGTGCCTCGAGCAAGGGGCTGGCCCTGCGACAGGAGGTATCCGACTCACTGCCTGACCTGTGGGCCGATGAGCGCCGTCTGACCCAGCAGGTGCTGATCAATCTGGTCGAGAATGCGATCAAGTTCACCAGTGATGGCGAGATCAGCGTGGGTGCAGCCACCGCCGGAGAAAGCGGTGAAGGAAATGGCAATGGCCGCAGAGGCACCGGAGCCGTCCATTTCTGGGTGCAGGACACGGGCAAGGGTATCCCTACCGGTGAGATCGGCCGCGTCTTCCAGCCTTTCTACCAGGTGGATGGATCCAGCACACGCGATGTGGGTGGCACCGGGCTGGGCCTGGCGATCGTGCGACGATTCGTGGAAATGCACGGTGGCCGAATCTGGCTCGAGAGTGCCCCGGGGACCGGTTCCACATTCCACTTCACCATCCCCCAGGCGCCACAGGCGGTGCTCGCATGATCAGCCTGCCTGCTGAATTGGGTGCCGTCGTCCTCCACATCGAGGACAATCCATCGAATCGCAAGGTCGTCCAGCACATCCTGCGACGGACATCCTATCGCCTGATCGAAGCCGAGGACGGCGAGACGGGACTGGACCTGGCGCGCGCGCAGAAGCCCGACGTCATATTACTCGACATGCAGTTGCCAGGAATGAGTGGCTACGACGTCGCCAAGGCACTGAAAGCGGACACCCGGACACAGGGGATTCCAGTCGTGGCCGTGACCGCCTCTGCCCTGGCCGGCGATGACGACAGGGTCTTCGACGCCGGCTGTGATGATTATCTGGCCAAACCCTTTCGACCACACGACCTGCGCGAGCGCCTCGCAGCCCATTTGCCGGATGGAACCTGCAGCAGTGCCTGACCGACTGCCCGCCGAACCATCTGTCGAGTCACCAAAGCGGTCTGACGAGTCGTTTGACGAGTTCGGTGCAGTCGAACACCTTCGGGGTTCATCCACCGGAGAAACCATGCCTGATCCCGCCCGAATCCTCGTTGTCGACGACAATCCCTCGAATGTGAAGGCTCTGCGCCAGCGCCTGCTGACCGATGGCCATGATGTTCTTGAAGCGACGTCCGGCCAGGAAGCCCTTGATCTGGTCGCCGGACAATCGCC
>JABHDC010000095.1 GCA_018673255.1 Gemmatimonadota bacterium
CTTCGATCGGGGAGACGTCGTCGTCATCACCATCGTCGTATTCGTCCTCGTCGTCGTCATCATCTTCATCGGTGCTTACATCGTCGTCATCATCGTCTTCTTCTTCATCGTCATCGTCGTCGTCTTCTTCATCGTCGTCTTCTTCTTCCTCGTCCTCATCATCATCCTCATCATCTTCGTCCTCATCGTGATCGTCGACATCTTCTTCGTCGTCGTCGTCATCGTCGTCGTTACCGACATTCCCGTCGTCGTCGTCATCATCCTCAGGGGAAGCGACGGAAGCCGGTGCCCTGACAGCATCCGGGTTGATGAAGGGATCATTGAAGAAGTCACGGATGACTTCGGCCACACCCGCATCGCCCACCGACTTCAGTCCGAGGGCCATGACCTGCGACATGCTGGCGGCACCCTCGATGACAGGTTTGAGAACACTGGTGAGGGTGATGTTGGCGCCCTTGAGGATCTTGGCGACCACGACGAGAGCGCAGGCGTCGGCAATAAAACGCTCGATGTAGTCACGGGGACGATCGGAACTGGTACGCTTGCCCGTCGTACGGTAAAGCTTGAGCAACGCCGTCTTGATCTTGCCCTTCGTCAGCCGCTCATCACCCAGGTTGTAGATGAACGTCATGAAGTGCAGGACCTTGGCGACCTCTTCCTTGAACTCGAAGATGTCCAGATCGAGACGACCGGACCGCAATTGCAGGATGTAGGGGATCTCAGGTGTCTTGCGATTGGCCACCATGATGGGGTGGCAGATTTCTTCCCAGACGTCGATGGCCTCTTCAGGATCCATCTTGAGCAGATTGCACCACTGGCGCCACGTCGTGGCGGGGATGCGGCTCTCATTCTGCAGACGGGCGAGACCGTCGCTGTTACTCTTGGACATAAACCGAATCTGCGGCGGATGGTAGGAGATGACCCGGTGCCGAAGGTAATCCTGTAACGTCCTCTACCGCAACGCCCAAGCGACTGCTCTCCAGCAGAGAAAGGCCAGAAATGCCAAACTTCATACAAAACAGACAAACGATTGCCGGACGAGTCCGGCCAGTCTGTCGGGCAGAGCCGACGGCACCGTGTCGATCAGTCGCTACTGGACGTCGTAGCGCAGGAAAGACAGGTAGGCGCCCATGAAGAAGATGACATTCCATACAACGAGCAGAAGTACGTCGGGATAGATCGACGTCAGGCGATCGGCAACCGGCATATGATGGAATTCGAACTGTGGCGCGTCGCTCAGATCGAGATTGTTGAACTGCTCCAAAAATTCCGGCGTCATCCTGCCACGGTTGTTCGCCATCGCCTCCCGAAAAGCGGTCTGCTTCTCTTCAGCGTAGGTCCCCCATTTCTCGGCGAAGGCCTTGAGCGATTCCACGTAGCGCTCTTCCTGATCGATGCCGGACGCGGCAAGATCGAGACTGGCAAGCGTGAAAGAGGTCATCGGCGAAACACGCGCCACGATGCCTGACCAGCGCATCTGGTGGCGAACCTGAGCGGTCTGACTGTCGGAGACCTTCTGCATCTCGGCCTCCATCTCTTCACGCATTCCTTCGAAACGTTCGCGCAGTGCGTCGTCGTAGACGTCGTCGCGCCCCTGCTTTTCCTGTTCTTCACGCCAGATCTTCTGGAAGCGATCGTTCCAATCCTGCTGAATCGCTGCCTTCTCTCGGCGCATGCTCTCCTGTGACGGAATCGGCACGATCTGGGCCACCGCATAAGGGGCCATGTTTGGCACGGCGAGTACGAAACTGACCCACAGCAGGAGAAGCACCGTCACCGACGTCGATGCCAGACGTGTCCGGCTGCTGACCAGCAGTCCCAGCGAGAACACGGCCGCCAGATACAGCAGAGCGAGCACGAACAACGACAGCAGCGCCAGTGTGCCCTCCAGGTCGGGCTCGACGTCGGGGAAGAGCAACATCATGAGCATGGCCAGGACGAAAGAGACCGTAAAGGGAGCGATCAGGGCCAGGTATCCACCGATCCATTTGCCCAGCAGAACCAGATCGCGTGGCACACTGTAGGAGAGCAGCAATTTGAGCACACCGGATTCGGCTTCACCGGAGACTGCATCATAGCCAAAGGCCAGCGCCAGAAGCGAGATGATGACCCCGACGATGAAGACGAAATCGACGGCCGGGAACAGGGGCAGAATCGGATTGCCTTCCCAACTCTCGGGAAAATCGAGGCGATTTCCCGGCTGGACTTTCACACTCTCCGTCAACTCCTGAGAGAGCCCCCGTACGAGGGTGTTCATCAGGTTCAGTGGTCGATCGACGGTCACGCCCTGGTAGAGCGACCAGACCTCGGTGCGTGATTCGAGTTCATTGCGATGCATGACCCGATTCATGTTGTACGTCGACAGCGCCTCGCCATAATCACGTGTGAGCACGACGCTGCTCAGCAGCATGACCAGAAGACAGACAGCACATGCGATGGCGAATCGGAGGGATCGCAACTGGTCGAGCAGTTCCTTGCGGACGATGTGCAGAAGCATGGCCGTTTCTCTCTCAGCTATGTGACATCATACCGCAGGAAGAACACGAAGGAGAGCATGAAGAAGAGCACGGCGAATACGACCAGGAGCAGGATGTCGAACATCGCCGCGTCGATCGCCTGTCGCGTGTTCTCCGAATACATCGTGAAGCGCGGGATCGAGTCGGCGTCGAACCAGTCCGCTTCATTCACTGTGGGGCCACCAGGCCCATATTGAATCTTGCCCGAGTTGAACAACTCACTCCGCCAGTCCTGTTGTGCCTCCTGGAACCGATCGTGGGCATCCCGGAATCGATCGAAAAGGATCGGCCCCGTCCCAGCCAGACGAGTCACAGCGAACAGGTAACTTGCCGAGGGTGACAGACGGGCCAGCCCCTTGCTGAGCGATACCTGACGGGTCATGCGATCGTTGTAGAACTGGTCGAGTTTGCGACGCTTGCGCTCTGCCTCCTGCGTGATCTTCTCAGACTCCTCACGATCGCCATATACCTTGCGTTTGCTGATCGCGGCTTGGAGCAATTGGGCTTCCCGATCGATCGCCTGCTGCTCGGCATCGATCACCTGACGCGAAGGAACCGGCGCCATCAGGCGGGCCGTGATCGGCGCCAGATTCGGCACGACCAGGATCCAGCCGATCCACACCAGCAGCGACATGAGCAGTGCCGTCGAACCGCGGTGCGTCGCTGTGGAGATGAACAGACCCAGGCTGAAGAAGACCGCAATATAGAGCAGGGAAATGGCAGCGATGAAGACGAATCGAATCACATCGTCTTCGCGTAGCTGCATCCCCCCGGAAAGTGACAGATAGACGAATCCGCCCAGCGTCGCCACGGCGAAGGGAACGCAGATCGACAGATACCCACCGACCCACTTGCCCAGCAGCACCGTATCACGGGGCACCGAATTCGACATCAGGATCTTCAGCGTCCCCCGTTCCTTCTCGCCGCAGATCGAGTCGAAGACGAACAGCAAAGCCAGCAGGCTCAGCACGATGTTGACGACGTAGACGAAATCGGGGGCCTGGAAGACATCGTAGAGCACGTTGCGTCCGAGTCGGTCGTCACTGGATCGCATGATCCAGCGGCTGCGCGACGAAACCTGTGTCGGCAGAGATCCCTCGAGTCCGCGCGCCAGGACCGCCAGGGGTTGCGGTGCGCGCACCCCGGAGAAATCCGCCTGCATCACCTTCTGGACCTTCTGCCCCTCGTCGGGCGTACTCATGATCTCGTCCAGTTGCTTGGCCAACTCCCCCTCAGCTTCGAGATAGCCATCCATTCTCGTCTCGTGCTGAGCCCCCATGAGAAACATGGAGACCACGACGATCGTGAAGAGCAGGACATACGTCACGGCGAAGCGGAAGCTGAGGACGTTGTGCACGACCTCTTTGCGGATGATTCTCAGTAGCAGCATTCAGATGGACTCACCGGAAGAGGAGTGCCCCGAAGTCATCGGGACTGTGACCACCGCTGTAGGTGCGTACCCACTGATTGTATTCTTCGCCGCGATAGACGCGGATCAGATTGAAGCCCCAGATTGTGCCCGGTGTGGGTGTGGGGATATGGGCCTCATCAAAATCGATTCGGTACTCGATCGTCCAGTGATCCTCGCCGACGTGTGTAGCCAGTGCGTCCTGAGCACGCCAGCGATCATCATTCCAGTCCTGCGGATTCCCACCACTGGAGAAGACTTCCTGCTGTGACCGATTGATCCATTCATCGACACGAACACCGAGACTGTTGATGCCGATGTGGGCGTAGGAGCTGTGATCGAAGTTTGTATCGATGAACAACTCGATGATGTCATCTTTCCAGATGCTCAGATCACCCACAGGACCGCCTTCATATGCATCGGCCTGCTCCTCCTCGTCCGGGGTGATATTGGTGACCAGATCGCCCGGAGAGTCATCCTCGCCGTAGAAGCCGATCCACAGGGATGTGGCCGTGCGACCGATGTAGAAGTGTGAGGCGTGTTCGGCGGGAGCCGCAGCCGTGTGGGTAAAGGCGAACTGGACGGCGCGGTCCGCTCGCACCGCCTGGCGCCACACAGGATCATCGAGACGGCCATCGAGGCTCGGCGCAGATGGCAACATGGGAACATCGATCAGCAGGCCATAGGCCCGCAGAGAGTCGAGGCCGCGCTCGGGATCGGCATTCTCGTATAGATATCGCCCCAGCCGGTATTGAGCCCGCTGGCTGGCTGGATAGATATCGAGGGCGACAGCAAAGAGTGACTCCGCCTCAGCGAGACGGGCTTCGAGGGTGGCCTGCCGCGCCTTGGTCAACACGGCGTCCACCTGACTGGCGACGCGGATCATCGCCTCCCGCTGCACGTCGTTGCTCGAATCCAGCAGCATCGTTCTGGCCAGTGAATCCAGCACCGCCACCTGCTCTGGACGCAGCTTGCTCTCGAAGCTGTCGACAGCGATCAGGGCTTCGAGTCGGATCTGTGGGTCACCGTCCCGCAATGCAACCATCACCGCCTCGAGCAGCTGCACGCGTCGATGCATGCCGGCCAGTCGGATGATCCGTGCCCGCAGGGCCGGGTCTTCACTGTTGGACAGCAGTTGGGTCAGTGCTGGACCGATGCGGCCATCTTCAACACGCATCATCAGACTGATGAGGATTTCCACGAGGGCAGGCCGGGCGCTCAGATGCCCGGGATCGGCCAGGGCGGCCAGCAGGGGGCCAACAGCCCGTTCCTTGGCCAGCAGCAACTCCTGAGTTGCCGCCTCACGCTCGTCTACCGTACCCGACAGATCATCCACTAGATCCTCGGGGCCGGCAGCGCAGCCCAGCATCCACAGAATCAGAAGCGCGCCCAGAGCCACCAGGCGTCGCCGACAGGTTCGTTTGATCAACTCCGCCTCCCGGATCGGTGTGGCGGTTGACGTGGGCTCAGGCGGCCTGTTCTGCCGGCTGACTGACGTATTCGACGTAGATCTTCTCGAGGTCTTCCTGCTCCAGCTCTTCACTGGTGAAGATCTTCACGAGATTCCCTTCGACCATGATGCCAACGCGATCGGCGATCTGCTTGGCGCGGAAGATATCGTGCGTCGTCATCCAGATCGCCTTGTTCTCTTCTCGCAACTCAGCCAGGAGTTGGAGAAATTCGGCGCCACTCTTCGGGTCCAGTCCGGACGTGGGCTCGTCGAGCAGGATGACTTCGGCATCCTTCATGATGGCGATGGCAATGCCGAGTTTCTGGCGCATGCCCTTGGAGAAACCTTTCAGTCGGCGATCGAAGGCATCTTGCTGAAGCCCGACGCGCCCCATCACCTCACGATATTCATCGTCCCCGACGTCCTTGCGCCCCCCCAGCTTGGTGAAGAATTCGAGATTCTGGCGGGCGGTAAAATTGCCGTAGAGCATGACATTTTCGGAGACGTAGGCCACGTGCTTCTTGGCCTCCAGTGGATCCTTGGTCACGTCGATACCACAGATCTTGACGGTACCCGCCGTCGGCTCAGTGAAACCGAGGGAAACCATCAGCGTCGTCGTCTTGCCGGCGCCATTGGCGCCCAGCATGGTGAAGATCTCACCTGGCTCGATGGTCAGAGACAGATCGTTGACGGCATGCACATCACCGTAGTGTTTGGAAAGGCCGATGATCTCAAGCATCCGTAAGTCCTTTGCGACGGGCGGCTCAGGGGACGATTCGCGGTAACAGTGGCTGGCAAAGGTGACCTATGTCAAGCACTTCACACGCGCTCTGAGCCGAAGTGGCAGCACCAATGCGGCCTCGAGCCTGCCAACAGCTCCCACGCCTGCGGAACCTCGCAACCACAGGCCGTTGCAGGCCATCCCCGAATCTTGACAGGGTCCGCCCTGCTCATCTAAGCTAACGCGAACATCAGCTACCACCCGAAACCTCTGATTTTCTTGAACTTGCGCACACTATTCTTCTCCATTATCTGCCTCGCGATCGCTCTGTTCGCAACCACGGCGAATGGTGACGATGTGGCGCCGACACTGCCGGCCATGATCGATGGTGCCCTGTCCGGCAATCGGGAACTGGCGCAGGCGCGCGAACGCATCGAGATGGTCCGCGCCGATCATGTCGTGGTGCGCTCGCGATTGATGCCGCGTCTGAGTCTGTCCGCCTCCTACGACGGACTGCGTACCGGTGCACGTGGAGAGGTCGAGGACGACATCTCCAGCCAACTGCTCTACGAGCAGCGGCTCTTCGAATTCGGTCCGCATGCAGCCCAGGAAGTCCGCCTTCGCAGCGATCTGCGCAATGCACTCTTCGACTACGAAGATCAGGTCTACACGGTCCTGTCGAGAGTGTGGGAGGTCTACCACCTGATCCTGCTCAAGGATCAGCAGATCGCCCTGCGCGGAGCATCACGCGACAGTTTCGAGGTCTTCCTGCAGAAGCAGACGGCCCGATTTGACGTGCGTCTGGCCTCGGAAGAGGACATGCTTCAGGCTGAACTCAACGTCCTGAACGAAGAGCTGGAGATCAACAGCCTCCAACGCCAGCAACTCAACGACAAGATGGAGTTGCTGCGTCTCGTGGGACGACCGATCGGCACCGAGATCGACCTGAAGGGAGAGTTGGCACCCTTCGTCATCGATCAGAATGAGGCCGTGGAAATCGCCCTTGCCCGAGACGTACAGATTGGCCTGAATGCTCAGCTGCTGGCCGAGCAGCAACGCGTCGTTCGAGAGCAACGGTGGGAGTACGCCCCGGATCTGTCCCTGCAGGCCGGTGTCAACGACGGTCGACGATCTGCAGCGGTGACCATCGATCGCGACAGCCAGACATGGGGAGTCGATATGGCCGCCGGTCTCAGCCTCGACGAAGCGCGCAAAGACATCCCGGAAGAGAGTGCGACGTGGCGTACTCAGTTGCAGGCAAGATTCCCGATTTTTGAGGGCGGCATACGCATCGGTCAGGAGAAGCTGGAACGCGCCCGCCTGCGCCAGATCGAGATCCGCCTGCGCGACCTGCGGGCTGGTGTGGACCTGGAAGTGCGACAGGCCTATCAGTCCATGCTGGAAGCGGAGGAGAAAGCACGATTGCAGGAGCGCTTTGTCCACATCGCTCGTCGACGTCTCGAGATCAACCAGTTCCTGCAGGAAAAGGGACAGGCGGACGAGGCCAAGCTGGAGGCGGTCCGCAGTTCATTCTTCAGTGCCCAGGAGCGGCTGTTCACCAACCAGAGGACCTATATCCAGAGCCAGGCTCGATTGCGTCGGCTCATGGGGTATGTCGAATGATGTTTCTGGTGCGCCCCGCATCGATGCTGCCTCCCATGGTGGCGGCGCTGTTGGTCTTGTTGCTGACGCTGCTGCAGCCCTTCCCGTCCCACGCCGCTACCGGCCTGACACGACAACAGCAGCTGAGCAAACTCCTGCTGGAAGAACGTCAGTTTCAGTTGGAGCAGCGCAGCGCCGCCCTGGAGACGGTGAAGCATGAACTGGGCTCGACGCGTGAGCTCTTTGATCGAGGCTTTGTCACGCTGCTCACATACAACCAGACCAAGAACAGCTACGAGGACGCGCGTCTGCAGTTGGAAGAGGCCCAGATCCTGCTCGAGGAAACCAAACTCGACCTGCTCAAGAATGCGACTCGAATCGTGGTGCGCGACGCGCGCAAGTATCGATCGCCGGATGGCAAGAGCATGGTGGATATCGTGCTGGAAAATGCCTCGGATGTGCAGGAAGCACTGATCGTCGACCCCACCCTCGACGAGAGCCAGCTGCGCACATTGCTGAAGGTGGAGAACATCTTTGTCTCTCTCGTCAATGGCGCCATCGTCGGTGAACCCTACGAGACGCGGATCCCGTCGCTGACCGTTGATGAACGACGCACACTCACCTTCCGCCTGCTGCGCGATGATGCAGCCGTCTCCATCGACCTGAGTTATCTCGATATCGCCGGCGAGCGGATTCCCGTCATCCTGCGCAAGGGAGGCCGGCAGGAGTTGCCGAGCATCAACTCCGCCCAATTCTCACAGACCGGCGAATTGCAGCAGAATGTCCGATTTGATCTGACGCTGGAACGTCTGTCCGACGAGGAACGCAGCTTTGCCCTGGCCGTACTCGGCCTGCCCCGGCGAATCGAGACATCCTTTGTCGATGACGGCGCCAAGGTGAATCAGGTCAAGTTCGACGAGAACAAGGCGCGTGACACACTGGCCCTCCAGCTGGAGATCCCGGAGAAACTCGACCGCCGATTCGTCGGTCGGACGCGGACCTTCTTCGCCATCGTCACCGAGACCAGCCAGTATGGCGCCATCCGCGACCTGCGCGCCCGCTTCGGGGATGATCCCATCCCGGAGGAGGATGTGAAATCTCTGCGGGCCCAGTATGTGAAGCTCGAGTTGATCCCCAAGGGCACAGGCAAACTGGAAGTGCTCGTGGCGAACAAGTATCAGGAGATCGAAGTCAGTGAGGAGCTGCGCATTCGCGTCGAATTCCTGAATCGAGGTTCCGTGGCAGTGCAGAACATCAAGGCGGCCCTGGACCTGCCCTATCAGTGGGAGAGCGAGGTCGATCCAACGATCATCAAGCGGCTCGAACCGGATGAGCGGGCATCGGTCACCATCCTCGCCCGGGCGCCGGTCGATATTGCCGTCGGCAACTACGAACTGGGGATCGAGGCGCAGGGACAGGTAGGCAATGAGAATATTGAGTCCCTGGAGAAGAATCTGAACATCCACGTGAGCGCCAGTTCCAATGTGGCAGGCAATGTCATCCTCATCGGCATCCTCATCTTTCTCGTCGTCGGCATCGGCGTGGCCAGCGTAAGGATCAGCCGCAAATGAGACGCCTGCAGACCATCCGTTCATTGGCCCTCTCGGTATGGGTATGTGGAATGGCCGCGATCGCCTCGCTCGCGAGTGCCGAGCCCGGTGCACCAGCGGCAAACACGACCCCAACGCAGCAGGTCTCGGCGCCTGAACTCGACCTGCGCACGAAGGAGCAGCGGCTGTATGACATCAAGCTGCGGCGTGCCAGCTGGGAGGTGGAGCGTCGCCGCCTGGAGATGACGAACAAACAGACCGAATACGATGCCATCAGCGCCCTCTACGAGGAGAAGATCGAGACCCTCGATCGACTCAACTCGTCACGCCGCGCCTTCCAGCAGGCAGAGATGCGCTTCCAGGAGGCCCAATTCGAGAAGGAGCGGACCCGCCTCGAGTTCCTGCGCGATGCGACCCACGTGGCCATCGTCGAGGCGCGCAAGTATCGCACCCTCGACGGTCGTCGCCAGGTCGACATCCGCCTGCGCAATGCATCGCAGTTGGATCAGGCCATGTCCCTGAATCCGGAGCGCAGCGAAACCCAGGTGCGTCCACTGCTGGAGATACAGGGTCTGAGAGTTTCGCTGACGAACTCCTTCGGCACCATCATCGCTGAACCGTACGAGAAGCTGGTGGAGTCGCTACCACTGGGCGATGAGGTCAATCTGACCTACAGACTCCTCAATGATGACGACGAACTGGCCGTCAATCTGACCTTCATTGACGAATACCAGGAAGATCGAAGCATCGTGCTGCGGCGCGAGTCGACGCAGGATCTGCCGACGGTGAATTCGGTCCAGTTCTCGCAGGAAGGCAACCTGAATGAACGCATCCGCTACGATCTGATTCTGGAGCGACTGGCTGAAGACGAAAAGACCTTCCGCCTTGCCCTGGTGAATCTGCCGCGGGAGATCACGCCTGCCTTCATCGATCCCTCGACCAATGCGAGTCTGACGCAGGTGAAGTTCAGCGAGCAAGTCACGCGTCAGCAACTGGAACTGGAACTGCAGATTCCGGAGAAGCTCAGTCGCCGTTATGTCGACCAGACGCTGGAATTCTACGTCTTCGTCACGGACACCGATGGCTTCAAACGGATCGGCGAGCTCAATCGAACCCACGGCTCCCAGCCAATCCCGCTGGAGGAAGTGAACACGATCCCCGGCAGCAGGGAACGCTTCGAGCTGATCCCCAGGGGACGTGGTGCGCTGGAAACCATTATCGCCAATCGGTACCAGGAAATCCGCACGGGCGAGGAGGTCACGGTTCGGGTCGACCTCTACAATACGGGCACCCTCGAGGTGCGACGTGCCCACCTGGTGCTGACCCCTCCCCTCGACTGGACCTGGTCGAGCCAGCCGGAAACTATCGACGTGATCGTGCCAGCCGAGAAAGAACCGGTGAATATCACCCTCGTGCCGCCGGAGGGGATCGGTGTCAGTGAATACGATGTGCGCATTGAGGCCGTCGCCTACGAGGGCGAGGAACGCGTTGAAGCCCAGGAGAAGGATATCACGATTCGCGTCGAAGAGCGTGCAGACGTGATTCGCAATGCCCTCATCATCGGCGCCGTGATCGCTCTCGTCATCGGTGTGGCGGTGGGTAGTATCAAGGTGTCCCGACGCTGAGATTCACGCCATCGGAGCAAACGTCGAATACGGTAGCGGCTCCTATGGGCAACCCGTATATTCTGGCGTGCAAGACCGCACCACTGAAGCATTCGAAGCACCACGCTCTGGCGAGTCGGCGTCGACGTTCTCGCGACGTAGCGAGGCATCCAAAGGCTTCCATATGAGATATGACATCGGGGATCTGCTGAACTCCTGGCCCTTCGATCCCGATGAATTCATCGCCCGTCGAATCACCGCTCGCG
Organism: Gemmatimonadota bacterium; assembly: GCA_018673255.1. The sequence continues at coordinate 11,118 of JABHDC010000095.1, forward strand.
ATGGCTCCGAAAAAGTACAAATCCGCATCGACATGGGAATGCTCCAGCTCGAGCTGGAGGATCGTCCTGACGGCCAACGTCCCCACGGCTGCAGTTCTCTGCTCGAATTCTATCGGGCCGCACAGAGAGGTCGCGTCGCGAAGGTGACACGCGATGCCGTCCTGGACGAAGAGGCCTGCGAGGACCTGTTCCAGGAAGCCTGGCAGTATTACCAGCGCTATCTCGCCCTCTTCTATCTGGAAGACTACGGCGGCGTCGTGCGAGACACGGGCCACAATCTGGAGATCTTCGATCTCGTCTACGAGTATGCCGACTCGGACGAGGTGAAGTGGTATTTCGAGCAGTATTTCCCCCATGCTGTGATGATGCAGGTCCGTGCCCAGGCGATGCAGGCCCTGGAGCGCAATGATTACGCTGCCGCCCTGCGGCGGGTGCAGGCCGGCATCGACCGCATCGATGAATTTGCAGGTGAGTGGGAAGGCGATACGGATGTCATGGAGGGTGACCTGCCCGAACTGACATTCCTGAAGGACTGGTACGAGGAGCTCGAGAAAGAGCGTCCCCTGTCCGATCAGGAGCAGCTCGAACGCGATCTCCACGTGGCTGTCGAGGCTGAGAATTTCGAGGAGGCAGCGCGTCTGCGGGACAAATTGCGCACCCTGCGTCCAGCCTTCCTCGGCACCCCGACGGAGCGATCCTCCTCCACCTGACCGACGACACCCGGTATCGATCGCCAGCATGTCGAATCGACAATAGTAAAAGGGCCGCTAGCCTCGATGAGGCAGCGGCCCTTTTTCCTGTATGTCATCTCTGTTACGACACGCTACACTAGAGACCGAGCACGTCTCCCATGTCATAGAGTCCAGGTTGAGCCTCGACTGCGAATCGGGCCGCCCGCAAGGCACCGGTAGCGAAGGCGTCGCGACTGGTGGCATGATGGCGCAATTCGAGATACTCCCCCGGTGCGCCGTAGTAGACGGAGTGATCGCCAGCCACATCTCCCAGGCGCAACGCATGCATGCCGATCTCCTGGCGCGTGCGCTCTCCTGTCACCCCCTGACGCCCATGAACGACCACCTCGGACAGATTCCGCTCCAGGCCTGCCGCGGCCCGCTCGGCCAGCCTCAGGGCTGAACCAGATGGCGCATCCACCTTGAGCCGGTGATGGGCCTCGACGACTTCGACGTCGTAGTCATCTCCGAGAATACGGGCGGCCTCCTCGACCAGGCGGAACAGGACATTCATGGCCGTGGAGAAATTCGGCGCAAACACACAGGGGATTGGCGCGATCGTTGACTTGAAACTCGCCAGCTCTTCCTCACTGAAACCGGTCGTCCCAACAACCATGGGTCGCCCTGCAGCAGCGCAGGTAGCGGCATCGGCCAGCGTCGGTTCGGGCAGCGTGAAAGCGATGGCGACGTCTCCCCCCTCAATCGCTGCCAGATCTGAGACGAGAGGAATCCCGAGTTCGCCGGAGCCAGCGATGATACCGGCATCCCGTCCGATATCCGGATGATCAGGACGCTCTGTGGCACCCACGAGACGCAGATCCGGCGCGGCTGCAGTGAGATGAATCAGCCGCTGCCCCATACGGCCTGATGCGCCGCAAACGATGATATCGGTCATTGAGCGGGTGCCTCTTCAGTAGCTGCTGGTATAGATCAATTCATCGACGGCGGCCGCATCGTGCAGTCGCGCCTCGATATCGACATTGAAGAAATCGCCGATCGGTCCCAGCAGACTTGGGTCATTGGCCTGCACCTGACGTGCGGCACCGATCATCGCATCGGCGCCCTGACGTGTCATGCGCCCCAGCGGACGACGACAGGGGCCCGACGGCATCCCCAGCAGATTCATCAGCATCTTGACCGGCACGGGGTTGCGAGACTTGCACTGCACCGTGCCATGGGCGCACGTCTCTGTCGTCGTCACACCGACCATGCTGAACAGTGGTGCCATACCGTTGGCAAGCTTGTCGGCCGTGGCCTCGTCACCTGAGGTGATCGCTTGCGTCAGACGCTGGATGGGGCCCGGGAAGATGTTCGACATCACCGAAATCACACCCGCCGCGCGGATATCGCTGCGTCGCATCATCTCAACGGTGCGGTCATCATCACCAGACAGGATCGTATACTCGTCGCCGCATACGGCGCGTGTGCGAGCCATGTTTTCGTAGTCACCGGTCGCTTCCTTCACAGCACTCACATTCGGATGCTCAGCATAGAGGATCGCCAGATCCTCTGGATGCATCATCGTTCCCGTGCGTCCCGGGATGACGTACGGGATGATCGGCATATCTGGAAATTCCGCTGCCACGGGGGCCACGTACTCGAGACGAATCTCCAGAGAACTGGGGCCATTGTAGTACGGATCGACAAGCAGGACCGCATCGACCCCAAGATGGGCTGCGTGTTCTGTACCTGCGATCGTCTCACGTGTGGAATTTGAACCGGTGCCTGCAATCGACAGGCACCGTCCCTGGCAGGCCTTGGCAATCCGTTCGATGACCTCATTGTGCTCTTCCCACAACAGGGTCGGACTTTCGCCAGTCGTACCGACGGCCAACACGCCCTCGATGCCGCTGCTGATCTGGAATTCGATCAGACGCTCCAGTCCGTCATGATCGACGGTTCCATCGATACGCATCGGCGTAATCGATGCAGTGTAACAGCCCTTGAACATGGATTGCTCTCCAGTGACGGATGGCCCTATGCGGCCGTCGTACCAGCAGGATTTGAATGCGGTCGCCGCGTGGTTAGGAACTTCAGGATCTTGCGGCGGTGCAGGAACTTGGCGAGTCTACCTCAAGCTGGCCATGATAAAGAGACCCAAACACAGTGTCAACGCGTGAATCGGTATCACGCGCGTGTATCACGCGATTGGGCGTAACTCGTCACGGCTCATTCACTTAGCCGGTACTGCCCGCAGGAGGAGCGTTGTCCGATGAGCAATGAACTGAGCATGCGGTATGGCTGTAATCCCCATCAGGCCCCGGCCCGTTGCGTGGCCGTCGGCGATCTGCCGATCGAAGCCCTGAATGATGCGCCGAGCTACATCAACCTGATGGATGCCCTCAACTCCTGGCAGTTGGTGCGGGAATTGCGCAATGCCATCGGCCTGCCAGCGGCGGCCTCCTTCAAGCACGTCAGTCCAGCCGGCGCCGCCGTAGGTGTCCCCCTGAGTGACGAATTGCGGCAGGCCTTGCTTATTCGCCAGGACGATCTGAGCCCGCTAGCCTGCGCCTATGCGCGAGCTCGTGGTGCCGATCGCATGGCCAGTTTCGGCGACTGGATTGCCTTGAGTGACCCCGTCGATGTATCCACGGCGGAACTGATTCGCGTGGAGATGTCAGATGGCGTCATTGCACCCGACTACGAGGAGGGGGCGCTCGAGATCCTCAAGGCCAAGAAGGGCGGCAAGTATCGTGTGGTGAAGATCGACCCGGACTACGAGCCGGATCCTGTTGAGCGTCGCCAGATTTTCGGACTCGACCTGGAACAGCAGCGCAATGACTTCATGCCCGACGAGAGCTTCTTCTCCAATGTGGTGACGAAGCGCAGAGATCTCAGTGATGCCGCTGTCCGTGATCTCATGGTCGCCACAATTGGGGTGAAATACACCCAGTCCAATTCGGTCACTCTTGCCATGGAAGGGCAACTGGTCGGCGTCGGCGCCGGTCAGCAATCACGCATCCATTGCGTCCGCCTGGCGGCGGCCAAAGCCGATCGATGGTATCTGCGTCAGCATCCAGCGGTGCGGGGATTCCGCTTCGCCAAAGGCCTCAAGCGCCCGGACAAGGACAACGCCATCGATCTGTTCTTCGAAGAGGAGCTCAGCCCGGCGGAGCAGAGCGCCTGGGAGGCCAGCTTTGATCGGGTGCCGGAACGACTCTCGGCTGCCGAACGCCGTCAGTGGCTCGACGGCATGAAGGGGGTGGCCCTCAGTTCGGACGCCTTCTTCCCCTTCCGAGACAACATCGATCGCGCCAGCCGATCCGGCGTCGAGTATGTCGTGGAAGCAGGAGGTTCGCTGGGCGATGACAGTGTCATCACCGCTGCCGACGAGTACAACATGGTCCTCATGTTCTCAGGTGTCCGCCTCTTCCACCACTGAGGGATCTGACGCCGGGATAGACGCTCGCGCCTATCCCGGCGTTCGACTGCAGTGGACTCAGGCGCCCGCCATTCGATGCCAGAGGGTTGCTCCCACGCCAGGTTCAAGCGGTTGAGTATCGATGAGATCCGCATGGAGCAGACCGGCCGGCCGCGGATTCACATCCAGAACAACGGGCTGAATCCGCCCCTCCATGACATCGAATTTCAGATCCACACCGGCCAGATCCAGATCCAGCACCTGCGTCGCACGCGCGGCCATATCGCACGCCTCGGATCGTGCCTGCGTCGACCAGTTTATGGTCTCGCCGCGGCCGTCCTCCGATACAAGACCTGAGTCCTCGAGTCGGTCCAACCGAAGAATCCCGGCGCCACGGGACACGGCCACAACGGGTTCATCTGCACTTTGAGCGCAGATGAGATAGCCACTCTCAGCCCGCGTCCGCCCATCACAGCGGCAGGTGTGCAGTCGCAGATCGAAGGTCCGCAGCTCTTCAGACTCGAGCAATCGGAGACGACCCACCCGGGGACGAAGAATTGCGTCATCCGTAGGCGCGATTCGGGCGTGAGCCGCCAGAATCTGCTCAACCACGATATCCGATGCCGGGACATACTCGACGCCACCAGCCTCGGTGCCGTGGCGAGGCTGCACAAACCAGCCGTCGTCCTGCCGATCACAACGACGCATGAATTCTGTCACACACACCCGCGCCGTCGACCTGTCCGTCGCCTGCTCTAGCAGACAGGTGGGCGGTGTGTTGACACCCGCCTCATGCCAGCGCTCGAAACACGCCCACTTGTCATCGGCGATCTCCGCTGCCGCAACATAGCTGTTGATGTGTGGGATTCCGGCATTCAGCAGACGCTGCGAGATGTCGCGGTGAGCCACCGGCCCCAAGGCCAACAGGATGGCCGCGTCGAAGGTGGCGGGAGAAAGCTGTGGCCCTTCGTGGAAGACATCGGATGCGGCGTCGTAGATGATAGTGCGTATCGCCTGGCAGGCATCATTGAGCCAGGATCGATGGACACCGATCACCTCGATCGACCTGCCGGCAATGGGACCGGTGGCGAAAGCATCAGTCCACAGGGGATACAGTTCGTGACCAATGGCCAGGGGATAGTCGAAGATGATGGCCACGATCATCCGCCGCTGTGTCGCCGGAAGTAATTCAACAGGCAGCGGCGTCAACTGGATCTCAGGCGCAGCAGCGTTCACGAGGACACGCTCGAGGGTGAGATGGCCGAGACGCTCGATGTAGCTGGAATCGAGATCGTTGGGATTGAAGCAGAGAGACGGCTGCCCCGGCGGTGTGCCTCGATTCAGGGCGGTTGCCTGAAGCTCATCCACGCGCCGTGAGCAGCTGCGTGTGGCCAGGTCGGCCACACGCACAATCGTGCTCTGGCGATGCTCGCGCATCTGCCGAGACAAATCTTCTGGATCCGACAGCTGCGCCCTGACGTCGGCCGCTGCCACCTCGACGAGAGACTCGCTGACCCTGAACAGATCCTCGCGTGACCCCGAGCTCAGCAATCCGAGCAAGCGATCAAGCGTCGAGCCTGGCAGCGGATCAGGCATGGCGTTGGAAGCCTGGGACTCACGAGGGAGCCCGTCCTGCTCAGGCTCCCTCAAATTCATCCGTGCAGTGCGTCGAGATACTGCTCACCGGCGATCACGAAATTGCGCAGGACGATGCGATCGCTGGTCCCCACATTGTTCCAGTCGAAGACCCGGCCCGCTTCCTCACTGGCCGCATTCTCGAGCATCTCCTCACGGAGATTGAAGCGATCCCAGAGACCGATCCCGACGTTGGGCTCGAGATGGATAAACTTCCATGACTTGATCGTCGACTCGTGACGACCCGCCTCATCCTGGACGATCGGCACCGACCCTGTGCGTCGACCGGTCTCGTCAAAGACCGGCTCGATGTCGACCAGGCGACCGGGATGGGCGAAGACAGGACTGACGAGGAAATCGAGCATGAGATACGGTGGCCATGCGTAAGACACGCCACGGGCATCCTGGCCGATTTCTCGTCCCCGAGCGCGTTTGAACTCTGGTTCATATCTGGCCGCATACCGTGCCATTGCCGCCATGACGCGACTCGCGTCACGTTCGAGCCCAGGCCGAATCTCGTCGCGATACTCTTCTCGAACGAACTCGTCCAGAAGCTTCTCCAGCGTACCTCCGCGGCCGATATTGGTTGCCACCTGCAGACTCGAGAGGAAGATCGGGAATGCCATCTCGTATGGCTGATCGGGATGGGCAGAGGTCGCAATGATCCGCAAGGAACCATAGATCTGCGAGCGTGGCAGCCGATCACGGGTAACTGGCGTGTTCCATTCGAGAATCTGACGTTCGACGAAACGCTCCATGAGATCCGGCGACGCCCAGAATTCCGGTGAAGTCAGAATCGCCGTCTGTACAACGACGCTCTGCTGCCGGGAGACATCGTAGAGGAAATCGACAGCCCCCGTCAGGCCCTCCTGATCGATCCGGCCCGCTGCATCCTGCAGGTCGAAGACCTTCAGGTTGCGCGCCCCGGACTCGGCGGCACCCTTGATGAGAACGATGGCGTTGTCAGCTGCGAAGGCGGACAGACCCGAATACGGTGTATCAGGGACACCGTCAGCGATGAGTGCCTTTGTCACCGATTCGCTCAGCCCGTCGCCATACTCCCTCTTCCAGTCGATCTCCGGCGGCATGTTCACCTTCGTCGACGGAGTGAAGATCTCCGGATACAGAGACTTGTCGTATGTGATGTCCGAGAAGACGCGGGATTGCACTGTTGCCGGCAGACCGAGCTCTTCTGTGCGTCCCGAATCGTAGATCGGCAGGCCGTGGAACGGAATCAGCGACGCCACCTGCACGGCAACCGGCTGGCCATCGGTTACGAAACGGGCGGCAATTCTTATGCCCTTCGCTGTCAGACGTCCACCCTGCTCCTCGGCGCGTGCCTGTGCTTCGGCCGCCTCGGCTGGCATCCCCCGATGCCGTTGCAGCGCCGCAATGTAGGTCTCCCGATCGATGTAGAGATGGCCGTCGAGGATTCCCAACTGTTGCCGCGATGCACCGGCGAACTGTGTCACCTCGCCGTGCCGGGTGATGATCAGATTCGCGCCCCGGCTGCCCTGTGCCTTCAACTGGGCATTCAGACTCGGCGCCTCGCGCAAGGCGCGTGACACGTGCGTCCGTCCCACCGGATACAGGAACACGACATTCACACGGCGGTCGGCTTCGATCAGGTCCGGATCGAACTCGGTGAAGATCGGCGGCGTGGAGAAGCCATCACTGTGCATGAAGGAGATCTCACGCAGCTGATTGTAGGCCCGCCAGCGCAGTTCAGCGCCTGGTTCGCCACCTGCACCGATGCCGACCTCGACGCGATCGCCGTCAATCTGACCGAGAAGAGCGTCCACCTCAGCAACCGGCAGGATCCGCAGGTCGGTACAGCTGACAATGACGGTGCGGATATACCGGTAGAGCCATTCGTGCCGCTCGACGGAGAGCTCGAACAGCTGTTCGGGCGACAGATCACTAAACGCTGAGCCACGGTAGAAGCACCAGGGTGTGTAACCATGCCAGTGATCGTTGATCGTCTCCGCAAAGAAGTCGGTCAGGCTCTTGTAGAAAACCCGCGGATCAATCTCGTCCGGATCATCAATCGAGAATTGCAGAGTCTGCCCCAGCGCGAAGCAGGTGTAGAACAACTCCATGCTGCGCGCCACCAGATCGAGTTTGGCGGGGTTGGCTGCCGCCAGATCTGCCAGTCTCGCCAGATCACCCATATCCTCGTAGCCACCTGCCAGCAGCTTCCAGTCTTCCAGGACGATCTCACGGCCGCCAAAGATACGAGCCGTGCTTTCGCGGAACACCGACAAGCGAGCAGGCTGCCCCGCCATCAGTTCGTTGGCGAGCCCGTCGAGGCTCAGGCGTGTATAGCCGATGAGCCGGCCGAACAATTCGTGCACGGCGGTCCGATCAGCTGCCACGTTGGCGGCCGTCACATCAAAGCCGCGTACACGCACCAGCAATTGCTCCAGCAGATCGCGTGCCCGTTCATCGCAGGCTGCCGGACCGAGTCGGGCCTCCTTCTGGATCGTATCTCGGAATCCTGATTCACGATCAGACATGGCCCGGGCCTTTTCGGCGCGAACCCGTAGTGCCTGACGCCGTTCGAGGGCTTCCACGGCTGCGATCTCGACGGCCTTGCTGGAACTCTCAACCAGCTTCTGCTGTGTGAACCGGGCCGGATCCGGCTCGAAAGCCGGACGCAGAAGCACCTCACGAATGCCACTGACCTGATCCGCTGTGAAGGACACGGCGTGAGAAGAGAGTCCCTTCTTTGCCGCTTTGGCGATCAGGGCGATACCAGCGTCGAAGTCGGCCAACAGGGCATCGACACGTGCCGGGGCTTCACCCAGCAGCGCGAGAGATCCACCGAGGCCAGCCAGCCATGTACCCTGATCGAGACGACTCAGGGGCAAGCCCGATGCAAGCTTGACCAGCGCCTGACTGATATAGGCGTCGCGTTGGGTCCACTTGTTGTAGCGTCGGGCACGCTGCTCGACACGCAGTGCCTTGCCAGCATCGTCCTTGTCGATGATACCACGCTGAATCGTGCCATACACATCCAGCGCCGTGACGATGGCAGCCTTGCGGGACTTGGCCCCGGACTGAGCGACGGCGACGACTGCATCCAGAACACGCTGTGCCCTTGCCCGTCGTTGACGCATATCCTCTTCGAGCCGATCGACATTCCGCTGCCCAAGTCCGATACCGACGTATGTCCCCTGCCGGCCAAATCGTTCACAGGCGGCAAAGAAGGCCTGGATGTCGTACTCCGTCAGCGCCCGCGGTTCGCGACCAGCGCAACCATCGGCGATCACGAGCGCGCTGTTGGGATTTCCCTGCAGCATCAGCGCGATGAGCTTGGGCGGATCCTGAACGAGCGCCAGCAGCTGTTTGAACGGAATCCCGGTATTGAGCACATCGACGCCCTGCACGTCACGCTCGTAGTCGCGCCCGGGACCACGCAGCTTCAACACCAGCGCGTGAATACCACCGCCGACACGCTCCAGGAGAGATTGAATCCGCTCCTCGGGCAGATGCGAGATCCCTGCCCAGCGGCGCAGGTCACCACCGTAGACTTCGCAGTTGGCGCGAATCTGGTCTTCCGTGAGACCATAGTCGCTGACCTTGACCTGCACCTGATTGGCGATCTCGTCGAGACGCGAATCGCTGGTATAGGAGAGCATGTCATTCGTCGAGGACTGCGTGACGGAAGTCACCACCACGTCCGCCGGGGTCGGATGGCCGGGGAATGCCTCACGAAGACGCGTCATCGATTCCGCATCGTCTTCGGATACACCGTAGGTCTGCAGAACCTGACGTGCCGCGCGGCGACCGACGGCGTCGTCACACTCCGGATCAAATCCATCAAACATGAGATGGATGAGATTCTGACCTTCCTCGTCCATGGCGTAGTGCAGATGGTCACCGGTCTGGGCGAAGATCTCGAAGAGCCGCAGGCCCGTGGAGAAACGCACGTCCTGCACCGGCTTGTATTCGGCCGATACATTGATCCGCGCCTGATGATCAGCCGGACATGCTGCGTGCTTCAGGCGGGCAACGCGTAATGCGTCGTAGATGCACCAGGCCTTGTAGAAAACCATGAACCGGTTCACCTGCTCGGCGTGCACGATCATCTTCTGCACGCCCCAATCGGCAGCCAGATTGGCCACGAGACGGTCGCCGGAGGCGGTTGCATACCACGGCCGGCCCAGATTCTCGAGGGCGCGGGCGATCTTTGTGATATGGAAGACGATCTGCTCGCCTCGAACGTCGATATGCTCGGCCAGCACGTCGTACTTGAGCAGTTTCTCAGCTGCCCATTGCTGCCAGTCGAGTTCGGTCTCGTAATCACCCTTCTTCGCCAGGGCGCGCCGGGCGAGGCGCATGATACTCTCGTGCAGATGATCTGGAACACCGATCTGGCGCAATTTCACGTCATTGGTCAGTGACAGAACGAACGCCAGGAACAGGCCATCCTTCGGCACGCAGTAGCCGCCGTATCCCTCACCCGCAGGCGGGATATACCGATCCTCGCGCAGATTCATCTGGTCGCCCATGTCCTGCACATCGCCTTCCAGGACGGCCATGCACAGCAGCCCCAGGGCGTTGGAACCGGCGAAGTGGTTGACCGTCAGACCATTCTCGGCCGTCTTCTGGATCTCCGCATAGGCCAGAGCCGGGCGCTCTTCCACACCGCCTTCATTGACGAGGCTGTAGAACTCAAACCCGGCCTGCGCAGCGGCGGCGTCGGCCGCACCGACCCACTGATTCCACACGACCACGGAGTCACGCTCACGGTGCCCGAGATTCACGCGACTGGGCGTGTAAAGCAGGTTGTAACGCTTGTTGCCGCCTGCCGCCTGGTAGTAGTAACGCGGATTCATGGTCTCCGCATTGAGCCTGTGCCGGGCGATCACCGCCTTGCGAGCCGTCGACGTCGACAGCTGACTGTGCGTGCGGACAAAGGTGCGGGCCCGGTCGTGCAGCTTGAGTCCGGGTTGCTCCAGGGCCAGCTCGTCCAGCACGGCAACACGCGCGCGGCAACGCAGAATACTCTCCAACTCTTCGCGATAGTCCTGCTCACTGTCGATGACGGTGCGGCGCGCCTGATCGGCGGCAATACCGGGACGTTGTTGCAGGACCGCTTCGACACGCTGCTCGAAGGCGTGGCCATTGTTGGCGGCCACCTCGTCGACGGCCAGCGGCTCCAGGTCGGCTCGTCGGTCCTTCAGATACCGTTCCACACGTTCCAGATCGCGGATCGGCACAGTCTCCAGTGTGGCGGCTGGATCATCACCCGCCTCCAGCAGTGTCCCCAGGATGCCGACCTGCTCAGCGACAGGTCGATAGCTGCCCACGACGGTGCCCACGGCCAGTTGCGGCGAGAATCGCTCATCCGCCATGACCTCATCGACGACGACACCCATGGCCAGATCGTCGATGACGCGGCGACCGACTTCATAGAGGCATGAGCGATAGACACCGACCTGCTCGCGGACCTCTGTTTCCAGACCGTGTGCCCGCACGACATTGTTGAGGGCCATCTCCTCTTCGATCCAAGTCTGGACGTAGCCCTCGGTCATGCCCGCCGACTCGGTCGTGAGCACATGCAGGGAGGAAACGGGCCGTGTGCGACGAAGTGCGAGTGCGGCATAGGACTCGCAACTCTTGCGGATCTTCGCCGGCAGCTTGCCGAACAGAGCCGGTATCGCCTTGGACAGGGATCCACCCTTCAATGCCTGGCCCACCAGGTTGCCACGCTGACTCGCGGCACTCTCACACAGCACCTGCTGCAGGGCCTCACGACGTGGCAGTGCATCCTTCTCGACGAGACGATGGATGTCTTCGACGAGACGATCCTCGCTTACCTGAATGAGACAACTCAACTGGGCGATGGACTCGACCAGATCCTCACGACCTTCGAGAGCCTGGCGCGCCGCCTCATCGCGGCCAAGGGCAGGATTCTGTTCGAGTGACCGAGCCGTAGCCCGAGCCAGGCGAACATCGTCTTCAACCAACAGCTGTCGTGCCAGACCGATACGTTCCGACGCCATCACCGCTTCGAGATTGCTGGCCCAGTATCCGGAGTGGATCCGGAAGAAGGCCTCCATCGCCTCCTGATCGACTTCGGTCTCGATCGACTCGACATCGACCATCTCGCCACCGACCTCTACGTGACGATGGATGACGCGCTCTTTGATGAAGAGGGGGATCGCCTCGATCCAGTCGTGGACCTCAATGATCCAGTGCGAGTCGACGACCTTGCCATTCTCTTTGATCCGACCGGGGCCGGGCGCGCTGTAGATGTAATCGCCGCCCTGACGCAGCAGATCCAGCAGGTCCTCTTCCTTCCCGGAGTGGACTTCGCGGAAGGCATTGGCATTGGCGAGATTGATCGATTCACCGGGATGCAGTCTCTGCAACTGCAATACGTAGGCTGCCGGATCTTTGGGGCACCCATCCAGTTGCTGGCGGAACTGGGCAGACAGACCCAGCAATCGGTCGGTCAGACTCGCCTCGTGTCCGATGCGCTGACGAGACAACTTGACCGCCGACTGCGACAGCAGCAGTCGCGACGCCTGATCGGTCTCTTCAAGGATCTTTCGTGCCGCTTTCGCCTGATAGCGAACCAGGGTCTGATCGAAGGCATTGATGGCACCGGCAATGCGCGCGTAGGAGGTCCGCTTCTGCTCCTGCACCAGATGCAGAATCCGCGTCGCCGCCGTGTGGAGTTCAGGATAGTCGCGACATTCCTTCTCCATGCGGCTGGCCAGCCGCACCAGGGGTTCCTTGTCGCGGATGTAGCGAGCAGTGGCCAGCAGATTCGCCTGATTGCCGAAGGCACGGGACAGGCGCCCGGATACGAGCCGGATATCGTTCTCAGAGGCCCACTCGGTGATACGGCGGATATTCTCGCCCTCGGTATCGAAGTCGTAGAACTTCGAGACGAGCTGATTGACGGTGGATCGCTTCTCGTCGAGATCGTCGAATTCTTTGTCCAGCAACTCGATCGCGTGATCCTGCGGATAGGGAAAGTCCACCCGATCCTGCATGCGCATCCAGGTGGCCCACTTGTCGCGCCACTTGAGTGTCTTCTCCACGAGCCACAGGATGCGTCCGGCGAATTCATCAGCAGACTCACCAGCCAATGGCTGGGTTAGATGCTTTGCCCCTGGAATCTCTCGAAAGAGCTGCACGACGGCCTTACGCAGCGCCGGCCCCTTCTCGTCATATCGAACGCGATCGAGGGTGTGTCCGGCGGCAAAGAGCGTCTCCGTCGGCACCTCAGCCAGGATCGTGATGTCGACATTGTCCTGTTCCTGCGCCAGAGAGACATCGTGAATGCAGCGGAACGCATTGGCAAAGACGTGACCGCAATCGACAGATGATGACCGGAGAAATGCCTGGAGGAGTTCTTTCTGATCGGGGGCAAGCGCGGTATACAGGTCGAAGACGCGATACATGGCGACACGCTGATCGGCCCGGCCAGCGCGCATGGACAGCGTACCCAGCAGCATCAGCCCGGAGAAGATCCGCGCCGCCTCGGAGGGACCTTCTTGTCCCCACGAACTATCGACGACGAGGCGGTCCTTGCCGGCCTTTCGAGCGGGCGGATGCAGTCGAAGTACGCGGTCACTGTGGGTAGTGAACTCGACCTGCACAACCCCGGTTCCCATGTCTTTGCGCGCACCTCGCAGGGCGGGATGGTCGGCGAATCCCTCCGCAAAGAACCGAAAACCCTCCTCATAGCGGGCGGCAATCTGGCGGGCGGATTCGGGGGCGGCAGCGGGCAGATCAAAGATACATTGCCCTCGCCCCAGTTTCAGACCGCCCTTGCACAACAACTCGCCAGGCTGGCGGTTGGAGATATGGGAGAATTCCGACTCGACACTCGTGTCGGTCATGTGAATGGGGAGATACACGCTCTGCATCACAGTCTCTCGTCGTCCAGTTTCCAGCCCCTCAATGCGTCGCGGGATCCACAGGTCTCCCTATTCCATCACCAACCAGGCCATCGATGCGATGGATGCTGTGTGACGGATGGTCGGGTGACGGGCTGACAGTCACCCAAGGCGGTAAACTACTGTAAGGGGGGGCTGGATGGAACCCGGCAGATGACGGAAACCTGCGCTGATCGACAGTTTTCCGGCCCCAATGGCCCCCAATCGGGCAGTTTGGAGGCTGAATCTCAGTCAGTGAGATCCGTGTGGCGATCAGTCCGTGTGGCGATCAGTCGGTGAGGCCAGATGCCGCGAGGCCTCGGCCGGAGCTTCGCCATATCCACAGGTGAAGTCTGCCGTCTCTCTCGAGGCCACATCGATACCGGCCTCGATCGGTGCGCTGCAGGCCGTGATCGAGTTGTCGATCGCCTGGATCCGTGACGCGGTGGCTGCAACTCGAATCCCGGGCCCTGCCCCCGTGCCGATGATATCGTTGCTCTGGATGACCAGATCGTGGGCGTCGCTGGTGACGTCGATTTGAGCCGACTCACCCGAGGCGTCATTGCCGCTGATCGTGCAACCCCGAATCCGGCAGGAGTGTACTTCCACCGGCCGCGGTGAATGACGAACCAGGATGCCTGCCGCCGTATTCCCTTCGATCCGGCAATCTTCGATCAGATTGTGACAGTCGCGCGTGCCGATCGAGATACCTGAGTCATTGTCGACGAAGTCACAGTCGCGAACCGTGATGTGATTGGCCCGGACACAGAAGAAGAAGCCACTCTTGGCGTTGTCCCGACCACCGCAGGACTCGAACAAGGCATTGGTGCTGCCTGCCCCAGGATGCAGGCCATTGCCACTGTTGCCATCGAAATGTGAATCGCGGATCACCACATCGCGGCACATCTGGAAACTCAATCCCTCGCCGTGGTAATCAGCTTCGCGGATCCCGGTGACCTCGAGACTCTGGCTCTGATAGAAGTAGATCGCCCCGCCGCGACAGCCACCCATGTGTCGCTCGCTCTGGGCGCGATTCCCTTCCAGGCGCAGATCGCGCACGGCGGCCGAGCTGATCCGGTGACCGAAAATGAGAGGGTAAACGGTGGTGAGAGCTGGCTCATCTTCGGCCCGATAGTCAGCCTCGATTCCGTGGTCGAGTCCGACCCAGTTACCGTCGATCCAGGTGATCGTGGCGAAGGTTTCATAGAACCCCCCGTGCGTACGTCCATCGTGGACCGAGACGGTCATTCCTACCTCGAGTCCGGTGGCGTCCGCCAGGGGCACATCGCACATCCCGTAGTTGTGGTAGCCGGACAACGGGTACACACGCCCCGGCCCCTTGCGCAGCACCGTCTCCTGACCCTGCCCGACCAGTTCGACGCCACTGCGCAGGATCAACCCACGATCGAGGGTCAGATCCATCGCCGGCAGGACCACCCGACCGCCTCCCCCGGTGGCGACTGAATCGATCTGAGCCTGGATCATAGCCGCGTTAGCTGCTTCTTCGGGAGACAGAACGTGATCGATGCGCATAGGGTTTTCCCTAGATGATGGGTGCAAGCCAGCCACCGTCGACGGGCAGGGCCACACCGGTGATCCACTCAGCGTGGTCGGAGGCCAGGAAGGTACAGGCGTGGGCAGTCTTGGCAGTAGTATTCATGCCGGTATTGTTGACGAGGATATCGAGTTGGCCGAATTCGGCCATCGTCGCCTCCATGGGATGTTTGATGCTGGCCTCATCCGATACATACGTCTGGACGAACCGCGCTGTGCCACCGATTATCTGGATCCTGCTCAGTCGTCGTCGAGGTACCCTGTTCGTGGTAGATGACCTGCTTCGGCGACTCCAGGATATCGGCGACGTCGACCTGGGCATCGGCCCGCGCGAAGTCAAGACAGATGCCACGACCGATCCCCGAACTCCTGCCGGTTACGATGGCGACACGTTGATCGAGTCGCCTACAGTATCTCCTGTGAACACAAGTCGGCTCGTGCATGTGCGGGCGGGCTAATCAATCTCTGGCTCGGAGAGCCGTCAATTCGATGATGCAACGATTCAGACACCACCTCGTTCTCACCGTTCTGCCCGCAGTGCTCCTGGCAGGTGAAGGCTGGACGCAACCCAGTTCAGACACCACGCCAGCACTGAGGCATGATTCAGATGCAACCTCGGCCTGGGTGGCGGAACACGAGAATACTCGGGCACGCAAGGACGCGATGTTCCTCGACGCGGATCAGTCACCTCTGCTGCCCGAGGATCGGGGCGCCTTCTCCGGTCTTGTCTACTATGACCTGGACGAACGCTTTCGTATCCATGGGCAGCTGCATCGATACGCGCGTATGCGTCAGGTATCGATTCCGGATACCAAGGGAACGCAGATGTTCGTTGAGCGAATCGGACGCTTTCATTTCCAGTGGGATGGAAAACCCTTCTGGCTCGAAGTCATGGGATCGACGCGGGACAACGATCTCTCGGTCTATTTCACCGACCAGACCAACGGGATCACCACCTACCCCGCAGGGCGATACGCTCCGGTCAGACAAACAGAAGATGGGTCGTATCTGATTGATTTCAATAATGCTTACAGTCCATACTGCGCCTACAATCCCGAATACATCTGCCCTCTGCCCCCCGCCCAGAATCGATTGAGCTTTCACATCGAGGCAGGTGAAGTGATTTCTGGTCCGGATCTTGCTCACTGAGCCCCTGTGGCGTATGTTCTTTCGTCTCTGCGCGGCCGGCATCGATACCTTGTCGGCTCGACGCGACGAGGGGCGTGAAGAATCAGCCACAGGTGGCGTGATTCGACCCGCCCTGGAAGCCGCAATGAAACCGACACCGCCGGCAACGCCGATGATGTCGTGTGATTGACGATTCTCTTGGGAGGTATGCAGGAATGTCGGACCCGTCCCCGTCGATGTTCGCACGTGAAGTTGACTTCAGACTCGAAGTCACGATCAACGCTTATGCAGCTTGCCGAGCCCTTTCGGTTCGGGCTCGCGATATCAACGTGAAGTTCAGGCAACTTCCTGAAGGCACCGGTGGCGAACAACCCAACCCGACCGTCGGCGCCCTGACTGACTACTCGGTCGGCCGTATTGACCTGAAGGCCGGCCCCAACAGCGGCGACGAGACTTCTCTCAAAGAGAAGGAGTAACCTCGCCGCCCTCGAGCGGCGATGAGACGTTTCCTCTTTCTCACTTTCCTTGGCGGTCTGGCCACCCTCGGCGGACACGCCTCACTCAGCCTAGGGCTGCACCCGGATCACGTCGTGCCACTGGCCGCCGTCGCTGAAGGGTGCGCTGCGCTGGCCATCGGTGCTGCCCTGTTTGTGACCGGCATGCTCGGTCTGGCTGAGGCGTATGAGAAGCAATCCAAACATCTGGCCGGACTGCTGAAGCGCCGTCAGATCCCACGATCTGATGCTGCCTCAAGCACGTCCCACGACACGCCCAACCCCGCCACCGATAATGCTCCTGACGGTATGATCGACGGGAAGGACGGCCTGTCGCACAGCGATGAACTCTTCTGGCGTGGTTATATGAGTACAGCCACTGGCCTGATCATCGCCTTGGGTGGCCTGCTCGCATTGGTTCTCGTGCTCGGTGACATCTCCTACGAATCCTACTCGATGACCGTCGGCGCCGGTATCGCCGGTATCGCCCTTCCCACCTTGCTGCTGTGGGGTCGGGGTCTGATGCGGATTCGTCGCTCGCACGTTCGCGTGACCGCCTCAACTCGTCGCGTCGAAGCCTACCCGGACAGGACCATCGAGGTCGAGATCGAGTCTCCACGTCGACCGACGCGTGGCGCCGTCTTCCGGTCCGAATCGTCCCCTCTGGGTCGGAATATCACCCGAAGCTCAAGCCGTCGACAACAGCTGCCTCGCCCAAAGGCGCGTTACTGATCGGTCCCCACGATAGCCCTTAAGTATTTGCTCCAGATACTGTTAGGGCCTTTTTGATTGCCGGAGTGGCGCCCGCCGCTCTATATTGGCAGCAGCTTTTTCCCATGCTTGAGGAAGATTGTTCCTCAAGCATCGGTAGCCCACCAGCCAACAGCTTCGCCCTCTCAGAGGTGAGCAACGTTTTCCGGGGATGGGAAACGATAGGCACCGCATTTGCTTCCCCACCCCTCGACCGGTGGATTCGCGGTTGTCCTCCTTCCCGAATCCGATTCAGAGCCCCGGCACTCATCAGCGAACGAAAGACATGAGCGAACAGACCCTGGCGGCTCCGGCCGCTTTCGAACCGAGCTTCCCGGCCCCCCTGTCGGATCCAACTGTCGATCCGTGGATGCAGGTGGAAGAGGCGTGTGCCACAGCTCTTACCCTGTCGCATGAGGTCCGCCACCAGGTGGATGATGGCGTGGATGCCCACAACCTGGTGCCACTCCTGCATCGCCAGCGAGAGGCGGTCGCCCAGTTGCAGAGCGCCCTCGGCACGCTCGTCAGCATGCCGCATCCAGACCAGGGTGCGCGGCGCGATCATCTTGGTCAGCAACTGCGGGAATTGCTGAATCTGCACGACACCAGCATCGACACCCTTTCCACTCGAGGCGTGCGCCTCAGTGGCGGACGGATTCGCTAAGCCGATGACGACCTCTTCCGATTCCCACCTGCCGGATCACGTGCTGCAGATGTCCCCTCCCGCCGACGCGGCGCCACTGGAGGAAGCCTTCGCCGACTCCTTCGTCCTGTTCAATGAGACGACGCGTCGCTACATGGAGGCCTACAAACAGCTCGAAGAGCAGTTCGAGTATCTGAATGTCAAGCTCGAGGAAACCAATCGCGAGCTGCGAATCAGTCTCGAAGAGAAAGACCGCGTAAGCAACTACCTCAATAACATCCTTGAAAGCATAAGCGGTGGAGTACTGGTCACCGACCTGGATGGCAACATCACCGTCTTCAATCGTGCCGCCGAAGCCATCACGGGACGCAGCCAGGAAGACGTCCTGGGCAAGAGTTACGAGGATGTCATCGGCCTGGACGCCGGACGCGACAACACGGTGCTCCACACGCTGGAGTCAGGCCACGGGATGCAAAGCAAGGAAAAGGATCTACTGCGCGCCGATGGCCGCACGATCCCACTCGGCTTCTCGACCTCTCTCGTGCATGACAATGACGGACACATCCTCGGCGCCGCCGAAGTCTTCAACGACCTCACGGAGATGAAGCGGCTGGAAGAGCAAGTCCGACGCATGCACACATTGGCCGCCCTCGGCGAGATGGCAGCAACCGTCGCCCACGAGATCCGCAATCCCCTGGGTGGCATCGCCAGTTTTGCCAATCTGCTGGAACGCGATCTGGCAACCGACGACCCGAGTCGTCGCCTGGTGCGCAAGATCACCGAAGGGGTGGCGCGCCTGAATCGAATCGTCTCGAGCCTGCTCTCCTATACGCGCCCACTGAAGCTGAATACGCATTCCGTCGATCTGCTGCAGACCGTGGAGGAAGCAGCCGCTTTCTTCGAGATCGACCTGGAGCGCAAGCAGCAGGCGGTCGAGATCCGTCGCCTGTTCCCCGATCCGCCCTGTATCTGCCCGGTGGATACCGAACAATTCCACCAGGTCGTCCTCAACCTCCTGCTCAACGCCACTCAGGCCATGCCGGAGGGTGGCACCATCGATCTGGAAGTCACGCAGATGAGCGATACCGATGGTGACTGGGTCCTGGTCCACGTGCGGGATACGGGAATCGGGATCGACGAAGAATTGCTGCAGAAATTGTTCACACCCTTCGTCACAACGAAGGAGGATGGCACCGGCCTCGGGCTGGTCACATCTCGCAAGATCATTGAAGCCCACGGCGGCAGTATCTCCGTGGAGAGTAGTCCCGGCGATGGCACCTGTTTCAGCATCGCCCTCCCACTTTAGACATACGCCAGCTAGAAACCGCATCCAGGGAAGAGACGCAATCATGGCAACCAAGCGAATCCTCGTCGTCGACGATGACACCTACGTCCGCGGCGCCACTGAAGAAATCCTGATCCGCAAAGGCTACAATGTCGACACGGCCGGCGATGCCGGCAGTGCGCTTCGCAAGCTCGAAGAGGCCGACTACGACCTTCTGCTATCAGACATCAAGATGCCGGGAATGAGCGGCCTCGAACTGCTCGAGCAGGTACGTAATCGCTGGGCGGATCTCACCGTCATTCTCATGACGGCCTACGGGACGATCGAGGATGCCGTGAATGCCATGCGCAATGGCGCCTACAACTACATCCAGAAGGGCTCCGAGTCGACGACGGAAGAGATGGAGATCGTTGTCGAGCAGGCATTGAAACTGCAAGAGACGGTACGTGAGAATCGCCGCCTGCGGTCCGAATTGCAGGGCCGCTATGGATTCGGCAGCATGATCGGCAAAGCGGCGAGCATGGCGCAGGTTTTCGACATGATCGGCACCGTCGCAGAGAGTCGCGCCACGGTCCTGGTCACCGGCGAGAGCGGCACCGGTAAGGAGCTGGTCGCCAAGGCCTTGCACTATGGCAGTGGTCGGCGCAATGGCCCCTTCATCCGCCTCAACTGTGCTGCCCTCCCCAGGGAACTGATGGAGAGCGAGCTCTTCGGTCACGAAAAGGGTGCCTTCACCGGCGCCCACAAGCAGACTCGTGGTCGTTTCGAGATGGCTGATGGTGGCACCCTGCTGCTGGACGAGATCTCCGAGATCGATCCGGCCCTGCAGGCGAAGTTGCTGCGCGTGCTGCAGGAGCGTGAGTTTGAGCGCGTTGGCAGCACGGAAACGATCAAGGTCAACGTGCGGATCGTTGCCACGACCAACCGTGACCTGCAGAGCGAAGTCGAGGAAGGCAATTTCCGCGAGGACTTGTTCTACCGTCTGAATGTCATCGAGATCGGCCTGCCTCCCCTGCGCGATCGTCTCGAAGACGTGCCGGCGCTGGCACAGGCCTTCGTCGAACGCTACAACGAGGAAAATGACAAGCAGATCGAGGGTTTCGATGATCAGGCTCTCGACTTGCTCACGTCCTACGACTGGCCCGGCAACGTGCGCGAACTTGAGAACTACGTGGAGCGCGCCGTCGTCGTCGCCGGTGGTGATCGTCTGACCCCTGCCGACTTCCCGCGCAAGCTCTCCGAGGGCCCTGCCCTCGACGGGGACGATGGACTGCAGCTGGGGCTGACCGTACACGAGATGGAGCGTCGCCTGATCATGAAGACGCTCGAGTCTCTGAGTGGCAATCGGACAGAGGCTGCCGCTCAACTCGGGATCAGCACCCGCACGCTGCGCAATAAATTGCACGAATATGGCGCCATGGATGCCTTCAAGAATGGCAAGAGTCCGGCCGAAGAGGAAATGGTCGACTGCCTGTAGGCTGACTCGTCACGCAGATCGCTACACAGAAGCCCCCCGCACGGATCGTGCGGGGGGCTTCTGTGTAGGTTGAACCACATCTACTTCGCGTTGCCAACGGCCCCGGGGGCCCCTACTTTACTTTCTTCTGTATTGAAGTGGCCCAAACCCCCAGCCTAACGGCCGGAGAGGGACTGTTGGCTGAAGAATCGCAGTCATCCGGAAATCCGCTGATCATCCTTGGTGACAAGATTGCACCTACGCCGCACCTGACGGCGTTCGTCAAGGATCTCAAGCTCGAGAATTCTCTCCTCGATCCAGGGGAGCAGGTCAAGTATGCGATCTGCAGCGACACCAGCGAGGTCGCCACAACGCTGAAGAAATACCAGGACGATGTGAAGATGGTTCTCATCGGCCCTGGCCTCCGAGGCAATGGCGTCACCGTCGCTCGTATGCTGGCCACCAAGGCCCACATTGTGATGATCATCGATCCCCGGGTGAATCCATTAGGGGACGATCCGTCGTCATATGCTCAGGTCCAGGCCAATCTGGAGGAGCTCAAGATCATCCTCTCCCTGACCAAGGATGCCGACCAGGCCTTCTTTCAGCCCCTGATCAAGGATTACGTCGTGGCCGGCATGGCCGCCGGCGCCGACCTGGAGACCATGTCGCCCGAGGAACGGGCGAAGATGATCGACAAGCGGCTCGACGCCGTGAATGCCTTCCCGTCGCTGCCGGATACGCAGCGGAAGGTGGCCGCCCTCGACGATCTGGATCCACCAAAGAAGTGGGCTGAAGCAATCGATGATGATATACCGACCAAGACCGTCATCCTGCGGATCCTCAACAGCGCCCGATACGGCTTCCGCTCGAGAGTAGAGACGATCGATCAAGCCGTCGCCCTGGCCAGCGCCCGGACGATCCGCGAGATCGTCACAGCCTGCCAGATCCGGCAGATCTTCTCCAAGACCTCTGAAGGCACGATCGACCAATTCTGGCGCCACTCACTTTCGGTGGCCTACTTTGCCAAATTGCTGAGCCTGCCCGCCGATCCGGCCGTCCAGAATTCACAGCAGAAGACGGAATTCGAGCGCTATCAACTCGAGGAGGATGCCGTCTCAGTCCTGCAGGAAATGAAACTGTGGGAGAAATTCGACCTGGGTGAAGCGGATGACCCCTTCACCTCCGGTTTGCTTCACGACATCGGCAAGGTGACCATGTTGATGTGCCTGGAAGACTCGCTCGAACTGGTCATGGCCTTGATTGAAGAAGAGGTCCAGGAGGCCCAGGGCGAGGGCAAGATGTGGGCACACCAGGTCGTTTCCGTCGAGCGCTTCCTGATGAAGGATCTCGATCATCAGGTCATCGGTTCACGACTGGCCGAAAAGTGGGAAGTGGATCCGTCGATCCAGCTGGCCGTCGCCAACCATCACGATGTAGGTGAGCACGCCCCCTCGATCGTCAAGCTGACAGCGCTGGCCGATATTGCCGGCAATTGTCTGTTCCCATACCCGGCAACGGATACGCAACATCCCTTTCCGATCCTGTTCGGACGCATCGATCAGGCCCTGAAGAAGTCATCAAAGCAAGGGCCTGAAGCGATTGAACAGATCATCAGCGAAGAGATCTTCGAGGATCTCGTCGATGTACTCAATCGTCTGGAATTGCCGAATCACCTCTGGGAGCTCATCGATTTCAAGAGCTTCTTCAAGTTGGTGTACGTGTTGGCGCCGAAGATCAAGAGCGCCACGATCGGCTTTATGCAGCAGACGGCCTAACCCCCATCCACCCAGATGAGTGTGAGGACTTACCCGTGAACGATGACGGATGGGCCTCCGACTGGATGAGCGCACAGATGGCGTTCCGCGTCAGACTGGGGGAGGAAGATCTGCCAGCGCCGGTCCGCCCTGAGGAGGTAGTGTTATGATAGAAGCTGGCAAGCGCCTGATGGCGGCAACAGGCGCCGAAGACGCCTGCGCTCTCGTCGACCAGGCATTGCGTGAAATGAAGGACGACGCGGCACTGAAAGAACGCCGTGCCCTGCTGCGTTCTCTGACCCTTGGCGGACTCAGCGAGTCATTGAGTGTCGCCCCCGTCATCGATCATCTGCTGGCAAGCATGCCTGGCGACGAATGGGAGCAGCATTTCGGCCCCGCCGTCGAGAAGGAGCTGCCAGGCCTGCTCGTCGACATCATCGACACGATGGCCGATACACCCCACGTCGACGTCTTGCGCCTCATTCCCAACGAGGCCCACAAGACGCGGATCGGCTGCCTGAAGAAACTTGGCGAGTATCTCGACGGTCTCGATGATTCTGCTCAGCGCCTGCGAGGGATGCGGGCCGCCATGGTCTTCGCCGAACTCTACACCCACCTGCAGGACCCGAAGATCTGGCGCCGGCGTGCTGTGCCCGGATGCGCCATCGACAACAATCGTATCCGCGCTCTCAAGGAAGAGAAGCAGATCGAGGGGCTCGTCGAGGCCTATCAAGCCCGCGTGAATCAGTTGCAGCGAATCGATTTGCGGCACAATCTGCAGGCTCTGCGCAGCGATGAGGATGCTGCCCGGATGAGCGCCGCAGACTACGAACTTCGCTTCGAGGTTCGTGCGCCCTTGCGCCTGGGTCTGTCGAGTGCCAATGCCTCGGACAACCATGTCCGCAGCAAGGAACAGGGTGGCAAGACGCTGAATGCCGGCATCGATCTGCACACAGCCGGCACCGATGCACCGGAACCACCACTCCACATCACCGCCCGGCGTTTGGCCGAACCACGACTCGTACTGCGGGCGCGATCAGCGGATTTTGATGCAGATTTCGAGGCCGACCAGCGCGGCGATTCAGCCACACAGAGCGAGTTATTCTTCGCCTATCGACGTGGTGGTGACGCATCGCTGCGAATGCTCAAGCAGGCACTCGTCCATACGGGAATCGTGAAGAACGACTCGGACGATATCGTTCGGGATATTGCCAGCTTCACCGATGGTGGTGGTCTCGAGATCGTGACGTCCAGCTCCGTGCTGCAGGGATCCGGATTGGGGACCAGTTCCATCCTGGCCGCTTCGATCCTGAAGGTGCTGTATCGCCTCTCTGGTCATCCTGCTGGTGGCACCGAGGCTGAATACCCGAACCTGTATGACCAGAGCGTGCTCCTCGAGCAGTCGATCGGTCTGAATTCCGGCTGGCAGGATGCGCGCGGGGCTTGTGGAGGCACCTCCGCGGTGAAGGACTTCTTCGCCCCGGCAACCGAAGAGTTGCCCACACCGCAGATGGAATTCATCGATGTCGATGAAGACACTTTCCACCGGCGTGTCGTGCTCTTCGACACCGGCATTGCCCGGGCAGCCACACGGGGACTCAATGTCGTGCTCGAGAACTACCTGAGTCGTGACCGGGATCGTTATGGCGCCATCCGTGAGTCTCTTGCGATTCACGATGAGATCGTCAGCGCACTGCGGCAGGGAGACTTCGCCCGCCTGGGCCAACTGGCCAAGCAGTATTGGGACCTGAGATGCGTGCTCGACCCGGATGCGACCAACGATGCCCTTCGCCTCCTGTTTGAGTCACCCTTGTCGGATTTGCATGACGGGGGCCTGCTCACAGGCGCCGGTGGTGGCGGGTTTGCCCTGCTGATCGCCAAAGAGGGCGAAGAAGACAGCCTTCGTGAGTGTCTGTCCAGGATGAAGGACCAGCGGGCCTATACGGGATCTGCCGTCGTTGACTATCGCCTGAACCGCACAGGGCTCCAGCTGGACTCCCAGTCCATCACCATCGGATGAATCCGGCCACGACGGTCTGCCCTGCAGAACCAGACTGCCTGATCCACAAGACCAATCGCCAAGACAGACAGAGGAGAAGTCACCTATGATCATGAAGGACCGCACCGCCTTCATTGCCGGTGTCGCCAACCACCGCAGTATCGCCTGGGGCATCGCCAAGGCCCTCGACGCGGCCGGTGGCCGGCTCGCCCTCGGGTATCTGGGTGACCGCGAGCGCGAAGGCATCGAGAAAATCATCGATCAGCTACAGACGCCTCCCCTCCTGATCCACTGCGACGTCAACAGCGTGGAATCGGTGCAAGCCGCCTTCGACGTCGTGGCCAAGGAGATGGGGCACCTTGATGCACTGGTTCACGCGATCGCCTTTGCCAAGCGCGAAGACCTCGACGGACGCTTCAAGGACACCTCACGCGACGGATTTGAGTTGGCTCTCGGCGTGAGTGCCTACTCCCTCAATGTGCTGACGCAGGCCGCCGAACCACTGATGAAGGAAGGCTCTTCCATCGTCGCTCTGACATTCCTGGGCAGCGAACGAGCCGTGCCCAACTACAACGTCATGGGTGTCGCCAAGGCCGCCCTGGAGGCCAGTGTCCGTTACCTGGCACGCGATCTTGGGCCACAGGGCATACGCGTAAATGCGCTATCGGCAGGGCCAATCAAGACGCTGGCCGCACGCGGAATCAAGGACTTCGGTGAGATGCTTCGGATTCACGGCGAGCGCTCGGCGATGAAGCGCAACGTCACCGTCGAGGAAGTCGCCCAGACGGCATTGTATCTCTGCAGCCCCATGAGCAGTGGCATGACCGGCGATATCCTGTATGTCGATGCCGGCTACCGCTTCATGGCGGGGTGATTCAACAGACCCTGAACAACCCCTCAGGATGGCGGGGGCAACGTCAGGCCCTCGAGGGCCGCGAGGCTGTGTTGCCCCACTTCCTCACCCGCCTGCCGCAGGGCGTGCAGGTGCGCACGCAGGAACGCAGCCTCTTCAGGCAGATCCACATCGTACCAAACCGGCAGCAGGCTCACAGAATGAGCTGCGGCGGCCACAAGGGTCTGCGTGAGTACGTTCCCCGACCCCCAGTCAATCCCGTGAAAGAGCTCCGGAACCGGCGCTGAGAGGCCGAGAAGGTAGTAGCCTCCGTCTGTCGACGGTCCGATGACGATGTCGTGGGTCTGCAACCGCTGCAGTGCCTCATCGATGAGGTGCACCGGCATCGATGGGCTGTCGGTCCCAACGAGGACGGTCTCAGTGGCACCCTCGTCGAAGCTGGCCGCAAACAGCGCCTGCATACGGTCTCCGAGCGAGCCGTCCACCTGCGCACGATAGTCGAAGACCCCAAGACCGGACAACATTGCGGGCAGACCCTTCTCGGCACCCTCCCCAGTGTAGGCGACGATCTTGTGATCAGCGCTGCACGCGGCCAACGTTTCGGCCGTATCACGGAGGAATGCCGCATAGAGGTCGGCAGCAGCTTGCGGCTCCAGGACGGAGAGCAGTCGTGTCTTGACCTTTCCGGCTCTGGGTTGTCGCGCAAACAGAGCGGCCCAGCTTGTCATGAAACCAGCCCGTCGCGGTTGTAGCTGCGCGAAGGCATCAGTATTTTATTGTGCTCTGCCCGAGGATTGTGACACATCGGGTCTACCAGCCATTCTGTCATCTACAACAACACCTTATTGAGAGGTCTGATTCCATGGCTCAAGTGCATATTGTCCGCCACAACCCTGGTGCTGTCTTCTGCAATCCGTGCGAGGTCATCCAGGTTGATGACAATGGCAAGATCACCCGCCTGATCGAGCCCAGCGGCAACGTGGGCACCCAGTATGCGAACGATGTGGGTTCGGAGTGGTTCGGTACGATCGAGAATCTCAATCGCGGACTGGCGATCGGCAAGGCACAGTGGTCGGATGTCTACAAGACCGACGTGCTCTGGACCACACCATCAGCGGACCGCGACGAATGCGATCAGCGCAAGAATGACTTCAACGGTGTCTATGGCGCCATGATCAATGCCGTTGCAGGCGGTCCGATGCGATCCAATCGCATGGCTCGCTTCACGCACCAGGAAGGTTTCCCCGATCCGGCAGCTCTTTTTGAGGTCCAGGTGAAGGCTGCCATGGGCGACGTGGAGATCGGTGGCGGCACGCTCGATTTTGGCTCGTGGGTAGACCATCAGCCATCTGGTGCCTCCGTCTCTCACAAGAAGGGCGACGATTGGGTGCACACCCTCGGCCCGGATGTCGGCAAGGAGATGGAGTTCGTCCTGGAAGAGCAGTATGCCAAGGGATTCGCCGAGCAGGGCATCGACTTCCGCAAGCAGACCGTGTGGATGGAGATCCTCGTCGCCGTCGACGACGCGCCAGATCAGGCGTGGGCCCGCATCGAAGCCACCCGCAAGGCATTCGAGAACTACTTCGGAGACGACCGTCCGGCAGGCCTCATCTATCCCGTCTCACGCATTCCCAACCTCGATGGCGTCGTCGAACCGCAGCCGCGGGTTGTTTCCGGTGATGTAGAGATCCAGCGATCGGGAACACTGGAGCACGGTTTCAGCACGTGGACCAGCATCAAGCATGGCGGCATCACCGAGGCGATGGTCTCCGCCGTGGGCGGTGATGATTCCTCTGCAATTCTTGATGGCGTCGACGCCCGCGTGAAGGAAGCCGGTGGCGAGGGTCTCAAGGCCAATGGTGTCTTCAACAATGCCTACATCGCCGCCGGCGCAGACTCCAAGGCCAACCGCGACTCGCTGGGCAAGTTCAATCCCTCCTTCACCAAGTGGTACGAGGGCACAGCTCCCACCGCACGCACAGCGCAGTATGTGGGCGGCATCCAGCAGCCTGAGTTCGCCTACGGCGTCTCGAATCGCGCCATCTTCGCCTGAGTCCCTTATCCGGCGACACACATTCCAGCCTGACGTCACCGTCACCCCGGTGACGTCAGGTTTCTCTACCGCTCCAGACAGCCAATCCCATCACCCACCAACACCGTCACGGCGACCCACCGGCCGTGAAACGAGGGCGAACCACTGCCCCTGGAAGAGCAACTTCGTGCAAGCATCTCTCATCATTGAGCAACTGAAAGAACAGGGCGTTACACACATCGTCGGGTTGCCCGACAACGGCTCACGCACACTCTTCGAGCAGTTGTGGGCCGACGATACACTGCCCGTCATCGGTGTCACCCGTGAAGGCGAAGCTTTTGCCGTCGCCAGCGGTCTCTATCTGGGTGGCGCCAAACCCGTCGTCATCATGCAGAATACCGGTTTCCTCGAAACCGGTGATGCCTTCAGGGGAACGTGCTACAACATGAGCCTGCCCATCGTCATGATCATGGGATACCGAGGTTATGGAACCATGGCCCCGGATTCGCCCCGCGTCGACACGGCGGCCAGCTTCCTTGAGCCCACACTGAAGGCCTGGGACATCCCCTACTGGCTGATGCACGGTAATTCAGACGCACATCTGATCGAGACGGCCTTTGATGATGCGCGCCAGCGTTCCCGCCCATCTGCTCTTCTCATCGTCAACCACACGAACTGAACCGGCGAGGAATCCCGTGCTCGACAAGTACAGCTGCCTCAAGAAACTCGCCGGCGCCCGACGTCAGGGTGATGTCGTGGTGACCACCATGAGTGTCGCCATGCCCTGGGCCGAACTATCCGACACACATCTCGACTTCGCTCACGTGGACAGTGCGATGGGCCATGCTGCCGATTTCGCCTTCGGTCTGGCAGTCGCACAACCTGAACGTCGTGTCATCTGCCTCAATGGCGATGGTAGCACCCTGATGTGCCTGGGCACACTCGTCACGATGACCCAGCACCCGGCGCCGAATTTCACGCTCGTGATCACAGAAAATGGCACCTACGAGGTGACTGGATCCCAGGTTGTTCCGGGGGCCGGCAAAGTCGATTTTGCGGCAATGGCCACAGCGGCCGGAATCAAGCACGTCGTAGCCATCGACAATGCCGATGACTTCGACAGACATCTTGCCGCTCACTTTGACAGCCCTGGACCATCGGTGTTCGTGTGGAAAATCGAGCAGGCCCAGGAGCCGGTTCCCAAACCCTCTCGGCCGATCCGCGATCGGGCGCACGATCTGCTGGCTGCCGTTACCGGAGAGTGATATGCCCTTCCCCAGAATGGCGACATTCCGCCAGCATTTTGACGCACAGCGCCTTGACGATGTTGTTGCTACCGTAGAAGCACAGTTGGAGCAATGCGGACTGGCGGGCCGCATCCAGGCCGGTCAACGTATTGCTGTGACCGGTGGCAGCCGTGGGATTGCCCAGATCGACACGATTACGCGCCTCGTCGTGGATGCCGTGCGGGCTGCTGGCGGACAACCCTTCGTGATGCCAGCCATGGGTAGTCACGGTGGGGCCACCGCTGAAGGACAGATCGAAGTGCTGGCCAGCTACGGTCTGAGCGAAGCCAGCCTCGGATGCCCCGTAGAAGCGACGATGGACACCGATCAGATCGGCATCCTCGAGGATGGCACACCGATTCTGGTGAATCGCCTCGCCCTCGAAGCGGATGGCGTCATCGTCATCAACCGCGTGAAGCCCCACACGTCGTTCCGTGGAGTGCATGAGAGCGGTGTCGTGAAGATGATGACGATCGGTCTGGGGTGTCACCGGGGCGCAACCATGGCCCATGCACAGGGCGCTGACGGCCTGGCACGACTCATTCCAGCCCTGGGCAAGGCCATTCTCGAGCACCTGCCCGTCCTGGCGGGGATCGCAATCGTCGAAAATGCCTACGATGAGACGATGCGAATCGAAGCCCTCAGACCCGAGCAATTCGCCACGGATGAGCCGAAACTCCTGGCGCAGGCTCGGGAATCGATGCCGCGCATTCTGACTCAGGGAATCGATCTGCTCATTGTGGACGAAATGGGCAAAGAGATATCGGGGACGGGTATGGACACGAATGTGATCGGGCGCATGATGCTGCCAGGTGTGAAAGAGCCCGATACACCTGGTGTATCACGCATCCTGGTGCGCCGGCTGTCTGGCAAGACACACGGCAACGCCAATGGCGTCGGTCTGGCGGATGTGATCCCGAAACAACTACACGACGAGATCGACTTCGACGCCACCTACGCCAATGCCTTCACCTCAACCTTTCTCAATCGGGCTTACGTCCCCATCGTCAAGGCCAATGATCGGGAGGCGGTGCAGGCCATGTTCGACGTCCTGCGCATGGAGGACGGCTCCCAGACCCGCGTCGCCCGCATCCGCAACACCCTCGATATGGGGAAGATCCAGCTCTCCGAAGCCCTCGCGCGGGACTCCCATCACCCCGACCTGAGCCAGGAGGGTGATTTCGCCGAGATGGCCTTCGATGCAGAGGGTGCGTTGCAGTAAGTCGATGCGGCGGGGCGGAAGGCATTGCCGGTAGTAGGCCGCCTGCGGTCCCACCTGATGGACAATGCCAGGCTGTATCGGCATTTCTCCCAAAGAGCCGCTTGCGGCTCTCAGAAGACGTCTTTGCGATACCTCTGCGAGTTGATGCCGAGTTGGTCGCGATACTTGGCAACGGTGCGCCGTGCGATCTTCAGGCCGTCGCGGCCGAGGATGGCGGCAATCTCCTGATCGCTCAAGGGCTTCTTCTTGTCTTCGCCGTCGATGAGCTTTGAAATCGTCTCCTTGACGCTACGAGCCGAGACATCTTCGCCATCGTCACGGGAGACCTTGCTGTCGAAGAAATACTTGAGTTCGAAGACGCCGTGCGGCGTCTGCATGTATTTCCCATTGCTGACGCGAGAGATCGTCGATACGTGCATCTCCACCGCGTCGGCCACATCCTGCAACACCATGGGACGAAGAGATGAGGGGCCGTGCTCGAACCAGGGCATCTGTGCCCGCACCAGGTAGTTGGCGACCCTCAACATTGTATTGCGGCGCTGATTGATGGCATTGATGAGCCAGCGGGCGTCGTTGAGTTTCTTCGACACATACGTCCGCACCTCGTCTTTGCGGCCCCGGCCATCCTTCATCAACTTGGCATAGCCCGCATTGATTCGCAGCGAGGGCAGATTGCCATCGGTCAGACTCACGATCCAGTCCTCGCCAGTCTTCTCAACAATCAGATCTGGCGTGACGTAGGGGATCTCGGTGTCGAGGGTCAGGAGCCCGGAGTAGGCAGAGACACAGGCTGCACCCGGATTCGGCTCGAGCGTCTCGATCAGTTCCATCACATACTTGAGCTGTTGGTTATCGATCGCCAGAGAGCGCGTGATGCGGGAGAAGCGGCGCTTCGTCAGATCCTCCATGTGCTGGCGGATCACCAGGATCGCCAGTTGCCGGTCTTCGTCGACCACTTCACCAGCCAGAGACTCCAGTTGGATCAGCAGGCACTCCGCCAGATTCCGTGCGCCGATCCCCGGGGGGTCGAAGGTCTGGATCACGGTCAGGACCCGCTCCACATCTTCGATGGGAATCTCGAGCGGCTCTGAGACCTCCTCGACTGTGCAGGTCAGATAACCACGATCGTCCATATTGCCGATGATGGATTCGGCGATCTCGACGTCCTTCCCGGCCAGGGAGCACATCGAGAGCTGATCCTGCAGCAGGTCGGCAAGGGGCGCCATGGTGGTGATCCGATTCTCCTGCGGCTCCCGGTCCTGCTCCCAATTCGGGTCGAATTCGGTCTCGTTATTGTAGGAATTCTGATCGAATTGATCCTCGAGGAGAGCGTCCCAGTCCACGGTATCCTCGAAGTCGTCGGCGACGACCTCCTCCTCTTCCTTGAGCGCCTCGTCGGCCTTTTCCTTCTCTTCTTCCTGTTCCTCTTCCAACTCCATCGATTCCTCGAGGAGCGGATTGACCTCCATCTGCTGCTTGATCTCGAGCTCAAGTTCGAGCGTCGACATCTGCAGTAGTTGCAGCGACTGGATCAGCTGCGGGGCCATCCTCTGTTGGAGGCTCATGCCCTGCGATAGGCGCAGCATCGTCACGGTGAGGCGGAACTCCGAAAAATAGGGGTAACTTTCGCTCTACTATGGACTTGTAGAGGCTCTGGAGGCGCGGCTAATATAGCCGGCCGTCGACCGGGGTGTCAAGCGGGGCACGCCATTTGCTTAACGGGCAGTTCACCAATCCATCCGGAAACGATCACCCAGATACAGACGGCGAACATTTTCATCCTCGGTCAATTCACGGGCCGTTCCGGCAGTCAGGATTTTTCCATCGACCATGATATAGGCGCGATCGGTGATCTGGAGCGTTTCCCGCACATTGTGATCGGTGATGAGAATGCTCAATCCCTTGCGTTGCAGGTCGCCGACGATGACCTGAATATCTTCGACGGTACGCGGATCAATGCCGGTGAAGGGTTCATCCAGCAGCATGAAACGAGGCTCGGTCGCCAGGGCCCGGGCGATTTCGACACGACGAGTTTCACCACCGGACAGGGTATCGGCTCGTTGATGCGCCCGCTCTTCGAGGTTGAGTTCAGCCAGCAGACCCGCGACCCGGTCGTCGCGATCCGACGCCGGTACCCCCCGGGCTTCGAGGACGGCGCGGATGTTCTGAGCCACCGTCAGCCCACGGAAGATCGACGTTTCCTGCGGCAGGTAACCGATCCCCCGACGGGCACGCTGATACATTGGCAGATCGGTGATCTGCTCGCCATCGAGCAGGATCTGCCCACCGTCAGGCCGCACAAATCCGGTGATGCTGTGGAATGTCGTC